>NZ_CP014841.1:1986000-2648000 GCF_001641285.1 Dyella thiooxydans
ACTTCTTCTCGGTGAAACCGACGCTCACCGCGCCGTCCTTCACCACCACCGGACGCTTGACCAGTGCGGGGAATTCCTTGATCAGGGCGAGCCACTGCGCGTCGGTGGAAGCGGCCTTCTGCGTCTCGCTCAGGTCGCGCCAGGTGTAGCTGGCCCGGTTGACCAGCTTCTCCCAGGTCAGCTCCTTCGCCCACGCCTTCAGCGCGGCCGGGGCGATCGGGTGTTCGCGGTAGTCGGTGAAGCTGTGCTTGATCTTGTGCGCATCCAGCCATGCGCGCGCCTTGTCGCAGGTGCTGCACTTGGCCAGGCCATACAGTTCGACGCTCATTCGAAGCTCCTCAGCAGGTCGTTGATGCCGGTCTTGGACCGGGTCTTCTCGTCCACCTGCTTGACGATCACCGCGGCGTAGAGGCTGTGCGATCCGTCCTTGGCAGGCAGGCTTCCGGATACGACCACGCTGCCCGAAGGGATGCGTCCGTAGCTGATCTCGCCGGTCATGCGGTTGTAGATGCGGGTGGACTGGCCGAGGAACACGCCCATGCCGATCACGCTGCCCTTTTCCACCACCACGCCCTCGACCACCTCCGAGCGCGCGCCGATGAAGCAGTCGTCCTCGATGATCGTCGGGTTGGCCTGCAGCGGCTCCAGCACGCCGCCGATGCCGACGCCGCCGGACAGGTGCACGCGCGCGCCGATCTGCGCGCAGGAGCCGACCGTGGCCCAGGTGTCGACCATGGTGCCGCTGCCGACGTGCGCGCCGATGTTCACGTAGCTGGGCATCAGCACCACGTCCTTCGCGATGTGCGCGCCACGGCGCACCAGCGCACCGGGCACCACGCGCGCGCCGAGCTGCTGCAGCGAGGCATCGTCACCGTGGGCGAAGCGCAGCGGCACCTTGTCGAAGGCGGCGGCCGGGCCGCCGTCCACGACGCGGTTGTCGTTGATGCGGAAGTACAGCAGTACTGCCTTCTTCACCCATTGGTTGACGGTCCAGCCGCTCTGGCCGTCCGGCGCGGCGACGCGCAGCTCGCCGGACTCGAGCAGGTCCAGCACCTGGCCGACGGCCGGGCGCAGGTGGGTTTCGATCTCGCTCTGCGACAGCGAGGCGCGACGCTCGAACGCGTCTTCGATAAGGGTCTGGATGGAGGACATGCGTAGGCTTCCGGCGTGCTCGTGACAAGCCGCCAAGAGTACACGCATGGGCCCCGCCAGCACCCGCTTCCGGGGCGGAATGGACAACCGGGCGGCCGTCCAGACGCCCGTCGCGCGACCGGCTAGAGCTGCATGTAGCTGTAGCCGCGCTGGCCGTAGAGGATCGGGTCGGTGAGGCCGGACAGGGTGATGGTGACGTCGGGATCGATGTCGCTGTCCTTCAGGCCCAGCCCCGCCATCGCCTGGCTGCACACCATCAGCTTCACCCCGGCCTGCCTGAGCGCATGCAGCAATGCGGTATTGGGGTTGGCGGTGTGCTTCTTGCTCATCCGCCGGTAGGCCTCATCGGTCAGCGCGGCGGCGCCGGCCTGGCCATCCAGCAGCGCCACGATGTGCACGTGCGATGGCGGCACCTTGCCGTAGCCCATCAGGTTGACAAGGCGAGCCAGGCGCAGCAGCGAATGGAGCGGCTCGTCCGAGTCGAGATCGGCGGACACCACGTCGACGAACACCTTGTAGTCGGCCTTCGGATCCAGCTGCATGTCCACATCGGGGCGCGGATGCACCCCTCCGAACTTCGCTATGACCGGGTGGACCCAGGTGACCCCGGCGGCGCCCTGCTGCGGAGACGCCGCGGCATCGGCGGTGGCCGCGGCCGCGGAAGCCGGCACCGTCGCGATACAGAACGCGAGGGCCGCCAGGGCCGAACGACCCGCATGCCTGATGTTCATCCCTGCTTCCTCCTTCAGCTGCCGCACGGGCGGAAGACGGGACGATACACCCGCTCCCACCGGCTGGAGGCGTGCCGGCCACTCACCCCTGGGCCGGGGCCAGCCGCTCCAGCAGGGCCTGCCGCAGGCACTCCTGCAGTTCACCGTCCAGTGGCGCGTCGTGGCGATCGGTGAGCTGGAAGAAATCCTCCACCCGCTCGCCGAAGGTGGCGATGCGCGCGTCGTGCACGCGCACGCCCACCTCCAGCATCACCTGCGCCACTGCGGCCAGCAGGCCAGGGCGGTCACTGCAAACCAGCGCCATCTGGGTGCGCCCGCCGGTGGCGGAGAAGGCGATCCGCGGCGCCATCTGGAAGTGCTTCAGGTGCCGGTGCAGTCCGCGCCGCGCCGGCAGCACCGGCTTGGTCTCGGCCAGCGCGCGCAGCAGCCGCTGGCGCAGCTCGTCGGCACGCTGCGGCGTGGCTGGCATCTGGCTGTCGGCCTCCAGCAGCAGGAAGGTGTCCATCGCCAGCCCGCTGGGCGAGCTGAGCACGCGCGCCTCCATCACCGAGAAATGCATGCGGTCGAGCATCGCGGTGACGCTGGCGAACAGGCCGTCGCGGTCCGGCGCATAGACGAACAGTTCCGTGCTGCCGCGCACCGAGAACGGATGCACCTCCACCAGCGGCAGTGCCTTGTCCGCCCGCAGGATCGCCGCGGTCTGCCAGGCCACCTGCTCGGGCCGGTGGCGGAGGAAGCTGCGCTCGGGGAAATCACGCCACACCGTCTCCACCGCCTCTTCGGCGAAGCCCTCCGAAGCCAGCAGCGCCAGCGCGCTGGCACGGCATTCGGCGATGCTGGCGCTGGCGTCGCGCGGCAGTTCGGCGTCGCTGCGCAGGGCGTAGCGGGTGGCGGTGTAGAGATCGGCCAGCAAGCGGTCCTTCCACGCGTTCCACAGCCGCGGGCTGGTGCCGATGATGTCGGCGATGGTGAGCAGGTAGAGCCGGTCCAGCCGCAGGCGGTCGCCGACCGCCTCGGCGAAACGGTTCACCACCTCCGGGTCGGTGATGTCCTGGCGCTGCGCGGTGGTGCTCATCAGCAGGTGCCAGCGCACCAGCCAGGCCACGGTATCCACATGCTCGGGAGCCAGCCCCAGCCGGGTGCAGAACACGCGGGCGTCGTCCTCGCCCAGCACCGAGTGGTCGCCGCCGCGACCCTTGGCGATGTCGTGGAACAGGCCGGCCAGCAGGAGCAGCTCGGGCTTTTCCAGCGAGGCCCAGATCTGGCAGCCGAGCGGAAACTCCTTCACCGCCGCCGGATCGGCGAAGCGCGCCAGGTTGCGCAGCACGCGCAGCGTGTGCTCGTCCACGGTATAGACGTGGAACAGGTCGTACTGCATGCGCCCGAACACCTTGCCGAACGCCGGCAGGATCGCCGCCAGCAGCCCGTGCCGGTTCATCCGCCACAGCGCGTCCACCGCCGGTGCGCCACGCTGGAGCAGCTTCAGGAAGGCAGCCAGTGCCGCCGGGTCGTCGCTCAGCGCACTGCCGTGCCGTGCCGTCGCCTGGTGGATGCGGCGCATCGTCTCGGCGCTGAAGCCGATCAGCTCGGGGTGGTCCAGCCGCGCCAGGAAAATCTCGACCAGCGCCGCCGGCCGGATCATGAACAGCTCCGGGTCGGCCGCGGCGATGCGCCGGCCGTGCTGCACGAAGCCGCTGCCGATCGGTGTCATCGGGCTGTCCGGCTCGAGCATCTCCTCGAAGCGCTCGACGATCTGCACACCCAGCCGCTCGACCTGGCTGGCGGCGCGGTAGTAGCCCTGCATGAACTGCTCGACGCCGAGGTTCTTCTCGTGCTGGTCGACGAAGCCCATGCGCGCGGCCAGCCCGCGCTGGAAGTCGAACAGCAGACGTTCCTCCGGCCGCCCGGCCTCCAGGTGCAGGGCGAAGCGATAGCGCCGCAACGTGGCCTCGGCCTCGGCCAGGGTGGCGCGCTCGGCCGGGTCGAGCAGGCCCTCGGCGACCATCCCGTCGAAACCGTCGGCATGCGCGAGGCGCAGGCCGAGCCAGCGCAGCGAGTCGAGCGTGCGCAGGCCGCCGGGTCCGTCCTTGAGGTTGGGTTCGAGGTTGTAGGCGGTGTCGTCGAAGCGGGCGTGCCGCGCGTCGCGCTCGGCCAGGCGTGCGGCGAGATAGGCGCGCGGCGGCCATAGTGCGGGATCGTCGACGATGCTCCGCAGCACGGTGTCCAGCGCCGGGTCGCCGGCCAGTCGGCGCGCGTCCAGCAGGCTGGTGAACACGCTGGCCTCTTCCGCCGCCAGCGCCCTGCACTGGGCCGGCTCGCGCACCGCATGGCCGACCTTCAGGCCGATGTCCCAGAAGGTCGCAAAGCACTGCTCCAGCGCGCGGCGCAGGGTCGGGTCGTCGCGGGTGGTCAGCACCAGCAGGTCGACGTCCGACTGCGGGAACAGCAGGCCGCGGCCGAAACCGCCCACCGCGAACAGCGCGGTGTCCGCGACCTCGCCCAGGCAGGCGTTCCACACGTGCACCACGATGCGCCCCACCGACTCGCCACGTCGCGCGGCCAGCGCGGTGGCGTCGGCACCGTCGCGGAAGGCGGTGGCCAGCGCCCGATCCATGTCGCCCAGCAATTGGCGCAACGCCTTGCGCGCCTCGGTCGAGACGCCGGAGCGGGGTACCGCGATCGGCAGGCGGGGCAGCGGCGGCAGCGGGACGGAAGGGGGAGTCATGGGAGGAGTGAGTGAAGAGAAGTGAGGAGTGAGAGAAGGCAGGACAGTGTAGACCCCGGCACGGCTGTGCCGGGGTCCGGTATGCGGCTCCGCATCCCCCCATGCCCGCGTCACCGCGGGTTGTTCAAATGCAGAGGGCGCCACGTCCACCGTGGCGCCCCCTCTCACTCCTCACTCCTCACTCCTCTCCCCTCACTCCTAGGCCTTCAGGCATCCGGCCAGGGCGTGAGGATCTCGAAGCCGTCGTCGGTGACGGCGATGGTGTGTTCCCACTGGGCGGAGAGCGAGTGGTCCTTGGTGACCACGGTCCAGCCGTCGGGCAACTGCTTGGTATGCGGCTTGCCGGCGTTGATCATCGGCTCGACGGTGAAGGTCATGCCCTTCTTCAGTTCCACCCCGGTACCGGGCCTGCCGTAGTGCAGGACCTGCGGCTCGTCGTGGTAGACCTTGCCGATGCCGTGGCCGCAGTACTCGCGCACCACGCTGAAGCCGGCCGCCTCGGCGTGCTTCTGGATCGCCGCGCCGACATCGCCCAGCGTGGCGCCCGGGCGCACCGCCTGGATGCCGCGCATCATCGCCTCGTGAGTGGTGTCCACCAAGCGTTTCGCCAGCACCGACGGGGTGCCGACGAAGTACATGCGGCTGGTGTCGCCGTGCCAGCCGTCCTTGATGACGGTGACGTCGAGATTGATGATGTCGCCGTCCTTGAGCACCTTGGCTCCGGTCGGAATGCCGTGGCAGATCACGTGGTTGACCGAAGTGCACAGCGTCTTGGGGAAGCCGTGGTAGCCGACATTGGCCGGGATCGCCTTCTGCCTGTTGACGATGTGCTCGTAGGCGAGGCGGTCCAGGTCCTCGGTGGTGACACCGGGCTTGACGTGTTCTTTCAGCATCGCCAGCACTTCGGCGGCAAGCTGGCCGGCCACACGCATGGCGGCCAGGTCTTCGGGGGTCTTGAGGGTAATGGCCATGGTTCCACCCAGATGGCGGCGGCATGCCCGTGGATCAACGCCCGGGCCCAACTTGCCGCCTTGCCGGCTCACCGGCTACAATTCGTGAGTTTTGCGGGGCGCAACAGGCGTTTTCAGCCCACTCCCCTGCAATGCGAGCGGGCATTGTAACCATCCAGCGGAACAAGCCCAAACCAACGCCACACACGCATCGGCACCGTCTTCGGGGTGCTGCGTCCGTTTCCGCCAATCCCAGGAAACGCCGCGGTCGAAGCCGGGGATGCGTGGAGGTCCCAACCCCCAGGTTCCGTTCGCGGAACCGACAATTCGGAGTTACACCCATGGCACAAGTCACCATGCGCCAGATGCTCGAAGCGGGCGTCCATTTCGGTCACCAGACCCGTTACTGGAACCCCAAGATGGCCCCGTACATCTTCGGTGCCCGCGGCAAGATCCACATCATCAACCTCGAGAAGACCCTGCCGCTGTTCACCGACGCGATGAACTTCCTGTCGGGTCTGGCGCAGAAGCGCGGCACCATCCTGTTCGTCGGCACCAAGCGCTCCGCCCGTGAGCCGCTGGCCGAAGAGGCCGCCCGCGCCGGCATGCCCTTCGTGACCGCCCGCTGGCTCGGCGGCATGCTGACCAACTTCCGCACCGTGAAGCAGTCGGTCGCCCGCCTGAAGGAGCTGGAAGCGGCCGAGACCGACGGCTCGTTCGACAAGCTGGTCAAGCACGAGGTGCTGTCCCTGCGCCGCGAGCGCGAGAAGCTTGAGAACTCGCTGGGCGGCATCAAGAACATGAACCGCCTGCCCGACGCGCTGTTCATCATCGACATCGGCCACGAAGACATCGCCGTGCAGGAAGCCAAGAAGCTCGGCATCCCGGTGATCGCGGTGGTCGACACCAACTACAACCCGGAGCTGGTCGACTACGCCATCCCGGGCAACGACGACGCGATCCGCGCGATCCAGCTGTACGCCCGCGCCGCCGCCGACGCCATCCTGGAAGGCAAGGCCGCCGCGCCGAACGCCGCCCAAGGCGATGCCGACGAGTTCGTCGAGCTCGACGAGGAAGGCAACCCGGTCGCCAAGGACGAGGAGCGCAAGGCCGCTCCGCGCCGCGCTCCCGCCAAGAAGGGCGCGCCGCGCCGTGACGGCGGCCGTGGCCGCCGCGAGTCGACCGACGCCGAGTAAGCCTGCCGCTTCACCCGCCCGACGGCCGCCCGCCGGTCGTCGGGCTCCAAAGCATTCGAGGAACTGACATGAGCAACATCTCCGCCCAGCTGGTGAAGGAACTGCGCGAGCGGTCCGGCGCCGGCATGATGGAATGCAAGAAGGCCCTGGTCGAGAACAACGGTGACATCGAAGTCGCCATCGAGTGGCTGCGCAAGAACGGCCTGGCCAAGGCCGACAAGAAGGCCGACCGCGTCGCCGCCGAAGGTCGCATCGTGACCGCGCAGGCCGCCGGCAAGGCCGTGCTGGTCGAGGTCAACTGCGAGACCGACTTCGTCACCAAGAACCCCGACTTCGTGAAGTTCAGCGACGCCGTCGCCACGGTGGCACTGGAGTCCGGCGCAGCCGACATCGACGCGCTGAAGGCCGCCGCCTTCCCGGGCGCCAGCAACGTCGAGGAAGGCGCCAAGGCGCTGATCGCCACCATCGGCGAGAAGATCGAGGTGCGCCGCATCGCCCGCGTCGAAACCGACGGCGTGATCGGCAGCTACATCCACGGCGGCCGCATCGGCGTGCTGGTGGCCCTGAAGGGCGGCTCCGAGGAGCTGGCCAAGGGCGTGGCCATGCACGTGGCCGCGATGAACCCGCAGTACGTGAAGGCCGAGGACGTCCCGGCCGACTTCGTGCAGAAGGAAAAGGACATCGCGCTGAGCCAGATGTCCGACAAGGACAAGGCCAAGCCGGCCGAGATCCTGGAGAAGATCATCTCCGGCAAGATCAACAAGATCGTGTCCGAGGTGACCCTGCTCGGCCAGGCCTACGTGCTGGACACCAACGTGACCGTCGGCGACGCCCTGAAGAAGGACGGCGCCGAAGTGGTGGCGGTGGCCCGCCTGGCCGTCGGCGAAGGCATCGAGAAGGTGCAGGAAGACTATGCCGCCGAAGTGGCGAAGGCGATGCAGGTCTGATCCCCGCCACCCGGTGACACGGAAAAGCCGCGGGAAACCGCGGCTTTTTCTTTTCCAGGCGCCAATCCGGCGCCTATCCCGGGCATGACAGCGAAGCCCGCGCCGCTTCCGGGGAATGCCCTCGTCACCCAAAGCTGCCGGCAAGAGCCCGTCTTTCCCCCCGATTGGGCCGACAAGGCGCCTTCCAGCTTAACCGCCGGCCCGCCGCCCGCTACAATATGGCGGTTTGCCCCACACAATCCGGAGACCCCATGAGCGAACCGCTTAAGTACCGCCGTATCCTGCTCAAACTCTCCGGTGAAGCCCTGATGGGCGACGAGGACTACGGCATCGATCCGAAGGTGATCGGCCGCCTCGCCGACGAAATCCTCGAAGTGCGCAAGGCCGGCGTCGAAATCGGCGTGGTGATCGGCGGCGGCAACATCTTCCGCGGTGCCGGCCTGGCCGCAGCCGGCATGGACCGGGTCACCGGCGACCACATGGGCATGCTCGCCACGGTGATGAACGCACTGGCGATGCAGGACGCGATCGAGAAGCGTGGCGGCTTCGCCCGCGTAATGAGCGCCCTGCCGATCCACGACGTGGCCGAGGACTTCATCCGCCGCCGCGCCATCCGCCACATCGAGAAGGGCCGCATCGTGCTGTTCGCCGCCGGCATCGGCAATCCGTTCTTCACCACCGACTCGGCCGCCGCGCTGCGCGCCGTGGAGGTGAGTGCGGACTTGCTGCTGAAGGCCACCAAGGTGGACGGCATCTACACCGCCGACCCGGCCAAGCACGCCGACGCCACCCGCTACGACCACCTCACCTACGACCAGGTGATCGAGCGCAAGCTGGCGGTGATGGATACCGCAGCCATCGCGCTTTGCCGCGACCACCGCCTGCCGATGGTGATCTACGACATGACCGTGCCGGGCAACCTGATGCGGGTGATGCGCGGCGAGTCGATCGGCACCACCGTCGGCACCCACTGACCCGGGCTTGCTGCGCCGCCCCAAGGGCGGCTCCGCCTCGCTGGTATACTTGCCGGCTCGCCTGATCCACCGGAAGACGTCCCATGATCAACGACATCAAGACCGATGCCCAGACCCGCATGGGCAAGACCATCGACGCGCTCAAGCACGACCTGACTCGTCTGCGCACGGGCCGTGCGAGCACCGCACTGGTGGACAACATCAAGGTGTCCTACTACGGCTCGGACATGCCACTGAACCAGGTCGCCTCGGTGGCGCTGGGCGACTCGCGCTCGATCATCATCACCCCGTTCGAAAAGAGCCTGGTGGCGACCATCGAGAAGGCGCTGATGGCGTCGGACATCGGCATCACGCCGACCACCGCCGGCACCGTGATCCGCCTCAACATGCCGCCGCTCACCGAGGAGCGCCGCCGCGAGCTGGCCAAGCACGTGGGCCACGAGGGCGAGAACGCCAAGATCGCGATCCGCAACATCCGTCGCGACGCCCTGCAGCAGATCAAGGACCTGGGCAAGGACAAGCAGATCACCGAGGACGACGAGCGCAAGGCGGACGAGGAGATCCAGAAGATCACCGATCGTTTCGTCAAGGAAGTCGATGCGGTGGTCAAGCACAAGGAAGAAGAGCTGCTGAGCGTCTGACGATGCCGCGCTCACCCGCCCCGCCTGGCCGGCGTCGCCGCGCATGAACGCTCCGGCACGGGTGCCTCGCCACATCGCCATCGTGATGGACGGCAACGGCCGCTGGGCCAGGGCCCGCTTCCAGCCACGCAGCTTTGGCCACAACGCCGGGCGCAAGGCGGTGCGCGAGGTGATCGAGGGCTGCGTCCGACTGGGCGTGGAGGCGCTGACGCTGTTCGCCTTTTCCAGCGAGAACTGGCAACGCCCGGAGGATGAGGTCAGCGCCTTGATGTCGCTGTTCCTGCGGGCGCTGGACAAGGAAGTGGACGAGCTGCATGCACAGGGCGTGCGCGTGCGCTTCATCGGCGAACTGTCGGGCTTCGGCGCAGACCTGCGGCAGCGCATGCACGGCGCGATGGAGCGCACCGCCGGCAACACGCGGTTGCAGCTGAACATCGCGGTCAACTACGGCGGCCGCTGGGACATCGTGCAGGCCGCGCGCCAGGCCGCCCAGGCGATCGGCCGGGGCGAGCTGACTGCCGAGACCCTTGACGAGGCCGCGCTGGGTCGGTGGATGTGCCTGGCCGACCTCCCCCCGCTGGACCTGTTCATCCGCACCGGCGGCGAGCAGCGCATCAGCAACTTCCTGCTTTGGCAGGCCGCCTACGCCGAGCTGTACTTCACCGATACCCTGTGGCCGGACTTCGACCAGGCCAGCCTCGCGCAGGCCATCGACGACTTCGCCCGCCGCGAACGCCGCTACGGCCGCACCAGCGACCAGGTCGCTGCGGCACCTCCGCCCTGACGAACCCAAGGACCTCCATGCTGCTCCAGCGCATCCTCACCGCCCTGCTGCTGCTTCCCTTGGCCCTGTTCATCATCCTGGGGCCGGCGACGCCGGTGTTCGCGGTGATCGTGGCCATCGCGTTCCTCGCCAGCGCCTGGGAATGGATGCGCCTGAGCGGACTGAACAACATGGCCGCCCGCATCGCCGTGCTGCTCGCACTGGCGCTGGTCTATGCCGCCGCCGGCTGGAGCCGCGATCCGCGGCTGTGGGCGGCGATGGCACTGCTGGGTGTGGCCTGGTGGGTGGTCGCGTCGGCCTGGCTGCGCCATTTCTCCTTCGGTGCCGCGCCGACGCCGGAGAACCGGCGCCTGAAGCTGCTGGCCGGCGCGTTCGTGATGGTGCCGGCGTGGGCCGGTCTGGTGCTGATCCATCGCACCGTGCCTCACGGCCACTGGTGGACCTTCCTCGGCCTGGCGATCGTCTGGGCCGCCGACATTGGCGCCTACTTCGCCGGCCGCTTCTTGGGCAAGCGCAAGCTGGCGCCGCAGATCAGCCCCGGCAAGACCTGGGCCGGCGTCTACGGCGCGTTCGTCGCGGCCGGCCTGGTGGTGGCGATCGGCGGCTGGCTGCTGGGCGTGCACGATGCACGCCTGGCCGGTCTGGTCGTGCTGGCCGCGGTTACCGTGGCGGTGTCGATCGTCGGCGATCTCGTCGAGAGCCTGATGAAGCGCCACGCGCAGGTGAAGGATTCCGGCCACCTGTTCCCCGGCCACGGTGGCCTGCTCGACCGGCTCGACAGCGTGTTCGCAGCGATGCCGGTGTTCGCGCTGGGCCTGTGGTTGCTCGGCGTCGTGCAGCTGTCATGAGGCAGGTCGGAGTCCTCGGCGCCACTGGCTCCATCGGCGGCAGCACCCTCGACGTCATCGCGCGCCATCCGGAGCGATTCCGCGCCAGCGTGCTGGTGGCGCACCGCCAGGTGGACGCACTGGTCGCGCTGTGCGCGACGCATCGGCCCGATCTGGCGGTGATCGCCGATCCATCGCTGGAACCGGCGCTGGCCAGGGGACTCGCCGCCGCCGGCGTCCACTGCGATGTGGCCGGCGGCCCCGAGGCCGTTGCGCAGGCCGCCGCGGGCCCGCTCTGCGACACCGTGGTGGCCGCCATCGTCGGCGCCGCCGGACTGGAATCCACCCTGGCGGGCGCGAGGGCCGGCAAGCGCCTGCTGCTGGCCAACAAGGAGTCGATCGTAATGGCCGGCCCGCTGCTGCTGGCCGCGCTGGACGAGGGCGGCGGCGAGCTGATCCCGGTGGATTCCGAGCACAACGCGATCTTCCAGTGCCTGCCGGGCGGCCGCCCGGATCTCGCCAGGAGTGGTGTCCGCCGGCTGATCCTCACGGCCTCCGGCGGCCCGTTCCGCGGCCGCAGCCGCGCCGAGCTGGCCCATATCACTCCCGACCAGGCCTGCGCCCACCCGAACTGGGTGATGGGCCGGAAGATCTCGGTCGACTCGGCCACCCTGATGAACAAGGGCCTGGAAGTGATCGAGGCGCACCACCTGTTCGGCGCCCCGGCCGAGGCGATCGAGGTGGTGGTGCACCCGCAGAGCCTGGTCCACTCGATGGTCGACTACCTGGACGGCTCGGTGCTGGCCCAGCTCGGCAACCCGGACATGCGCACGGCGATCGGCCACGCGCTGGCCTGGCCGGAGCGGATCGACACCGCCGTCGCCCCGCTGGACCTGGCTGCGCTGGCGCCCCTGCAGTTCGAACGGCCGGATACCGACACGTTCCGCTGCCTGGCCCTGGCCTTCCAGGCGCTGCGCGCAGGCGGCGACGCCCCGGCCATCCTGAACGCCGCCAACGAGGTGGCGGTGGAGGCCTTCCTGGCCGGCGCACTGGGTTTTCTCGACATCGCCAACGTGGTGGAGAGTGTGCTGGCGGAACTGCCGGCCGAAGCCGTGGTCGATGTCCAGACCCTGGTAGACCGGGACCGCGTGGCGCGCGCTGCCGCACGCCGCGTCCTCCGTCACGCATGCTGATAAGCTCTTATCGATGAATCCTTTTTTCGGCTCGGTGTTCTGGCTGCTGGTCACGCTCGGCGTGCTGGTGACCTTTCATGAGTTCGGCCATTTCTGGGTCGCGCGCCGCTGTGGCGTGAAGGTGCTGCGCTTCTCCGTCGGCTTCGGCAAGGCGATCTGGAAGCGCGTCGGCCGGGACGGCACCGAGTACCAGATCGCGATGATCCCGCTCGGCGGCTACGTGAAGATGCTCGACGCCCGCGAGGGCGACGTGGAACCGCAGCTGCAGGACGAGGAATTCACCGGCAAGCCGGTGTGGAAGCGCATCGCGATCGTTGCTGCCGGCCCTGCTTTCAACCTGATCTTCGCGGTGGCGGCGTTCTGGGTGATGTTCATGATCGGGCGCCCGGATGCGGTGCCGGTGGTGACCCCCAAAGCTCAAAGCATCGCGGCGCAGGCAGGCATCCGCGACGGTGACGAGCTGCTGGAAATCGGGGGCAAGAAGACCCCCACCTGGTCCGATGCGATGGACCAGCTGGCCACGGCTCTGCTCGGGCGCGAACCCCTCCCACTGGAGGTTCGTGGTGCCGAGGGAGGAGTCCGGCATCTGGTGCTTCCCCTGGACCGGCTGCCGGCGGGCAAGGACGTCGGCCAGTATCTCGATATGGTCGGCCTGCAGTCGGCTCCCCCGCCAGCCATCATCCAGGAGGTGATTGCCGGCAAGCCCGCCGCACAGGCGGGCATGCGGATCGGAGACCGGATCCTCAGCGTCAACGGGCAGCCCGTCACCGACTACCGCGCATTTACCAAGCTGGTACCGGAACTGGCAGCCAAATCGCCGGAACTGGCGATCCTGGTGGACCGCGACGGAAGCCAGCTCCTGCTGCATGTGACAGCGCGTCGCGAAGCGCTCGAAGGCCAGCCGGTGAACTGGATCATCGGCGTCGGCATCAAGTCCGTGATGCAACGGTACGGTCCGCTTCGCGCCCTGCGTGAATCCCTGGATACCACCTGGGGCACGGCGCACCAGACCTTCCAGATGATCGGGAAGATGATCACGGGGCAGGCCTCCACCAGGAATCTCTCCGGCGTGATCGGCATCGCCCAGGTCGCCAACCAGTCGGCCAACATGGGCCCGGGCTGGTTCCTCAACTTCCTCGGCATGGTCTCGCTGAGCCTGTGCATCCTCAACCTGCTGCCCATCCCGCTCTTGGATGGGGGTCATCTGCTGTATTACCTTATCGAGTTGGTCAAGGGCAGCCCGGTCAGCGAGCGAACCATGATCGCCGGCCAGTATGTCGGGCTCGCCCTGCTGTTCACGATGATGGGTCTGGCGTTCTACAACGACCTTCATCGCATCCTGCTGTCGTGACGGATCTCTGCTCTGCCCATGCTGCCGGTTCGTACGGCCCGCTCCGGATCGCGGCGCCACGCACCGCCGGTGCAGGCGGACGTGATCGAACTTCGGCGTTGCTCCTGCGCCCTGCCTTGTCCGGGACGATCACCATGATCGGCCCGTCGAAATAACCCAACGGAATCGACGATGAAGCGTATCGCCGCCCTGCTCCTGCTTGCCTCTCTCTCCGCCAACGCGGTGGCCTTCGAACCGTTCGTCGTGTCCGACATCCGCATCGACGGCCTGAGCCGCATCTCGGCGGGCACGGTCTACAACTACCTGCCGGTGAACAAGGGTGACCAGTTCACCGAGGACGAGGCCCAGCGCGCCATCCGCGCCCTCTACGACACGCACTTCTTCAGCGACGTGGAGATGAGCCGGGAGGGCAACATCCTGGTGATCAAGGTGATCGAGCGCCCGTCCATCGCCAAGCTGACCATCCGCGGCAACAAGGACATCAAGGAAGAGGACCTGCGCAAGGGCCTGAAGGAAATCGGCCTGTCCGAGGGCGAGACCTTCGACCGCCTCTCGCTGGACCGCGTGAAGCAGGAGCTGATCACCCAGTACTACAACCGCGGCAAGTACAACGTGTCGATCGACCCGCACGTGACCCGGCTGGACCGCAACCGTGTGGCGCTGGACATCGAGATCCGCGAGGGCAAGGTCGCCAAGATCAAGGAGATCAACGTCGTCGGCAACACCACGTTCACCGACAAGCAGATCGAGGACAACTTCGAGTCCGGCACCACCAACTGGATGTCCTGGTACTCGAAGAACGACCAGTACTCGCGCGAGAAGCTCTCCGGCGACCTGGAGAAGCTGCAGTCCTACTACATGAACCGCGGCTACGCCGACTTCGGCGTGGATTCCACCCAGGTCACCATCTCGCCCGACAAGCGCGAGATGTACATCGCCGCGAGCATCAAGGAGGGCGAGGTCTACACCGTTTCGGATGTGCACCTGCTGGGCAAGCTGATCCTGCCGGAGAAAACCCTGCGCCAGCTGGTGTTCGTGAAGGCGGGCGACAAGTTCAACCGCGCTGCGGTCGAAGGCACCTCCAACGCCATCAAGGGCATCCTGTCCAACCTCGGCTTCGCCTACGCCAAGGTGACGCCGGTGCCGAAGCTGGACAAGGAAAAGCGCACCGTCGACCTGACCTTCTACGTCGAGCCGGGCCAGCGCGTGTACGTGCGCCGGGTGATCTTCCAGGGCAACACCCGTACCGAGGACGACGTGCTGCGCCGTCAGATGCGCCAGCTTGAGGGCTCCTGGTATTCCCAGGCGATGATCGACCGCTCGAAGATCCGCCTGCAGCAGCTGGGCTATTTCAAGAAGGTCGACATCGACAAGCAGCGCGTGCCCGGCACCCAGGACCAGGTCGACGTCACCGTGAAGGTGGAAGAGCAGTCCGCCGGCAGCCTGCAGTTCGGCGTGGGCTACTCGCAGTACTCGGGCATCATCCTGTCCGCCTCGGTGTCACAGAACAATTTCCTCGGCACCGGCGACAGCTTCAGCGTCGGCGCCGAGACCAGCACGTACTACAAGCGCGTCAATGCCAGCTACTACAACCCGTTCCTGACCGACAGCGGCATCGGCATCGGCTATACGGTTGGCTACTCCAAGACCGACTATGGCAACACCAACTTCGCCAACTACGCCACCAGTGCCAAATCGTTCTCCACCTTCCTCGGCATCCCGATCACCGAATTCGACAGCCTGCGCGTCGGTCTCGGCCTGAGCAGCAACAAGATCAATCTGTACCCGGGCTACAGCCCGCAGGTGCTGCTGGACTACCAGAACGCGCTGGGCCACCAGACCATCCACGAGTGGACCGGCACCCTGGGCTGGAACCACGACACCCGCAATGGCTACTGGGCGCCGACCCGCGGTGGCCTGATGTCGGTGTCCACGGACGTGGCACTACCGGGCTCCACCGTGCAGCACTTCCGCGTCAGCGCGGAAGCCAACCACTACTGGCCGATCGGTGGTGGCTTCGTGCTGTACCTGGACGGCCAGGCGCAGTACGGCGCGACCTACGGCAGCCAGACCTACAAGAACTCGTTCGGCCAGTACCAGGCCGGGCAGCCGCTGGACTACCCGTTCTGGCAGAACTTCTACTCCGGCGGCGTGCGCGACGTGCGCGGCTTCCAGGACAACACCCTGGGCCCGCGCGTGTGCTCCGGCACCGATGCCAGCGGTCATGCGATCCAGCCCGGTTCCAACGGCTACTGCACCGGCAGCTACTACCAGTACGCCCAGCCGATCGG
Source organism: Dyella thiooxydans (assembly GCF_001641285.1). Lineage (NCBI taxonomy): Bacteria > Pseudomonadati > Pseudomonadota > Gammaproteobacteria > Lysobacterales > Rhodanobacteraceae > Dyella > Dyella thiooxydans. The sequence goes on from NZ_CP014841.1 coordinate 2,001,763, forward strand.
CGGCGCCTTCAAGGTGCTCGGGACGTCCGAGCTATACCTGCCGCTGCCGTTCCTGAAGGACATCAACACCGCCCGCGTGTCGCTGTTCATGGACGTCGGCAACGCCTACAAGGACTACCAGAGCTTCAAGGCGGGCGACCTGCGTGCCTCGGCCGGTATCTCGCTGCACTGGCAGGCGCCGATCGGTCCGCTGATCATCAACTTCGCCACGCCGATCCGCTCCAAGCCGGCCGACCGGCCGTACGAGGAGCGCATCCAGTTCACCTTCGGCAGCCAGTTCTGACCGACGCCGCAGGGCACGCGGACACCCTGGCGAAAGCGCGGCCCCGGCCGCGCTTTCGCGTTTCCGGCCCCTTCCCTTCGCGGGCGCACGGACACCCGCGCCCGGGTCGCCTACAATGGCGCGCTTTCCCGGAGCATCCATGAGCGCGAATTCCCATACGGTCGGAGAGCTGGCCGATCGCTTCGGCCTCGTCGCCCACGGCGACGCCGGCCGCCTGATCGACGGCGTCGGCACGCTGTCCGGCGCCGGCCCGAGCCAGCTCACCTTTTTGTCCAACAGCAAGTACGCCGGCCAGCTGGCCGGCACCCGCGCCGGCGTGGTGGTGCTGCGCGAGGCGGACGCGGCGCAGTGCCCGACCGCGGCGCTGGTCGCCCGCGACCCCTACGTCACCTACGCAAAGATCGCCGCGCTGTTCGAGCATCTGCCGGCCGCTCCGGCCGGCGTCCACCCGAGCGCGGTGGTCGCGCCCACGGCGCGGGTCAGCCCGAGCGCCAGCGTCGGCCCCTGTTGCGTGGTGGAGGCTGACGCGGTGATCGAGGATGGGGTCGTGCTCGGTCCGCACTGCGTCATTGGCGAGGGTTGCGTGGTCGGCGCCCAGTCACGGCTGGTCGCCCGCGTGACCCTGGTCACCCGCGTCACCCTGGGCAAGCGGGTGCTGGTGCACCCCGGCGCGGTGATCGGTTCGGACGGCTTCGGCCTGGCCTTCGACCGCGACCACTGGATCAAGCTGCCCCAGCTTGGCGGCGTGCGCATCGGCGACGACTGCGAGATCGGGGCGAACACCACCATCGACCGAGGCGCGCTGGACGACACCGTGCTCGAGGAGGACGTGCGGCTGGACAACCAGATCCAGATCGCCCACAACGTGACGATCGGCGCGCATTCGGCGCTGGCCGGATGTGCCGCCGTGGCAGGCAGCGCGAAGATCGGCCGCTATTGCATGATCGGCGGCAACGCCGGCGTGCTCGGCCATCTGGAGCTGGCCGACCGGGTTACCATCACGGCCAAGAGCCTGGTGACCCACTCGATCCGCGAACCCGGCGAGTATTCCTCGGGAACGCCGCTTCAGGAAAACCGGCAGTGGCGGAAGAATGCCGCCCGCTTCAAGCATCTCGACGACTATGTGCGCCGCCTCGCGGCGCTGGAGAAGGACAGCAACAATGAGTGATTACGCTGCGGATTTCAGCCTGCCGGTCGGTGTCGAACAGATCCAGCAGTTGCTGCCCCACCGCTACCCGTTCCTGCTGGTGGACCGGGTGATCGAACTGGTGCCGGACACCAGCGTGGTGACGCTGAAGAACGTCACCATGAACGAGCCGTTCTTCCAGGGCCACTTCCCCGGCCACCCGGTGATGCCGGGCGTGCTGATCGTCGAGGCGATGGCGCAGAGCGCCGGCCTGCTTACCCAGATCTCGAGCCGCCTGAAGGGCGACCAGGGCAGCCCGCTGTTCTACCTGGCGAAGATCGACAACGCCCGTTTCGCCTGCCCGGTGGTGCCGGGCGACCAGTTGCGCATGGAAGTCTCGCTCAAGCGCCTGATGCGCGGCATGGGCCTGTTCATCGCGAGGACCTTGGTGGACGGCAAGGAAGTGGCCAGCTGCGAACTGATGTGCGCAGCGAGGTCCGACAAATGATCCACGCCGCGTCGATCCATCCCACCGCCCAGATCGACCCGTCGGTCGTGCTGGGCGACAACGTCAGTATCGGCGCTTACACGGTGATCGGGCCGGACGTGGAGATCGGCGCCGGCACCGTGGTCGGGCCGCACGTGGTGATCGAGGGCCCCACCCGCATCGGCCGCGACAACCGCATCAGCCAGTTCGCCTCGCTCGGCGGCGCACCACAGGACAAGAAGTTCTCGGGCGAGCGCACCGAGCTGGTGATCGGCGACCGCAACCTGATCCGCGAGTTCGTCACCGTAAACCGCGGCACCGGCGACGGCGGCGGCATCACCCGCATCGGCAACGACAACTGGCTGCTGGCCTACGTGCATGTGGCGCATGACTGCCAGGTCGGCAACCACGTGGTGTTCTCCAACTACTCGGCGCTGGCCGGGCACGCGGAGATCGGCGACTGGGTGATCGTGTCCGGCTACGCCGGCGTGCACCAGTTCTGCAAGGTCGGTGCGCACGCCTTCATCGGCATGGGCTGCCTGGTCGGCAGCGACGTGCCTCCGTTCGTCATGATGGCCAACGAGACCCGCGGTCGCCCGCGTGGCATCAACAGCGAGGGCCTCAAGCGCCGCGGCTTCGACAGCACGCGCATCTCGGCGATCAAGCGTGCCTACCGCACGCTGTACATGGCCGGCCTGAGCCTGGCCGAGGCGCGCGAGCAGCTGGCCACGCAGGCGCAGGACAGCGAGGATGTCCGTGCGATGCTGGAGTTCCTGGAGCGCAGCGAGCGCTCGCTGGCGCGCTGAAACGTCCACCCCATGGGACCGGCCTGCGCTGCGCCCCGTACGGCCGGGCGGCACGCACTACAATCGCGCACATGAATGCGCCGCCCGTCTCCACCGATTCGCGACTCCCCGACCCCGCCGCCCCGCTCATCGCCGTGATCGCCGGCGAGGAATCCGGCGACCAGCTGGGCGGGGATTTGCTGGCCGCGCTGCGCCGGCGATACCCCGGAGCCCGCTTCGTCGGCATCGGCGGCAAGCGCATGCAGGCACAGGGGCTGGAATCCTGGTACGACATGGCCGAACTGTCGCTGTTCGGCCTGGCCGAAGTGCTGCGCCACCTGCCGCGACTGCTGCGGCTGCGCAAGGCACTGGTCGCCCGGCTGATCGCCGCCCGGCCTGACGTGGTCGTCGGCATCGATGCACCGGACTTCAATCTCGGCGTGGAGCAGCGCCTGCGCGCCGCCGGACTGCGTACCGTGCACTACGTCAGCCCTTCGGTGTGGGCCTGGCGCGAGAAGCGCGCGGAGAAGATCGGTCGCAGCGCCGACCGGGTGCTGTGCCTGTTCCCGATGGAGCCGCCGATCTACGCCCGACACGGTGTGGATGCGCGCTTCGTTGGCCACCCGCTGGCCGACCGCTTTCCGATGGTCGGCGACCGCCCCGCCGCGCGCGAGGCGCTGAACCTGGCGCAGGATCGCCCCGTGCTCGCGGTGCTGCCCGGCAGCCGCGGTTCGGAGATCGAACGGCTCGGCGCGACCTTTCTCGACGCCGCCGCACGGGTCGCCGCCGCCGTACCGGGGCTGCAGGTGGTGGTGCCTTCGGCCAACGCCCGCATGCACGAGCGGGTCCGGGCACTGCTGAACCGGCCCGGCCCGCACTGGCCCGAGCCGCCGCGGCTGCTCGACGGCCATGCCCACGAGGCGATGCTGGCCGCCGACGTGGTGTTGCTGGCTTCCGGCACAGCCACGCTGGAGGCGATGCTGGCGAAGCGGCCGATGGTGGTCGGTTACCGCGTGTCGCCCCTCAGCTACCGCATCGCCCGGCTGCTGCACATGCTCAAGACCGATATCTATTCGCTGCCCAACGTGCTGGCGCGCGCCAGCGGGCTGGGCGATCCGCTGCCGGTGTCCGAGCGCATGCAGGACGACTGCACCGCGGCCCATCTGGCCGACGATACGCTGGCGCTGTTCCAGCACAGCGAGCGGCGCGGCGCGATCGTGGCGACGTTCGAGCAACTGCACCGCAACCTGCAGGTCGACCTGTCCGGCCACGCCGGTGACGCCGCGGCCACCGCGGTGGCCGAACTGATCGAGCGGAGCGCCGCGCATGCCTGAGCGGACCCCGCACCGGATCGCCGGCGTCGACGAGGCCGGCCGCGGCCCGCTGGCCGGCCCGGTGGTGGTGGCCGCGGTGATCCTCGACCCGGCCCGGCCGATCGCCGGCCTCGACGACTCCAAGAAACTCAGCGAGAAAAAGCGCGAGGCGCTCTACCCGCTGGTCATCGAACACGCGCTGGCGCACTGCGTGGTGGTGGTCGAGGCGGAAGAAATCGACCGGCTGAACATCTTCCAGGCCACCATGGCCGGCATGAGCCGAGCCGTGGCCGGCCTGGCGCCGGTCGCGCACGAGGCGCTGGTCGACGGCAACAAGCTGCCGCGCGACCTGCCCTGCCCCGGCCGCGCCATCGTCGGCGGCGACGCGCTGGAGCCGGCGATCAGTGCCGCCTCGATCCTCGCCAAGGTCACCCGCGACCGGCTGATGGTGCAGCTGGACACCGTCCATCCCGGCTATGGCTTCGCCGTGCACAAGGGTTACCCGACGGCGGCACACCTGGACGCGCTGCAGCGGCTGGGACCGTGCCCGCAGCACCGGCGAAGCTTCGGCCCGGTCGGCCGGGCGCTCGAGCAGATGGCCCTGTTCTGAGCAGTACGGGCAGCAAGCAGCGGGCCAGCGAAAACCTGACTGGTGGCAGGTGCGGGCGCATGCTGGCGGCGTAAAATGCTGCGCAAAGCCCCTGCCGATGCGGGGCACCGATCCGGACCGGATCCTCCCGGCCGCGCAACGCGGACCGCGTTTCCCGCATCCCATGGGGCAGGACAAGGCGACGGCCACCCCATCCGCCCGCCCGATGCAGGGACGCCCCCCGGATCCGCTCCTGCGGATCGTTCCAACCGCGGAAAGACCGCGAGGAGCCCCGTCATGACATCGCCCACCGCTCCCTGGCCCGCACCATCCGACGTCCCTGCACCGAACCCGCTGCGCGAAGCGATCGACCAGGCGCTGCCGCGAGGCAAGGCGGACGACACCACGCATCACGACTACGACGGCCGCGGCCTGCTGATCCAGCCATTCGACCACGTCCTCGGCGAGGACGACTGCCAGCGCTTCACCATCCGTTGAGTCGTGCGGCCCGGTCATCGGCTTCCGCCAGCCTTTGCGGCGCGAAGCCGGTGCGGAGCCGGGATGCCATGCCGTACATGAAACCTGTCGACAGGTTCCCCATCGCAGGAGGCTGACCACCCAGGCCTGGCCGCGGGATGGTCTGGTTGCCGCGACTGTCAAGCTTGTGGCCCACCCGACCCACGGTTACCTTTCCCGGTCAGCCGCCGAGTCGCCATGCCCGCCCGTTTCGTCCACCTGCACCTGCACAGCGAGTACTCGCTGGTCGATTCGACCATCCGCATCAAGGCGCTGGTCGATGGCTGCGTGCGCGCCGGGATGCCCGCGGTCGCGCTGACCGACGACAGCAACATGTTCGCGCTGGTGAAGTTCTACAAGGCCTGCAGTGCGGCTGGCATCAAGCCGATCGGCGGCAGCGACCTGTGGGTGAACGCCCCGGACGACCCGCGCCCCTGGCGCCTCACCGTGCTGTGCCAGAACCACGCCGGCTACCTGAACCTGTCGCGGATGGTGTCGCGCGCCTGGCGCGACGGCCAGGCCGGTGGCAAGGCCATGGTCGATGCCGCATGGCTCACCCCCGGCGCCTCCGAGGGCCTGATCGCCCTGCTCGGCCGCGAGAGCGAGGTGGCGCGCGTCGCGGTGAACCAGGGCACCGACGCGGCACTGGCGAAGCTGCGCCCGCTGGCCCGGCTGTTTCCCGACCGCCTGTACCTGGAGCTGGTGCGCACCGGCCGCGAAGGCGAGGAGGCCTGGAACGCCGCCGCGCTGATCCTGGCCACCGAGCTCGAGCTGCCGGTGATCGCCAGCAACGACGTGCGCTTCCTCAAGCAGGAAGACTTCGAGTCGCACGAGGCGCGCGTGTGCATCCACCAGGGTCGCGTGCTGGCCGACCCCAAGCGCCCGCGCGACTACAGCAACCAGCAGTACCTGAAGTCGCCGGAGGAGATGGAGGCGCTGTTTGCCGACCTGCCGGAGGCGCTGGAAAACACCGTCGAGCTGGCCAAGCGCTGCAACCTGGAACTGAAGTTCGGCACCTACTACCTGCCCGACTTCCCGGTACCGGACGGCCACGACCTGGCCAGCTACATCCGCGAACTGGCGCGTGAAGGCCTGGCCGAGCGCCTCGCCGCCGCGCCGCTGGCCGAAGGCAAGACCCTGGCCGACTACGAGGCACGGCTGGAACGCGAGCTGGACGTCATCATCGAGATGGGCTTCCCCGGCTACTTCCTGATCGTGGCGGACTTCATCAACTGGGGTAAGCAGAACGGCATCCCGGTGGGCCCGGGCCGCGGCTCGGGCGCCGGCTCACTGGTGGCCTGGGTGCTGAAGATCACCGACCTGGATCCGTTGCAGTACGACCTGCTGTTCGAGCGATTCCTCAATCCCGAGCGCGTGTCGATGCCCGACTTCGACATCGACTTCTGCATGGACCGCCGCGACGAGGTGATCGACTACGTGGCGCGCAAGTACGGCCGCGACCACGTCAGCCAGATCATCACCTACGGCTCGATGGCGGCGAAGGCGGTGCTGCGCGACTCCGGCCGCGTGCTCGGCATGGGCTACAACGCGGTCGACCGCATCGCCAAGCTGATTCCCGCGCGCCCGCTCGACCTGACCCTGTCCGACGCGCTGGGCCGCAGCGAGAAGTCGAAGAAGGAGCCGGACCGTGTCGTCAGGGAGTTCTGCGATCTGTACGAGCAGGACGAGGACGAGGCGCGGCCGCTGATCGACCTGGCGCTGAGTCTGGAGAACCTCACCCGCAACGCCGGCAAGCACGCCGGCGGCGTGGTGATCGGGCCGAAGCCGCTGACCGAGTTCGCCCCGCTGTACTGCGAACCGGGCGGTAGCGGCGTCGTCACCCAGTACGACAAGGACGACGTGGAAGCGGTCGGCCTCGTGAAGTTCGACTTCCTCGGCCTGCGTACGCTGACCATCATCGACTGGGCGGTGAAGGCGATCAACGCTCGTCGCGCCCAGAGCGGCGAGGCGCCGCTGGACATCAGCCAGATCCCGCTGGACGACGTGCCCACCTACGAGCTGCTCAAGCGCGCGCAGACGGTGGCGGTGTTCCAGCTCGAATCCTCCGGCATGCAGCGCATGCTCAAGGACGCCAAACCCGACCGCTTCGGCGACATCGTGGCGCTGGTGGCGCTGTACCGCCCCGGCCCGATGGACCTGATTCCCAGCTTCGTCGCGCGCAAGCACGGCAAGGAAGAAGTCGAATACCCCGATCCGCGCGTCGAGCCGATCCTGAAAGAGACCTACGGCATCATGGTCTACCAGGAGCAGGTGATGCAGATGGCGCAGATCGTCGGCGGCTATTCGCTCGGCGGCGCCGACCTGCTGCGCCGCGCGATGGGCAAGAAGAAAGTCGAGGAGATGGTCAAGCACCGCGCGACGTTCCGCGAGGGTGCGGCCAGGGACGGGCTCAGCGCGTCCAAGGCCGACGAAATCTTCGACCTGATGGAGAAGTTCGCCGGCTACGGCTTCAACAAGTCGCACGCGGCCGCCTACGCGCTGGTGTCCTACCAGACCGCCTGGCTGAAGGCGCACTACCCGGCCGAGTTCATGGCCGCGACGATCTCCTCGGACATGGACAACACCGACAAGGTGGTGACCTTCCTGACCGAGTCGAAGGCGATCGGGTTGACCATCCTGCCGCCGGACGCGAACGCCTCCGACTACATGTTCGTGGCGGTCGAACCGAAGGTGATCCGCTACGGCCTCGGCGCGATCAAGGGCGTCGGCCAGGGCGCCTGCGAGGCGATCGTCGACGAGCGCAAGCGCAACGGTCCCTACCAGGACCTGGCCGACTTCTGCCGCCGGGTCGATCCGACCAAGCTCAACCGCCGCGTGCTCGAAGCGCTGATCTACGCCGGTTCGCTCGACCCGCTGGCGCCGACCCGCGCCAGCCTGATGGAGCAGCTGCCGGACGCGATCAAGGCCGCCGAACAACACCTGCGCGACCGCCAGTCCGGCCAGAACGACATGTTCGGGGCGGCAATGGGTGCGGTCACGCCGGTGGTGCAGATCGACCTGCCGACGGTGCCGGAGTGGCCGCTGGAGCGGAAGCTGCAGGGCGAGCGCGACACGCTCGGCCATTACCTCTCCGGCCATCCCACCGACCCGTGGCGCGATGAGCTGGCGCAGCTGTCCAGTTGCCCGCTGGGCGAGATCGCCGAGCGCTACCAGCCGCCGCGACCGCGCAAGAACAACGACGGCGAGAACAACCGCTTCCGTCGCGGCCCGGACACGCCGTGGACGGTCGCCGGCATGGTCACCGCGGTGCGCAAGCGCGGCGACTCCGATGCCTTCGTGCGGCTGGAGGACGGCACCGGTTCGATCGAGGTGAGCTTCTTCGGCGAACTGTTCCAGCAGGTGGCCCCGCTGCTGACTCGCGACGAGATGCTGATCGTCGAAGGCGGCCTGCGCATCGACGAGTTCTCCGGCGGCGGCTTCCAGGTGCGCGCGCGCAGCGCGATCACCCTGGCCGACGCCTGCCGCCGCCATGCCCGCCTGCTGCGGCTGAAGCTGAACGGCATCACCCCGGATTTCCCGGCCCAGCTGCAACGCACCCTGGCGGGCTTCCGCGGCGGTCGGGCCAGCGTGGTGCTCTACGGCTACCACAACCGCGACGCCCAGGCCGACCTGGAACTGGGCGACGATTGGCGGGTGGAGGCGATCCCGGACCTGCTGCGCGCCGTGCGCGCCCTGCCCGGGGTCGAGGCCGCCCGGCTGCGCATCGTGCGGAGCCAGGAGTGATGTAGGAGCGCACCCTGTGCGCGAATGCTTTTTCTCCCGATCGACATTGAAGCCAAGAGCATTCGCGCACAGGGTGCGCTCCTACAATACGCCCGCGTTCTCGCGTTTTTCCGCGTACCGCTATACTGCCCCGCTTACTGTCCTGAACCGCGCCGAATGAACCCGAACTTCCTCGATTTCGAACAACCGATTGCCGAGCTGGAAGCGAAGATCGAAGAGCTTCGCCATGCCAGCCATGGCCAGGCGGTGGACATCGACGACGAGGTCGGCCGCCTGCGCGAGAAGCTCAAGGTCAAGACCGCCGACATCTTCCGCAACCTCAATTCGTGGCAGGTGACCCAGCTGTCGCGCCACCCGGCGCGGCCGTACACGCTGGACTACATCAGCGCCATCTGCGAGGAATTCCACGAGCTGGCCGGCGACCGTGCCTTCGCCGACGACGCAGCCATCGTGGGCGGCCTGGGTCGGGTCAACGGCCGCTCGGTAATGATCATCGGCCACCAGAAGGCGCGCGACACCAAGGGCAAGGTGCGCCGCAACTTCGGCATGCCGCGCCCCGAGGGCTACCGCAAGGCGCTGCGCCTGATGAAGCTGGCCGAGCGCTTCGGCCTGCCCATCCTCACCTTCATCGACACCCCGGGCGCCTACCCCGGCGTGGGTGCCGAGGAGCGTGGCCAGAGCGAGGCGATCGCCCGCAACCTGCTGGAAATGGCCGAGCTGAAAGTTCCGGTGGTCTGCACCGTGATCGGCGAAGGCGGCTCCGGCGGCGCGCTGGCGATCGGCGTGGGCGACGCGGTGATCATGCTGCAGTACTCGATCTACTCGGTGATCTCGCCGGAAGGCTGCGCCTCGATCCTGTGGAAGAGCCAGGACAAGGTGCGCGATGCGGCCGACGCGATGGGCGTCACCGCCCCGCGACTGCTCGAGCTGGGCCTGATCGACAAGGTGGTGCGCGAGCCGCTGGGCGGTGCGCACCGCAACCCGCACTCGATGGCGATCCGCCTCAAGGCTGTGCTGCTCAACGAGCTGGACCGCCTCGAGGCACTGAACGTGCCCGACCTGCTGTCGCGCCGCTACGAGCGCCTGCGCGGCTACGGCGCCTATACCGAAGGCTGATATCAGCGTCGGCGTGGCTGCCGACGGCCGGCGCATACGCCGCGGGGTCGCCCGCAGGCCCGACTGGCGGGGACTGGATGCGTTGCGGCACGAACTCGATCGCGCCGGCGTCCGCTACTGACCCGGATCCGCCGCCGCTCTGCCATGATGGGCACTGGCTCGCAAAGGGAAGCTTCGCCATGGCCAACACCCCATCCGACCGCCTTGCCGTCCTGATCGACGCCGACAACGCCCAGCCGGCAATCGTCGAGGGTCTGCTGGCGGAAATCGCCAAGTACGGTACCGCCCACGCCAAGCGCATCTACGGCGACTGGACCGGCTCGCACCTGAAGGGCTGGAAGGAAACGCTGCTGACCTACTCGATCCAGCCGATCCAGCAGTTCGGCTATACCCGCGGCAAGAACGCCACCGACTCGGCGATGATCATCGACGCGATGGACCTGCTCTACACCGGGCGCTTCGACGGCTTCTGCATCGTCTCCAGCGACAGCGACTTCACCCGACTGGCCGCGCGCATCCGCGAGTCCGGGCTCACCGTGTACGGGTTCGGCGAGAAGAAGACGCCCGAGCCGTTCGTTGCCGCCTGCGACAAGTTCATCTACACCGAACTGCTGGTGGAAAAGCCGGAGGACGAGACCCCTGCCAAGCGCCTGTCGCAGGCCCAGCTGAAGGGCGACGCGCGGCTGGTCGGACTGCTGCGCAATGCCATCGAAGCGGTCTCCGACGACAGCGGCTGGGCACACCTGGGCGCGATCGGTTCGTCGGTCGCCAAGCAGGCCCCGGAGTTCGACCCGCGCAATTACGGCTACCGCAAGCTGAGCGAACTGGTCGACGCGACCGGCCTGTTCGAGATCGACCCGCGGGGAGACGGCGCGACCCGCACGCTCTACGTGCGCGACAAGCGGCGCAAATAGCCCACCCGCCACCGCGCAGCGGGCGTGACCGTACCGGTCGCCCTAGACTGTGTGCGTCCCCGGCCACCACGCATCGTCTTGTCACACTCGCTGACCGAACACCTGCTTGACCGGCTGGCCGACGCACCGGCAGATGGCCTGTGCGTGGCATTCAGCGGCGGACCGGACTCCTCCGCCCTGCTGCATGCACTGGCCACGCTTCCGCGCGAGCGGCCACTGCGCGCGCTGCATGTCGACCACGGCCTGCATGCGGACAGCGCGCGATGGGCCGGACACGCGCTGGCGTTCTGCACCGGCCTGGACGTCGCCTGCACGGTGCTGCGCGTCGCGGTGGACGCCAGCGCCGGCCTTGGCGTGGAGGGCGCCGCACGCGAGGCCAGGTACGCCGCGCTCGCTGCCGCGCTGCAGCCAGGTGAGCAGCTGTTGACTGCCCACCATCGCGACGACCAGGTCGAGACGGTACTGCTGAAGCTGCTGCGCGGTGCCGGGCCGGAAGGGCTGGGCGGCATGCGCGCGCGGCGGCCGCTTGGCGCCGGCACGCTGTGGCGTCCCTTGCTCGAAGTGCCCCGCAGCGTGCTGCATGCTTACGTGCAGCAGCATGCGCTGGCCTGCCTCGATGACCCGGCCAACGCCGATCCGCGACTGGCCCGCCATGCCCTGCGCCACGAGATTCTTCCCCGCCTCGCCCGACACTGGCCCCAGGCCGCCGACTCGATCGTCCGCAGCGCCGCGCTTTGCCGGGCGGCCGCCGACGCGTTGCGCACCCGCTGGCTGGCAGCCTTCGGGCAACTGCACGACCACGTCACCGGCAGCCTGGACGCCGCCGGCTGGCGCGGCCTCGCCCCGGGCCTGCGCGAGCCGCTGCTCGATCACTGGCTGCACGGCCGTGGCCTGCCCGCTCCCACCGGCGGCCAACGGGCGCAGATCCTGCGCCAGATCGACGCCCGTGACGGCCGCGTCCCCTGCATCCGCTGGCCCGGCGCCGAGCTGCACGTGTGGCGCGGGCGCCTGTGGGCCCTGCCGCAGGCACCGCCGTTCGCCCCGGGCTGGCAGGCGTGCTGGCACGGCGGCGTGCTGGACCTGCCGGACGGCGGCTCGCTGCGCGTCGACCGCACGCTGGACACCCCGCTCACGGTCCGCCTGCGCCGGGGCGGCGAGCGGCTCAAGCCGGCCGGCGACCCACACACCCGCGAACTGCGCGACCTTTTCCAGGCCGGCGCCGTGCCCCCCTGGCAACGCCTGGCCTGCCCGCTGATCTGGGAGGACCATGCGCTCGTGGCTGTCGCCGACCGCTGGTTGAGCGCCCGCGGGCAGGCCCTGCTCGGCGAAACGCTGTGCTGGGTTCCGGGCCGTTAGCGAAAAGCCCGATGCCATGCGGTTTCCAGGGCATGCGCGACGCCTTTTCCATTGATTCCCGTGCCCCGCTGCGTTAGCGTTCCCGGCCATGGCAAAGACCGTTCCCGCCCCTGTCGATACCGCGCCAGCCGCCGACTTCGAGCATTCGCTCGACGAGCTCGAACAGCTCGTGGCGAAGATGGAAGGTGGCGACCTCAGCCTGGACGATTCACTGGCCTCCTTCGAGCGTGGCATCGGTCTCTACCGCCACTGCCAGCAGGCGCTGGAAAAGGCCGACCTGCGGGTGCGCCTGCTGCTCGACCCCGACGCCCCCGAGAGCGCCGAACCGTTTGAACCCGAACTCTGAGCTGAGCCCGGCGCTGCAGGCGCTGATTGATCGCGCCGACCGCGCCCTCGCCGCGGCACTGCCCGCCGAAGACGCCCCGCCCGCCGAACTGCATCGCGCCATGCGCTACGCCGTGCTCGGCGGCGGCAAGCGGCTGCGTCCGCTGCTGGTCTATGCCACCGGCCACGCACTGGGCTGCGACGACCCGGTGCTCGACGCGCCGGCCTGCGCGGTGGAACTGATCCATGCCTACTCGCTGGTGCACGACGACCTGCCGGCCATGGACGACGACGCACTGCGCCGCGGCCGCCCCACCTGCCACATCGTGTTCGGCGAGGCGATGGCGATCCTTGCCGGCGACGCGCTGCAGGCGCTGGCCTTCGAACTGCTGGCACAGGCTCCGGTAGATCCTGCCACCGGCATGGCGATGCAGCGCGCGCTCGGCCGTGCCTGTGGTGCCGAGGGCATGGCCGGCGGCCAGGCACTGGATCTTTCCGCCGTTGGCCGCACGCTGTCGCTGGACGAGCTGGAGCACATGCACGCCTGCAAGACCGGCGCGCTGATCCGCGCCTCGGTGCAGTTGGGCGCGATGACCGCCGGCGCCGACACCGCCACACTGAATGCGCTGGACCATTACGCCCGCGCCGTCGGCCTGGCCTTCCAGGTGCGCGACGACATTCTCGACGTCGAGGGCGAATCGGCGGTGATCGGCAAGACCGCCGGCAAGGATGCGGCGGCCGACAAGCCCACCTTCCCGTCGATCCTGGGCCTGGACGCCTCGCGCACGCGGCTGGCACAGCTCACCGACGAGGCGCTGGCCGCCATCTCCATGCTGGAGTCGCGTAGCGAGCTGCTGATCGAACTGGCACGTTACGCAGCCGGTCGCCAGCACTGAAAAGGGCGGCTTGCGCCGCCCTTTCCACTCCTCTGAGAGACCCTTCGGTTCAGCCCGCCTGCTTCGGATCAGGGCCGTACTGGTTGGAGCCCTGGGTGCCCTCGAGCACCATCAGCACCAGCAGCCAGATCGTGCCGATCAGCGGGATCAGGCCAATCAGGATCCACCAGCCCGATCGATCGGTGTCATGCAGACGGCGCACCGTCACGGCGATACCTGGCAACAGCACCGCCAGCGAATACAGCGAACCCAGCATCCTCAGGTGGATGATCGCCCCGATGACGCCCACCACGATGGCGGCAAGGATGTTCACCAGGGCGAACATCCAGTACTCCTGGCGCCGTGCACGGCCTTCGAAGTCGACGTAGTGATCCTTGATACACGACACGTACCAGTCGAAAAATCCCATCCCTATCTCCCCTTTTCCGATTTGTCTGCCAGTCCCGGTGGCGCTGGCTCCTGATTGGTGTGCGGCCCCGTTCGCTGATGGCCCCGCACACCGCACCGCGGATTCTGGCAGGTTCTCTCATGCCGCTGCTTGGCAGCGGGGTTACTTGATCAGACGCAGCGCGAACGGGTAGCGGTAGGCCACGCCCTCGTTGGCCTTGATCGCCGCGATGATGGTGAACACGATCCACACGATCGCCAGTGCCCACAGCAGCAGGAAGCCGATCAGCACGAACACCAGGATCCAGCAGATCGCGCCGGCGATCATCACCGTGATGTTGAAATTCAACGCCTCCTTCGCCTGGTCGTCGACAAAGGGCATGGTGTCCTTCTTCACCAGCCAGATGACCAGCGGCCCCAGGAAGCACGCCCAGCCAGCGGTGACCAGACCGAGCAGAGCCGACAGGTGGGCGAACATCGCCCATTGACGCTGCTCGGCGGAAGGCCCACCGGCAACCGGCGGCTCGGACGGGGGAGGATCGCTCGGCGGCGGCGCGGCCGGCGGGGGCGGAGGAGGTACGACGTCTTCGGGGGGAACGCTCATGGCCTGGCCCTCGTTGGTGGCAAAGCATCGCGCGACGCGGCGATGTCCTGCCGATGCTACCGCGAGCGCAGACTTTTGCGCAGGGGACCGGCCACCTATTCGCCGGCGACGGTCACGCGATCGAGCAGGATCGAACCGGTGAGAATGTGCGAGCGCGGATCCACGTCCGATCCCACCGCCACGATGCCGGCGAACATGTCGCGCAGGTTGGCCGCGATGGTGATTTCCTCGACCGGGAACGCGATCACGCCGTTCTCCACCCAGAAGCCGGATGCACCGCGCGAATAGTCGCCCGTGGTGGTGTTGACGCCCTGCCCCATCAGCTCGGTCACCAGCAGGCCGGTACCCAGGCGCTCGAGCATGCCGGCAAAGTCGCTGGCCTCGCCGTCGCTGCTGCCCGGCGTGACGACCAGGTTGTGGATGCCGCCGGCATTGCCGGTGGTGGCCAGGCCCAGCTTGCGCGCGGAGTAACTGCCGAGCACGTAGCGCGCCAGGACGCCATCCTCGACCAGTGCGCTGTCGCGGGTGGCCACGCCCTCGGCGTCGAACGCACCGGAAGCCTGGCCGCCGCGCAGGAGCGGCCGCTCGACGATCTGCATCCACGACGGCATCACCGGCTTGCCGGCATGGTCGACGAGGAAACTGGAGCGCCGGTAAAGCGCCCCACCGCTGACCGCGCTGACCAGGTGACCGACCAGCCCGCGCGCCAGCTCCGACGCGAACAGCACCGGGCACTGCCGCGTGGACAGGCTGCGCGCACCCAGCCGCGCCAGGGTGCGCTCGGCGGCCTTGTCGCCCAGCGCCTTCGCGTCCATGAACTTCGCCGCATCGCGCACGCTGTCGTACCAGTAGTCGCGCTGCATGCCGGCCTCGTCGCCGGCGATCAGCGACAGCGAGATCGAGTGCCGGGTGCCGCGCTCGCGTCCGACGAAGCCGTGCGAGTTGGCGTACACCGACAGGCTCTCGCCCATCTGTACGCCGGCACCGTCGGAGTTGCTGATACCGGCATGGGCGCGGCCGGCGTCTTCGATGCGCTGGCCCAGCGCTATGGCATCGGCGGTATCGATCGCCCACGGATGCCACAGGTCCAGATCGGGGAACTCGGTGGCCATCAGTGCCGCATCGGCGAGGCCGGCGGCCGGGTCCTCCTCGGTATAGCGGGCGATCGCGCAGGCCTGGTCCAGCGTGGCCTGGATCGAGTCCGGGTTCAGGTCGGCGGTGCTGGCCGAGCCCTTGCGCTGGCCGAAGTACACGGTGAGGCCGAAACCGCGGTCGCGGGTGTGCTCGACCGTTTCCACCTCGCCCAGCCGCACATTCACGCTCAGGCCCGTGTCGATGCTGGCGGCCACTTCGGCCTGGCTGGCACCGGCGGCGCGCGCGCGGTGGATCACGTCCTGCGCCAGCTCGGCCAGGCGGTCCAGCTCCTCGTGGCTGCGGTCGGGATGGGGAGTGATGTCGCTCACGTGGGATTCCTGCAGGGTGGACGGGTAGAATGGACGACCCGCGCCGCCCAGCTCCCAGACATGGGGCCTGCCGGCCGGCATGAAAAGAGCGTGCCAGTCTGGCCGCTGTGGAGAGTCCCATGCAACCTGCCGCCGGCATCTACCGCCACTACAAGGGCCAGCGCTACCGCGTGCTGGGCACCGCCCGCCACAGCGAGACGATGGAGCCGCTGGTGGTGTACCAGGCGCTGTACGGCGAGCACGGCCTGTGGGTGCGCCCGGCGGCGATGTTCTGCGAGACGGTGGAGCTGGAGGGCGAGCCGATTCCGCGCTTCGCGCTGGAGCAGGCCGACGACAGCGATCCGCTCGCCCTTGCCACCCCGCCGGAATCCGCCCCGTGAGCCCCAGCCGAAGCCGCAGCCAGTACGAACTGGACGAAAACGAATACGGTCCCAGCCGCACCCAGCAGCGGCGCGACGCACTGGCCGTGCTGACGCTGGCCACGCAACTGGTGGAAATGATCCCGTCCAGGCTGGCCAAGCTGGAGCTGCCGGACGACGTGCGCGACGAGATCGCCAACGTACGGAAGATCACCTCGCACATCGCACGCAAGCGCCAGCTCGGCTTCCTCGCCAAGCTGATGCGCCGCCACGACGAGGCCACCTTCGACACGGTGCGCGCCGCGCTGGGCGAAAACCGCGACAAGCAGCGCCAGGAGACCGCGGCGATGCACCGGCTGGAATCGCTGCGTGAACGCCTGCTCGGCGACGAGGGGGATGCCGCCTTGTCCGATCTGGCCGACAAGCATCCGGCGCTCGACCGCCAGCACCTGCGCTCGCTGGTGCGCCAGGCACGCATCGAGAAGAACACCCCGAACAAGCCGCCGCGGGCCTATCGCGAGATCTTCCAGGTGCTCAAGACGCTGGAGGAAGCCGATGGCGACGAGGGCTCAGCCGACTGACCGGGGATGCCCGCGGTTCAGAAGTCGGCGGAACGATCCATGGCGTCCGCGTCGCCGTCGTGCAGGGCCATGTCCCGGACATTCTTCTGCACAGCCACTGCGGCGAACAGGCTGAGCAGGAACGCCATGGCGTAGAAGCCCTTTTCGCTGAGACCGAGCGTGGCGTTCCACAGTCCGATCACCAGCAGCACGATGGCGATGCCGAGCGAGACCCAGCACAGGCCGAAATAGAGGCCTGTCACGCGTAGCCCCTCCAGCCGGTCGCGTACCGATTTCTGCAGCGATACCGCGGAAAACAGCCCGTACAGCAGCAGGGTCAGGTAGTAGCCCTTTTCGTTGAGCGCCATCTGGGCATTCCACAGCCCGATGAGATAGGCCAGCGAGCCGACCATCAGGGCCAGCCAGGAAGCACCGACGAAGGCCGCCGTCGGGCGTTGGATCTGCGGGACCGGCATGCTCACTCTCCTTAGGTCGCATGGAAGGCGCCGCTACTCTAGCAGCGCCACGCCGGCGGTAGCGGCCGGAACAGCTGCCGGCTCAGGACGCGGTGCCGCCCACGGTCATCGAGTCGATCCGCAGGGTCGGCTGGCCCACGCCCACCGGCACGCTCTGGCCGTCCTTGCCGCACACGCCGACACCCTCGTCCAGTGCCATGTCGTTGCCGATCATCGACACCCGCTGCAGCACCTCCGGACCGGAACCGATCAGGGTGGCGCCCTTCACCGGCGCGGTGATCTTCCCATCCTCGATCAGGTAGGCCTCGCTGGCCGAGAAGGTGAACTTGCCGTTGGTGATGTCGACCTGGCCACCGCCGAAATTCGGCGCGTACAGGCCCTTCTTCACCGAGCGGATGATCTCTGCCGGGTCCATGTCACCGCCGCGCATGTAGGTGTTGGTCATGCGCGGCATCGGCAGCTGGGTGAACGATTCGCGCCGGCCGTTGCCGGTGGGCTGCATGCCCATCAGGCGGGCGTTGAGCTTGTCCTGCATGTAGCCGACCAGGATGCCGTCCTCGATCAGCGTGGTGCATTCGGTCGGCGTGCCCTCGTCGTCGATGCTGAGCGAACCGCGGCGGCCGGCCAGGGTGCCGTCGTCGACCACGGTGACGCCCCTGGCCGCGACGCGCTGGCCGATGCGGCCGGCGAAGGCGGAGCTGCCCTTGCGGTTGAAGTCGCCCTCCAGGCCGTGGCCGATCGCCTCGTGCAGCAGCACGCCGGGCCAGCCCGGGCCGAGCACCACGGTCATCTGGCCGGCCGGGGCATCGACCGAGTCGAGGTTGACCAGCGCCTGGCGCACCGCCTCGTCGGCGAACGCCAGCGCGCGGCCGTTGGCGATCAGCTCGCCGTAGCTGTAGCGCCCGCCGCCACCGGCATAGCCCTGCTCTCGGCGGCCGTTGGCCTCGGCGATCACCTGCACGTTGATGCGCACCAGCGGGCGCACGTCGGCGGCCAGGGTGCCGTCGGAGGCGGCGATCAGGATCGTATCCAGCGTGGCGGCGAGGCTGACGATCACCTGGGTGATGCGCGGATCGCGCGAGCGCGCGTAGGCATCCACCTCGCGCAGCAGGGCGATCTTGTCGGGGTTGGGCAGGCTCTCGACCGGATCGATCGCCGGATATAGCGCGCGCGTGTTGCCGATGGCCAGCGGGTGGCCGGCGCCGCGGCCGTCCTGCGCGATGGCGCGGGCGGCCTTCGAGGCGTCCAGCAGCTGCGGCAGCACGATCTCGTCGGAATAGGCGAAGCCGGTCTTCTCGCCCGAGATCGCACGCACGCCCACGCCCTGCTCGATCGAGTGGCTGCCGTCCTTGACGATACCCTCCTCCAGCAGCCACGACTCGCTGCGCGAATGCTGGAAATACAGGTCGGCAGCGTCGATCGACGGCGCCATCAGCTGGTCGAACACCCGCTCCAGGTCGCCGGTGGCCAGGCCACCGGGGGTGAGCAGGCGGCTCTGGGCTTGTTCGAGGAGGGAAGACATGGGCATCCGCTTCGGTATCCGGTATTGACTGGCAGGTATGGGGGCACCGTTCGGTGCTTTAAAGCGCCCCGCGCCCCGGTCCGCTACGATGCGCCAACGCCAGGAAGGCGTCCATGGGGAGACGATTCATGCAGCCAGACTCGGGGCGCAAGCGCGCACGCGACGTGATCGAACACACACTGCAGCAGCCGGTCGCCGAGACCCGCGAACTGCTGCGCAGCGACGGCGAACTCAAGCCCGGTCTGGGCCGGGTCAGCGGCGTGATCGCCCTGTCGCTGGGCGTGCTTTGCCTGCTCGCGGTGCTCGCCTTCCACTATCCCCAGTACCTGACCACGCCGGACCTCCGCCACAAGTATTCGGTGGACGTGCTGCGCCAGCTGCTGCTGGCGGGGCTGCTGGTCGCCGGCGGCATGTCGCTGGGCAACGTGATCCTGGGCCGCTCGCGCAACATCAACGCGGTGGCCTTCGCCTTCGTGCTGGCGGCGACCGCGCTGGGCGGTTCGCGCGTGCCGGTGGGCAACTTCCCCGACCACACGCCGTACATCGGGCTGGACTGGTTCATCCTCGACCTGCTCGGCTCGACGCTGGTGTTCGTGGTGATCGAGAAGCTGTTCCCGCTCTACAAGGGCCAGGCGGTGTTCCGCAAGGAGTGGCAGACCGACCTGAAGCACTTCGCGGTCAACCATTTCATCGTGGGGCTGGCGCTGCTGACGGTGAACTTCCTGCTGCACCACTTGTTCGGCTGGCTCACCGACAGCCCGTTCCAGCAGACCGTGCAGCACACCGCCTTCGTGCCGCAGCTGCTGCTTTGCATCCTGGTCGCCGACCTGGCGCAGTACTGGACGCACCGCGCCTACCACGAGGTGCCGTTCCTCTGGCGCTTCCACGCCGTGCACCACAGCGCCAAGACGATGGACTGGCTGGCCGGCTCGCGCCAGCACATGCTGGAGCTCATCGTGACCCGGGTGGCGGTGCTGGCGCCGCTGTACATCCTGGGTTTCAGCGAGGGCGTGATGAACGCCTACATCCTGGTGGTCGGCTTCCAGGCGGTGTTCAACCACGCCAACGTGCACCTGCCGTGGGGCCCGCTGAAATACCTGGTGGTGACGCCCGATTTCCACCACTGGCACCACGCCTCGGACGACGAGGCGATCGACCGCAACTACGCCGCCCACTACGCCTTCCTCGACTACCTGTTCGGCACCGCGGTGAAGTCGACCAAGGCGTTCCCGGAGAAGTACGGCGTGGTCGGCGACTACATGCCCGACGGGTTCGTCCGGCAGCAGCTGTTTCCGTTCCGCGGTCCGCCGAAGGAGGCTGGCGCCCCGGACTGAGGGCTCAGCGCGCCGGCGCCGACGTGGCCGGCGCGGGCAGCAGCGGAGGCGTTGGCGCGGTCGAGCTGGCCGGCGCCGGCAGCAGTGGCAGGGGCTTGGGCACGCGCTTCTCGATCAGGGTGATCTTGGGCTTGTCCCAGCTGCCAGTGACCGCGTAGCGCGCGCTGGCCGCCTTGTTCAGGCCGCGGCCGAGCAGCCCCTGCACCGCCAGGCCCGCCGCGGCCCCCACCGGCCCACCGACCACCGCGCCGACCACCGGCAGGCTGTTGCCGACGTGCGGCACCACGTAGAGCTGCTGGTCGTAGTCGCGGGCGCGCAGGCCGGTGCGCCCCGTCACGGTGATCTCCGCGGCCGGCCCCTTGATCTTCATGTTCTGGGTGGTGGCGTTGCCGCCGGCGAAGACGAAGCTGCCGTCGATGCTGTCGAACGCGAGGCCCTTGCCGAACACGTCGCCGAAGTCGAGCGTGAGCCGGCGCGGCAGTTCGGCCAGCGAGACCAGTCCCAGCAGCCGCCCCACGCCCGGCGAATCGGCCTCGGGGATGCGCCCGTCGCTCACATGCACCTGCAGCCGGCCCTCGAGGTTGGCCAGGGTGATCGCCGAGGGGCTGCCCGGCCAGATGCCGTCCAGGTGGGCCCGGGTCTTGCCTCCGTTGAACAAGCCGTCGAAGCCCAGCGCATCGAGCATCTTGCCGATGTCCTCGGCGGAGAAGTCGATCGCCAGATGGGTCTGGCTGTCCTCGGGAGTTCCGTTCCAGTCGCCGGAGGCGGTGATCTGCACGCTGGGGGACAACGCCCGCAGCTGGTCCAGGTGCATGCCCTTGGCGGTCGGCCAGCTCTCCAGCCGGGCCTGGCCGAGGTGGGCATTGCCCAGCCGCAGGTCGTCCACCAGCAGGTGGAAGGGCGGCAGGCTGGCCGGATTCACGCCCGTGCGTGCGGCCTGCGCCGGGGTCGGGCCGGTGTCGGGCAGCGCCTTGCCGTCGGCATCCTTCGGCGGCTCGGCCTTCGGCCAGTAGAGGCGCTTGAGCCTTGCGGTGATGCCGCGCTTGCCGAGGTCGGCGCCGGGTACGTCGAAGTGCCCGGACAGCGTCGCGCCGTCGGCGTCGATACCCAGGCCGTCGGGCTTCGGGGTGACCTTCATGTGCAGGCCGGGGAAATCGTTGCCGAACAGCATCGCGTGGTCCGCGGTGATGTCGATGCCCTCGAGCGGAGGCGCGCTGCCGCTGCCCTGCCCGCCGACGACCTGCTGGATCCAGCCGCTGACATCCACCCGGCCACCATGGCCCTGCACGCGCAGCCCCAGCTGCGGCAGCGTGTCGGGCATCCGGTCGCCCAGCGCCACGGTTCCGGCCAGCGGCTGGCCGTAACCACCCGGCAGGCGGAAGCGCGCGCGCATCACGTCGTCCAGCGAGACCTGCAGGTCGGCCGAATCGGTCGGCAGGCCGAGCTCCACGTGCAACGGCATCATCACGCCCGCGGGCTTGTCCAGCGGCGCCGGCAGCTTGATCGCGATCTCCTGCAGCGCCGAGTCGACGGTCAGCCGCTGGTGCAGCGGCGTATTGGCCGCATCGCGACCGATGTCCAGCCCGATGCGGAACTCGCTGCGCCCCTCGGAAGCGGCGCCGAGCCAGGCCATGGCCGGCTGGTCCTGCAGCAGCTCAGCCAGGGTGTAGCGTCCGTCCAGGCTGGCCGAAAGCACTGCATCGGGGTCGCCGGTGGCGCCGGCAATGCGCATCTGCAGCGTGGACGGCTGGCCACGGAACGTCCCCTGCAGCGGGCCGGCGGTCAGGCCCTTGGCATCGAACTGCATCGGCCCGGAAAGCTGCCCCAGCTGGAGGTTCCAGTCCGGCGCGCTGAGATCGGCACGGGTCAATTGCGCGGTGCCGTTGAGCTGCAGCGAGGCATCGTCCTTGAGCGGCAGCAGCAGGTGGAAATCGAAGTCGCCCTTGCCCCCGAGCTTGAGCTTGGCCAGCGTGTCAGCCTCGCGCGCAGCGATCGGGCTGTGGCTGACGAAGCCGAGCAGGCTCGCCCCGCTGCCGCTGCCACTGACGTTGAGATCCAGCGCGGCATCACCGAAATCTGGGATCAGCGCCACCGCGTGCTGCGCCTTCACCCCCATCGCAT
This sequence comes from Dyella thiooxydans, assembly GCF_001641285.1. Classification (NCBI taxonomy): domain Bacteria; kingdom Pseudomonadati; phylum Pseudomonadota; class Gammaproteobacteria; order Lysobacterales; family Rhodanobacteraceae; genus Dyella; species Dyella thiooxydans. The sequence continues at coordinate 2,024,038 of NZ_CP014841.1, forward strand.
CGCCCCCGCTGGCCTGCACCAGCATGCCGTTGTCGATGAAGCTGGCCACCGCGCTGACATGCTCGGCGCGCGGCCAGCCGCTGCCGTAGTCCAGGGTGAGGTCGCTGATCCGTGCCTGCGCCTCGAAGCGTCCTTCGTTGTGCAGGAATGGCCAATCAGCCAGGCTGCCGCGGACCAGCGCATCGCCGCCGTCGATGGTGCCGCTGACCAGGCCGCGGTCCAGCCAAGCCATCGCCTTCGGCGGCATCGTCAATGGCCAGAACAGCTTGGCGGCCGTGACGTCACCGCGGTCGATATGGGCATACAGGTCGAGGAACGGCCGGCCGCCGCCAGCCGGCAACAGCACCTCGCCTCGCGCCTGGCCGGCATAGCCGACGCCGGTGAAGTCCAGCGGATCGGTGCCGAGATGTACGCCATCGTCGTCGTGCCACACCGCGATCGTGCCGGCCAGCCGGGACAGCGCGAACGGCTGGCGGAACGCCTTGGGAAAACGCAGCACCGTGGCCTGCTCCGGCAGCTCCAGCGAGAGCGCCTCGGTGTCGCCACGCAGCGTCCCGGAGAGCCGGTCGATACCGGGCATCGTGCCGACCGGGTCGATGCCCAGCCCCTGGAACGCGGCATCCAGCCGGGTAAGCCCGACACCCTGTTGCCACTGCACGTCGGCGCGCGTGATTTCCCCGCGTGGCTTGCCCTCACCCAGCCAGTGGGACAGGCCGGCGGACATGTCCGGCTTGAGCGCAAGCCAGGGCACCAGCGGCGCCAGTTGCAGCTGGCTGGCGGCGATGCCGATGCGGATTGCCTCGGCCGAAGGCCGATGCATCACCGCCACCAGGGCGCTGCCGTCGTAACCGGCCCAGGCCAGCCGATAGCCGTCACCGGTCTGGCGGATCTCCATCACGCCGCGGATCGCCGCCACGTCGACCCGGCTGCCTGCCGGTGTGCCGAGCGAAACACCGGTCAGGTCGGTCTGCAGCACGCTGCGCACCACCTTGCCGTCGCGCCAGTCCAGCCAGGCCTCCAGATGCCCGTGTCCCTGCTCGGCGGTGTAGCCGGCGAGGCTGGCGTCGCCCAGCATGGCGTTCACGTCGAGGTTGTCCCCAGCCAGCCAGACCCGCCCGCTGCTGCCATCGTCGCGGAACTGCCCGGCCGCGGTGAGTACGCCATCGGCACCGGCGCGGCGCAGACGCGCCCCCACCCGCACCTCGCCCGAACCCAGCCATGCCCGCAACTGGTCGGCCAGCACCGCGTAGTGCCGACCAGTGCGCTCGTCGGCGACGTCGATGTGCACATCGTCCAGCCACAGGTCCAGCGATAGCCGCCCCAGCGACGTGGGCTGACCGGAGCTGCCCCCGGTCGCGCCGACGCCACGGATCGACCAGTGCCCGTCCTTGCTCCGGGCCACGTCCAGTTGCACGCCCCGCACGTGCAGGTTGAGCAGGTGCCGGGAGGGCAGCAGCCAGCCACCGAAATCGAGCGTCGCGTCGACCTCGGGAAGGCGCAGCGGCGCCTGCCCCGGAGTGGCAGCGCCGAGGGTGACCCCACGCAGGGCGAAGGTGGGGCCGGCCGGGGTCCAGCGCCCCTGCATCGACTCGAACGACACCGGACGGTGCAGGCGCTCGCCCAGCTGGGCGGCGACCCATTGCGGATGCTGCGCCAACGCCGGCAGCAGCACCTGCGCCAATGCCGCGACCACCGCCAGGGTGATCAGGCCGACGCCGATCGTCCATCCGAACGCCCGGCTGAGCCGGTGCGCGTGCCGCGACCAGGTCGCCGTCACGGTCGGCGACCTGCGTCGCATCGCCGGTTACAGCAACACCACATCGAACTGTTCCTGGGAATAATGCTCTTCGGCCTGGAAGCGTATGCTCTTGGAGATGAACTCCTCCAGTTCGGCCACCGCGGAGGACTCCTCCTCCAGGATGCGGTTGACCACTGACGGGCTGGCCATCACCAGCAGCTTGGCGGCGCTGAACTGGCGCACCGCGCGGGTGATCTCGCGGAAGATCTCGTAGGTCACCGTCTCGGCGGTCTTCACCGTGCCGCGACCGGAGCAGGCCGGGCACGGCTCGCACAGCTGCCGCTCCAGGCTCTCGGTCGTGCGTTTGCGGGTCATCTCCACCAGGCCAAGCGCCGACATCGGATAGACGGTGGTCTTGGCATGGTCGCGCGACAGGCCCTTCTCGAGGGTGCGCAGCACCTGGCGCTTGTGCTCCTCGTCGGTCATGTCGATGAAATCGATGATGATGATGCCGCCCAGGTTGCGCAGGCGCAGCTGGCGCGCCGCGGCCTGTGCCGCCTCCAGGTTGGTGCGGTAGACGGTTTCCTCGAGGTTGCGCGTGCCGAGGTAGCCCCCGGTATTCACGTCGATGGTGGTCATCGCCTCGGTCTGGTCGACGATGAGATAACCGCCCGACTTGAGCGGCACCTCCTTCCTCAGCGCGCGCTGGATCTCATCCTCGGCGCCGTAGAGGTCGAAGATCGGCCGCTCGCCGTCGTAGTGCTCGACGCGGTCGTCCAGGCTGGGCATGAACTTGTGCACGAACTTCACCACCTTCTCGAAGGTCTCGCGCGAATCCACGCGCACCTTCTCGATGGTTTCGTTGAGCGAGTCGCGCAGGCAGCGCAGCGGCAACGACAGTTCCTCGTAGACCCGCTCGCCGACCTTCGCGCGGGCGATGTTCTCCTGCACCACCCGCCACACCTTGCCGAGGTAGGTCACGTCGAACGCCAGCGATTCGGCCGACTGGCCCTCGGCGTTGGTGCGCACGATGTAACCCAGCGGGTTCTCGCCGAGCAACGGCGCCAGCACGTCCTTCAGGCGCTGGCGCTCATCCTCGTCCTCGATGCGCGCGGAGATGCCCAGCGTGCGCGCGTGCGGCAGCAGCACCAGGTAGCGCGAGGGGATCGACAGGTGGGTGGACAGCCGCGCGCCCTTGGTGCTGATCGGGTCCTTCACCACCTGCACCACGATCTCCTGGCCCTCATGCACCAGTTCGCTGATCGACGGTACCGAGCCGTTGCCGCCACCGTCTCCCTCGCCGCCCGGAATGGCGGGACGAATGATGTCCGAGGCGTGCAGGAAGGCCGCCCGGTCCAGGCCGATGTCCACGAACACCGCCTGCATGCCGGGCATCACCCGCTGCACCCGGCCCTTGTAGATGTTGCCCACGTAGCCGCGCCGGGAGGCGCGCTCGACATGGACCTCCTGGAGCATGCCGTTCTCGACGATGCCGACGCGGGTCTCGCGCGGCGTCACATTGATCAGGATCTCTTCGCTCACCGCACTACCCCCGCCCAGGGCGACCTTTATAACGGCTGGTTCGGGGCACTGTCGATGCGCACCAGCCCTTGACTTTGGCGGCCCGTGACGCGTGTCGCCGGGCGGCTCAGGCCGACCCGGGAAGCTCGCCGGCGCCATCTTCGGGATGCGGGCTGCGCTGCCCCTCCGGAGGCCGCCGCGGCGCCATCCCGGCCGCCTCCCGTTCGCCGCCCGGGGCACGCGACCATTCGCCGCGCCAGCGCGGAAGCGCATCCGGATACCGGGCCTGCGCGAAGGCCAGCAGGCCCTCGCGTACCCGGCAGCGCAGATCCCAGTTGCGCCCGGAATCGCCCGAACTGACCAACGCACGCAGCTGCATGGCCCGATCGCTGGCATCGGTGACCTGCAGCACGCATACCCGACCGTCCCATTCGGCCGCCTCGCGGCACAGTCGCTGCAGCTCCTCCCGCAATGGCGCCAGCGGCACGCGGTAGTCCAGCCACAGGAACACGGTGCCGATGATCTGCGCCGTGCGCCGGGTCCAGTTCTGGAACGGGTGCTCCATGAACCAGTTCAACGGCACCACCAGCCGTCGCTCGTCCCAGATGCGCACCACCACGTAGGTGCCGGTGATTTCCTCGACCCGGCCCCATTCGCCTTCGATGATCACCACGTCGTCGAGCCGGATCGGCTGGGTCAGCGCGATCTGCAGCCCGGCGATCAGGTTGCTCAGTACCGGCTTGGCGGCCAGGCCGACCGCCAGCCCGGCCAATCCGGCCGAGGCGAGCAGGCTCGCGCCGATCTGGCGCACCAGCGGCAGGGTCATCAGCGCCGCCGCCAGCCCGAGCAGCACAATCAGCACGGTGGCGGTACGGCCGAGCACGCGCGACTGGGTCAGCACCCGGCGCGCGTGCAGATTGTCGGCCACGTCCACCGGGAAGCGCCGGGCGAAGAACGCCTCGGCCGCCTGCACGCAACGTACGGCCAGCCAGGTGGCGACGCCGATCAACGCGACGACCAGTCCGCGCGACAGCACCGGCACCGGGGCAAGCAGCGTCGACTCGGGGCGGGCATGCAGGACCACCGCCAGGGCGACCAGCGGCACCAGCCAGCCCATCGGGGCCCGCGCGAAGCGCAGCATGTCGCGCACCATCGGATGATCGTCGCTCCACCGCCACAGCAGGGCGCGGATGGCGCGATGCACCAGCATCGCCACGACCAGCGCCACCGCGGCGCAGCCGATCAGGCGGAACGCGGGAGAGTGGGTCCACAGGTCGTCGAGGAAGCCGGTCATCGTCACAGCGTGCCAAGCCGGACGTCCATGCCATGTGGTCGGCATGATCACGTAGAGTTAGCGGATGACACCGACACCGATCCTGCTCGCCTGGAGCGGGGGCAAAGACTGCCTGATGGCCCTGCAGCGGCTGCGCGCCGATCCGCATTGGCAGGTGGTCGCCCTGCTCACCACGGTCAACCGCACCTACGACCGCATCGCCATGCACGGCGTACGCCGCGACATCCTGGAAGCCCAGGCCGCGTCGCTCGGCCTGCCGCTGCTGGTGGTGGAGATGGACTGGCCCGGCTCGAACGAGGCCTACGAGGAGGCGCACGCCAAGGCGCTGATCGAAGCGCGCATGCGCTGGCCGGGCATCCGGCACTGCGCGTTCGGCGACCTGTTCCTGCAGGACGTGCGCGACTATCGCGTACGCCAGCTCGGCCAGACCGAATGGCGCGCGGTATTTCCGATCTGGGGCGAAGACACTTCCGCGCTGTCGCGCCGTTTCGTCGCCGAGGGCCATCGCGCCATGCTGTGCTGCGTGGACACCCAGCAACTCGACGCCGCTTTCTGTGGTCGCGCCTATGACGGCGCCCTGCTCGACGCATTGCCGGTCGGGGTCGACCCCTGCGGCGAGCGCGGCGAGTTCCATACGCTGAGCTGCGGCGGCCCGCTGTTCCGCACGCCGCTGCGGCTGCGTCGCGGCGAGTCGGTGCTGCGCGACGAACGCTTCCAGTTCACCGACTTCCTGCTCGATGACGCGGACGACTGAGCGGCACATCCTGCCCGACGTGCTGCAACCGGGCCTGGCACTGGTGTTCTGCGGCACCGCGGCGGGCAAGCGCTCGGCGGCCGAGGGCGCCTACTACGCGCACCCCGGCAATCTTTTCTGGCGGGCGCTGGCCGAGGTCGGCCTGACCCCGCGACGCTACGCGCCGGAGGAGTTCCCGCGGCTTCCCGAACTCGGCATCGGCTTCACCGACCTGGCCAAGTTCCACAGCGGCAACGACAGCGAGCTGCCGCGCGACGCCTTCGACGTGCCGGCGCTGATGGCAAAGATCGAGTGCTTTGCACCGCGCTGGCTGGCCTTCACCAGCAAGCACGGCGCGAAGGCGGCGCTGGGCAGGGCGATCAGCGGCTACGGCGAGCAGCCGGAACACATCGGCACGACGCGGGTGTTCGTGCTGCCGTCGCCGTCGGGGCAGGCGCGCGGGCACTGGTCGATCGGGCCATGGGTTGAGTTGGCCAGGTTGGTACGTGGCGATTGAAGACGCTGGATGACCGGCATTCGCCGCTGAAGAGCGCCTCCGGCGGGCGCCGGGATGACGATGAGGCATGGCATGAGCTTGCCGTCGAAGGCGCCAACCCCACGCTCGTCATTCCAGCGAAGGCTGGGATCCAGTGCCGTTGCAGCCCCCAAACGCACACGGGCGCCCAGGGGCGCCCGTGCGTCATGCAGCTTGGAGAGGGCGGGTTACATCTCCACGCAGTCAAAGCGCACGTCCGCGGGCACGTCCAGCGTGTAGTCCACGTCACTGCGGTCGAAGCCGAACAGCTTGAGGAAGTCGTGGCGGTAGCCGGCGTAGTCGGTCACCTGGCTGAGGTTCTCGGTGGTCACCGTCGGCCACAGCGCCTTGCACTCGGACTGCACGTCCTCGCGCAGCTCCCAGTCGTCCAGGCGCAGGCGATGCTCCTCGTCCACCGGCGGCGCGCTGCCATCGGCGCGATAGAGAAAGTCGCGGAACAGACGGTTGGCCTGCTCGATGGTGCCCTCGTGGATGCCCTTGGCCTTCATGATCTTGAAGACCATCGACACGTACAGCGGGATCACCGGGATCGCCGCGCTGGCCTGGGTCACCACCGACTTCATCACGCCCACATAGGCCTTCAGGCCATTCGCCGCGTAGCGCTCTCGCATCGCGTTGGCGGTGTTGTCCAGGTGCTGCTTGGCGCGGCCCAGGGTGCCGTGCCAGTAGATCGGCCAGGTGATCGAGGTGCCGACGTAGCTGTAGGCGATGGTGGTGGCGTCCTTCGCCAGCACGCCGGCCTGGTTCAGCGCCTCGATCCACAGCGCCCAGTCCTCGCCGCCCATCACGGCGACGGTGTCGGCGATCTCCTGCTCGGTGGCCGGCTCGACGGTAGCGGTGATCACGGTGTCGCGGTTGGTGTCGACCGAGGTGGCGCTGAAGGGCTCGCCGATGGTCTTGAGCGCCGAACGCTTCACTTCACCGGTGTCCGGCAGCTTGCGCACCGGCGAGGCCAGCGAATAGACCACCAGGTCGATCGGGCCGCCCATCTCCGCCTTGATCAGCTCGATCGCGCGCTCACGGGTCTCGTTTGAGAACGCATCGCCGTTGATCGACTTGCTGTACAGGCCGGCGGCCTTGGCTGCCTGGTCGAACGCGGCGGAGTTGTACCAGCCGGCGGTGCCGGTCTTGGTCTCGCTCGAGGGCTTCTCGAAGAACACGCCGAGCGTCGCCGCACCGTAGCCGAACGCGGCGGTGATGCGCGAAGCCAGGCCGTAGCCGGTGGAGGCGCCGATGACCAGCACGCGCTTCGGGCCCTGCCCGCTCTGGCCGCTGGCCCTGGTGATGTCGATCTGCTCGCGCACGTTGTTCGCGCAGCCCACCGGGTGCGCCGTGATACAGATGAAACCGCGGACTTTCGGATTGATGATCATGCGTTCGCTTCGACTGTCGTGAGGCAAAGGCGCATCTTACCTGCGAGCGCCAGCCATGCGCCGCCGTAGGGTTGCCGGAGCCCGGCATGCGAACGGCCCTACGAAGCGGGCCGTTCGCGCGATGCGGTGCGCATCGATGGACTCAGTCCATCGGCGTCTGGCGATACTTGCCCACGTCACGCTCGAGCACCGGCGAAGCGCGGTTGCTCCAGGCGTGGCGGATGTAGCTGACCACCGCCGCCACGTCCGCGTCGCTCAGCGACTGCGCGAACGGCGGCATCGAGTACGGCCGCGGGTTGCCCGCGGTCACCGGAGGAAAGCCGCCGAGCAGCACCACGCGGATCGCGTTGATGCCGGTCGGTTCGTCGACCGAGGAGTTGCCGTTGAGCGGCGGGTAGACCCCGGCCACGCCATTGCCGTCCTTGCCGTGGCAGGCGGCACAACGCTGGCCATAGATTTCCCCGCCCCTGTGCCGCATCGCCGTTGCGTCGATCGCCGGTTCGACGACCCGCGGCTGCGACCGTGGCGGCAGCGACTCGAGATAGCTGGCGATCGCTGCGAGATCGGCGTCGGTCATGTGCTGGGTGCTGCGCGCGACCACCTCGGCCATCGGGCCGAACGCGCTGCCTTTCGCCGACTGCCCCGTCTTGAGCAACTGCACGATGTCCTGCCCGCTCCAGCCCTCCAGCCCGCCGTGGGCCTGCGTGCCGAGGTCGGGCGCATACCAGTCCTGTGCGGGAATCTCGCCGCCGGACAACGGCGGCTGCGCCGGGATGCCGCCCAGCGCGTCGCGCCGGGCGTGACACTCGTTGCAGTGACCCAGGCCCTGCACCAGATAAGCGCCTCGATTCCATTCGGCCGACCGGGCCGGATCGGGCTGGTACACACCGGGCTGGAAATACATCGCGCGCCAGGCAGCCAGTCCCTGGCGCACGCTGTAGGGAAATTTCAGCTCCGGTGTTGCGGCCGGGCGATGCACCGCCGCCAGCGATTTCAGGTAGGCGAAGATCGCCAGCGCATCATCGCGAGTGACCTTGGTGTACGAGGTGTAGGAGAACGCCGGATAGAGGAACTCGCCGTGGCGGCCCTTGCCCTCGTGCAGGGCACGCCAGAAATCGGCAAACGTCCACCGGCCCAATCCGGTCTCGTCATCCGGGGTGATGTTCGGCGCCGGGATATTGCCGAATGGGGTCGGCACTTCGTGGCCGCCGGCGAACGGGACGCCATCGCGCGCGGTGTGGCAGGCCGCGCAATCGCCGACCGTGGCGAGGTAGCGACCGCGTTCGATCAGCGCCGGGTCGGCCAGGTTTTCGCTGGCGGCAAGGCGACCTGCCTCGCGCGTGGCGACATCGTCGGGGTGCGGCCCGAACAGCCACCAGGCGACGCCGCCCACCATCAGCAAGAGGACAATCAGGAAACCGCGCAGCAGCCACTTCATGCGCCGTCTCCCTTGACCGGCGCCTCCGCCGGCGGGGCATTGCCCAGCACGCCGCACTGCAGTGGTGGCGTCACCGAACCGGGCGGCTGCGCATGCATGTCCGCCGGCAGCTGCCTTGTGGCCAGGAAAGCAGACACCGCGGTGATGTCCGCCGGAGTAAGCCGGTTGGCGATGGTCGACATGCAGTCCGGTGCGGCAGCGGCGCGGGTGCCGGTGCGCCAGGAGCCGAGCTGCGAACTCACGTAGTCGTAGGGAAGACCCACCAGGCCGGGCGTGGACGGCTGCACGCCGGTCAGCTGGCTGCCGTGGCAAGCCTGGCACGGCGGGATCTTGCGCCCGGGGTCGCCATGCTCGGTCAGCGCCTGTCCGCGTGCCAGCTGCGCGGCGGACACCCTCGGCGTGGGTGACGGCGAGTACGGCACTTCCTGCTGGGCGAAGTAGCTGGCGATCTCGTGCATGTAGGTGTCGGTGAGCGGGCGCACGGTGTATTCCATCGGGCCGTACCTGCGCAGGCCGAGCTGGAAATAGCGCAGCTGGCGCGCCAGGTACTCCGCCGGCTTGCCCGCCAGACGCGGGAAGAAACCGGTGCCCGGCGAACCCTCGCCGTGTTCGCCATGACACGCCGTGCACGAGGCGATGCGCTGGGCCAGGGTATCCGGCACGGTATGCGTCGGCGGGTTATCGGCGGCGTGTACGGCCGGCAGCAGCAGGGCTGCCAGCAGAAGGACGCCGCGGAGCGGGATACGGAAGCATCGGGTCATCCACGAAGTATAGGCGCCCGGCATGGTGAAGCCGCCAAACGCTAAGGTCGTCGCCCGGACGCCGCGACAACCTGCCGCAAGCCCCACGCCGCTCCGGCCTGCGCGATCCCGGAAGCCCCCCGGTTCGAACTGCCCGCGGAAGCGCCGAAGGCGCCAGCGCCACGCCCGGGAACCGGCCGACTGCGCGTGGCGCCAGACTCCACGCTGGCCTGCCTTCGACCGCTCCGTGAGACCTCATGCGCATCCCCTTCCCCGGCGCCCTCGCGGCGGCCATCGCGATCGCCCTTCCGCTGCCCGCCACTCCGGCAGCGCCGGATCCCCACCCCACCTGGCGCCAGCCACAGGTGCCGCAGCGCATCTACGGCAACACCTGGTACGTCGGCAGCCGCGGACTCAGCGCGATCCTGGTGACCTCGCCACGGGGCCACGTGCTGATCGACGGCACGCTGCCCGAAAGTGCGGCGATGGTCGAAGCAAACATCCGATCGCTCGGCTTCCGCCTGCACGACGTCCGGGTGATCCTCGACTCGCATGCGCACGGGGACCACGCCGGCGCCGTGGCAGCGATCGCCCGGGACAGCGGGGCCACGGTCCGGGCCCGCGCCGCCCAGGCTCGGGCGCTGCGTGAGGGCGGCAAGGACCCGGAAGACCCACAGTACGGCGACGCGCCGCTGTTTCCGCCCATCAGGCACGTGCAGGTGATCGGGGACGAGGCCACGGTACATGTCGGGCCACTGGCGATCCGCGCCCACCCGACGCCGGGACACACCCCCGGAAGCACCACCTGGAGCTGGACCTCCTGCGAGCGCGGCCGCTGCCTGCACATGGTGTATGCCGACAGCCTCACGCCCATGGCGGCCGGCAGCTACCGCTTCTCCGCTCCGGACCATCCGGAGCGTCTGACATCCTTCCGTCGCGGCATCGCCGCGTTGTCCACCCTGCCTTGTGACATCCTGATGACCCCACATCCGGAAGCCAGCCGCTTCTGGCAACGCATGACGGCGCGCGCGCAGGGGCATGCGGATGCGCTGCGTGATCCGGACGCCTGCCGCGCCTACGCACGCCTGGGCGGGCAGATGATGGACAAGCGCATCGCCGTCGAGCGGGAGGCCGCTCCCTGAGCTGCATGCAGGATCTGCAGGTGACAAGGATCACTTCGCTCCGGCTACCCGACGTGGTCCGATAGGCAGCGTTGCCCTGTCCCGGAACCTCACCGATGAGTGCGAAGCAACGATCGCCTGAAGCGCCCGCCGAGCTGCCGCATGTCGATCGCTGGACCCTGATCGGCCTGGTTCTGCTGCTTTCGCCCTTGCTGACCATGGCCCACGAGCTGCTGGGCCACGCCGTGACCTGCGTGGCCTCCGGGCACCGTCCGAGCGAGCTGGGGGCCTACTACGTCGAATGTCCAGGCACCGGGCCGATAGCGCGCCGCCTGGTGGCCATGGCCGGCACGACGGTCGATATCGTGGTGGCGGCACTGGCCTACCTCGCCTGGCGCACCGTCCGCACGCCGCTGCTGCGACTGGCGCTCTGGATCACCTTCACCGTGAAGGCGATGGTGGCTGCCGGCTACTGGCTGTTCTCCGGAATATTGGGCCTGGGCGACTGGAGTCCGGTCGGCGATGGCGGACTCGCGCCGCTGCCGCATCCGTGGTTGTGGCGGGTCGCCCTGACCGCCGTAGGCCTGGCGGCCTACATCGGCACCATCCGCCTCGCCAACCGCAGCATCGACGCGATGCTCGGCGGCGGCGCGGCAGCGCGTGCCACCCGCGTGCGCACGGCCATGACCGTCTACTGGATAGGCGGTGCGGGCGCGCTGCTGGTCAGCCTGTTCAACCCGCACGGGCTGGTGATCACGCTGATCTCCGCCGTGGCGTCGACCTTCGGCGGCACGGCGGGGCTGTTCAATGTGGCCTATCGCCCAACACCGGCGACTCCACCCCGCCCCCTGGCGATCGGCCGCCACCCCGCGCTGCTCATCGCAGGCGCCGTGGTGATGGCGGCGTTTGCCGCGGTGCTCGGCCCCACCGTCTACCTGCGCTGACCGATGCCTCAGCCGCGACTGACGGATTTGCGCACGATCAGCATCGCCAACTCCAGCGACTGCTCGTAGTTCAGCCGGGGATCGACCGTCGACTTGTAGGCCCGCGAGAGATCCGACTCGGACAGGTCGCGTGCGCCACCCATGCACTCGGTGACGTTCTCGCCGGTCAGCTCGAGATGGACGCCACCCAAGCGCGTGCCGGCGGCGGCGTGGATGTCGAAAGCCTGATCGAGCTCGCCGCGGATGTTGTCGAAGCGACGCGTCTTGTAGCCGTTGGATGTGCTTTCGGTGTTGCCATGCATCGGGTCGGCCACCCACAGCACACGACGCCCTTCGCGCTTCACCGCGTCCAGCAGCGGCGGCAGGCGCTCGGCAATCGCCGCGTTGCCCATGCGATGCACCAGCGTCAGCCGTCCAGGTTCGTCGTCGGGGTTGAGTGCGTCCATCAACGGCAGCAGCTGCTCGGGTGTGACCGACGGCCCCACTTTCACCGCGATCGGATTGCGGATGCCGCGGAAATACTCCACGTGCGCGCCGTCGAGCGCCGCAGTGCGCATGCCGATCCACGGAAAATGCGTGGACAGGTTGAACCAGCCCGGGTGGCGCGGCACCTGGCGGGTCAACGCCTGTTCGTAGTGCAGCAGCAACGCCTCGTGCGAGGTGAAGAAATCGACCCGCGAAAAGCTGGCGATCGGGCCGGCGAGCGTCTCCATGAAACGCAGCGAGTCGCCGATCGAGGCGACCATCTGGCGATACTCGGCAGCCAGCGGCGAGTGCTCGACCCAAGCCAGGTCCCAGTACTCCGGATGATGCAGGTCGGCAAAACCGCCATCGATCAGCGCCCGCACGAAATTCATCGTGAGCGCCGAATGTGCGTGTGCCTGGATCAGGCGCTGAGGATCGGCGCGGCGTGCCTCGGCCGTGAAGGCCGGTGCGTTCACCACGTCCCCGCGGAAACTCGGCAGGGTCAGACCGTCGCGTGTCTCGGTGTCGGCCGAGCGCGGCTTGGCGTACTGTCCAGCGAATCGCCCCACCCGAAGCACCGGCTTCTTGAGCCCGTGCACCATCACCAGACTCATCTGCAGCAGCACCTTGAGCCGGTTGGAGATGATCGGGCTGGTGCAGTCGGTGAAACTCTCCGCGCAATCGCCGCCCTGCAGCAGGAAGCTGTGGCCATCCTGGGCCTCGGCCAGCGCCTGCTTGAGCGCAAGCACTTCCCAGGAGGTCACCAGCGGTGGCAGCGAGGCCAGCTGGGCCGTAGCGGCGGCCAGTTCGGCCGGATCGTCGTAGTGGGGCTGCTGCAACGCCTCGCGCTGCTGCCAGGAAGCGGGAGACCAGTCCACCGGGGTGGATGGGCTCGTAGGCTGGATCGCCATGTCAGACGCTCCGACGCCGCGTGACCAGTACCGCCCAGATCCCCAGCGCGATGAACCACAACAGTGTCCAGGCCGGCATCGGCAGGCCGAGGATGGGCTCGACCTTGGCACACTCGCCCGACCCGGTGAACACGAGCTTCAGGACCTTGGCGAAAGGAAAGGCGCTCATCAGGTAACCGAGGTCACCGCCACAGGAGGGCACTTCGTCGGCGGGCAGCGACTGGATCCACAAATGGCGTCCAGCCACCGCAATGCCCCAGGCCGCGCCAAGCAGAACGCCAGCCGTGTAGATCCAGCGTCCACCTCCCTTGGGCGCATGGATCGCACCGGCCAGAAAGAACAGGCCCATCACCATGAAACCGATGCGCTGGAAGATGCACAGCGGGCACGGAATCATCGCCCAGACGTACTGCGCATAGAGCGCAAAACCGAGCAGCCCCGCACAGATAACGAAGCCGGCGAGGAAGGTGGTGCGGTAGGACCAATGGAGAGGATTCATGGCTTGTGGATAGCAGGGAATGGCCGACATTAACCCGTCCCGCGGTGCGCTGTCAGCACACCCCATCGCCTCCGGACCGACAAACAAAAAGCCCCGGCAGACCAGCTGTCGGGGCTTTCGTTGACACGGACGTCCAGACGCCCGAGCGGGTAGCGCTTACTCGGCGTCGACGGCCTCGGCGCGCGGACGATCCACCAGTTCGACGTATGCCATCGGCGCATTGTCGCCGGGACGGAAGCCGCACTTGAGGATGCGCAGGTAGCCGCCGGGACGCTCGCGGTAACGCGGGCCCAGCTCGACGAACAGCTTGCCCACGGCCTGCTTGTCGCGCAGACGGGCGAAGGCGAGGCGGCGGTTGGCGACGCCGTCGGTCTTGCTGAGGGTGATCAGCGGCTCGGCGACGCGGCGAAGTTCCTTCGCCTTCGGCAGGGTGGTACGGATCAGCTCGTGCTTGATCAGCGACGCGGCCATGTTGCGGAACATGGCTTCGCGATGGCTGCTGGTGCGGTTGAGCTTGCGACCGCTCTTCATATGGCGCATGGCGATAATCTCTGTCTGTTGTTATGAGAGGCCGGACGTCGCCGGCTTCCCGCGGTTGCCCGCTATAGGAGTATTGAGGATCAACTGCTGCGAAAGCCCCGGGAAGTCCCCGCGGCGGACGATCAAGTGGACCGTCGAAAGGTGCCGGAAACAGGCAGGCCGCAGCAGCCCCCTCACGGCAAGATGCCGCGATCGCCAAGGCGACCGCGGCATGTGTTGCATCAGCCCAGCTGCATGCCGTGCGACAGGCCCGGCGGCGGCCAGTTCTCGAGCTTCATGCCGAGCGCCAGACCGCGGCTGCCCAGCACGTCCTTGATCTCGGTCAGCGACTTCTTGCCGAGGTTCGGGGTCTTCAGCAGCTCGACCTCGGTCTTCTGCACCAGATCGCCGATGTAGTAGATGCTCTCGGCCTTCAGGCAGTTCGCCGAACGCACGGTGAGCTCCAGGTCGTCGATCGGACGCAGCAGCAGCGGGTCGAAACCGCTCTTCTCGGCCGTGTCCGTGGCGCTCTCGCGACGCGAAAAGTCACCGAACACCGACAGCTGGTCGTTGAGGATCTCGGCCGCCTTGCGGACCGCATCCTCGGCACCGATGGTGCCGTTGGTCTCGATATCCAGCACCAGCTTGTCGAGGTTGGTGCGCTGCTCCACGCGAGCGGCGTCCACCTCGTAGGCCACGCGCAGCACCGGCGCGAAGGACGCATCGAGCTGCAGGCGGCCGATCGGACGCGCTTCGTCGTCCGGATGCTGGCGCGCACTGGCCGGCTGGTAACCCACGCCGCGACGCACCTTCAGGCGCATGCTGAGCGCGATGTCCTTGGTCAGGTGGCAGATCACGTGCTCCGGGTTGATGATCTCGACCGTGTGATCCACGGTGATATCGCCGGCGGTGACCACGCCCTTGCCCTTCTTGGACAAGGTCAGGGTGACCTCGTCGCCCGAATGCTGACGGATCGCGACATCCTTGAGGTTCAGCAGGACTTCGATCACGTCCTCCTGCAGACCCTCGAGGGTGGTGTACTCGTGAAGCACGCCATCGATCTCGACCTCGACGATGGCACTGCCGGGGATCGAGGAGAGCAGTACGCGGCGCAGCGCGTTGCCCAGGGTGTGGCCGAAGCCACGCTCGAGCGGCTCGACCACCACCTTGGCGCGGTTGGCTCCGAGCTGTTCGACGCTGAGGCCACGAGGCCGCAGCACGCTAGTTGACGAAACTGCCATGCAGAGCTCCGGTTGATTACTTCGAGTAAAGCTCGACGATCAGCGCTTCGTTGATGTCGGTGGGCAGGTCGCCGCGATCCGGCACCGACTTGAACGTGCCGGCGAACTTCTTGGCGTCCACTTCCACCCACTGCGGGCGCAGATCCATGGTGTCGAACACGGTCGCCGCTTCCTGAACGCGCAGCTGGTTGCGCGCGCGCTCGGTCAGGGCGATTTCGTCACCCGGCTTGACCTGGTAGGACGGGATATTGACCTTCTTGCCGTTGACCAGCACCGCCTTGTGGGCGACCAGCTGGCGGGCCTGGGCGCGGGTGACCGCGAAGCCCATACGGTAGACGACGTTGTCCAGGCGGCTCTCGAGCAGGCGCAGCAGGTTCTCACCGGTGTTGCCCTTGAGGGTCGACGCCTTGGTGTAGTAGTTGCTGAACTGGCGCTCGAGCACGCCGTAGATGCGCTTGACCTTCTGCTTCTCACGCAGCTGGACGGCATAGTCGGACATGCGCATGCGCTTGTTGGCGCCATGCTGGCCGGGCTTGTTCTCCAGCTTGCACTTGGAGTCCAGCGCGCGGGCCGGGCTCTTCAGGCTGAGGTCGGAACCCTCACGACGGGCGAGCTTGCAGGTAGCTCCACGATAACGGGCCATGGGTATGCTCCTTAGACTCGACGCTTCTTGGGGGGACGGCAGCCGTTGTGCGGGATCGGCGTGACGTCGATGATGTTCAGGACCTTGTAGCCGAGGGCGTTCAGCGAACGCACCGCCGACTCACGACCCGGGCCCGGCCCCTTGATGCGCACTTCGACGGTCTTCACGCCGTAGTCGCCCGCGGCGCGGCCGGCCTTCTCGGCGGCGACCTGGGCAGCGAACGGAGTCGACTTGCGCGAGCCGCGGAAACCCGCGCCGCCGGCAGTCGCCCACGACAGTGCGTTGCCCTGGCGATCGGTGATGGTGACGATGGTGTTGTTGAAGGAGGCCTGCACGTGAGCCACGGCATCCGTGACAACGCGCTTGATCTTCTTCTTGGTCTTGACTGGCTTGGCCATGATTCGAATCCGTTACTTCTTGATGGCGCGACGCGGACCCTTGCGGGTACGGGCGTTGGTGCGCGTGCGCTGGCCGCGCACCGGCAGGCCACGACGGTGACGCAGACCGCGGTAGCAACCCAGATCCATCAGACGCTTGATGGCGATGCCAACTTCGCGACGCAGATCACCTTCGACAACGTACTTGCCGATTTCGTGGCGGAGCTTCTCCACCTCGCCCTCACTGAGGGACTTGATCGGCGTGGTCGGAACCACGCCGGCGTCCGCGCAGACCTTCTTGGCCCGGCTGCGGCCGATGCCGTAGATGCTCTGCAGACCGACCCAGACATGCTTCTGGACCGGCAAATTGACACCCGCGATGCGCGCCATGATGTACTTTCTCCGATGCTTTCGTGCGCGGTAAACGCGCAATTTTAACCTGAATCAACCCTGCTGGAAAGTCCCGCGGCCTGCGCCGCGGCTTTCCCGTTTATCCGGCCCCACTCCTACGCCCCAGCAGCCACTAGCTGCGCCGGAGATTGGCCTTCTTGAGCAAACCTTCGTACTGGTGGCTCACCAGGTGCGCCTGCACCTGCGAGGTGAAGTCCATGACCACCACCACTACGATCAGCAGCGAGGTGCCGCCGAAGTAGAAGGGCACGTTCCACGACTTCTGCATGAACGTGGGCACCAGACAGACCAGCACCAGGTAGAGCGCGCCCACACCGGTGAGGCGAGTCATCACCGCATCGATGTAGCTGGCGGTCGCCTTGCCCGGACGGATGCCCGGGATCAGCGCGCCGGAGCGCTTGAGATTGTCCGCCGTCTCCTGGGAGTTGAAGACGATGGCCGTGTAGAAGAACGCGAAGGTGATCACCAGTACCGCGAACACCACGTCGTGCAGCGGCTCACCCTGGTTCAGCGCCTGGGTCAGCGACTGCAGCCAGCGGGCTTGGTGACCGGTGCCGAACCAGGTCAGCGCGGTGGCCGGGAACATCAGCAGGCTCGAGGCGAAGATCGGCGGGATCACGCCCGACATGTTGATCTTCAGCGGCAGGTGCGAGCTCTGGTTCATGTACGCCTGCTGGCCGCCGGAGCGCCGCGCGTAGTTCACCGTGATCCGCCGCTGCGCCCGCTCCATGAACACCACGAAGGCGGTCACGGCCAGCACCATGGCGACGATCAGGATCAGCTTCAGGCCGTTGCCCAGCTCGCCGTTCGCCTGCATGGTCAGCGTGTGCGCCACCGCGCCGGGCAGGCCCGCCACGATGCCCGCGAAGATCAGCAGCGAGATGCCGTTGCCGATGCCGCGCTCGGTGATCTGCTCGCCCAGCCACATCAGGAACATGGTGCCGGCGGTCAGCCCGACCACCGAGGACAGCACGAAACCCATGCCCGGCATGTAGACCACCGGCACGCCGCCGGAAGCAACCTGCTTCTGCAGCGCCACGGCAATGCCGAACGCCTGGAAAGCCGCAAGGCCGACCGTGCCGAAGCGGGTGTACATGGTCATCTTGCGCCGCCCTGCCTCGCCTTCCTTGCGGAGGTTCTGCAGGCTGGGGATCACCGAACCCATCATCTGCACCACGATCGAGGCGGAGATGTAGGGGACGACGCCCAGGGCGAAGACCGACATGCGGGACAGCGAGCCACCCGAGAACATGTTGAACATGCTCAGGAGGCCACCGCCCTGCTGTTCGATCAGGCGGGTCATCGCCTCGGGATTCACGCCCGGAACCGGGATGAACGAACCGAGGCGGAAGACGATCAGCGCACCGATCACGAAGAAGATGCGCTGACGCAGCTCGGTCAACTTGCCGAGCGAGCCGAGCTGGTTGCCCTTGGCAGCAGCCACCGGGTTACTCCACGCTGCCGCCGGCCGCCTCGATCGCGACCTTGGCACCGGCCGTGGCGAGGATGCCGGAGAGTTTCACGGCGCGACCGATCTCACCCTTGGCCACGACCTTGACCTTCTTGGCGCGGCTGTCGACCAGGCCGGCCTTGTGCAGCGTCACCAGGTCGATCACCTCGGCATCGAGCGTGGCGAGCTGGTACAGGAACACCTGCTGGCTCTCGGCTTTCTTCTGCGAGCGGAAGCCGACCTTCGGCAGGCGACGCTGCAGCGGCATCTGGCCGCCTTCGAAGCCGTACTTGTGGGTGCCGCCCGCGCGGGCGTGCTGACCCTTGTGACCGCGACCAGCGGTCTTGCCGAGGCCCGAACCGATGCCGCGACCGACGCGCAGGCGCGTCTTGCGGGAACCGGCGGCCGGCTTGATGTCGTTAAGACGCATGACGATTACTCCTCGACCCGGACCAGGTAGTAGACCGTGTTGATCAGGCCGCGCACCTGCGGGCTGTCCTTCAACTCACGAACGTCGTTGAGCTTGCCCAGGCCCAAGGCCTTGACACTCAGACGGTGACGGCTCTGCACACCGCGCAGACCCTTGACCAGGCGCACGCGCACGGTCTTTTCGGCAGTCTCTTTCTTAGCCATTGCCCAGCACCTCATCCAGGGTCTTGCCACGCTTGGCGGCGATCTTCTTGGGCGAGGCCACGGCCTGCAGGCCCTTGATGGTGGCGCGCACCAGGTTGATCGGGTTGCGCGAACCGACCGCCTTGGCCAGCACGTTCTTCACGCCGACCACTTCCAGTACGGCGCGCATCGCGCCGCCAGCGATCACGCCGGTACCCTCGGCGGCCGGCTGCATGTAGACGCGGGCGGCGCCGTGGTTGGCCTTGACGGCATACCACAGGGTGCCATTGTTCAGCTCGATGTTGACCATCTGGCGACGGGCACGCTCCATCGCCTTGGAGATGGCGACCGGCACTTCACGCGCCTTGCCATAACCAAAGCCGACGCGGCCCTCGCCGTCACCCACCACCGTCAGCGCGGTGAAGCTCATCTGGCGGCCACCCTTCACAGTCTTGGCCACGCGGTTGACGGCGATCAGCTTCTCGAGCAGGCCGTCCGAATTTTCGCGATCGTTAGAGGACATGTTGGTTTCCGTATGCCCGGAGTTCCGGGACTTTTGCTTGCGGCTTGGCCGCTTGGAGTTGTAGTTGAAGCTTGGGACGCGCCGTCAATCGCCGCGCCCCACGTGGATCAGAACTTCAGACCGGCCTCGCGAGCGGCGTCGGCCAGCGCCTTGATGCGACCGTGGTAGCGGAAGCCCGAGCGGTCGAAAGCGACCGACTCGATGCCCGCGGCCATCGCACGCTCGGCGACAGCCTTGCCGACGGCTGCGGCCGCCTCGAGGTTCTTGGTGCCCTTCAGACCCTCGGCGACCGCCTTCTGCACGGTCGATGCCGCGGCCACCACCTTGGTGCCGGACGCATCGAACACCTGCGCGTACAGGTGCTGCCCCGTGCGATGCACCGAGAGGCGCGGCACGGCGAGCTTGCGGATGTGCGCGCGGGTGGACTTGGCGCGGCGCAGACGGGATTCGTTCTTGTTCATCGTCATGGTTCTCCAGGAAGCGGATCGACCCTTGCCTACCCCCGGGGGTTCACCCCGGGAGGCGGATTAGGCCTTCTTGGCTTCCTTCAGCGTGATCTTCTCGCCGGCGTAGCGCACACCCTTGCCCTTGTAGGGCTCCGGCGGACGGTAGGCGCGGATCTTGGCAGCTACCTGGCCCACGCTCTGCTTGTCCGAGCCCTTGATCAGGATCTCGGTCTGCGTCGGCGTCTCGATGGTCACGCCTTCCGGCGCGTTGAACACCACCGGATGGGAAAAGCCGAGGCTCAGGTTCAGCGCCTTGCCGGTCATCGACGCGCGATAACCCACGCCGACCAGTTCAAGCTTGCGCTCGTAGCCGTCGGAGACGCCCTTGACCATGTTGGCCAGCAGCGCGCGGGCAGTGCCGCCGAACTTGTCGTCCGCACCTTCGGCCAGAACGATCGTCGCCACGCCGTTCTCGACGGACACGTTGACGCCCGGCAGCGCGTGCACGGACAGGGAGCCCTTCGGGCCCTTCACGGAGATGCCGTCTTCGGCAACCTTCAGCTCGACACCCTTCGGCAGGCTGATCGGCTTCTTAGCAACACGGGACATCGTCGACTCCTTAAGCCACTTGGCCGATGACTTCGCCACCGAGACCCTTGGCGCGGGCCTGGGCGTCGGTCAGCAGACCGGCGGAAGTCGAAATGATCGAGATACCAAGACCGCCGAGCACCTTCGGCAGCTCGTCCTTGCCGCGATAGACGCGGAGGCCGGAGCGGCTGACTCGGGAGATGGCCTCGATGGCCGGACGGCCTTCGAAATACTTGAGCTTGATCTCGAGCACCGGCTTGCCCTCCGCGTCGGAGGTCTTGGCGTCGAGGATGTAGCCCTCGTTCTTGAGAAGGTCGGCGATCGCCACCTTCAGCTTCGACGACGGCATGGTCACGGTCTGCTTGCCCGACAGCTGGGCATTGCGCACGCGCGTGAACATATCGGCGATGGGATCAGTCATGCTCATGAAAACATCCTTCAGAGTGCACCGATATCCGATAAAACCGGAAATCAATTCTAGATTGTGAGCCGCGACAAGCCGGCCTGCTTTACGCAGACCGACGAGTGTAGCAGCCTTTTCCAGCTTTGGCGAATATCAGAGCGCCAACGTCATGGACGGCGGGAGATACCGCCGTCGGGGGCGAGCGGACCGAGCCGGCCCGCTTCCCGGTCGGGAATTACCAGCTGGCCTTGCGCAGACCCGGAACCTCACCGCGCATGGTGGCTTCGCGCAGCTTGTTGCGGCCCAGGCCGAACTTCTTGTAGACCGCACGCGGGCGACCGGACAGGGCGCAACGGGTGCGCTGGCGAACCGGGCTGGCGTCGCGGGGCAGCTTCTGCAGCTTGCTCTGGGCCTCCATCTTCTCCTCGTAGGAGGCGCTGGGGCTCAGCACGACCGCCTTCAGTTCGGCGCGCTTGGCGGCGTACTTCTGGACGAGCTTGGTCCGCTTCAGATCGCGGTTGACCATCGAGGTCTTTGCCATGGTTTATCTCTCGCGTATCAGTTGCGGAACGGGAAGCTGAAGGCTTCCAGCAACGCCTTGGCTTCGGCGTCGGTCTTGGCGGTCGTGGTGATGGAGATATCCATGCCACGCATCGCGTCGATCTGGTCGAAGTCGATTTCCGGGAAGATGATCTGTTCCTTCACGCCGAAGTTGTAGTTGCCACGGCCGTCGAAGGCGCGACCCGACACGCCACGGAAGTCGCGGACGCGGGGCAGCGAGATGTTGATCAGGCGATCGAGGAACTCCCACATCTGGGCACGGCGCAGGGTCACCTTGCAGCCGATCGGCCAGCCATCGCGGATCTTGAACGAGGCGACGGAGACGCGCGCCTTGGTCGTGATCGGCTTCTGGCCTGCGATCTTGGCCATGTCGGCAACGGCGTTCTCGAGCACCTTCTTGTTGCCCGCAGCTTCACCCACGCCCATGTTCAGCGTGATCTTGGTGATGCGGGGAACCTGCATCACGTTCTGGTAGCCGAACTTCTCGGTGAGCTTGGCGACTACCTGCTCTTTATAGAAATTTTCGAGGCGCGTCATGATCGTGTTCCTTACGCGTCCACCACTTCGCCGCTGGAGCGGAACACGCGGACCTTGCGCCCATCCTCGAGCGTCTTGGCACCCACGCGCTCACCCTTGCCGGAGGCGGAGTTGAACAGCTGGACATTGGAGATGTGGATCGAGGCCTCGCGCTCGACGATGCCGCCGGGCTGGTTGGCCTGCGGATTCGCCTTGGTGTGGCGCTTGACCAGGTTGACGTTGGTGACGAAAACGCGGTCACCATCGACGCGCAGCACATCGCCGCGCTGACCCTTGTTCTTGCCGGCGATCACGATGACCTGATCGCCCTTGCGGATACGGTTCATGGCTATTACTCCGCTCAGAGCACTTCCGGCGCGAGCGAGACGATCTTCATGAACTTCTCGCTGCGCAGCTCGCGGGTGACCGGCCCGAAAATACGGGTGCCGATCGGCTCGAGCTTGTTGTTGAGGAGGACAGCCGCGTTGCCGTCGAAACGGATCAGCGAACCATCCGGACGGCGCACGCCCTTGGCAGTGCGAACCACCACGGCGTTGTAGACCTCGCCCTTCTTCACCTTGCCACGGGGGATGGCATCCTTCACGGTGACCTTGATCACGTCACCGATCGCGGCGTAGCGGCGCTTGGAGCCGCCGAGCACCTTGATGCACATCAGTTCCTTGGCGCCGCTGTTGTCCGCCGCGGAGAGCGTGCTTTGCATCTGGATCATGTCTGCACCCTCCTCTTAGACGTTGGCGCGCGTGAGGATTTCCACCACGCGGTGATGCTTGGTCTTGGACAGCGGGCGGCATTCGGCGATACGCACCACGTCACCCTCGTTCGCGCCCAGGTCGTCCTGCGCGTGAAGCTTGGTCGAACGACGGATGATCTTGCCGAGCAGACCGTGCTGCACCTGACGCTCGATCAGCACCGTGACCGTCTTGTCCATCTTGTTGGAAACCACGCGCCCCTCGAGGGTGCGTGCCTGTTTCTGGTTCTCGCTCATGTCCGCCGTCCTTACTTCTTGCCGCCGAGCACGAACTTCGTGCGGGCGATGTCGCGCCGAACGCGGCGCAGCTGGTGCGGCTGGCTGAGCTGGCCGGTGCCCTTCTGCATGCGCAGATTGAACTGCTCCTTGCGAAGGTCCAGCAGGTGCTGGTTCAGCTCTTCGACCGACTTGTTGTTGATATCTTTGATAGCCATCACATCACCGCCCGGCTGACAAACTGGGTCTGCACCGAGAGCTTGGCGGCCGCCAGGCGGAACGCCTCGCGCGCCGTGGACTCGTCCACACCCTCGATTTCATAAAGCATGCGGCCGGGCTGGATCGGGGCGACCCACAGCTCGACGCTACCCTTACCCGCGCCCATGCGGACCTCGATGGGCTTCTTGGTGATCGGCTTGTCCGGAAACACGCGGATCCAGAGCTTGCCGCCACGCTTGACGTAACGGGTGATGCAACGACGACCGGCCTCGATCTGGCGCGCGGTCAGCGCACCGAACGTGGTCGCCTTCAGACCGAACTCGCCGAAGCTGACCAGGTTGGCGCTGTGCGCCAGCCCGTCATTGCGGCCCTTGAACTGCTTGCGGAATTTGGTTCGCTTGGGTTGCAACATGGCAACTCTCCTTACTTCGCCGCCCGCTCGCGACGGCCTTCACCGCCCTCGCGACGCGATTCACGACGACCCTCGCCGCCTTCGCGACGCGGCTGCGACTGCTCGTCCTTCGACTCCTGCGACGCTGCCGCCAGGTCGAAGATCTCGCCCTTGTAGATCCACACCTTGATGCCGATGATGCCGTAGGTGGTCTTGGCCTCGGCGGTGCCGTAGTCGATGTCCGCACGCAGGGTGTGCAGCGGCACGCGACCTTCACGACTCCACTCGGAGCGGGCGATCTCGGCACCGTTCAGACGACCGGACACGTTGATCTTGACGCCCTGGGCACCGAGGCGCATCGCGTTGCCGACGGCGCGCTTCATCGCACGACGGAACATGATGCGGCGCTCGAGCTGCTGCGCGATCGACTCGGCGACCAGCTGCGCATCGAGCTCCGGCTTGCGGACTTCGTTCACGTTGATGTGCGTCGGAACGCCCATCATCTCGCTGACTTCCTTGCGCAGCTTCTCGATGTCCTCGCCCTTCTTGCCGATCACCACGCCCGGACGGGCGCTGTAAATCGTCACGCGGGCGGTCTTGGCCGGGCGCTCGATCTGGATCTTGGAGATGCCAGCCTGGGCGAGCTTCTTGCGAAGCATCTCGCGGACCTTCAGGTCAGCGACCAGGTACTTGGCGTAATCGCCCTTGTTTGCGTACCACTTCGAGTTCCAGTCCTTGGCGATGCCGAGGCGGATACCGGTGGGATGAACTTTGTGACCCATCGTCTTTTCGTCCTCTTAATCGCCAACGACCACGGTGATGTGGCTGGTGCGCTTCAGGATGCGCGAACCGCGACCCTTGGCGCGGGCGTACATGCGCTTCATCGACGGACCTTCGTCCACGAAGATGCGCGAGACCTTCAGTTCGTCCACGTCGGCGCCGAGGTTGTTCTCGGCGTTGGCGACGGCCGACAGCAGCACCTTGCGGACAAGGTGGGCAGCCTTCTTGTTGGTGAACTGGAGCACGTCGCTGGCGCGACCCACGGGCATGCCGCGGACCAGGTCAGCCACCAGGCGTGCCTTCTGCGCCGAGATGCGGGCGCTGCGCAGGATCGCTTTGGCTTCGGTGCTCATCTTACTTGCCCTTCTTGTCGCCGCCGTGGCCCTTGAAGGTGCGGGTCACCGCGAACTCGCCGAGCTTGTGCCCGACCATGTTCTCGTTGACGAGCACCGGCACGTGCTGGCGACCGTTGTGGATGGCGATGGTCAGGCCGACCATTTCCGGCAGGATCATCGAGCGACGCGACCAAGTCTTGATCGGGCGCTTGTTGTTGGCGGAAACCGCAGCTTCCACCTTCTTGACGAGGTGAAGGTCGACGAACGGACCTTTCTTCAGAGAACGCGGCATGTCGGCTTCCTGTTACTTGCGACGACGCACGATGAACTGCTGCGTGCGCTTGTTGTTGCGGGTCTTGTAACCCTTGGTCGGCGTGCCCCACGGGCTGACCGGATGACGGCCACCGGAGGTACGGCCCTCACCACCGCCGTGCGGATGGTCGACCGGGTTCATCACCACGCCGCGGACGGTCGGGCGGATACCCTTCCAGCGGGTGGCGCCGGCCTTGCCGAGCTTCTTCAGACTGTGCTCGGAGTTGCCCACCTCGCCGATCGTGGCGCGGCAGTCGACCGGCACCTTGCGCATCTCGCCGGAGCGGAGGCGCAGGGTGGCGTAACCGGACTCGCGGGCGACCAGCTGGACCGAGGCGCCGGCGCTGCGGGCGATCTGCGCGCCCTTGCCAGCCTTCATCTCGATGCAGTGGATGGTCGAACCGACCGGGATGTTGCGCAGCGGCAGGCTGTTGCCCGGCTTGATCGGGGCGTCAGAACCGGACACCAGGCGGTCGCCCACCTGCACGCCCTTCGGCGCGATGATGTAGCGGCGCTCGCCATCGGCGTAGCACAGCAGCGCGATGTGCGCGGTGCGGTTCGGATCGTACTCGATGCGCTCGACGCGGCCGGCAATGCCTTCCTTGTCGCGCTTGAAGTCGATGATGCGGTAATGCTGCTTGTGGCCACCACCGCGATGACGCGTGGTGATGCGGCCGAAGTGGTTGCGACCGCCCGTCTTGGACTGCGACTCGGTCAGCGCCGCGTACGGCGCTCCCTTGTGCAGGCCCTCGGTGCGGACGCTCACCGCGTCGCGGCGGCCCGGCGAGGTCGGCTTGTGCGTGATCAGTGCCATCTCAATGCGACTCCTTGAGCTCAGGCCTTGGCCGACACGTCGATGGTCTGACCATCGGCGAGGCGGACATAGGCCTTGCGCTTGCCCTGGCGGCTGCCAGTGCGGAAACGGAAGGACTTGACCTTGCCCTTGGCGTTGACGAGGTTCACCTGCTCGACCTTGACGTCGAACATCTGCTCCACCGCCGCGCGGACATCGGCCTTGGTCGCCTCGGGGGCGACAACGAATACGTACTGGTTGCTCTCGGCCAGGCGCGCGGACTTCTCGGAGATGTGCGGCGCACGCAGGGTGTTGAGAATGCGTTCGGTGCTCATGCCAGCCATTCCTCGATCTTCTTGACCGCGTCGACGGTCAGCACGATGTGGTCCGAACCCACCAGATTGACCGGGTTCAGCGCCATCACGTCCACGACATGCAGGTACGGGATGTTGCGGGCGGCAAGGTAGAGCGCCTCGTTGGCGTCTTCGCTCACCAGCAGCACGCGACCGGACACCTGCAGCTCGGCCAGCTTGGCCACCATCGACTTGGTCTTCGGCGCCTCGATGCCGAAGCTCTCGACGACCTTCAGGCGATCCTGGCGGTTGAGCTCGGCCAGAATCGAGCGGATCGCCACGCGATACGCCTTGCGATTGACCTTCTGCTCGTAGCTGCGCGGCTTGGCGGCGAACGTCACGCCACCGCCGACGAAGATCGGGGCGCGGTAGTCGCCGTGACGGGCACCGCCGCCCTTCTGCTTCTTGAATTTCTTGGTGGTGCCGGACAGCTCACCACGCGACAGCTGCGCCTTGGTACCGGCGCGACCGCCGGCCTGGTAGGCCACAACCACCTGGTGCACCAGGGCCTGCTTGAACTCGCCGCCGAACACTTCGTCCGACACGCTGAGCGGCTTGGCGCCAATGACATTCAGTTCCATGGCGTCTCTCCTCAACCCTTGGTGGTCGGACGGATGACGACGTCGCCACCGGTGGCACCCGGCACCGCGCCCTTCACCGCGATCAGGTGACGCTCGGCGTCGACCTTGACCACTTCCAGACCCTGCTGCGTGCGGTTCACCGCACCCATGTGGCCGGCCATCTTCTTGCCCGGGAACACGCGACCCGGCGTCTGACGCTGGCCGATCGAGCCCGGGGCGCGATGCGACAGCGAGTTACCGTGGGTGGCGTCGCCCATCTTGAAGTTGTGGCGCTTGATCGTGCCCTGGAAGCCCTTGCCCTTGGACACGCCGGCGACATCGACGATCTGGCCGACGGTGAACAGCTCGTCCGCCTTGATCTCCGCACCGATCGCGTACTTGCCGAGGTCGTCGGCGGCAACGCGGAACTCCCACAGGCCACGGCCCGGCTCGACCTTCGCGGTCGCATAGTGGCCCTTCAGCGGCTGCGTCAGCAGCGAGGCGCGCTTTGCGCCCGCCGTGACCTGCACGGCGCTGTAGCCATCATTCTCTTCCGTCTTCACCTGGGTCACGCGGTTCGGCGTCGCTTCGATCAGCGTCACCGGAATCGAGCGGCCATCTTCGGTGAAGAGTCGGCTCATGCCGCACTTGCGGCCAACCAGTCCGATACTCATCTTCGTATCCTGTCTATCGCTCAGCCGAGCTTGATCTGGACATCCACGCCAGCGGCGAGGTCAAGCTTCATGAGCGCGTCCACGGTCTTGTCATTGGGGTCGACGATGTCGAGCACGCGCTTGTGGGTGCGGGTCTCATACTGGTCGCGCGCGTCCTTGTCGACGTGCGGCGAGACCAGGATGGTGTAGCGCTCGATCTTGGTCGGGAGCGGAATCGGGCCGAGCACCGTAGCGCCGGTGCGCTTGGCCGTCTCGACGATCTCGCTGGCCGAGCGGTCGATCAGACGATGATCGTACGCCTTGAGCCGGATGCGAATCTTCTGGTTCGCCATAAAACCGTGTCCTGTTGTCAAAAGAACAATTACTTGTGAACCGAAGCGGCTTCTCACCGCTTCGCACTTGCGACTGGACGCCCCGATGCACTGAAAGCCGCCCAAAATGTTCGGCAAGCCAGTCGATCCGGCTTGCCGAGCAGAAAAGTATAAAAGGCGTAAAAACAAAGATCAACAAAGCTCGCGCCCTGTGATCCTCATGTCTTATGCCCCAGGCGATCCGTGCCAGCGAACTCGAAGCACATCCTGTGCCTCATTTCGCGGTGTAGGAGACCCCGCCGTAGGCAAGATGCTCCTGCAAAGAAGAGCGAGTATAGCCTGCCCCGAACGCGAAGGGAAGCCCCGGCCCAACAAAAAGCGGCAGCCGTTTCCGGCTGCCGCCCTCGTCCGCGCGGGAAACCGCTTACTTGATGATCTTGGCCACCACGCCGGCGCCGACGGTACGGCCGCCTTCGCGGATCGCGAAGCGCAGACCCTCGTCCATCGCGATCGGGTGGATCAGGCTCACCACCATCTTCACGTTGTCGCCCGGCATCACCATCTCCACACCCTCCGGCAACTGGCAGGCGCCGGTCACGTCGGTCGTGCGGAAGTAGAACTGCGGACGGTAGCCCTTGAAGAACGGCGTGTGACGGCCACCCTCGTCCTTCGACAGCACGTACACCTCGGCCTCGAAGTCCGTGTGCGGGGTGATCGAACCCGGCTTGGCCAGCACCTGGCCGCGCTCCACGTCGTCACGCTTCAGACCGCGCAGCAGCAGGCCCACGTTGTCGCCCGCCTGACCCTGGTCCAGCAGCTTGCGGAACATTTCCACGCCGGTCACGGTGGTCTTCTGCGTGTCGCGGATACCCACGACCTCGATTTCCTCACCGACCTTGATGATGCCGCGCTCGACACGACCGGTCACCACGGTGCCGCGGCCCGAGATCGAGAACACGTCTTCCACCGGCATCAGGAACGGCTTGTCGATGTCGCGCTGCGGCTCCGGAATGTACGTATCCAGCGCGTCCACCAGCGCAATGATCGCCGGCACGCCGATTTCCGACTGGTCGCCTTCCAGCGCCTTCAGCGCCGAACCCTTGATGATCGGAGTGTCGTCGCCCGGGAAGTCGTACTTCGACAGCAGCTCGCGCACTTCCATCTCGACCAGCTCGAGCAGCTCGGCGTCGTCCACCATGTCCGCCTTGTTCAGGAAGACCACGATGTACGGCACGCCCACCTGGCGCGACAGCAGGATGTGCTCGCGCGTCTGCGGCATCGGGCCGTCCGCGGCCGAGCACACCAGGATCGCGCCGTCCATCTGCGCCGCACCCGTGATCATGTTCTTCACGTAGTCGGCGTGGCCCGGGCAGTCCACGTGCGCGTAGTGGCGGGTCGGCGATTCGTATTCGACGTGTGCGGTCGAGATCGTGATGCCGCGCGCCTTCTCTTCCGGCGCCGCGTCGATCGCGTCGTACGCCTTGAACTCGCCACCGAAGCGCTCTGCGCCGATCTTCGTCAGCGCTGCCGTCAGCGTCGTCTTGCCGTGGTCCACGTGACCGATCGTGCCCACGTTGACGTGCGGCTTGGTGCGCTCGAATTTACCCTTTGCCATGACTCTAACCTCTGAAAAAAGGACCGCAATTATACCGAAAGATGAGCCTGTCAGGCCCGGTTTGTGACCCGCCCTGCGACGGAATCCGGCGCCTCGGCGTAATGGTCGAATTCCATCGAAAAGGTAGCCCGCCCGCGGGACAGCGATCGCAGGGCCGTGGCGTACCCGAACATCTCCCCCAGCGGCACCCGTGCACCGATGGCCGTGCCCGAGGGAGTTTCCTCGGTGCTCCGGAGCAGTCCCCGGCGGCGACTGAGATCCCCCATGACGTCGCCGACGAACTCGTCTGGCGTCACCACCTCGACCCGCATGACAGGCTCGAGCAGTACCGGATCGGCGCGGCGGAACCCGTCGCGGAACGCCGCAGCCGCCGCCAGGCGGAAAGCCAGGTCGGGCGACTCCATCGCATGACACTCCCCACCGAGCAGTCGAGTGCGGACGTCCACGACCGGAAACCCCGCAAGCACACCGGCAGCCATCGCATCACGCACCCCCTGCTCTACCGCCTGGACATGCTGTAGCGGGATCGACGTTGCCGGCGCCGCCAGTTCGAAGCTGCAACCCGCGCCGCGCGGCTGCGGCGTCAGCTCCAGCACGACCTGTGCGAACTGCTCCTGGCCCGCGGACGGACCGGCGAACCGGCCCTGCTGGACCGCCGGCTGCCTGATCGCCTCTCGATAGGCGACCTGCGGCCTGCCGACATTCGCCTCGACCTGGAACTCGCGCCGCATCCGGTCCACCAGGATGTCCAGATGCAACTCGCCCATGCCGGCAATGACGGTCTGCCCCGACTCGATGTCCACGTACACACGGAAACTGGGATCCTCCGCCGCAAGGCGCTCCAGCGCCGTCGCCAGCCGCGCACCGTCAAGCTCGGTGCGCGGCTCCACTGCCATCGCGATCACCGGCTCGGGGAAGCTCATCCGCTCGAGGGTAATGACGTGGGCAGGGGAGCACAGCGTGTCACCGGTAGCCACGTCGTCCAACCCGACCGCCGCGGCGATATCGCCGGCACGGACCTCACCGATTTCCTCATGCTCATTGGCATGCATCTGCAGGATGCGCCCGATGCATTCCCGACGCTGCCGGAGCGGGTTGTAGACCACCTCGCCGGCACGCAGCGTCCCGGAATAGACGCGGAAAAAAGTGAGCGCACCGAGCGGTGCATCGTTCATGATCTTGAAGGCCAGCGCAGCAAAGGGCTCGTCGTCCGACGCGCCGCGCGAAGTCTCCCGATCCAGCTCATCCACGCCGACGACCGGAGGCCGGTCCGCCGGCGACGGGAGAAACCTGAGCACCCCGTCGAGCAGCGCCTGCACCCCCACGTTGCGGAAGGCCGCACCGCAGAAGACCGGAATCAGGCCGGAGCCGAGCGTCGCGGTACGCAAGGCGGACAGCAGCACCTCGTCACCAAGCCCGCCCTCGCCGATATAGCGTTCCATCAGCTCTTCAGACGTCTCGGCAGCCGCCTCGACCATGAACTCACGCGCACGCGTGGCGGCATCGAGGAGCTCAGGAGGGATGTCCCGATACTCGAACGTCATGCCCTGCGAACCGCCATCCCAGTAGATCGCCCGCATCTGCAGCAGATCGATCACTCCGCGAAAGCCATCCCCGGCACCGATGGGCAACTGCATCGGCACGGGGTTGGCTCCGAGCCGGCTGCGCAGCTGGCCGACCACCTTGTCGAAGTCCGCCCCGGCCCGGTCCATCTTGTTGACGAATGCCAGGCGCGGAACACCGTAGCGGTCGGCCTGACGCCAGACCGTCTCCGACTGCGACTGCACGCCGCTCGCCGCACACAACACGAAGATCGCCCCGTCCAGCACGCGCAGCGACCGCTCCACTTCGACGGTAAAGTCGACGTGACCCGGGGTATCGATGATGTTCAGTCGGTGCTCGGGCAGTCCGCGGTCCATGCCGCGCCAGAACGCCGTGGTGGCGGCAGCGGTAATGGTGATGCCGCGCTCCTGCTCCTGCTCCATCCAGTCCATCGTGGCGGTGCCCTCATGGACCTCGCCCATTCGCCGGCTGACGCCGGTATAGAACAGGATGCGCTCGGTAGTCGTGGTCTTCCCGGCATCGATGTGCGCCATGATGCCGATGTTGCGATAGCGCTCGATCGGGGTCGTGCGTGCCACGATGGAGGACCTCCGAATACGACAAGGCAGTGGACGAGCCATGCCCGCCCACTGCCCTGGGAACCACCGGATTACCAGCGGTAGTGCGAGAACGCCTTGTTGGCTTCCGCCATGCGATGCGTCTCTTCACGCTTCTTGATCGCGCCGCCACGGTTTTCCGAGGCTTCGAGCAGCTCGGCCGCCAGCTTGCGCGGCATCGAGGTCTCGCCGCGCTTGCGCGCCGCGTCGATCGCCCAGCGCATGGCCAGCGCCATACGACGGCCCGGACGCACTTCGACCGGCACCTGGTAGGTGGCGCCGCCGACGCGACGGGACTTCACCTCGACCGCCGGGGCGATGTTGTTCAGGGCCTTCTCGACCAGAGCCACCGGCTCCGGATTCTTCTCGCCGAGCTGATCGAGCGCGCCGTAGACGATGCTCTCGGCCACGGACTTCTTGCCGCTCTTCATCACCATGTTGATGAAACGGGCGATCAGCTGGCTACCGTGCTTGGGATCCGGCAGGACCAGACGGGCGGGGTGGGAACCTTTACGCGACATGTTGGGTGTCCTTGATGCTTACTTCTTCGGGCGCTTGGCGCCGTACTTGGAGCGGGCCTGCTTGCGCTTGGTGACGCCAGCGCAGTCCAGACTGCCGCGCACGGTGTGGTAACGCACACCCGGCAGATCCTTGACGCGGCCACCGCGGATGAGCACCACCGAGTGCTCCTGCAGGTTGTGACCTTCGCCACCGATGTAGCTGATGACCTCGTAACCGTTGGTCAGGCGCACCTTGGCGACCTTGCGCAGGGCCGAGTTCGGCTTCTTCGGGGTGGTGGTGTAGACGCGGGTGCAGACACCACGACGCTGCGGGCTGCTCTGCAGGGCCGGCGAAGCGCTCTTGTAGCTCTTCGGGCTGCGGGACTTGCGCACCAACTGATTGACTGTCGTCATGCGGAACTATTCCTGGGAAACATAAAGGCAGACCGATGCATTCGGCCTGCCGAGAAGCGGAAATTTAACACGGGCCCTCTTGCTCGAGCAATCAGGCCCATCGCATCCATGAC
Source organism: Dyella thiooxydans (assembly GCF_001641285.1). Classification (NCBI taxonomy): domain Bacteria; kingdom Pseudomonadati; phylum Pseudomonadota; class Gammaproteobacteria; order Lysobacterales; family Rhodanobacteraceae; genus Dyella; species Dyella thiooxydans. The sequence goes on from NZ_CP014841.1 coordinate 2,056,175, forward strand.
CCGAACACGAGGCGCCTCCGTGCGCCTCATTTCGTATGTCAGCGAGTGTTGCCCGCGAAGGGCTTACTCGACCCCACCGTCGCTTACCGGCGCTTCCGCGAAGGAATGCGAGGAACCGGACAGGGTCTCCAGCTCCGCATCGGTAAGACCGCTCTGGCGACGACGCTGCGCGTGGTACGCCAGACCCGTACCTGCCGGGATCAGACGGCCGACAATAACATTTTCCTTCAGGCCACGCAAGGTGTCGCGCGTACCACGAACCGCCGCTTCGGTAAGGACGCGGGTGGTTTCCTGGAACGATGCCGCCGAGATGAACGACTCGGTGGCCAGCGACGCCTTGGTGATACCGAGCAACACCGACTGGTATTCGGCCGGACGCTCGTCGCGGGCGCTGGCGCGGTCGTTTTCCTCGTTGATGCGCACGCGCTCGACCTGCTCACCACGCAGGTAATGGCTCTCGCCCGGCTCGGTGATCTCGACCTTGCGCAGCATCTGGCGAATGATCGCTTCGATGTGTTTGTCGTTGATCTTCACGCCCTGCAGGCGATAGACGTCCTGGATCTCCTTGACCAGGTAAGCCGCCAGCGGCTCGACACCCAGCAGGCGCAGGATGTCGTGCGGATTCGGCTCGCCATCGACGATGGTTTCGCCCTTCTCCACGTGCTCGCCTTCGAACACGATGACCTGACGCCACTTCGGAATCAGCTCCTCGTGCTCGTTGCCGTCGACGTCCTTGATGATCAGACGCTGCTTGCCCTTGGTGTCCTTGCCGAAGCTGACCACACCGGAGCGCTCGGCCAGGATCGCCGGCTCCTTCGGCTTGCGCGCTTCGAACAGGTCCGCCACGCGCGGCAGACCGCCGGTGATGTCGCGGGTCTTGGAGGTTTCCTGCGGGATACGGGCGACCACGTCGCCCACGCCCACTTCGGCGCCGTTCTGGATCGACACGATCGCACCGGCCGGCAGGAAGTACTGCGCCGGCACGTCGGTACCCGGCAGCTTGAGCTCGCGGCCCTTGCTGTCTTCCAGACGCACGATCGGGCGCAGATCCTTGGCCTGCGTGCCGCGGCGCTTCGGATCGGTCACCACCGCCGACTCCAGGCCGGTCAGCTCGTCGGTCTGGCTCTGCACGGTGACGCCATCGAGGAAGTCGATGAAGCGCACCACGCCGGCCACTTCCGAGACGATCGGGTGGGTATGCGGATCCCAGTTGGCGACGGTCTGGCCGGCCTTGACCGGATCGCCGTCCTTGACCGCGATGGTCGCGCCGTAAGGCACCTTGTAGCGCTCGCGCTCGCGGCCGTTGGCGTCGATCACCGACACTTCGCCCGAACGCGACACGGCCACCAGGTGACCCTGGCTGTGCTGCACGGTCTTGAGGTTGTTGAACTTCAGCGTGCCGGTGGTCTTCACCGACACGTTGTCCACCGCAGCAGCACGCGACGCGGCACCACCGATGTGGAACGTACGCATGGTCAGCTGCGTGCCGGGCTCACCGATCGACTGAGCGGCTACGACACCCACGGCCTCGCCCATGTTGACCAGGTGGCCACGGGCCAGGTCGCGGCCGTAGCACAGGGCGCACACGCCGTGGCTGGCTTCGCAGGTGATCGGCGAACGGACCTTGATCGACTGCACGCCGGCCTTGTCGAGCTTCTCGACCAGCGCCTCGTCCAGCAGCGTGTTGCGGGTGACGATCGGCTGGTCGTCGTCGCCGGGGGCGTAGACGTCCTCGACCACCACACGACCGAGCACCCGCTCGCGCAGCGGCTCGACCACGTCGCCGCCTTCCACGATCGGCTGCATGGTCAGGCCATCTTCGGTGCCGCAGTCGTTCGAGGTGATGACCACGTCCTGCGCCACGTCCACCAGGCGGCGGGTCAGGTAACCCGAGTTCGCCGTCTTCAGCGCCGTATCCGCCAGGCCCTTGCGGGCACCGTGGGTGGAGTTGAAGTACTGCAGGACGTTCAGGCCTTCGCGGAAGTTCGCCTTGATCGGGGTCTCGATGATCGAGCCGTCCGGACGGGCCATCAGGCCGCGCATGCCAGCCAGCTGGCGGATCTGCGCCACCGAACCACGGGCACCAGAGTCGGCCATGATGTACAGCGAGTTCATCGACTTCTGGTTGACAGTCTTGCCCTCGGCGTCGGTCACCTTCTCGGTACCGATGCCGTCGATCATCGCCTTGGCGACCAGCTCGTTGGTGCGCGACCAGATGTCGACCACCTTGTTGTAGCGCTCGCCGGCGGTCACCAGGCCCGACTGGTACTGCTCCTGGATCTCGACCACTTCCTTCTCGGCCTCCTCCAGGATCGGCTTCTTCTCGTCGGGGATGATCATGTCATCGATACCGATGGAGATGCCGGCGCGGGTCGCGAAGCGGAAGCCGGTGTACATCAGCTTGTCCGCGAAGATCACCGTTTCCTTCAGGCCCAGCAGGCGGTAGCTGGAATTGATCAGGCGCGAGATGGCCTTCTTGGTCAGCTCGGTGTTGGCCAGCGAGAACGGCAGGCCTTCCGGCAGGATCTCGGCCAGCAGCGCGCGGCCCACGGTGGTCTCCACCAGGCCATGCTCGACCGACTTGTTGCCCTGCTCGTCGATGCGCACCTGCTTCATGCGCACCTTGACCTTGGCGTGCAGCTGGACCGCACGGTTGTCGTAGGCGCGGCGCACCTCGCCGATGCCGGAGAACACCATGCCGGTGCCCTTCGCGTTCACCAGCTCGCGGGTCATGTAGTACAGGCCAAGCACCACGTCCTGGGTCGGCACGATGATCGGCTCGCCGTTCGCCGGCGACAGGATGTTGTTCGAGGACATCATCAGGGCGCGCGCTTCCAGCTGCGCCTCGATCGACAGCGGCACGTGCACCGCCATCTGGTCGCCGTCGAAGTCCGCGTTGAACGCGGTACAGACCAGCGGGTGAAGCTGGATCGCCTTGCCTTCGATCAGCACCGGCTCGAACGCCTGGATGCCCAGACGATGCAGGGTCGGCGCGCGGTTCAGCAGCACCGGATGCTCGCGGATCACCTCTTCGAGGATGTCCCACACCTGCGATTCTTCACGCTCGACCAGCTTCTTGGCGGCCTTGATGGTGGTGGCTTCGCCGCGAGCCTGCAGCTTGGCGAAGATGAACGGCTTGAACAGCTCCAGCGCCATCTTCTTCGGCAGACCGCACTGGTGCAGGCGCAGGGTCGGACCGACCACGATCACCGAACGGCCGGAGTAGTCCACGCGCTTGCCGAGCAGGTTCTGGCGGAACCGGCCCTGCTTGCCCTTGATCATGTCGGCCAGCGACTTCAGCGCGCGCTTGTTGGTGCCGGTGATGGCACGGCCGCGGCGGCCGTTGTCCAGCAGCGCATCGACCGACTCCTGCAGCATGCGCTTCTCGTTGCGCACGATGATGTCCGGCGCATTGAGCTCGAGCAGACGCTTCAGGCGGTTGTTGCGGTTGATGACGCGGCGGTACAGGTCGTTCAGGTCCGAGGTCGCGAAGCGGCCACCGTCCAGCGGCACCAGCGGGCGCAGGTCCGGCGGCAGCACCGGCAGCACGGTCAGCACCATCCACTCCGGCTTGTTGCCGGACTCGAGGAACGCCTCGATCAGCTTCACGCGCTTGGTGAGGCGCTTGAGCTTGGTCTCGGAGTTGGTCGAGGCGATCTCTTCCTTCAGGCGGATGACCTCACCCGGCAGGTCCAGCGACTTCAGCAGCTCGTAGACGGCCTCGGCGCCCATGCGGGCGTCGAACTCGTCACCGTGCTCTTCCACGGCCTCCAGGTACTGGTCTTCGCTGAGCAGCTGACCGCGCTCGAGCGCGGTCATGCCCGGATCGATCACCACGAAGGCTTCGAAGTACAGGATGCGCTCGATGTCGCGCAGGGTCATGTCCAGCATCAGGCCGATGCGCGACGGCAGCGACTTGAGAAACCAGATGTGCGCGGTCGGGCTGGCCAGTTCGATGTGGCCCATGCGCTCGCGGCGCACCTTGGCCAGGGTGACCTCGGTGCCGCACTTCTCGCAGACCACGCCGCGGTGCTTCATGCGCTTGTACTTGCCGCACAGGCACTCGTAGTCCTTCACCGGACCGAAGATCGCGGCGCAGAACAGACCGTCACGCTCCGGCTTGAAGGTGCGGTAGTTGATCGTCTCGGGCTTCTTGACCTCACCGAAGGACCACGAGCGGATCAGCTCCGGCGAAGCCAGGGCGATCTTGATCGCATCAAAATCAGGCGTCGCGCGCTGCTGATTGAACAGATTGAGCAAATCTTTCATTGCATAAGCTCCTGTAACCCGTCGGTTACTTGATCTCTTCCAGGTCGATGTCGATACCGAGCGAACGGATTTCCTTCACCAGCACGTTGAAGGATTCCGGCATGCCCGCCGTCATCTCGTGGTTGCCGTCAACGATGTTCTTGTACATCTGGTTGCGGCCCTGCACGTCGTCGGACTTCACCGTCAGCATTTCCTGCAGGGTGTAGGCCGCGCCGTAGGCTTCCAGCGCCCAGACTTCCATCTCACCGAAGCGCTGGCCGCCGAACTGCGCCTTGCCGCCCAGCGGCTGCTGGGTGACGAGCGAGTACGGGCCGGTCGAGCGCGCGTGCATCTTGTCGTCGACGAGGTGGTTGAGCTTCAGGTAGTGCATGTAGCCGACGGTGACCGGGCGATCGAACGCCTCGCCGGTGCGGCCGTCGAACAGCGTGGTCTGGCCCGACTCGGGCAGATCCGCCAGCTTCAGCATCGCCTTGATCTCGGACTCCTCGGCGCCGTCGAACACCGGCGTCGCCATCGGCACGCCGTCCTGCAGGTTGTTCGCCAGGGTCAGGATCTCCTGATCGGTCAGCGACTTGAGGTCGACGTGCTGCACCGCGCCGGAGACGTGGTGGTTGTAGATCTGGTCGAGGAACTCGCGGATCTTGGTGACCTTCTCCTGCGCCTCGAGCATCTTCTGGATCTTCTTGCCCAGGCCCTTGGCGGCCCAGCCCAGATGCACTTCCAGAATCTGGCCGATGTTCATGCGCGACGGCACGCCCAGCGGGTTCAGGCAGATGTCGACCGAGGTGCCGTCCGCCATGTGCGGCATGTCTTCCACCGGCACCACGTTGGACACCACGCCCTTGTTGCCGTGGCGACCGGCCATCTTGTCGCCCGGCTGGATGCGGCGCTTCACGGCCAGGAACACCTTGACCATCTTCAGCACGCCCGGCGCGAGGTCGTCGCCCTGGGTGATCTTGCCCTGCTTCTCCTTGAAGCGCTTGTCGAACTCCTCCTTGTGGCGCTTGACCTGATCGGCCGCACGCTCGAGGAACTCGGTGACGTCCTCGTCCTTGACGTTGATCTTGAACCAGTCGTCCTTCTTCAGGCCGTCCAGGTAGGCGTCGGTGATCTCGGCACCGCGCTTGAGACCGCCCGGGCCGCTCATCGCGGACTTGCCGACCAGCTGCATGCGCATGCGGTTGTAGATGGCGCCCTCGAGGATGCGGAACTGGTCGTCGAGGTCCTTGCGGATGCGCTTGATCTCGGTTTCCTCGATCTGCTTGGCGCGCTTGTCCTTCTCGATACCATCGCGAGTGAACACCTGCACGTCGATGACGGTGCCGTCCATGCCCGGCGGCACGCGCAGCGAGCTGTCCTTCACGTCGGACGCCTTCTCGCCGAAGATCGCGCGCAGCAGCTTCTCTTCAGGGGTCAGCTGGCTCTCGCCCTTCGGCGTGACCTTGCCGACCAGGATGTCGCCGGCCTTCACCTCGGCACCGATGTAGACGATGCCCGACTCGTCCAGGCGCGCCAGCGCCTGCTCGCCCACGTTCGGGATGTCGGCGGTGATTTCCTCGGCACCCAGCTTGGTGTCGCGCGCGATGCAGGACAACTCCTCGATGTGGATCGAGGTGTAGCGGTCCTCCTGCACGACGCGCTCGGAGAGCAGGATCGAGTCTTCGAAGTTGTAGCCGTTCCACGGCATGAAGGCGATCAGCATGTTCTGGCCGAGCGCGAGCTCGCCCAGGTCGGTCGACGAACCATCGGCCAGCGTGTCGCCCTTCGCCACCACGTCACCCACGTTCACCAGCGGACGCTGGTTGAGGTTGGTGTTCTGGTTGGAGCGGGTGTACTTGGTCAGGGTGTAGATGTCGACGCCGGCATCGTTGTCGCCGACCTCTTCCTCGTTCACGCGCACCACGATGCGGGCCGCGTCGACCTGGTCGATCACGCCGCCGCGCTTGGCGGTGACGATGACGCCCGAGTCACGCGCCACGGCGCGCTCGATGCCGGTACCCACCACCGGGGTCTGCGAACGCAGCGTCGGCACCGCCTGGCGCTGCATGTTCGCGCCCATCAGCGCGCGATTCGCGTCGTCGTGCTCCAGGAACGGCACCAGCGCCGCCGCGACCGACACGGTCTGCATCGGCGAGACGTCCATGTAGTCGACTTCCTTCGCCGGGCGCAGCTCGGACTCGCCGCGGAAGCGGCAGGACACGAAGTCCTCGATGAAGGCGCCGTGCTTGTCCAGAGGCGAGTTCGCCTGGGCGATCACGTGGTCGCCCTCCTCGATCGCGGACAGGTAATCGACCTTGTCGGTCACCTTGCCGTTCTCGACCTTGCGGTACGGCGTCTCGAGGAAGCCGTAGGAATTGGTGCGGGCGTACACGGCCAGCGAGTTGATCAGGCCGATGTTCGGGCCTTCCGGGGTCTCGATGGTGCAGACGCGGCCGTAATGGGTCGGGTGCACGTCGCGCACCTCGAAGCCGGCACGCTCACGGGTCAGGCCGCCCGGCCCGAGGGCCGAGACGCGACGCTTGTGCGTCACTTCCGACAGCGGGTTGTTCTGGTCCATGAACTGCGACAGCTGCGAGGAGCCGAAGAACTCCTTCACCGCCGCGGCCACCGGCTTGGCGTTGATCAGGTCCTGCGGGGTCAGTCCATCGGACTCGGCCAGCGACAGGCGCTCACGCACGGCACGCTCGACGCGCACCAGGCCGATGCGGAAGGTGTTCTCGGCCATCTCGCCGACCGAGCGCACACGGCGGTTGCCCAGGTGGTCGATGTCGTCCACGGTGCCGTGGCCGTTCTTGATGTCGATCAGCACCTTGAGCACGTCGAGGATGTCCGACGTCTCGCCCTGCGCGGCCACCAGCTCCTGCGCACTCTCTTCCTTGCGCTCGGAGAAGTACTTGTGGTCGTAGAGCACGCCCGGACCCAGGATGTCCTGGCGACCGACGCGACGGTTGAACTTCATCCGACCGACCGCCGACAGGTCGTAGCGGTCGAAGGTGAAGAACAGGTTGTAGAAAAGGTTCTGCGCGGCGTCCTTGGTCGGCGGCTCGCCCGGACGCATCATGCGGTAGATCTCCACCAGCGCCTCGAGCGGCGTCTTGGTGTTGTCGATGCGCAGGGTGTGCGAGATGTAGGCACCGCGGTCGAGGTCGTTCACGTACAGGGTCGGCAGCGTCTCGATGCCGGCCTTGCGGAACGCCTCGAGGTGCTCAGCGGTGATCTCGTCGTTGGCCGCAGCCAGCAGCTCGCCGGTCTTGGCGTCGACGACGTCGATCGCCAGGATGCGACCGATCGGGTAATCGTCCGGCACTTCCAGCGCCGTGATGTTCTCGGCCGCCAGCTGACGCACGTGGCGCGCAGTGATGCGCTTGCCGGCTTCCACCAGCACCTTGTCGCCGATCATCAGGTCGAACGTGAGGGTCTCACCGCGCAGGCGCTCGGCAACCAGCTCCAGCGTGGTGCCACCCTTCTTGCCCAGGTGGAACACGTTGTGTTCGAAGAAGATGTTCAGCATCTCCTCGTTGGTGTAACCCAGCGCGCGCAGCAGCACCGTCACCGGCAGCTTGCGGCGACGGTCGATACGGGTGAACAGCGCGTCCTTCGGGTCGAACTCGAAGTCCAGCCAGGAGCCGCGGTAGGGGATCACGCGTGCGGAGAACAGCAGCTTGCCCGAACTGTGCGTCTTGCCGCGGTCGTGGTCGAAGAACACGCCCGGCGAACGATGCAGCTGCGAGACGATCACGCGCTCGGTGCCGTTGATGATGAAGGTGCCGGTGTCGGTCATGAGCGGGATCTCGCCCATGTAGACCTCCTGCTCCTTGACGTACTTCACCGCCTTCTTCGACGCCGGGCTGTCCTTGTCGTAGATGACCAGGCGCACGGTCACGCGCAGCGGCGCGCCGAAGGTCATGCCACGGTTGCGGCACTCACGCTCGTCGAACGCCGGCTCGCCGAGGCGGTAATCGACGTACTCGAGCGCGGCATTGCCGGAGTAGCTGGAGATCGGGAAAACCGACTTCAGGGCCGCGTGCAGACCCTTTTCATCGCGCTGCTTCGGGGCGACATGCTCCTGCAGGAATTCGCGATAGGAGTCGGTCTGGATGGTCAGCAGGTTGGGCACGCCCAGCACGGGCGGACGCTTGCCGAAATCCTTGCGGATGCGCTTCTTCTCGGTAAACGAGTAGGTCATGGTCGGTGACGCCTCGGTTCGCAGTGACGCCGGTGGTGCACACACCGGCTAATTTTGGAAAGCGGTGATGCTCCGGACGGCCAGGCAGGCCCGACGGGACATCAAAAAGACAGGAATCAGTAGCCGGTGTCCGGCCGCTCAGTACTGCCTTTTCGGGTGACTCGGTGAAACGGGATGGCGACGAGGCCAGCCCTTGCAACAGGCAAAGCCCGGGGGCTTACGCCCCCAGGCTTGCGTGACGCTGGTTCAAACTGATGGCGCGCAAGAGCGCCAATTACTTCAGTTCGACCTTGGCGCCAGCGGCTTCCAGGTCCTTCTTGAACTTCTCGGCGTCTTCCTTCGACACGGCTTCCTTCAGGACGCCGCCGGCCTCGGTGAGGTCCTTGGCTTCCTTCAGGCCCAGGCCGGTGATGGCGCGGACAGCCTTGATCACGTCGACCTTCTTGTCGCCGGCGTTCACCAGGACGACGTCGAACTCGGTCTTCTCTTCGGCAGCCGGGGCGCCAGCGGCCGGGCCGGCGGCCATCATCACCGGAGCGGCGGCGGACACGCCGAACTTCTCTTCGATGGCCTTCACCAGCTCCATCACTTCCATCAGCGACTTGGCGGCGACGGCGTCAACGATCTGTTCGTTGGTCAGGGACATTGTGTTTTACCTCTGGAAATTGAATCGAATGGGATAGACGACGAACTCAGGCTTCCGCCGAGGCTTCTTCCGCGACAGCTTCGCCACCGCCCTGCTTGTCGGCCACGGCCTTGACGGCGCGGGCGAACATCGCAGCGGGCTCGGCGAGCACGCGGGCCAGCATGGCCAGCGCTTCTTCGCGGGTCGGCAGCGAGGCCAGCACATCCACGTGGGCGGCCGGCAGCAGCTTGCCCTCCACGGAAACGACCTTGGCCTTCAGCTTGTCGTTGGTCTTGGCGAATTCCTTGATCAGGCGACCGGCAGCGCCGGGCTCCTCGAGCGAGAACGCGTACAGCAGCGGACCGGTCAGGGCGTCCTTGACGACCTCGAACTCGGTACCGACCACGGCGCGCGATGCCAGCGTGTTCTTGACAACCTTCAGGAACACGCTCGACTCGCGGGCCTTCTTGCGCATCGCGGTCATCTGTTCGACCGTGGTGCCCGCGTACTCGACGGCGACCAGGGAGTGTGCCTTGGCGGCCACTTCGGCCAGTTCGGCGACTACTTCTTGCTTCTGAGAGAGATTCAGAGCCATATCACTCCTCCACTATGAAATCCGCTCGCGACTCCTGCCGCTTGCGGTCCTGGGCGACGCCTTCCGTGACGTCGGGGATCCTTTGGAGATCCCGGGTGGTGGCCTTTCCAGAAAAACGATTCCAGAAGGGGCAACACCATCTGCGCAGGCCAGGGTCCGGCAACGGATCCCGATTAAGCGCTCCCGCTTTCGATGACGGCGATTCCCTGCCAGCACGAGCTCCCTGCCCGTCGTCATCGCGCGCGGAACGCGCCTGCGGTCTTTGACGGCGACCCCGGCGGACGCGCCGCCGGGGCTACCTTCAAAAACTGCCTGCCCGGCCCGAAGACCGGCAGGACTTGAATTGCTTACTTCGCCGCAACCGTCAGCGACGAGGTATCGACCGGCACGCCCACGCCCATCGTGCTCGACAGCGCGACCTTCTGCAGGTACTGGCCCTTGGCCGTCGCCGGCTTGGCCTTCAGCAGATCGGAGATCAGCATGTTGAGGTTGTCCGCCAGCTGGGACGCCTCGAAGCTGGCCTTGCCGATGGTGGCGTGGATGATGCCCGCCTTGTCGTTGCGGAACTTGACCTGGCCGGCCTTGGCGTTCTTCACCGCGGTGACCACGTCGGCGGTGACCGAGCCGTCCTTCGGGTTCGGCATCAGGCCACGCGGGCCCAGCAGCTGGCCCAGCTTGCCCACCACGCGCATCGCGTCGGGGGTAGCGATCACGCGACCGAAGTCGAGGTCGCCGGCCTGCATGCGCTCGGCCAGGTCGTCCATACCGACGGCGTCGGCACCGGCAGCCTTGGCGGCCTCGGCCTTCTCACCGGCCGGGCAGAACACGGCGACCTTGACGGTCTTGCCGGTGCCGTGCGGCAGCAGCGAGGAGCCGCGCACACCCTGGTCGGACTTCTTCGCGTCGATGCCGAGGCGCACGGCCACGTCGACCGACTCGGCGAACTTTGCCTTGGCGTTGTCCTTGATGATCTTCAGTGCTTCTTCCAGGCCATAGACCTTGCCCGGCTGCACTGCGGCCTGGGCCGCCTTCATACGCTTCGTCAGCTTTGCCATGTCTTAGCCCTCCACCACCAGACCCATCGAACGAGCGCTGCCGGCGATGGTACGCACGGCCGCATCCAGATCAGCCGCCGTCAGGTCGGGCTGCTTCTGCTTGGCGATCTCTTCGAGCTGGGCACGGGTCACCTTGCCGACCTTGTCGGTGTTCGGCTTGGACGAACCCTTCGGGGTATTGGTGAGCTTCTTCAGCCAGAACGTGGCCGGAGAGGTCTTCATCGTGAAGGTGAAGCTGCGGTCCGAGTAGGCGGTGATCACCACCGGAACCGGGGCACCGGGCTCCATCTTCTGCGTGGCGGCATTGAACGCCTTGCAGAACTCCATGATGTTCAGGCCGCGCTGACCGAGGGCCGGACCGACCGGCGGCGACGGGTTGGCCTGACCGGCCTTGACCTGAAGCTTGATATAGCCGACAACTTTCTTTGCCATGGGATTTTCCTTGCGAGTGCAGGCGCCTTGCGGCTCCTCGCTTCATGTCCTTCCCGGACGATGGAACGCCCGCCCTCCGGCAGGCATCTGAAAACGCGAACACGCAGAGACTGAAAAGCCTCAGCGTGAACCGCGTAGTTTAGAGATTGATCAGCTTTTAAGCAAGTGGCGCGCCAGAACCCGGTTAGGCGCAAGCCACGATCACGGATCGACGGGAACCAATCAGGCCTTCTCGACCTGGCCGAACTCCAGCTCGACCGGGGTCGAGCGACCGAAGATGAGCACCGCCACACGCAGGCGGCTCTTCTCGTAATTGACCTCTTCGACCACGCCGTTGAAGTCGTTGAACGGGCCATCGGTGACGCGAACCATCTCGCCCGGCTCGAACAGCACTTTCGGCTTGGGCTTCTCCACGCCCTCGCGGACGCGGCTGAGGATGGCATCCGCCTCGCTGTCGCGGATCGGCAACGGCCGGTCGGCAGTGCCGCCGATGAAGCCCATGACCTTGGGCGTCTCCTTGACCAGGTGCCAGCACTCGTCGTCGATGCGCGGACCCTTGCCCTCGGTGTCGGTCTCGATCTGCACCAGCACGTAACCAGGGAAGAACTTGCGCTCGCTGCGGCGCTTCTGGCCGGCGCGCATTTCGATCACTTCCTCGGTCGGCACCAGCACTTCGCCGAACTTCTCTTCCATGCCAGCGCGCTTGATCCGCTCGTCGAGCGAACGCTTGACCTGGTTCTCGAAGCCCGAATAGGCGTGCACCACATACCAACGCTTGCTCATGCTCACTTACCTCACGAACCCAGCTTGAGCAGCCAGTCGAGCACGACCGACTTCAGGATCAGATCGATCAGCCCCAGCAACAGGGACAGCACGATCACCACCACGATAATGACTGCCGTGGTCTTGATGGTCTCGTCCCGGTTGGGCCAGACCACCTTGCGCAACTCGAACTGCGACTCGGCGATGAACCCCTTGAGACGGCGGCCCGGTTCGGTAAAGGCCGCAATCGCGAGCGAGGCGACGATGGAGGCCAGCACGCCAATCAGCAGCACCGACTGCGGCACCTTGCCAACGCCGTCGTACCAAGAGTACGCGCCGATGCCGGCCACGAGCACCAGCCCGGCCAGCACAAGCTTGCCAATATCTCCGAAGCCGATGCCCCGGGATTGTTCTGCCTTGGTGTTCATGCGCACTGGACGGATGCAGCGACGACCGTCTTGGCGACCGATCCGCACTACCCGCCATCGCTCCTTGCAAGAGTGGCACGCCAGGAGGGACTCGAACCCCCAACCTGCGGTTTTGGAGACCGCTGCTCTGCCAATTGAGCTACTGGCGTACTGAAGTTCAGAAACAAGCAAAGTCGCACGCTTGACCAACCGACGGGGACGCCTCGGCGTCAGGGAGGGCGAGGAACGGAACCCGCCCTCGCCTCCTTCCCGGCAGCCAGCCCTACGGGCGACTTGCCACTTTACCGCTTACTTGATGATCTTGGCCACCACGCCGGCGCCGACGGTACGGCCGCCTTCGCGGATCGCGAAGCGCAGACCCTCGTCCATCGCGATCGGGTGGATCAGGCTCACCACCATCTTCACGTTGTCGCCCGGCATCACCATCTCCACACCCTCCGGCAACTGGCAGGCGCCGGTCACGTCGGTCGTGCGGAAGTAGAACTGCGGACGGTAGCCCTTGAAGAACGGCGTGTGACGGCCACCCTCGTCCTTCGACAGCACGTACACCTCGGCCTCGAAGTCCGTGTGCGGGGTGATCGAACCCGGCTTGGCCAGCACCTGGCCACGCTCCACGTCGTCACGCTTCAGACCGCGCAGCAGCAGGCCCACGTTGTCGCCCGCCTGGCCCTGGTCCAGCAGCTTGCGGAACATTTCCACGCCGGTCACGGTGGTCTTCTGCGTGTCGCGGATACCCACGACCTCGATTTCCTCACCGACCTTGATGATGCCGCGCTCGACACGACCGGTCACCACGGTGCCGCGGCCCGAGATCGAGAACACGTCTTCCACCGGCATCAGGAACGGCTTGTCGATGTCGCGCTGCGGCTCCGGAATGTACGTATCCAGCGCGTCCACCAGCGCAATGATCGCCGGCACGCCGATTTCCGACTGGTCGCCTTCCAGCGCCTTCAGCGCCGAACCCTTGATGATCGGGGTGTCGTCGCCCGGGAAGTCGTACTTCGACAGCAGCTCGCGCACTTCCATCTCGACCAGCTCGAGCAGCTCGGCGTCGTCCACCATGTCCGCCTTGTTCAGGAAGACCACGATGTACGGCACGCCCACCTGGCGCGACAGCAGGATGTGCTCGCGCGTCTGCGGCATCGGGCCGTCAGCAGCCGAGCACACCAGGATCGCGCCGTCCATCTGCGCCGCACCCGTGATCATGTTCTTCACGTAGTCGGCGTGGCCCGGGCAGTCCACGTGCGCGTAGTGGCGGGTCGGCGATTCGTATTCGACGTGTGCGGTCGAGATCGTGATGCCGCGCGCCTTCTCCTCCGGCGCCGCGTCGATCGCGTCGTACGCCTTGAACTCGCCACCGAAGCGCTCTGCGCCGATCTTCGTCAGCGCTGCCGTCAGCGTCGTCTTGCCGTGGTCCACGTGACCGATCGTGCCCACGTTGACGTGCGGCTTGGTGCGCTCGAATTTACCCTTTGCCATACGCGTTAAACCCCGATGGAGTCGATTGAAGTTAGAAAAACTCAATGGTGGCGCCGGCCAGCCTTGCTGGACGTGCCACCTGAGGTGGTGCTCATGACTGGAATCGAACCAGCGACCTCTTCCTTACCAAGGAAGTGCTCTACCGACTGAGCTACATGAGCGGAAAACTTGAGGCCGAGTTCAATGGAGCGGGAGACGGGAATCGAACCCGCACCATCAGCTTGGAAGGCTGAGGTTCTACCGTTGAACTACTCCCGCCCGATCGATCGAAAACCTGCGCGGAACCTGACTGGTGGAGGGAGGTGGATTCGAACCACCGAAGGCGTAAGCCAGCAGATTTACAGTCTGCCCCCGTTGGCCGCTTGGGTATCCCTCCAACAAAGAACGGCTATTTTCGCCACGCCCCCGGATACTGTCAACACTTTACCGACATTTTCCGGAGCACGGCCAGCCGCGAAACCGCACGGGGCGCGCATGATGCTCGGTTCGCAACGGCAGGGCAAGCTTTCCGTGGGAGCGGGCGGCGCGCGATCTAGTCCGAAGCAGGCTCCGATGGCATGGCCACGACCTGGGCCTCCATCGCCTTGGACATCTCCATGAGGCGGCGCGCGTGTTCCTGCAGGCGCTGATCCTCTTCGTTGCGGGGCGTCCAGGTGGGCACGGCCGTCGGGCGGCCGTCCGGACGGTCCAGCGCAACGAACACCATCACGCAACTGGTGGCGAGACGACGTTCGCCGGTCCGCAGGTCGCTCGCCTGCACATCGACCGCCAGGTGCATGCTGGTGGTACCTGTGTGGATCAGGCGCGCCCGCACCGTAACGAGGTCGCCGATCAGGATCGGCTTGACGAACTGGATGCCGCTGACCGAGGCGGTGACGCAATAGGCACCGCTCCAGCCCACCGCGCAGGCGTAGCCGGCCTGGTCGATCCACTTCATCACCATGCCGCCGTGGACCTTGCCCCCGAAATTGACATCGGTGGGCTCGGCCAGGAACCGGAAGGTGACTTCGCTCTGCTGTCCCGGCATAGGCACTGCTCCCGTCCATCGAAGACGTGCAGTATGCCCGCACAGGCCGGCTTGCGGACGGACTCCGCGGATACGGCAGGACACCCGAGGGAGCCAGGGGAGGTGCGCATGCGGGGATTGCGCAGTATCGCGTCGCGACTGGCGCTGTGGAGCCTGCTTGGCTCGGCCCTCGTGCTCACCGCTGTCGGACTGCTCCTGCTTGGCCACCTGCGCCAGACCTGGCTGCGCTCGGCGCATCGCGAGGGAGGCACCCTGGCGCTCGCCGCCGCGCACGGCATCGAAGCCCATCTCGCCCGCGCGGGCGAGGTGACCCGCCTGCTGGCGCGACTCGCCCGGACCCGCTCCGATCCAACCGAGCAGCTGGCCTCGGACGCCCTGAAGGCGAACCCCGATCTGGCGGGCATCCTGTTTGCGTGGACCCCCGACGACCCCACCCATCCCCCCAGTGCACCGTTCGTCGACCGCCAGCCGGACGGCACGCTGAATCGGCGCGACCTGAGCCATGACGGCACCCGCTACTGGGAGCAACCGTGGTTCCGGTCGGGCCTGGACTGCACGGATGGCTGCTGGCAGAAGCCGTTCTTTTCGCAGTCCAGGCAGGAGCGCCTGATCAACTATTCGGTGGCGATCCGCTCGGCCGGGCGGAGCATCGGCATCGTCAATGCCGACGTGACACTGGCATGGCTGCAGAGCGTCCTGGGCTCGCTCAAGCGCCCGGATGGAGCCGTCATGTTCGTGGTCGACCGCGAGGGACACTTCCTCGCCCATGACGGGACCGCCAGGCTGGGTCTGGTGGCCGCGCCCGAACTGCGGCAGGCGCTGGCCATGACCGGAGACACGCCGGGGGAACTGCCGGCAGGCGTCGATCCCGGTGTCGCAGGACGCGCGTGGCTCTATCGCGCTCCGGTCGCGGGCACCGGCTGGACGCTGGGCCTGCTGGTGCCGCAGGCGCAGCTGGAAAGCAGCCTCCGCCGCCTGTTCCTGCGCGAGCTCTCGCTCGGACTGCTGGCGATGCTGGGCATCGCGGTCATCACCCTGGTGGTCACCCGCCGCACCCTCTCACCGCTGGCGGCCCTGACCGGTCGGGCCGAGCACGTGGCGCGCGGCGAGCTGGACTTCACCCTGCCCCGGATTCGGCGCCGCGATGAGATCGGCCGACTGACGCACGCTTTCGACCGGATGCGTCGACAGCTGGCGCATCACCTGGAACAACTGACCCGGGCCACCCGGGAACAGGAACGCCTGCGCAGCGAGCTGGAGATCGCCCACCAGATCCAGGTGGCCCTGCTGCCCAGCGAGCACTACCTGGATGCGCGCTGCGCCATGTTCGAGCTCCACGCCACGCTGCGCCCGGCACGTGCGGTGGGAGGCGACCTGTACAGCTATTTCATGCTCGACCAGCGGCACTTCTGCCTGATGGTGGGAGACGTGTCGGACAAGGGGATTCCGGCCGCGCTGTTCATGGCCCGCGCGATCACCCTGGCCAAGGCGCTGGCACCGCGCGCACGCCATCCCGCGCTGTTGCTGGAACAGCTCAACCGCGAGTTGTGCCAGGGCAACGAAAGCTGCATGTTCATCACCCTGCTGTGTGGCGTGCTCGACACATCGGATGGCCGGCTGGTGCTGGCCAGCGCGGGACACGAGCCCCCCATCCTCTACCAGCGGGGTGCCGGGCGCCTCATCGAGGTCACCACGGGGCCGGCGATCGGGCTGGACGAGGATGCGGGCTACGTCGAACAGGAGCTGGCGATGGAAGCCGGCGATACGCTGCTGATGTATACCGACGGCATCACCGAGGCCGGAGCGCCCGATGGCAGCATGTTCGGCATCGAGCGCACGCTGGCCAGCCTGGAGCGGGCACCTCCGCCGGCGGCTCCCGGCGAATTCACCGCCCGACTGATGGCCGACGTGGATGCATTCGCCGAAGGCTGCGACCAGACCGACGACATCACGATCCTCGCACTCAGCTGGCACCATCGATCCCGGGAGGAAGCCGGCATGCTGGACCTGACGCTCAAGACCACCCTGGAGGATGTGTTCGCCGCCCTGGAGCGCTGCGAGTACGCGCTGGACGAGGCGGGCGTGGCCGCCGGCACGCGTGAGGACGTTCGCCTAGTGCTAGAGGAGCTGATGGTGAACATGGTCCATCACGGCCACGAGAACCCGCCCGACGGCTCGATCCGGCTGCACCTGCGCACCGACGAAGGCGCCGTACTCGCCGAGCTTCACGACGACGGCATGGCATTCGACCCGCTGCAGGCCGCCTCACCCTCGCTCTCGGGCGACCTGGCCGACGCGGAAGAAGTGGGCGGACTGGGCATCCACCTGGTCCGCGCGATGGCCAGCGAGCTGACCTATCACCACGACTGCGAAGGCAATCACTTGCAACTGCGCTTCATCCAACCCGACCCGACGGAACCGCCGACATGACGCTTGAAGTGCGCACGGAACGAACCACTCCCGACCGCCTGGTCCTGCACCTGCATGGGCGCCTGGATGCCAACACCTACCTGGAATTCGACGGCGCGGCACTGCCACTGCTGACCGAGTTGCCGCACGGCGCCACCGTGGTGCTGGACATGGCCGGCCTGGAGTACATCAGCAGTGCGGGACTGCGCAGCGTGGCACGCATCCGCAAGGCCACCCGTGCCCTCGGCGGGCATACCCTGCTGCTGGACCCGCAACCGCAGGTCCGCAAGGTCTTCGATATCGTCAAGGCGGTGCCGGTCAGCGAGGTGTTCACCGGCACATCGGAGCTGGATGCCTATCTCGACCGCATCCAGAAGAAGATCATCGACGAAGCCGACGGCGGCAACTGAAGCGGCGACGGACAGGCCAGAGCGGCCTGCCCGCCGCGAAATCAGACGTTGAACAGGAAGTGCAGGACGTCGCCGTCCTTGACCACGTAGTCCTTGCCTTCCTTGCGCAGGCGCCCGGCAGCCGCTGCGCCGGCCTCGCCCTTGTACTGGACGAAGTCGTCGAAGGAGACCGTCTCGGCACGGATGAAGCCGCGTTCGAAGTCGGTGTGGATCACCCCGGCCGCCTGCGGCGCGGTGAAGCCGCGCTTGATCGTCCAGGCGCGCACTTCCTTCACGCCAGCGGTGAAGTAGGTCTGCAGGTTCAGCAGCTTGTAGCCGGCCCGGATCACGCGATTCAGGCCCGGCTCTTCCAGGCCCAGGTCCTTGAGGAACTCGTCGCGGTCGGCATCATCGAGCTGCGAAAGCTCTTCCTCGATGGCCGCGCACACCGGCACGACCTCGGCACCCTCTTCCGCCGCGCGGGCGCGCACGGCATCCAGGTGCGGATTGTTCTCAAAGCCGTCCTCGCGCACGTTGGCGATATACATCAACGGCTTCAGGGTGAGCAGGAACAGGTCGCGCACCAGCGCCTTTTCCTCGTCATCCAGGCCCAGGCTGCGCGCGGTCCTGCCCTCGTTGAGGCCGGTGGCGAGCTTCTGCAGCACCGGCTTCTTCGCCAGCGCCTCCTTGTCGTTGGCCTTGGCCGCTCGCTCGGCGCGGTTCAGCGCCTTCTCGACCGAATCGAGGTCGGCCAGCGCCAGCTCGGTGTCGATGGTCTCGATGTCGGCGATCGGGTCGACCTTGCCGGCCACGTGCACGATGTCGCTGTGCTCGAAGCAGCGCACCACATGGGCGATCGCATCGACCTCGCGGATGTGCGCCAGGAACTTGTTGCCCAGGCCCTCGCCCTTCGATGCACCGGCGACCAGGCCAGCGATGTCGACGAACTCGACCGCCGTCGGGATCACCTTCTGCGGATTGACGATCGCCGACAGCGCGTTCAGGCGCTCATCGGGTACCGGCACCACGCCCACGTTCGGCTCGATCGTGCAGAACGGGAAATTGGCCGCGGCGATGCCGGCCTTGGTCAGCGCGTTGAACAGCGTGGACTTGCCGACGTTGGGCAGACCGACGATGCCGCATTTGATGCCCATGATGGGAACTCCGGAAACTTGGGGGAAAACCAGGATATGGAAACGGATAACGGACGGGAGAGGCGCGCCCGGGGCGCTCACGCTCCCTTCTTGCCGCTCCCCGCTCCCACCGTGTGCAACTGCTGCATCGCCTTGTCGAACTGCCCATCGACCGCCAGCGGCAGCGCGTCGAGCGCACGTGCAATGCCGTCGACGATGGCATCCTCGTCGGACGCGGTCGGGCGACCCAGCACCCACGCGGTCACGCGATCCTTGTGTCCCGGGTGACCGATGCCGATGCGCAGCCGATGGTACTTGCCGTGGCCCAGGTGCGCGGCGATGTCGCGCAGGCCGTTCTGGCCGCCGTGGCCACCGTCGAACTTCATCCGTACGGTGCCGGCCGGCAGGTCGAGCTCGTCGTGCGCCACCAGGCACTCGGCCGGCTCGATCTTGTAGTAGCGCAGCGCCGAGGCGACGGCGATGCCGCTCTTGTTCATGAACGTGGAAGGCTTGAGCAGCCAGACCGGCTCGCCACCGATCCGTACCCTGCAGGATTCGCCGTGCAGCTTGCCGTCGAAGCTCCAGCGTTCGCCCTGCGACGCCGCCAGGGCGTCCACAAACCAGAACCCGGCGTTGTGCCGGGTTCGGAGATATTCGGCGCCGGGATTACCCAGCCCGACGATGAGTCGAAGTCCTGCCATGCGTCCGGCAAGCCGACTCCGCCCGCGCCTGCGAGGGCGCGGGCGGAAGCGGGCTTACTTCTTGTCGCCAGCCGGCTTCTCTTCGCCCTCGGCGGCGGCCGGGGCCTCTTCGGCCTCTTCCTTCACCGTGTTGGCGGTGACCACGGCGATGTCGTGGTCGGCGCCCAGCGACAGGGCCGGGATCTCCACACCCTTCGGCAGCTTGATCTGCGAGAGGTGGATGATCTGGCCCGGCTTCAGGTCGGCCAGATCGATCTCGACGAACTCCGGCAGGTCCTTCGGCAGGCAGGACACTTCCAGCTCGGTCAGGTTGTGCGAGACCACCACGCCGGAGGTCTTGCCGGCCGGGGACTTCTCCTGGTTCAGGAAGTGCAGCGGCACGCTGACGCGCACGGCAGCATTCTCGTCGATGCGCAGGAAGTCCATGTGCAGCATCTGCTGCTTGTACGGATGCTTCTGCCAGTCACGCACCAGCACCTTCTGCACGGCGCCGTCGATGTTCAGGTCGAGCACCGAGGAGAAGAACCACTCGTGCTTGGCGGCGAGCAGGATGGTGTTGTGCTCGATCTGGATGCTCTGCGGCGGCAGCTTGCCACCGTAGACGACGGCCGGCACGTACGACGCACGACGCAGGCGGCGGCTCGCACCTTTCCCCTCGTCCTTGCGGCTCTCGGCCTTGATTTCATGGGTCTGAGACATGGTTTACACCTTGGGTTGGGAATGCCGCCTTGCGGCGGCCGGGTGACTTCCCCGCGACCAGGGAAGACATTTATCTCTACGCGGCGTCCATGCCGCGAAAAGCACCGATCAAGACCGTCCATCCTGGACGGACATTTCAATCGTCAATCCACGTACAGCGAGCTCACCGATTCGCCGAAGGCGATGCGGCGGATCGTCTCGGCCAGCAGCTCGGCGACCGAGAGCTGGCGGATCTTCGCGCAGGCCTGCGCCTCGGGGCGCAACGGCAGCGTGTTGGTGACCACCAGCTGGTCCAGCTGCGAGCCCTCGACGTTGCGGATCGCCGCGCCGGACAGCACCGGATGCACGCAGTACGCCACCACCTTGCGCGCGCCGCGCTCCTTCAGCGCCGCAGCGGCCGCGCAGAGCGTGCCGGCAGTGTCGACGATGTCATCCACCAGCACGCAGGTCTTGCCGTCGACGTCGCCGATGATGTTCATCACCGTGGCCACGTTGGCCTTCGGGCGGCGCTTGTCGATGATCGCCAGGTCGGCATCGTCCAGCCGCTTGGCCAGCGCGCGAGCACGTACCACGCCGCCGACGTCCGGGCTGACCACGATCAAATCGTCCATCGCGAAGTTGCGCCAGATGTCGGCCAGCAGGATCGGCGAGGCGTAGACGTTGTCGACCGGGATGTCGAAGAAGCCCTGGATCTGGTCGGCATGCAGGTCGACGGTGAGCACGCGGTCCACGCCGACGGTACCGATCAGCTTGGCCACCATCTTCGCCGTGATCGGCACGCGCGCCGAGCGCGGGCGACGGTCCTGGCGGGCGTAGCCGAAGTACGGGATCACCGCGGTCACGCTGGTCGCCGACGCCCGCTTGAGCGCATCGACCAGGGTCAGCAACTCGAACAGGTTCTCCGCGCTCGGCGCACCGGTCGGCTGCAGCACGAACACTTCCTGCCGGCGGACGTTCTCCTCGATCTCGATCTGCACCTCGCCATCGCTGAAGGTGCCGACCAGGGCTTTGCCCAGCGGGATGCCCAGGCGATGCGCCACGTCCTCGGCGAGCGCGCGGTGCGCGTTGCCGGTAAAGAGCATCGGGCTAGCTGACGTGTCCACGGACAATTCCTCTCGACCTGTAAGGTCCTGGCTTGAATGGCTGGGGCGGCAGGATTCGAACCTGCGCATGCGGGAATCAAAATCCCGTGCCTTAACCAGCTTGGCGACGCCCCAGTATTACGTTGTATGCCTCGCCCGCTCCGTGCGGCGGTGGCGATCCAGCGCACGGTGCAACATCGAACGATCCGCTCCGGAAGCCACCTGGGCGACGAATTCCGCGGGACACCGCGCGGCAATCGCCATCGCCCGGGTCGGCGAGGGCGTTTCCAGGAACACGCACCCGCCACTGCCGGAAAGTTTCGCCCGCCCGAAACTGCCGAGCCACTCCAGCGCCGCGTTCACGCGCGGATGGCGCGCGCGTACGACCGGCTCGAAGGCATTCTCGGCGGTTTCGCCCGAAACAAAGGACGAAATTGTCGCCCGGGGGGCATTTCGTGTCAATTCAGCCGCTTGAAACAGGGCCGCGGTCGGCACGTGCTCGCGCGGGTCCAGCACCACGTAGCTGCGCCGCGGCAGGTCCAGCGGCTGCAGGCGCTCGCCGATCCCCTCGGCCCAGGCCGAGCGCCCCCGCACGAACACCGGCACGTCGGCCCCCAACCGTCGGCCGAGTTCGGCCAGCGCATCCTCGCCCAGCCCGGTGCCCCACAGGTGATCGAGCGCCACCAGCACGGTGGCCGCGTCGGAACTGCCGCCGCCCAGGCCGCCGCCCATCGGAATGCGCTTGTCGACCGCGATATCGGCGCCCTGCGAGGTGCCGCCGGCCGACTGCAGCAGGCGCGCAGCGCGCACGGTGATGTCCTGCCCGGCGGGCACCCCGGGAATCTCGTTCTCGCGACATATCTCGCCGTCGTCGCGCACCCGCAGGCGCACCTCATCGCCCCAGTCGAGCAGGCGGAACACGGTCTGCAGCTCGTGGTATCCGTCGGGCCGGCGTCCGGTGATGCGCAGGAACAGATTGAGCTTGGCCGGTGCCGGCCAGACGCTCCAGCTGCTCGCATCGAGCGGCGGCAGCGGACGGCTCATGAAGACCCGGAGGCGGTCGGGAAAGCCGTTTTCGCGGTCGCGGTCGCGCGCGAAAGCGAAGGCCGGATCGTCCTTGTCGACCACGACGAAGCCGTGCCGGGCGTAGAACGGCGCGTTCCACGGCACGTCGGCCAGCGTACCCAGATCGACCCGGTCGTAACCGGCTGCACGTGCCCAGTCGCAGGCATGCTCCAGCAGCGCGGCGCCGATGCCGTGGCGGCCGTGCGCCGGCAATACATCCAGCTCACCGATGCCGATGGCCCTGTCCGGCAAGGCATCGTCCAGCCATACGAAGCCGACCGGCTCCCCGCCGACGGCGGTTCGCGCCACCCACACCACGCCACGGGCGATCGCAGCGTGCAGCAGCTCCGGCGGAATCGCCATATCGGCATAGAACGGCCAGGCCGGGTGACCACGAAACAACTGCACGGCCGCGCGCTCGATGGCGCAAAGCGCATCCACCTCGTCCGGTCGGGCACGTTCGATCACTGCGTTCATGGGGGCTCTTGCGATGAAGCGGCTCACGGCACGGCGTCCGCGCAGGGCCGATAGCCTAGCTGCTCCGGGCTACTTCAGCTGCCAGGACTCAACGAACAAGCGCACCTTGTACGGTGGTTTGGTCGCGAAGATCTGCACCGGCAGGGCGGGCCGGCGGCTCTGGTCCCAACTCCGGTAATCCACCGTCCAGCCATCCTGCAGCAACAGCGAAGGCAGATGATCCTCGCCGAAGCGAAGCTCGGCCGGACCACTGTCGGCACGCAGGCCCAGCACCCAGGCACGCAGATCCGACAGCGGCACTTCCCAGCCAAGTGCCTTGCGCATCAGCGACTCCGCATCCGGACCGCGCAACGGGCCGCCATCCAGGCCCTCGAGCAGGGCACCGTCGGGGCCGCCGGTCAGGCGGAAGCTCTTGCCGGTGATCGGGGCACGCAACTGGAAGTCGTAATGATCCCCGTCCTGATGCCATTCCAGGCTGCCGCTGCCGCCACTGTGGCCATCGGAAACGCCCAGGCGACCGCTGAGCGACCAGTGTTCGGTGCCGGCCAGCGCGTGCTCGCGCTGCTGCTGGGCCCGGTACATTGCCGCATCGCCTTTAAGCCGAACGGCAGGGGCACAGCCCGCGAGCAGGGCCAATGCACCCAGCCCGACCAGGAAACGGGCAGCCCTCACGGCTTCAGCCGCTTGAGCGTGCTGAGCAGGCTGGCGTTGCGCGGATCGAGCTTGCGCACCTGGTCGAACACATGGTTTGCCTCGTCATGCTGGCCACTCTTCCAGAGCACCTCGCCCAGATGGACGCCGACATCGGCATCCTGGCGCTGCTTCCAGGCCTGGCGCAGCACCGCGACCGCCTGATCCAGATGCCCCAGCCGATACTGCAGCCAGCCCCAGGAGTCGGCGATGGCCGGATCGTCCGGCTTGGCCTTGCGCGCCTGCGCGATCAGCTTCTCGGCCTCCGGCAGGTCGCGATTGGCATCGGCCAGGGTGTAGCCCAGCGCATTGCTGGCATCGACGTCGTCCGGCTTGAGCTGCAGCAAGCGGCGCAGGTCCGCCACGGCAAGATCGATCTTGCCCGATTCGGCATAGGCCAGCCCACGTCCATACAGCAGCCCGGGGTCGTCCGGCACCACCTGCAGGGCACGACTGAAGGCGACCTCCGCCTGCGGATAGCGCTGCTCGGTCATGTACAGGTCGGCATCGGCCTCGTAGGCGCGGCGCAGCTGCCCGGGCTCGTCGAGATAGGCGGTTTCCAGCTGGCCGAGCAGCTCATGCGCTTCGGCCCGCTTGCCCTGCTGGTGCAGGATGATCGCGCTGCGCAGATCCGCGTCGAAGGCGTGTGGGTCGTCGTCGCCGACCTGGTCGTACCAGTCCAGTGCCGCCTGTTTCATGCCCTGCATCTCGGCCAGTTGGCCGAGCAGGAAGGTACTGGCGTCGCGGATGTCGGGACTGGCGTTCTTCAGCTGCCGGTACAGCGCCGCCAGCGTCTTGCGGTCATTGGCCTTGGCGGCGAGCGCTGCGCGCAGATTGTAGATATCCGCACTCTGCTTGCCCGATGCGAGGAATTTTGCGGCCGCCGGGTAGTCCCCGCCCTGTGCCAGCATGGTGGCGTACGCAAGCCGCAGCCGCGTTTCGCCCGGATGGTCCACGATCGCCTTGTGCAGCAGGCTCTTAGCGCCTTCGCGGTCGCCGGCGCGGAGCATCATCTGCGCCGTCCAGGCATAGGTGGTCGGCGTATGGAAGCGCTGCACGGCGGCCTTGCCGATGCGCAGCGCATAGTCGCGTCGCCCCAGCCGTTCGCCCAGTTCGCTCATCGCCAACCAGGCCCGTTCGTCATCGGGCAGGCGTTCCGGCGTGGCCATCGCCTCGAGCAGGCGGGCCGCCTGCGCGGAGTCGCGCGCCCCGACCAGCACGCGCCCGAAGCGCCGCCAGGCGTCCGGGCCGCCGAGCTTGATCAGCTGCTCGAGCTGCTTCCGGGCCTCGGCGGCGTCCCCACGATCGAGTGCGAGCTGGGCCCGGCTCTGCGCGAGGTCCGGCGCTGGCGCGCCCAGCGCCTGCCAGCGCGCCAGCGCTTTCTCCGCGGCGACATCGTCATGGACCGCCAGGGCCAGCTCGGTGGCGCGCTCGGCCACCTGGGCATCGCCGGAGAGCTGGGCCGCTTTGCCGTAGCCGGCCGCGGCCGTCTTGAGGTCGGAGTGGGTCAGCGCCATCTCCGCGGCCAGCAGCTGGGCCAGCACGTCGTGGTCGGCATCCGGCGTGGCCACCACCATCCGGGCCAGCGGCTGCGGCTCGCCGCGAGGGCTCGCCGGCGCCCCGCCAGGCCGGACCGCGGCACAACCGGTGGCGGCAAGCGCAAGCCCCCCGGCCACCGCAAAATGCCGCAGTTGCTTGAACTTGGCCCACCCGCTCAGCACACTATCGTTCATCTGTTCGCCTGTTTCGGCTGTTTCCGTCATCGCACGCGACGAGCACCAAGCTTAGCCTACGCCGCCGGACACCCTAGTCGCCGAAATGTCTGCCTCGTCATGCCGCTGATCGCCCTCGGGCTCAACCACCTCACCGCGCCGGTCAACCTGCGCGAGCAGGTGGCTTTCGACGCGGGATCGACCGAGGAGGCCCTGCGCGAGCTCACCGGCGAACCCGGGGTGGAAGAGGCGATGATCCTGTCCACCTGCAACCGCACCGAACTCTACGTGGGTGTGGCCGACGGCGCCGAAGACGTACCGCAGGCCTGGCTGAACCGGCATCACCGTCTGACCCCGGGCAAGCTGGACGAGTTCCTCTACCTCCACCGCGACGACGATGCCGTGCGTCACATGTTCCGCGTGGCCACCGGGCTGGATTCGATGGTGCTGGGCGAACCGCAGATCCTCGGCCAGGTGAAGGACGCCTACCAGCAGGCGCGCGAGGCGCGTGCGCTGAAAGCGCCGCTGGACCGCCTGCTGCAGCACACCTTCGCCGTGGCCAAGCGGGTGCGCACCGATACCCGGATCGGCGCCCATACCGTCTCGGTGGCATTCACCGCGGTGCGCCTGGCCGAACAGGTGTTCACCGACCTGAGACAGGCCTGCGTATTGCTGCTCGGCGCGGGCGACACCATCGAACTGGCCGCCCGGCACCTGGTCGAGAAGCAGGTCAGCCGGCTGATCGTGGCCAACCGCACCCTGGAGAACGCCCACGAGCTGGCCACCCGCCACGGCGGCTACGCGATCGCCCTGGCCGACCTGCCGCAGCACCTGGCCGAGGCGGACATCGTGATCGCCTCCACCGCGGCGCGGCAGCCGGTGCTGACCCGCGCCATGGTCGAGAAGGCCATCGCCGCACGCCGCCGCAAGCCGATGTTCATGGTCGACATCGCGGTACCGCGCGACATCGAGGACAGCGTCGGCACGATGGAGGACGTGTTCCTCTACGGCATCGACGACCTGCGCCAGGTGATCGACGACAACCTGCGCTCGCGCGAGGCCGCCGCCCGCGAGGCGGAGGCCATCATCGACCTGCAGGTGGACCGCTACATGGCCTGGCGCCGCGCGCTGGGCGTGCGCAACCCGGCGGTGGACATGCGCCACCACGCCGAGGTCTACCGTGACGAGGTGCTGGAGAAGGCACGCGCCATGATCGCCCGCGGCAAGTCGCCGGACGAAGCGCTGGCCTTTCTCGCCAACACCCTGACCAACAAGCTGCTGCACCACCCCAGCGCCGCGCTGCGCGAGGCCGCCCTCAGCGGGGACCTGGACCTGCTGCACGCCGCCGGACGCCTGTACGGCCTGGAGCGCGAGGCCGGCGAGGATTAGCGGCGCGAACGCCCGGCTCCATGCCCGTTCGCCCGCCCCACCCTCTGCCTACGCCCCGCCCATGACTCCTTCCATCCGCGCCAAACTCGAAGCCCTCGCCGAACGCCACGAAGAGGTCGGCCTGCTGCTGGCCCAGCCCGAGGTGATCGGCGACAGCAACCGCTTCCGCGCGCTGTCGCGCGAGTACGCCCAGCTCGAACCGGTCGCCGCCGCGCTGCGCGAACACGACCAGGCGCAACGCGAGCTGGCCGAGAGCCGCGCGATGCTGGCCGATCCGGAGCTGAAGGAGATGGCCGCCGACGACGTGGACCGGCTGGAGCATCGGCTGGAGGCACTGGACGGCGAGCTGCAGATCCTGCTGCTGCCGACCGACCCGCGCGACGAGGGCAACCTGTTCCTGGAGGTGCGCGCCGGCACCGGCGGCGACGAGGCGGCGATCTTCGCCGGCGACCTGCTGCGGATGTACCTGCGCTATGCCGAGCGCCGCGGCTGGCGCACCGAGATCGAATCGGCACACCCGGGCGAACACGGCGGCTACAAGGAGGCCGTGGCGCGGATCGAGGGCAAGGGCGCGTTCTCCCGGCTGAAGTACGAATCAGGCACGCACCGCGTGCAGCGCGTGCCGGCCACCGAGTCGCAGGGTCGCATCCATACCTCGGCGGCCACCGTGGCGATCATCCCCGACGTGGAAGAGGTCGAGGACATCGCGATCAACCCAGCCGACCTGAAGGTGGACACCTTCCGCTCCTCCGGCGCCGGCGGCCAGCACGTCAACAAGACCGACTCGGCGATCCGCATCACCCACCTGCCCACCGGCATGGTGGTGGAATGCCAGACCGAGCGTTCGCAGCACGCCAACCGCGACAAGGCGATGAAGCGACTGAAGGCGCAGCTGCTCGACGCCGAACGCGCGAAGCAGGCCGCCGCCGAGGCCGAGTCGCGGCGCCTGCAGGTCGGCTCCGGCGACCGCAGTCAGCGCATCCGCACCTACAACTTCCCGCAGGGCCGGATCACCGACCACCGCATCAACCTCACCCTCTACCAGTTGCCGGACGTGCTGGAAGGCAACCTGGACGAGCTGGTCGACGCCCTGATGCGCGAGGACCAGGCCGACCAGCTCAAGGCGCTCACCGGCGCCGGCTGACCGGTGCGGTGACGCGGAACGCCCGCGGCGCGCTACCCTCGCCAGGCCACCCCACCGGAGATCGCCCGATGAAGCGCAAGGCCTACGAGCAGCAGCTGGAAGCGCTGCAGATCGAGCTGACCGGGGTGCAGCGATGGCTGCGCAAGAGCGGCAAGCGCCTGCTGGTGATCTTTGAAGGCCGCGACGCGGCCGGCAAGGGCGGCACCATCAAGGCCATCACCGACCGTCTGGACACCCGCGGCTACCGCGTAGTGGCGCTACCCAAACCCGACGAGCGCGAATCCACCCAGTGGTATTTCCAGCGTTACGTGGCGCACCTGCCGGCGGCCGGCGAGCTCGTGCTGTTCGACCGCAGCTGGTACAACCGCGCAGTGGTCGAGCCGGCGATGGGCTTCTGCACGCAGGCGCAGTACGCGCAGTTTCTCGACGACTGTCCGGCGTTCGAGCGCATGCTGGCCGACAACGGCATCCTGCTGTTCAAGTACTGGCTGGCGGTGGACCAGGCCGAACAGGAAGCCCGCTTCGCCGAGCGCGCCGCCGACCCGCTCAAGCGCTGGAAGCTGTCGCCGGTGGATCTGGCGGCACGCACCAAGTACGCGGAGATCGGTCGTCTGCGCGACGTGATGATGGCGCGCACCCACGCCGCCCACGCGCCGTGGTTCGTGGTCGACTACAACGACCAGAAGAAGGGACGGCTCGCCCTGATGCGCCACCTGCTCGACCAGTTGCCCGACGTGCGCGTGCCCGACACCAAGGTGAAGCTACCGAAGCTGCGCGGCAAACCCAGGCAGGAGAAGCTGGCCGATGCCAGTTTCTGGATTGCGCCGCCGCGCTGAGCCTCAGCCGGTGGCGAAGCCGCTGCCGGTCCACTCGATGTCGGCTTCCCGCCTTACCTGTTCGACCCGGGCGGCGGGCGGACCGCAATGTAGCCACTGCTCCAGCGCATCGATCGCCGCCGGCGCTCCGCAGGCGATCACTTCCACCCTGCCATCGGCCAGATTGCGCGCGATCCCGGCCAGGCCCAGCGCCAGCGCCTGCTCGCGGGTGCTGGCGCGGTAGAACACGCCCTGCACCCGGCCACTGACCAGGAAGCGCGCGGCAGCCACTACTTTGCGTCGGTGATCGCGGCCGCCAGCACGTCGCCGGTGATCGGACCGACGAAGCGCTTGGCCACCGTGCCGTCCGGCGCGATCAGGTAAGTGGTGGGCAGGCCGCGCGGCTCGTCGAAATCCTTTGGCGGGTTGTCCAGGCCCACCTGGGCGATCGGATAGCTCACCGGGTGCTTGGCTACGAAGGCCTTGATGTCCGCCAGCGCGCTGTCGTCGTAGGCCAGCCCGATCGCGCTGACGTTCTTGTGCGTGCTGACGAAGTGCGAGATGTCAGGCATCTCCTTGATGCAGGGGATGCACCAGGTCGCCCAGAAATTGACGATCACCCAGTGCCCACGCTGTGCCGCCAGGTCATAAGGCTTGCCGTCGAGTGTGGTGACTTTTAGCGCCGGGGTGGCCGGCATGGCCGCCTGCACGGGTGCAGCGAGGGCCACGGCAAGCACCAGCGCGCAGCGGACGATGAATTTCATGGCAGCAACTCCTTCGGGGCGTCCGCCGGTTCGGCGCACGGGGGATAGATGCGGTCCAGCCGCGTGCCGAGCGCGACGTGCAGGGCCTCGGCCACCGCCGCCAGCAGCTCGAGCAGCACGGGCGGCAGCACGATGCCCAGCGCCTGCGCCTCCTCGGCTGGACGCAACGGCAGACGATACTGCGTTCCGGCGTAGACACGCAGCAGGTCGGTGCTGTCCAGGCTGCGCGACAGCAACCAGCCACCGCTCTCGCTGCGCTGGATCAGGTCGGCCCGCTGCAGGTCCTCGAAATAGCAGATCACCTGGCTCGAACGCAGGTACGGCTCGGCCGCCTGCACGATCGCCGGATCGATCGAACCGCCGCTTCGCTGTGCCTCGACGAAGTGCTTGAGCACCACCAGCAGGCCGAGGAACTCCGACCCTTCCGGCAGCGCATGTGCGGGCGGGTGATACTCGAAGGCGTTGATCGAGGCGGCGATCGACGCACCGAGGATCACGATCACCCAGGACAGGTAGATCCACAGCAGGAAGGTGGGAATCACCGCCAGCGCGCCGTAGATCTGTTGGTAGGTCTGCGCATTGCGCACGAACAGCGTGAAGCCCCAGCGGGCGACCTCGAACAGCACCGCGCCGAGCAGCGCACCGATCGCCGCGTCGCGACGCACCACCGGCCGGTTCGGGATCACCGCATACATCAGCCACAGCGTGATGAAGGTGACCACGAACGGCAGCAGTCCCAGCAACCGCTGGCTGGCATTCGGCACGAACTGCCCCGCCGCCTGCTGCAGCAGCGGCAGCGCGGTGACATAGGAGCTGGCCGCCAGCCCGCCCACCACCAGGATCGGTCCCAGCGTCAACGCCGCCCAGTACAGCAGCAGCCGCGACCCCCAGCGACGCGCACGGTGGACCCGCCAGATACGGTTCAGCCGATCCTCGATGCTGACCATCATCGACAGCGCGCTGAACAGCATCACCAGCACGCTGATCCCGGTCAGCCCACTGGCATTGTTGGCAAAGCTGGCCAGCGCCAGCTGCAACTTCTCCCCCGCGGCCGGCACGAAATTGTTGAACACGAACGAGATCAGCGCGTCGCGCGCGCCGGCAAACGCCGGGAACACCGAGAACATCGCGAACACCGCCACCATCAACGGCACCAGCGACACCAGCGTGGTGTAGGAAAGCGCGCCGGCGGTCTCGAAGCACTTGTCGTCGACGAAGCGCTGCCAGATGAAGCGGGCGAAGCTGAGCGTGCGATCGCGGTTGAATGGCTTGGCCATCGAGGTCCCTTGCTCGGACGGAGGCTCGCACCGCATCGCGGCACGAAGGACAGAAGCGGACGGTACACTACCGGATCGTCAACGAACCGCCCAAGCGCATGTCCCTCACGATCCTCGTCCTGTACTACAGCCGCACGGGCCACACCGCCCAGCTGGCGCGATTGATCGCGCGTGGCGTGGAGGAAGTGCCGGGCATGCAGGCGCGACTGCGCCAGGTGCCACCGGTGGCACCGGTCACCGAGACGGCGCAGCCGCCGGAGCCGGACGAGGGCGCGCCCTATGCCACGCGACAGGATCTGCAGGACTGCGCCGGCCTGGCACTGGGCAGCCCGACCCGCTTCGGCAACATGGCCGCGCCGCTGAAATACTTCCTCGACAGCACCGGCGCCGAGTGGGCCAGCGGCACACTGGTCGGCAAGCCGGCGGCGGTGTTCACTTCCACCAGCACGATGCACGGCGGGCAGGAATCGACCCTGCTCAGCATGGCGCTGCCGCTGCTACACCACGGCATGCTGCTGCTCGGCCTGCCGTTCACCGAAACGGCGCTCAACGCCACCGTGACGGGCGGCTCGCCCTATGGCGCGACCCACGTGTCCGGCACCGATGGGGAACGGCCGATCAGCGAGCACGAGCGCGAGCTTGCCCGCGCGCTCGGCCGACGCCTGGCCGATACCGCGCGCAAGCTGGCGGGGGACGCATGAACGCCGTCCGTGAAAGCATGCTCCCCGTCTACCGCCTCGGTCTGGCCGCCTGGGCCGGACTGACCCTGCTGCAACTGGCCTGGCACGGCTGGCTGGCGCCGCCGACGCACCTGTCCCCTGCGCTGGTACTGGCCATCACTGTGGCCCCCCTGCTGCTGCCGCTGACCGCCCTGCGCAACGTGCGGAGGGCGCTGCTGTGGGTGGGCATCCTCAGCCTGTTCTACTTCTGCCACGGCATCTCCGAGGCCTGGAGTTCGGCCGATACGCGGGTACTGGCCCTCATCGAGATCGGCCTGACCCTGCTGCTGATCGGCAGCCTCGGGGCCGGCGTGCGGCGCCGCGCGGCGCGCGGCGGCACCGCCAGTTGAAACGCCCGGGCGGGCCGACACCGTCCGCCGCGCCAGCGTCGTCACACGGCATCCGTATACTCGCCCCGTTTCCCGAACGGAGCCGACCATGGATTTCCTCCAGGACGCGCCGGTGCTCTCGCACCCGTTCCGCAATGATCGGACGTTGCGGTCCACGCTCGACCGTACCTTGCCGGCGGATCGACGCGCCGAGCTCGACGCCGATCTGGATGCGCTGGGCGACTACGCGCTGACCGCCTGGGAGCGGACCACGACGACGACGCGCCGCAAGCCGGAGCTGATCCGCTGGGATGGCTGGGGGCGCCGGGTCGACCGCATCGAGCTGACTCCGGCCTGGCAGGAGGGCGCGGCCCTGACCACCCGCCACGCGATACTCGCCGCCGGCCATGCCGATTCGCCCCACGCCCGGCTGGAGGAATTCGCCCGGGTCTACCTCTACCACGTGGCCAGCGAGTTCTATACCTGCCCGCTGGCGATGACCGACGGCGCAGCGACCGCGCTGAAAGCCTCCGGCCATCGCGAACTGATCGAACGCGCCCTGCCCCGCTTCCTCAGCCGCGACCCGGCCACCTTCTGGCTCAGCGGCCAGTGGATGACCGAGACCGCCGGCGGCTCGGACGTCGGCCGCACCGGCACCGTGGCGCGGCGTGACACCGATGGCCAGTGGCGCCTGCATGGCCGCAAGTGGTTCAGCTCGGCGGTGGTCGGCGAGGCTGCACTGGCACTGGCCCGTCCGGAGGGGGCCGGCGAGGGCGCCGGTGCATTGGCGCTGTTCTACGTCGAGACGATGGACGGCACGCAACGCAGGCCCGAGCTGGTGATCGACCGGCTGAAGGACAAACTCGGCACGCATGAGCTGCCTACCGCGGAGATCCGCCTGGAGGGGCTGCCGGCATGGCCGGTGGGCGAGCTGGCCCACGGCGTACGCCAGGTAGCGCCGATGCTCAACGTCACGCGCACCTGGAACGCGGTGTGCGCCGTCGCCAGCATGGCGCGCGCGATCGCGCTGGCCCGCGACTACGCCAGACGCCGCAGTGCCTTCGGTCGCCGCCTGATCGAGCTGCCGCTGCATGCGCACACGCTGGCCGACCTGCAGGCCTCGTTCGAGGCGGCGTTCGCCCTCACCTTCGAAGTCGCCCACCTGCTGGGCCGGGTCGAGCATGGCGCCGCCGAGCCACACGAGGCAGCCCTGCTGCGCCTGCTCACCCCGCTGGCCAAGCTGTGGACCGGCAAGCTGGCGGTGGAAACCTGCTCGGAAGCGCTCGAATGTTTCGGCGGCGCCGGCTACGTCGAGGACACCGGCCTGCCGCAGTTGCTGCGCGATGCGCAGGTCTACGCGATCTGGGAGGGCACCACCAACGTGCTGTCGTTGGATACGCTGCGCGGTATCGGCGAGGGACTGGGGGCGCTCCGCACGGCGGTCTCGCAATGGCTCGCCGCGGGCGACGATCCGGCCAGCGCCCGCGCCATCCGCATCGCGCTGGACGACGCCAGCGCCTTCCTCGATCGCCAGGGTGGCCACCGCGACGCACTGGAGGCCGGCGCGCGCGGCCTGGCCTTCACCCTCGCCTGCTGCGCTGCCGCGGCCCTGCTGGCCCGCCAGGCCGCCTGGGCCTCGGCGCGGGGAGACACGCGCCCGGCCGCGGCGCTGCGCCGCTTCGTCCAGCTCGGGCTGGATCGCTTGCGCTGGCCGGACGCCGGGGACACCGCGCGCCTGCTGGCGGACTGAGTCCGGCGCCGGCGCGCTGGGGTTGCCGGCCGCACGCGGCTAAAATGCCGGTTCGTTCCCCATCGGCGCAGCCAGCATGCAGCACCTGTCCATCGTCACCACCGGCGGCACCATCGACAAGATCTACTTCGACGACAAGTCGGACTACAAGATCGGTGCGCCGCAGATCGGCGAGATCCTCGGCCAGCTCGGCGTGGCATTCCAGTACGACGTGATCCCGATCCTGCGCAAGGACAGCCTGCACGTCACCGACGAGGACCGCGCGCTGATCCGCTCCACCATCGAGGCGCAACCGCACCGCCACGTGCTGGTCACCCACGGCACCGACACCATGGTCGAGACCGCCAGGGTGCTGGCCGGCATCCCCGGCAAGGTGATCGTGCTCACCGGCGCGCTGAACCCCGCACGCTTCCAGGGCTCGGATGCGGTATTCAACATCGGCTGCGCGGTGGCCGCGGTGCAGACCCTGCCGGACGGCGTCTACATCACCATGAACGGTCGCGTGTGGGACCCGGCCAGGGTGCGCAAGAACCGCGAGGCCAACCGCTTCGAGCAGGCCTGATCCGGCCCGATCCCGATCCGGGAGAGGCAAAGGCCCGGCGCTCGCGCGCCGGGCCTTTGCGTTCAGGCATGCCGCATCCCTGCGGCGGGCCGCTCCCTACTGCACCGTCAGGGTGATGTCGTCCAGCACGAACGAGGTCTGCAGCGACGAGTCCTCCGTGCCGGTGAAACGGATCACCACGGTCTGTCCGATGTAGCTGGACAGGTTGGCGGTATGCACGCTGTAACCACCGGCCGCATTCAGGTTGGAGAACGTGGCGTAGGTGTGCAGCAGGGTGCCCGAGGTATTGAAGACCTGCACCTTCAGCTTGTCGTACTTGGACGTCGAGGTGGTCTCCGACGTATCGATGTGCAGGTAGTACTTCAGCGTGGCCGAGGTCTTGCCGCTCGGGATGGTCACGGTCTGCGCGACGCGGTCGGTGTGGCTGGAGCCGTAGCCGTCCAGCCAGGCATCCCACGAACCGGCGTGCGGCGGCTCGGCGCTGTTGTTGTTGATCACGCCGCTGGTCGTCGTCCAGGGCGAGGCGGAACCGGTCTCGAAGCCGGTGTTGCCCAGCAGCTGGCTGCCGCCACCGCCGCCCGAGCCGCTCACCGTCACCGACTGGGTCCTGGTGTTGGTGGCGCCGCCGTTGTCGGTCACCGTCAGCGCCACGCTGTAGGTGCCGGCCGCGGCGTAGGTGTGGCTGGGGTTGGTCGCCGTCGAGGTGCTGCCGTCGCCGAAGTTCCACGAGCGCGAGGCGATGGTGCCATCGCTGTCGGTCGAGCTGTCGGTGAAGGCGACGGTCAGGCCGTTGATGCTGTCGCTGAAGTTCGCCACCGGCGGGTTGTTGGTGCCGCCGCCACCGCCAGCGATGTCGTTGATCGCGCTGGCCATGATGATGCTGCCGCGGCCGCTGGCCAGGTCATAGCCCGGACCGGCGCTTTCGCCGCTGTTGTTGCCTGAGGTGACGTCATGGAAGTCGCTCGCCGGCAGGCCGTAGAGGATCGGACCGGCGAAGCCCACGCTGCTGCCCTTGGCGGCGATCACGCGGGCCCAGAAGCCGGCGAACAGCGGTGCCGCCAGGCTGGTGCCGCCGATCTGCTGGGTGGCGCCCTGCACGATCACCTTGGAGCCGGACTGCGGATCGCCGTCGAACGCCACGTCGGCCACGCCACGATGCGTACCCGACCACAGGGTCTGCCAGCTCGGCTTCGGCTCGAAGGTGCTCTCGCTGCCGCCGGTGGCGCCCTCGTTGATGCTCAGCTCGTTCCACACCACCTCGCTGTTCCAGGTGGTGGTGGACGCATCGAGCTTGGTGCCGGCCACGGCGATCACGTACTGCGAGGCCGCCGGCCAGCTCGGGGTGGTGCCGCCGGTGCCGCACTCGTCCGCACCGGAGTCGCCGGTGGAGATGGAGAAGGTCTGGCCCTGCGCCACCGCCTGCTGGAAGGCCTGGTCCTGCGCAGCCGCCGAACCGTCGCCCTGGGCGCTGGTCTCGCACTCGCCCAGCGACACGTTGATGATCTTCACCGCATTGTCCGAGACCACCTTGTTGATGTCGGCGGTGAGGTTGGCGTTGGACAGCGTGGGGATGTTGTAGAAGATCAGCCCGCCGATCTGCCCGCCGGCCATGCCGACGATGTCCTGACTGTCCAGGTCCCACTCGCCCAGGCCCGAGGTGTCGGTACTGGTGCCGTTGGTGTTTACCGTGGTGGTGCTGACGGTGGGCAGGCCGTTGTTCGAGGTGAAGGTGTTCAGGTCGGTAACGACCTGGCTGAGCTTGCCCTGGGTGATGATGCCGACCGTCACCCCGGAGGCCGTCGGCGCGCCGCTGCCGCCATAGATCGAGGCGAACTCGGTCGGGTTGTGGCCGGTCACCGCCTGCGGCTGCAGGCCGGACTGCGTCGAGTACTGGACGAAGGTGTGCGGCACGTGGGCGTCCTGCAGGCCGATCACCGACAGCACGCTGCTCTTCAGCGCATTCGGGATGCTGACGTCGCCGGTATTGATGAAGCCTTCACGGCCGTGGCGCGTGCGCACCCGCTCGAAGCTGGTGTTGAAGGCTGCCTTGACCACGTCAGCGGTCGCGTCACCGGACACCAGCATGTTGTTCGGAGCGATGTTCACGTGGGTGAACCCCGCCCTGGTCAGATAGGCCGCGACGGCCTGCGCCTGCGCGTCGGTCGGCGAATGCTGGCTGCGGAACTGGGCACGGCTCATCACCGGCCGTGTCGCCATCACGCCGAGGGCATGGGTCTGGGCGATGAACGCGTGCAGCTGGCCGGTGTTGCGCAGTTTCAGGGCCACCTCGATGTGCATGGGCTGCGAAGCGGGGACGGCACCAATGACGGTGTCGCCGGGATGCAACGACATCGGACCGGCAAGGTGCGACATGGATGTGTCGGCCGCCACCGCAACGCCTGCGGCGAACGGGCTCATGGCGAGGGCAATGGCGATAGCGAGGGATTTGGAACAAATCGGGCTGGGCATGTGGATGGTCTCCTGACCTGAATTTGGGATGCAGCAACCTGATGCGGCCGTTAGGCCCCATGGCTTCGGGTGGTCGCCGCTGGGCGACATCTAGCGGGTTGGGTGCAGCGATCCTGCCGGCCACATGGCATGGCGATCGAAAGCCCTTCGTGGGCGCGGCGCCTCATCGGGACAGACAGGGGTCCGGTGGGGCGTGGATCATCCTTGGGCGGATCCCGCCGAGGACGTCCTCGAAATTAGGTTTGGCCGGAATAAATCGTCAATAGGACTAATTCCTGCAACGGCCGCTTAAATCGGAAATGCCATTGAAATTAATGTCGTGCGATTTCACATTTAATGTATCGCAAATACTTTCGATATTGATTCGCGGCGGATCGCGAAAGTTCGCCTAACGCAAAAAAAGCCGCAACCCCGACAGCAGAAAGACGGTGCAATATCTTGCGTTTCGTCTGAATTCATTTCCCGCGTTCATTCCGGTGCGGGCGCCACCATTCGGACCGGCACCCACTGCCCCGAGCGGATCGTCGATGCAGCGCCAGATTCCGGGGAATCAACCGGAGAGGATCGGCGCCCCGCGTGCGCCCGCTCGAGGCCGTGCCGGAGCGAACCGGACGGGACCAGCAGCGACACCGGGGGCCAAAGAAAAACTCCCGGCCCTCGCGGACCGGGAGTCCTGTTGCTTGCAGCGTGGATCGATTACGGGGTGTAGCTACCGGTCAGGCTGACGCCCGAGTAGGTCGCATAGGCCCGGACCATGACGTAGTACGTACCGGCCTGCACGTTGGAGATGTTGCAGGTCTCGTTGTCGCCGACCAGGTACGGGCGGCAGTCGTAGCTCGAGGTGGTCGGCGCCGAGCCGAACTTCACGTACAGGTCGGCGTCACCGGTGCTGCCGGCGATCTTGAAGCTCAGGTTGGTGGCACCGGCCGGCACCACCATGGTGTAGGCCACGGAGTTGCCCTTGGTGGCGCTCAGGCCCGTGGCCGCCACGCCGTTCTGCAGCACGTTGCCGCCACCACCGCCGCCGCTGCTGGTGCTCCAGCTGGCCTGCACGGAGACGCCCGAGAACGCGGCATAGCCGTTCAGCATCACGTAGTAGGTGCCGGCCTGCGGCGAAGCCACGGTGCAGCTCTCGTTGTTGCCGGTGATGTACGGACGGCAGTCGTAGCTGGACAGGGTCGGAGCAGAGCCGAACTTGGTGTACAGGTCGGCATCGCCGGTACCGCCGGACTCGGAGATCACCAGGTTGCTGGCACCGGCCGGAACGGTCACGGTGTAGAACAGCTGCGCACCCTGCGCACCGGACTGGTTGGTGATCGGCACGCCGTTCTGCAGCACGTTGCCGCCACCGCCGCCGGAGCTGCTCACCGTCACCGAGGCGGTCTTGGTGTTGGTGGCACCGCCGTTGTCGGTCACCGTCAGCGAGACCGAGTAGGTACCGGCTGCCGAGTAGGTGTGGCTCGGGTTGGTCGCGGTCGAGGTGCTGCCGTCGCCGAAGTTCCACGAGCGTGACGAGATGCTGCCGTCGCTGTCGGTGGAGCTGTCGGTGAAGCTGACGGTCAGGCCACTGATGGTGTCGCTGAAGTTGGCGACCGGCGGGTTGTTGGTGGTGCCGCCCGACACGATCGGATGCGACAGGTCGCACTCGTTGGTGTCGTTCGACCAGGTCGACTGCATCGGGAACGTGCCGGTACCCATGGTCACGTTGGCGGTCGCGCCCTGGCCGGAGGAGATCCAGGCGCACTCGTCACCGTTCTCCTGGCCGTTGTAGGAGCTGCCGGTGTGGTTGGTCCAGCCGCCGGCCGGGTTCTGGTCGGTCACGGTCTCGGCGTACTCGTGGCCTTCCACGATCGAGAAGCCGTCGAGATTGCCGGCGGAGCTGCCGTTCACCGAGCCAGTGCCGCAGCTCGAACCCATGTCGTACACGTACGGCATGTTGGTGAACGCCACGTCGCCCACCGAAGAGGACACGTTCTGGTCGCCGTTCCAGTCATGCCATGCGCAGAACTGACCGCTGGAGGTGTTGAAGCCGTCCGGATGGGTGCCGCTCGGCGAGAGGATCACGTACTGCACGTAGCGGTTGGAGGCCGCCGTAGTGTTTCCGAAGTGCTGCGCCGCCTTGATCGCTTCCTGCGCCAGCTGGGCGCCGGTCGCGTTGGACGGCGAGGACACCGAGTTGTCGTACCAGATGCCGGCGAAGGCGCCACCGGTCGGGTAACCGATGTGCGGTGCGCCCGACGGGCAGGAAGTGGCGCCGTTGGAGACCGTGGGACCATCGCAGTACTGGGTCATGGTGCCCGACCACAGCTCGCCGCCGGTACCCAGGCCCTTGAACAGCTTCTCCAGGTACGGCACGGCGCCGACCGAGTCGCCCGACAGGGTCATGTTGCCGCTGGCATCGGTGCCGGCGCTGCCCCACTGGCTTCCGTAGACGACCAGATACACCTTCGGCGTACCGCTGGTGACACCGATGCCATCGACGCCGCCGCCGTAGCTCAGCGTCTCGGTACCGGTCGCCGCCGTCGTGGCGGCATTGGCCGCGTGGGCCGCGGCGAACTGCTTCATCCGGGAATGCGCCTCGCGGGTCGGCACAGCACCGTGGCGGTAGTGGTGGCCATAGGCGGGCGCATACGGATTACCGACCTGCTGCCCATTGGCATAGGCCACGGTGGCGCTGCCAGCTAGGCCGAAAAGCGCGCAAGTAATTGCGGTTTTCAGCAAACGATTTTTCTGCGTATTAAGCATGTCACTCCCCAATTGAATTATTCAGGACAAACAATCCCCGCCGCGGCCG
Organism: Dyella thiooxydans; assembly: GCF_001641285.1. Classification (NCBI taxonomy): domain Bacteria; kingdom Pseudomonadati; phylum Pseudomonadota; class Gammaproteobacteria; order Lysobacterales; family Rhodanobacteraceae; genus Dyella; species Dyella thiooxydans. The sequence goes on from NZ_CP014841.1 coordinate 2,095,402, forward strand.
AATGGCCGCAGTGTTTAATCGCCGCGTCATGCGGCCAATCAACTCATGGATTTGCCCAACCATCCCGTTCAAAGCCCGGCCATATGACGTCCTGTCCGGCCCGGCTCGCCTGTGCCCTTGGCGCGCCGCCCCGCGTGTCAGCTTGAACGAAACCACTCGCCACCCGTTCGGATGGCGAATCACCCGACATTAGGCGTTCTTCCGAAGAGCGGACAATGGGAATTTTTCCTGTGGGGTAGTGCGCGACTTCTCAAAATATCCGCAAGTAATTTCGAAAACCAATTCACACAGTTACTTGCAATGGGCGCATTTTGCGCATTCGCAATAAAATACGAATGAAATGCTGGCAATCGGCTCCCTTGACCAGCGAGAAGCGAGTGGAAAGCCTCGCTTGAATCCGCACCTGCCCATCGATGACACACGCGAGTCGAGGACTACCCGGAGTCTGTCGCGCCGACACCCCGGCGCGCCCGGGACCCGGCGGAGCCGCCAGGCTGGCGTCGCGCGGACAAAAAAGGCCCGGTCATCCTGACCGGGCCTTCGGGTCAATCCAGCGGGGGCTCCGCCCCGTCTGTCACGGCAATCAGTTCCAGGTCGCCTTCAAGGTGACACCGGAGAACGCGCTGTAACCGTTGAGCATGATGTAGTACGTGCCCGTGGACGGCGACGCCACCGTGCAGCTCTCGCTGTTGCCCGCGATGTACGGACGGCAGTCGTAGCTGCTGGTGGTCGGCGTGGAACCGAACTTCACGTACAGGTCCTCGTCGCCCGAGCCGCCGGAGGTGGTGATGGCCAGGTTCTTGGCACCAGCCGGGATCTGCACCGTGTAGTAGAGCTTGGTGTTCTTCGACCCGGACAGGCCGGTCACCGGCACACCGTTCTGCAGCACGTTGCTGCCGCCACCACCACCACCACCGCCGGTGCTCCAGGTCGCCTTGACGGTGACATTGGAGAATGCCGCGTAGCCGTGCAGGCGGACGTAGTACGTGCCGGCCTGGGTGGTTGCGTAGGAGCAGCTCTCGCTGTTGCCGGTCTTGTACGGGCGGCAGTCGTAACTGGTCGAAGTCGGTACCGAGCCATACTTCGTGTACAGGTCGGCGTCGCCGCTGCCACCGGAGATCGTGATCACCAGGTTGGTGGCGCCGGACGGAATCGCCACGGTGTAGTTGAGATCCGCGCCCGAGGCAGCCGACTGCCCCGTCACCGCGACGCCATTCTGCAGGGCGGTCGAACCACCGCCGCCACCACCGCCGCCGCCCGTGCCCGGGCAGGTCACACCCACGCCGGTGAACGCGGTGATCACGTCGTTGGCGTTGTAGCCCAGATCGGTGGCCGCCGATTCCACGCCGCAGGCGCCGGAATTGAAGGTCGAGGTCGCCGTCCAGTACGACTTGTTGGCCAGCGCGAACACCTGGAAGGCCTTCTTCACGTCCCAGCCACCGGTCTTGGCCAGCAGGCAGAACGCCTTGTTGTAGACGCCCGAGCTGTAATGCACGTCGAGGCTCGAGGTGTAGTCGGCCGCGTTGTCGATCGAGCCACCGTCCTGCGGCGGGTTGCACATGTAGCGCAGCGCGTTGCCGATGCCGGCGCTGGTCTTGACGATGTCGGCGCCGACCAGGAAGTCGGCTGCGCCGCGGTCGTAGAACTCGGCCGCTTCGCCGGCGATGTCCGAGTACGCCTCGTTCATGCCGCCGGACTGGCCGGAGTACTGCAGGCCGGAGTTCTGCTCGGTGTAGCCGTGGCTGATCTCGTGGCTGGTCACGTCCAGCGACACCAGCGGATAGAACGTGCTGGCGCCGTCACCGAAGTACATCGCGGTGCCATCCCAGAACGCGTTCTCGTAGTTGCTCTTGTAGTGAACGTTCATGCGCAGCTTGATGTTCAGCGGCGCCGCACCGGTGTAGGCCACATACATGTCGTGCACCACGCCACCGAAGTGGTGGGCATCGTTCACCGGCGAATAGGCGCCATTGATCGCGTCGGTGTTGCTGTTCGGGCAGGTGAAGCTGACGATCGAACCGCCGCTGGTGCCGTGGTTGAGGTTGTAGGTCACCACGTTGGAGTTGTTCAGCGTGCAGGTGCTGCCCGACTGGGTGACGTCCAGCGCGGCGTAGTCGGTGCCGTAGTAGTACTCGCCGGTCTTCTGGTTGCCGCCGGGACCGGTCGCCGACGCGTAGGTCAGGCCGTTCCAGCTCTGGATCACTTCGCCCGTGTTGGCATCGATGATGGCGGTGGGACGCGAGACCTGGCCGTTTTCATGCGCCACGTACGACGTGCGGTAAACCAGGCGCGCCGGGCCGTTGTCCTGCGGATAGACGAACAGGTCGGATTGCTGGTTGCTGATGGTGTTGCCGCCCACCAGGCTGGTGTGCGCGTGCGACTTCAGCGCGTTGAGGGCCTTGGCGGCGCTCAGCTTCGGGGAGACCGAGACCAGGTCGGAGTCGAGGTTCTGCGCCAGCTCGCCGGTCGCGCGCAGTGCGTTGCCGCCGGCATCCTCGACCACGGCCACGCTGCGGCCATACACCGGCACGCCCCGGTAGAACTGCTGCTGACGCACGACATGGCGGCCCAGACCGAGCGGCACCGAGCTGCGCGCCACCAGGGCACTGTTGGCGCCCAGGCCGAAGTGCGCCGACAGCGAGGCGGCGGGCACGGCGGCCAGGCTCTGCCCGTGCACGCTGTGGGTGGTGGCGGCGGTGGCGACGGACGCCGACGCCAAGCCGATCGCGGCGACGAGGACCTTCAAGCGGAGATTGCTGCGCATTGCTTACTCCTTGACATTAATCGGGGCGCACTTACCTGATGCGGCTACATAAGCCCCATTTATGGATAACCGCACGAGAGCGGCTTTGGATTTCGTCGGTTTGCCTAGCGATGCCTGCCGGTCCGAAGGCCGCCTCCCCCGTGACGTCCTGTCAGGGCAGCGCGTGGACCATCACGATGAGGTGGGAGATTCCCAATGCCTCCACAGGATCATCCGTCAACCTCCCCGCCAACGGATGCCACGACGATAGGTGGCAAGAAATTACGAAACAAGGGGAATTATTCCTAGGGGGTGTGACCCTCCTCACGCGTGAGGAGGCGCCGGGCAACGACGGCATGCAGCCGCACCCTCGGCACCGGAAACACCCGAACAGGACCACGCGAGCGCCATTGCGCCCACGCCAATCACCAGGGGATCAGAGCATCCCGGTCTCGAGCTTGGCGATCTCGGACATCATCGAGTGGTTCCACGGCGGGTCGAACACAAGATCGACATCCGCCTGGGCGATGGTGGGGATGAGTTCGAGCTTGGTACGAACGTCGTCGACCAGGATGTCGCCCATGCCACAGCCGGGCGCGGTCAGGGTCATCTTCACGTAGACCTTGCGCTGACCGTCTTCGGTACCTTCCATGCTCACGTCGTAGACCAGTCCCAGCTCCACCACGTTGACCGGGATCTCCGGATCGAACACGGTGCGCAACTGCTCCCACACCAGCTTCTCGACCTCCGCGTCGCCGGCGCCATCGGCCAGCTCGATCGCCGGCGGCGGCTCCTTGCCCAGTGCATCGGCGTCGCCGCCGGCAATCCGGAACAGGTTGCCCTCGACGTACACGGTGAAGCTTCCGCCCAGGGCCTGGGTGATATAGCCCACCTGGCCCGCCGGCAGCACCACGGTCTCCCCCTGCGGCACCATGACGGCCGGGCAATCCCGCTCGAGGGTGAAAGGCTCGCTGCTCAGACTGAAACCGCTCATGCTTGTCCCGTGGTGAGATCCATGCGCCGAGGACGCACTTTCAAGGGCTCCATTATGACGCCCCGCAGCAGATCAGGTCTCCTCTTGCCCGAATCAAGCCCGGACCAGGCTGCCGCGGGCCCGCGCTATCATGGCCGCTTTGCGCCGAAGCCAATCACCCGATGCCCCGTCCGGCCCGAATTCTCGCCCCATGAAGCGGCTGTACCGCTTCCTGTCTCTCGCGCTCTCGCTGATCAGTGCGGCCATGCTTGGCCTGGCCGCCGGCGCCCTGTGGATGCTGGTCGCCGCCTACCTGCACAGCCGCGTCGCGTGGCTCGCGATACCGGTCGGCATCATGCTCGGCTGGGCGATTGCCCGCTGGATCAGTCCCCGTCGCAAGGCTGCGCCATGGCTGGCCGCCACGGCCACCTTGCTCGCAGCGGTCTACGTGAACGTGCTGATCACCGGCCTCCAGCTTGCCGGCTCGCTGGGCATGGGCCTGACCGAGGCCATGCGCACCGCCGGCCCGGGCATGCTGTGGGCGCTGGGCGGACTGGGCGCACGCCCTGCGCACTGGATCTGGTTCGCTGCCGGCACCGCGGTAGCCGCGCTGGCCGCGCGCCGGATCAGCCGTCCAGCGTCTTGAGCGCTGCCACCAGCTCGCCGGCCGCCGCCTGCCCGTCGCCGTAGAGCATCCGGGCGTTGTCGGCGTAGAACAGCGCGTTCTCGATACCGGCGAAGCCGGTGCCCCTGCCGCGCTTGATCACGATGACGTTCCTGGCGGCCGCCACGTCGAGGATCGGCATGCCGTAGATCGGCGAGGCCGGATCGGTCTTGGCCACCGGGTTGACCACGTCGTTGGCGCCGATCACCAGCGCCACGTCGGTATTGGGGAACTCGGGGTTGATGTCGTCCATGTCGGCGATCAGGTCATACGGCACGCCGGCCTCGGCCAGCAGCACGTTCATGTGCCCCGGCATGCGCCCGGCCACCGGGTGGATCGCGAACTTCACCTTCACCCCGCGCTCGATCAGCAGCTTGGCGAACTCCCACACCTTGTGCTGCGCCTGGGCCACGGCCATGCCGTAGCCGGGCACGATCACCACGCGCTCGGCGTAGGCCATCATCACCGCCACGTCGCTGGCCTCGATCGGCTTCTGGCTGCCCGAGATCGCCTGGGCTTCGCCGCCGGCCGCGGCGCCGAAGCTGCCGAACAGCACGTTGCCGATCGAGCGGTTCATCGCCCTGGCCATCAGCTGGGTCAGCAGCGTGCCGGCCGCACCCACCACCGTGCCGGCGATGATCATCGCCTCGTTCTGCAGCACAAAGCCCTCGAACGCCACGGCCAGGCCGGTGAAGGCGTTGTACAGCGAGATCACCACCGGCATGTCGGCACCGCCGATCGGCAGCGTCATCATCAGCCCGAACAGCAGCGCCAGCACGAAGAACGCCACGATCAGCGGCATCGTCAGCTGCCCGGCGATCAGCATCCCGCCGCAGACCAGCGCCGCCAGCAGGATCAACAGGTTGACCGCGCGCTGGCCGGGGAACACGAAGCGCTTGTCCAGCCACCCCTGCAACTTGGCGAAGGCGATCAGCGAGCCGGAGAAACTCACCGCGCCGATCAGCGCGCCGATCACCCCCAGCGCGAGCTGGGCCGCGTCCGGCGCCACGGTCGGGTCGGCCGCGAACTTGGCCCCGTCCAGCAGCACCACCGCGCTGCCGGCGAAACCGACCAGTTCAGACGCGCCGATCGCCGCCGCGGCGCCGCCGCCCATGCCGTTGTACAGCGCCACCATCTGCGGCATGTCGGTCATCGCGACGCGACGACCGGTCCACCAGGCGGCCGATACTCCCAGAAGCACCGCCACGCCGATCAGCCCGCGATGATGCAGGCCCGGCAGGGCAAACGTGATGAGCACCGCCAGCAACATGCCGTAACCGGCCCAGACGATGCCGCCGCGCGCGGTGCGCGGCGAACTCATCCGCTTCAGACCGAGGATGAACAGCAGGGCGGCCAGGAAATAGCAGGCCTTGATCAGTGTCGGCAGCCAGTTCATCAGTGGCCTCCCGGCTTGCCGCCGCCCGGCTTGCTGGACTTGAACATCTCCAGCATGCGCTCGGTCACCACGTAGCCCCCGGCGGCATTGCCCGCGCCCAGCAGCACGCCGATGAATCCGATCGCGATACCCAGGGTCGAGTCGGCATGTCCTAGCGCGATCATCGCGCCGACCAGCACAATGCCGTGGACGAAATTGGACCCCGACATCAGCGGCGTGTGCAGGATCACCGGCACCCGGGCGATGATCTCGTAGCCGGTGAACGCGGCCAGCATGAAGATGTACAGCGCCAGGAAACCGTCGATCATGACTCCTCCCCGCCAGCACGATGTGGTTCGGGCATCATACGGGTGGCCGTCAACGTGTGCGAGCGTGCCGCGTTGAGCGGGGAGACCGAACCGATGGAGCCGGACGATGATCTGCCGGGACCCGTGGACGCCGACACGATGAGCAGCCTCGCCCAGCCCCTGGCCGACGACCTCTTGGTCGACGGTGCCGACGCCCGTGCCGTGCCCGCCTCGCTGGACGCCTTCCTGGCCCAGGTCGAACGCCGCGCCTTTCGCATGGCCGAGCTGCAGCTGGGTCACCGCGAGGACGCCTTCGACGCGGTGCAGGACGCCATGCTGCGGCTGGTGCGGCACTACCGGGAGAAGCCGGCCGGCGAGTGGGCCCCGCTGTTCTGGGGCATCCTGCGCCGGCGCATCGTCGACCTGCAGCGTCGTCGCAAGGTGCGCTCGATCGTGGTCGGCTGGCTCGGCGGCGGCCGTGATGGCGACGGCGAGGAACTGCCGGCCTGGGAGCCGGCCGATCGCTCGCCGGGACCACTGGACCGCCTGCAGGACGCGCAGTCCTACCGGGACATGGCCGAGGCGGTGCGCAGGCTGCCGCAGCGCCAGCGCGAAGCCTTCATGCTGCGCGTGCTGGAAGGACTGGACGTCGCCGAGACCGCCCGCGCCATGGGCTGCTCGGAGGGCAGCGTGAAAACCCACCTGTCGCGCGCCATGCACCACCTGCGCGACCAACTGGAGGACTGGCGATGAACTCGCCCGACGATCGCATCGAACAACGCGCCCGTGCGCTGTTCCGGCAGGCCAGCCACTCGCTGGACCCGGCCATGGCCGGTCGCCTCCGCGCCGCACGGCGGGATGCATTGCAGACGGCAACACCCGCACACCGAGCAGTCCGCCTGCTTCTGCTGCCGGCCGGCGCCTTTGCCGCGGTCGCGCTGGCCGCGCTGATGATCTGGTCGCCGCGCCATCCGGTACCGGTGGGCGCCCCCGCGACCATGGTCGCTGCTGCGGCGGCGCGGGCACCGGACGACGGCGATTTGCCGCCGGATGCCGACAGCGCCGATCCGGCGCTATACCAGAACCTCGATTTCTACGGCTGGCTGGCCGCCAGCGACCCGCCTGCCACCACCCGGCGCTGAGCCATGCACGCCTCCCGCTCCCCCGCTGTGCGCCTGATCCTCGCCTTCGGCCTGCTGCTGGCCGCCGGGCCGTCGGCGCTGTACGCGCAGGACTCCTCTCCCCAGGGGGTACCCGATATCCTGCGCACGGCTGCGCCGGCGCCGCGGCCGTGGCAGAGCCTGTCGCCGGCACAGCGCGACCTGCTCGCTCCCCTGCACAAGGACTGGAACACGCTGCCTCCGCGCAAGCAGGCGCACATGCTGGAGAAGAGCGAGCACTGGCTGGCACTGCCGCCGCAACAGCGGGAAAAGATCCGCGAACGGATCGCCCGCTGGCAGGCCATGACGCCGGAGGAGCGCCGACTGGCCCGCGAGAACATGCGCAAGTTCCACGAACTTCCGCCGCAGCAGCGGCGCGAGCTGCACGACGCGTTCCGCCAGTTCCAGGCGATGCCGCCGGATCGGCGCGAGGCGCTGTTGCGCCAGTGGCGCTCGCTCTCGATCGAGCAGCGACAGCAGTGGATCGACCACATGCGCCATGGCGGCATGCCGCACGGGGGCATGCCCCCGCCGCCGCCCCCGCCAACTCCTGGAGCAGGGGTCCGGCACCACCCGTTCTGAGCGGCCGCCGGCGGCTCAGCCGCCGAAGTGGGCCTGGCCGTCGCGTGTCACACAGCTCTTGGCGACCAGCTCGTCCTCGTAGTCGGGCGCGAGTTCGCCGTCGCGCACCAGCAGCTCGAGGAAGTTGAACACGTTGCGTGCGTACATCTCCGAAGCGTGCAGCGGCGCGCCGGCCGGCAGGTTCAGCGGGCCGAGGATGACCACCCCGCCCTGCTCCACCCGCTCGCCCGGCCGGGTCAGCTCGCAGTTGCCGCCGCCCTCGGCAGCGAGGTCGACGATCAGGGCGCTGGGCTTCATGCCCGCCACCATCGCCGCACTGATGATCTTCGGCGCCGGGCGCCCGGGTACCGCCGCCGTGGTAACGACCACGTCGATGTTCTTCAGGTGGTCGGCCAGGGCCTGCTGCTGCGCCGCGCGCTCCTCGGCCGAAAGCTCGCGCGCATAGCCGCCGCTGCCGGCCGCACTGACGCCAAGGTCGAGGAACTTGGCTCCCAGCGACTCCACCTGTTCGCGCGTTTCCGGGCGCACGTCGTAGCCCTCGGTCTGCGCGCCGAGCCGGCGGGCGGTGGCGATCGCCTGCAGGCCGGCGACACCCGCACCGATCACCAGCACTCGCGACGGACGGATGGTGCCGGCCGCCGTGGTGAGCATGGGGAAGAACTTCGGCGCCGCTTCGGCGGCGATCAGCATCGCGCGGTAGCCGGCCACGGCTGCCTGCGAACTGAGCACGTCCATCGCCTGGGCCCGCGTGGTCCGCGGCAGCAGCTCCAGCGCGAACGCGGCGAGTCGCCGCGCGCCCATCGCCGCCAGCCGTGCGGCAGCGCCGTAGGGACGCAGCTGACCGACCACCACCGACTGCTCGCGCAGCGCCGCCACTGCGGCGTCCGTCGGCGGCAGCACGCAGGCCAGCACATCGGCTTGGGCGCAGACCTCGTTCGCCGGGGCGAACGTCGCCTCCGGATAAGCCGTATCGGGGAAGCCTGCCGCAGCACCGGCGCCGTGCTCGAGCAGCACCCGCCAACCGCGGCCGTGCATCTTCTTCGCCATTTCCGGCGTGATCGCCACCCGGCGCTCGCCGGCGGCGGTTTCGCGCAATGCGGCCACGGTGATCGGCATCGTGCACTCCCCCAGGGAAAGATCCGGGCATCGTAGTCCGGCGCCAGGCGCTTGGCGACCCTGCCCGCGGATGCCGATCGGCAGGGATGAACCGGTCGCCCCGGGCGCAGTAGACTGGCCCGCCGCCGGTTGCCCGGAGGCGTCCGGCGGGGTCACCGCGGAGACCCTGATGGATCCAGACCAGCTGCCTGTCGACGAACTGCTGCAAGACGCCCGCGCCGCCCGCCTGCTTGCCTACGCCCCCTACTCGCGCTTCCGCGTCGGCGCCGTGGTGCTGACCCGCGACGGACGCCGTTTCCGCGGCTGCAACGTGGAGAACGCCGCCTACGGCCTGTGCAACTGCGCCGAACGCACTGCGTTGTTCAGCGCGATCGCCGCCGGCTGCCGCCCCGGCGACTTTGCCGGGCTGGCCGTGGTCGCCGACACCCCGGCGCCGGTCAGCCCCTGCGGCGCCTGCCGCCAGGTGATGGCCGAGCTGTGCGACCAGGCGATGCCGGTGCTGCTTGGCCATCTGGGCGAGCGCGTGCAGCGCGTCACCGTGGCCGAACTGCTGCCGGGCTCGTTCAGCCTTCCCCATGCCCCCGAGTAATGCCATGACCGATACCCCTGCCGACGCGCTCGACCTGCTGCACCGGCGCCACTCGCCGCCGTCGCGCCAGCTGGGCGAACCGGCGCCCGATCCGGCCACGCTGCATGCCCTGCTGGAGGCCGCGGTGCGCGTGCCGGACCATGGCAAGCTGGTGCCGTTCCGCCTGATCGCCCTGCGCGGGGAGCACAAGCTGCGCTTCGGCGAACGGCTGGCCTCGCGGGCGATCGCGCGCAACCCGGAACTGTCCGAGGCCAAGCGCGAAAAGGAACGTACGCGCTACACCTTCGCGCCGCTGGTGCTGGTGGTGGTCTGCCGCATCGACACCACCAGCAGCGTGCCGCCGATGGAGCAGCAGCTCAGCGCCGGCTGCGTGGCCTACAACCTGCTGCTCGGTGCACAGGCGCTCGGCTTCGGCGCGCAGTGGCTCACCGGTTGGGCTGCCTACGACAGCGAGGTCGCCGCGCTGCTGGGACTGGGCGAGCATGAACAGGTGGTCGGCTTCGTGCATATCGGCACGCTGCAGGCCGAAGTCCCCGACCGCGAGCGGCCGCCGGTGGACGACCTGCTCAGCGAATGGCGCGACCCGGTGTGAACGCGACCGCCGCCCATCCGCCGGCGCACCTGGTCGACGGCAGCCTCTACGTGTTCCGCGCCTGGCACTCGATGCCGGACGAGTTCCACGACGTCGACGGCCACCCGGTCAACGCCGTGCACGGCTATACCCGGTTCCTGTGCGAACTGCTGGAGAAGACGCGGCCGGAGCGCGTCGCGGTGGCCTTCGACGCCTCGCTCACCAGCTCGTTCCGCAACGCGATCTATCCGCCCTACAAGGCCAACCGCGAGCTGCCGCCGCCGGACCTGGAGCATCAGTTCGTACTGTGCCGCGAAGTGACCGCGGCGCTGGGCGTGACAGTGCTGATCGACCACAGCTTCGAGGCCGACGACCTGATCGGCAGCGCCCTGTGGCACCTGCGCGGCCACGGCATTTCCAGCGTGATCGTGTCGGCCGACAAGGATTTCGGCCAGTTGCTCGGCGAGCACGACCGGCAATGGGACTTCGCCCGCAACCTGCGCTGGGGCCCCGAGGGCGTGCACGAGAAACTGGGCGTGCTTCCGAACCAGGTGGCCGATTACCTGGCGCTGTGCGGCGACGCGGTGGACAACATCCCCGGCGTGCCCGGCGTGGGCGCGAAGACCGCCGCCGCGCTGCTGGCCCACTTCGGCAGCCTCGATGCGCTGCTGGATCGGGTCGACGAGGTGGCGTTCCTGCGCCTGCGCGGCGCCGCCAGCTGTGCCGCCCGCCTGCGCGAACACGGCGAGATGGCACGGCTGTACCGCCGGCTGACCCGCATCGCACTGGACGCACCGGTGACCGACCACGTGGATGGTCTGCGCCGCGCACCGGTCGATACAACCACGCTCGACGCCCTGTGCGAGCGCCTGCGCTTCGGCCCGCTGACCCGCTCCCGATTGCGCGCGCTGGCCGACTGAGCCGGCCCGGTTGTCGTTGTCATGACGCCGCGCCACCATGCGCGGATCGCCCCGACGACGGAAAGCCACGCATGAACGACACGGCAGGCCGCACCCCCGAAGACGCGCACGCCCCAGTGGAAACCCTGTACCAGGGCCGCTGGCTGACCCTGCGCCAGCGCGGTCGCTGGGAGTACGTGGAGCGCAACAACCCCGGTGGTGCGGTGATCATCCTGGCGGTGACACCCGAGGACCGGGTGTTGTTCGTCGAGCAATACCGGGTGCCGATCCTGCAGCGGACCATCGAGATGCCGGCCGGCCTGGTCGGCGATCTGGCCGAACAGGCCGACGAAGGCGCGCTGATCGCCGCCGCGCGCGAGCTGGAGGAAGAGACCGGCTACCGCTGCGGCCGCATGGAGTTCATCCACGAGGGGCCGTCGTCCTCCGGCATGAGCACCGAGATGATCGCCTTCGCGCGCGCCTGGGAGCTGGAAAAGGTCGGCCCCGGAGGCGGCGACGAGAGCGAGGACATCACCGTCCACGAGGTGCCCAGGGCCGAGGCCGGCACCTGGCTGTTCGCCCGGGCGGCCGAAGGCTATTCGATCGACCCCAAGCTGTTCGCCGGCCTGTGGTTCCTGGAACATGGCGGGCAGGCCGAACACATCACACGGAAAATGTGATTCGCATCACACAAGTTGCGCGATGGAGGCTAAAGATTTCCCGCGTAGCGCCGATTCCCTCAGCAACTGTCTCCATCCATCCCCGAGGGAATCCTGCTCATGAAGACCCTGCTCGCCTCCGCCGTGCTGCTGCTGGCCCCGCTGGCTGCCCATGCCGCCTGCGCGCCGACCGATTTCGCCATCCAGGACTTCAAGGTCGCCGCCTCCGGCGCCGGGATGGGTACCCGCATGATGATGAAGGGCCAGGTGGTCAACCACTGCGCCGAGCCGGCTGCCGCCCAGATCACCATCGCCGCGAAGGATGCCAACGGCAACGTGATCCAGGAGAAGAAGGGCTGGCCGGCCGGCACCACCAACATCGCCCCGGGCCAGTCGGTCGATTTCGACCTGGGCCGCCTGTTCCGCTACTCCTCCGACATGGCCACCTACACGGTGAGCATCGCCTCGGTGCGCACCTGGTAAGACGATCCCGCCAGACCCACTGCCGGAAAACGGGGGCCTCAGGCCCCCGTTTTCTTTGTGCGGAAGGCGACCCGGCCATGTGACGGGTCCAGGCACACCACGTGGCTGGCGAAGAAGCCGGTGCCCAGCACCGCATCCACGTCCGGCGCCGGGAACTGGCGCATCATGAATGCCTGCGGGCCGGCCGGCTGGCCGGCCACGTCGAAGCGCTGGAAGGTAAAGCGGCGCAGCAGGTCGGCATCCTTGTCCCGGCCGGCGATCGCTGAAGGCCGCAGCACGTCGGCGGCGGCTCCGGTGTCCCACTGCACCCGCAGCGACCCGTGCCCGGTCTGCACCTCGGACACCATCACGCCATTCTCCAGGCGCAGCGGACCACCGGCGTTGCCGCACTCGGCGTCGAAGACGCCTTCGGCCGACGCCGGGTAGAGCCGCAGCTCGCCGCCCGCCTCGTCGAACACCATCTGGTAGCGATGCAGCAGGCCGAAGCCGATCAGGCCGTCCTGCGGGTAACCCGCCTTGCCGGTGTCTCCCACCAGTTCGTTGCCGTCGAACTGCGTCGCCGTGAGCGCGCCGGCCTCCAGATCTGCGGCGCGGAAGATGCGCGACGTGAAGACATGCCCGTCGGCATCGCGCCACGATTCGCTGTCGCCAGTGAACTTCACCGGCAGGCGCGCCAGAACGGCAGTCTTCAGGCCCACGACCTGGTAGTTGCCCACATCGATGAACAGCGTGACCGGCTTGCCGCCGATGGTCGCCGGGGTGGTCGGCAGGCCGGCCTGCAGGTGCAGCGGCACGCGCATCGGCTGCAGTGCGCCCGCGGCAGCCGGTGCCGCCGGAAAAGCAAAGGCCAGCACCAGGCTGGCCCGAATGATGGAACGTCGCATCGTGTTCCTCCCTGGACGCGCGTCGCCGGGCGGCAGGCCTTCCCTGCCCCGACCGCGAAGTCCCGGCACGATGCCAGAACCGGCCCGGCGCCACCAGCGCCGGGACCGTCTCAATGCAATACGAACAGCTTGTCGAAGCCGGCCACCTTGAAGGTGTTGCGCTGCTCGCTGCCGGCATTGACGATGCGGATCTCCGCCTTGTCGGAACCGGCGTGCTCGCGCAGCAGCAGCAGCATGCCCAGCGCGGAGCTGTCCATGCTGGTGACGTCGCTCATGTCGACGATATAGCTGCGCGCGCGCACTTGGGCACCCAGGCAGGCGTCGTGGAAATCGCGGTGCACGGAGAAGTCGAAGCGCTCGCCCAGCTGCAGGGTCAGGCTGTCGTTCTCGCTGTCGTGGTGGACGGTCAGGCTCATGGCTATTACCTCAGAACAGTTCGATTTCGCCGGCATCCATCGAGCTCTGCAGCGCCGGTCCGCGCGCACGCAGGCGGGCCTTTTCGCGCTGGATCGCCAGCCGGCTGCGCACCTGCTCGGCGCGCTGGGCGATCGCATCGTCCTCCACGCCGCCGCAGGCCAGGTCCTCGATGTCGCGGGTGCTGTCGGAGATCACCTCCTGCAGCTCGACCAGGCGGGTGCGGGTCTGGTTGATCAGCTGGCTGAGGATGTCCTCGAACTGCAGCGAGCGGATCGTGGTGGACACGTCGCTGCCCAGCCCACGGTTGATCTCCACCACCTGGTCGGCCACCGCGCTGGTGCGCGCGTCGGACTCGGTGACGTGGCTCATCATCGCGTCGATGCCGCCCTTGGCGGACAGCGCCACGTTGAGGTCCTGCGAGGCCATCGTGCCGACCAGGCCGCGCAGCTGCTCCATCGCGCCGCGGGCGCGCTCGACGTGGCTGCCGATCTGGTCATTGAACTGATTGGAGTGGCTGGCCAGGTTGCGGATCTCGCCGGCGACCACCGCGAAGCCGCGACCGGCCTCGCCAGCACGCGCCGCCTCGATCGAGGCGTTCAGTGCCAGCAGGTTGGTTTCCTCGGCGATGGTGTTGACGTTCTTCAGCAGACCGAACACCGCGTCCATCTCCTTGGCCATGCCGTCGATGCGGTAGACGATGCGCAGGCTCTCGCGCGACATCTGCACGATCATGCCGACGAAGTGCTCCAGCAGGTCGGAGGTGCGACCGGCGAAGTCCTGCACCGACACCTCGCCGTTCTGTACGTCGATGATCTGCTTGAGCAGCGACTGCTGCTGGCCGGTCTTGCGCGACAGGCCATCGAAGCCGCCGCCGAGCTCCAGCACCGCGTCGCGCAGCAGGTCCATCGCCTGGTGCAGCTCGCGGGTGGCGTGGCCGAGCTCGTCGACGAGCGCGCTGCGCACGTCTTCCAGTGCCTCACGCACCGGCTCGACGTGGGCCGGCGACGTAGCCTCCACCTCCGGTGCCGGCGGCACGCGACGGCTCTCGACAATCCACACCGCGGTGAGCAGTACCACCAGCAGCGGCGCGAGCCAGGCCGGATGCCAGAACAGGCTGACCAGCAGAGCCACGATGCTGGCCGGCAGGCCAACGGCGAGGCGCGAATGGAAGAAGCGGAGGATGGCTTGCATGGGATTGGGCTCGATCATGCGCCGACGGCGCTCTTGAGGGGTTGGCGCGCCATCTGCAGCAGGCGCGCGGCGATTTCGTCCAGCGGCAGCGCCTCGCGCGCCGCACCGAGTTTCCAGGCGGCGCCGGGCATGCCCCACACCACCGAGGTCGCCTCGTCCTGCACCAGGGTGCGGGCGCCGGCCTGGCTCAGTTCCAGCAGGCCGCGCGCGCCGTCGTCGCCCATGCCGGTGAGCAGGGCCGCCACCGTGGCCGCGCCGGCGCTGGCCGCCATCGAGCGGAACAGCACATCGACGCTGGGCTTGTGCCGGTTCACCGGCGGGCCGTCGTGCAGGCGGCAGACATATTTGGCGCCGTCCCACATCACCAGCAGATGCTGGCCGCCGGGCGCGATGTAGGCGTGGCCGGGCTGGATCGGCTGGCCATCCTGGGCTTCGCACACGCGCATCGCCGAGCAATGGTCCATGCGGGTCGCGAAGGGGCCGCTGAAGGCCGCCGGAATATGCTGGGTGATCAGTACCGGCGGCGCATCCGGCGGCATCTGCTCCAGCACCACGCGGATCGCCTCGGTGCCGCCGGTGGAGGCGCCGATCGCGATCAGCGGGCTGCCGCCACGGGTACCGGCGCCCTGGGCGCGCGGCAGCACCGCATCGGCCGAGAGCCGCGGCGGAACGTCCAGCTTGCGTACTTCGGTGCGCACGCGCGGCTTGGCGCCGGCGGCGGCGATCACCTTGGCGCAGATCTCCTGCGCCCCGTCGGAGAACGTGCTGGCCAGGTCGCTGTTCGGCTTGGTGAAGAAGTCCACCGCGCCCAGCTCCAGCGCGCGCAGCGTCACCTCGGCGCCCTGCTCGGTCAGCGAGGACACCATCACCACCGGCATCGGCCGCAGCCGCATCAGGTTCTCGAGGAAGGTGATGCCGTCCATGCGCGGCATCTCCACGTCCAGCGTGAGCACGTCGGGGTTGAGCTGCTTGATCTTCTCGCGCGCGATCAGCGGGTCCGGCGCGGTGCCGACCACCTCGATGCGCGGATCGCTCGAGAGCATGGTCGACATCAGCTTCCGCACCAGCGCGGAATCATCGACCACCAGGACTCGCACTTTTTCCATTGCCCGTTCTCTCTCGACTTTGTCTCGTCTGCGCCGCGACTGCGGCCGACCGATCGGCTGCTCCGGCGCCATCGGCGCCACACCGGGACCCCGCAGGGATCCCCGCTCAGAACAGCTCGACCTCTCCCTTTATCGGATCGTTTGCCAACTGCTTGAGGTACTGCTTCTCGCGATCGACCAGGGCCGCCTCGTCGCGACCGCGCATCTGGCGCACGCGTGCCTTGCCGGTGGTCGGGAAGAACTGCACCTGGCGCGGATAGATGTCGCCCAGGTCGGACGCCGCCACCGGCAGTCCCTCGGTTTCCAGGTAGCGCTTGACGAAGGCGATGTTGCGCTGGCCCACGTCGGTCATCTGGGTCAGCACCTTGCCGCCGCCGAAGATCTTGATTTCCCAGTCCTCGCGCCGGCCACCCGCCTTCAGCAGGGCGTTGATCAGGTGCTCCATCGCGTCGTTGCCGTAGCGCGCGGCGCGGCCGACGGTGGCCGACCAGCTGTCGCGCTCGGCGCTGCGCTCGCCGGTGGGCTCGGGCAGCATGAAGTGGTTCATGCCACCCAGCCGCAGTCGTCGGTCGTAGATGCAGGCCGATACGCACGAGCCGAGCACGGTGGAGATCATCTCGTCCTGCCGGCTGATGTAGTACTCGCCTGGCAGCACCTTCACGTTGTAGCGCGACAGCGACGGGTCCCAGAACCGGCGCATGTGCTCGAAGCCCGGCATGACCCGGCCGGGGTCGAAATGACTCAGTGCGGGAACGACGGTGGCAACCTGGGCGACAGCGCTCATGTGCGCTTCCTGTAGACGGTGCGTCCGATCAGTTCGAAATCGTTGCTCAGTCCGTGCATCGACTCGGAATGGCCCAGGAACAGGTAGCCGCCGGACGGCAACATGCGTGCGTACCGGGCGAACAGCTTTTCCTTGGTCGGCTTGTCGAAATAGATGACCACGTTGCGGCAGAAGATCGCGTCGAACGGACCCTGCATCGGCCAGTCGTGCAACAGGTTCAGCGGCAGGATGGTGACCAGCTCGCGCAGGCGCGGATGCACCGAGGCCAGCCCGTCGTACTCGCCCTGCCCGCGCAGGAACCAGCGCTTGCGGCGCTCGTCGCTGACCCCGCCCAGACGGTCGAAGGCGTACACGCCGCGGCGTGCCTGCTCCAGCGCCTGCGGCGACAGGTCGGTGGCGAGGATCTTCGCGTCGATCTTGGCGCCGGTGCGCTCGAGCGCCTCGGCCAGCACCATGGCGATGGCGTAGGGTTCCTCGCCGGTGGAGCAGCCGGCGGACCAGATCCGCAGGCGTCCGCCGTCGCGACGCTTCTGCTCGATCCACTCCGGCAGCAGCTTCTCGATCAGCAGGTCGTAGTGATGCATCTCGCGGAAGAACGCGGTGACGTTGGTGCTGATCGCGCTGGCCAGCTCACCCAGCTCGGAGGCCGGGTCGTGCTTGAGCAGCTCGCAGTACTCGCTGAAATCGCGCAGTCGCAGGGCGCGCAGGCGCCGCTGCAGGCGGCCCTGCACCAGTTGCCGCTTCTGGTCGCTCAGTGCGATGCCGCACTGGTCGTAGACGAACTGGCGCAGGAAGGCGAACTCGGTGTCCTGCAGCGTCGGCCCATTCAGGCCCGCCGCCGAGGAACCCGCCGAGGCGACGCGATCATCGGTCATGACGGGCGCGGCCATGGCTCAGAACTCCTTCCAGGCGCCGGAATCGACCGCCTCGGTCGAGCGCGGGGCAGCCTTCGGGGCGGCCGGCTGGGCCGGGGTGCTGCGCACTGCGGCGAACACCGCCTCGGCCTCGGCCGCCACGGCCTTGGCGCGGGTGGTCACCGACGGCGCCACCTGGCTGACCGACTCGTCGAGCTGGAAGAAGCCCACCTGCTGCGACAGCTCGCCGGCCTGCTCCTGCATGGCGCGGGCAGCGGCGGCGGCCTGCTCCACCAGCGCGGCGTTCTGCTGGGTCATCTCGTCCATCTGCATCACGGCGTGGTTCACCTGGTCGATGCCGGCGGACTGCTCGGCGCTGGCCGCCGCGATCTCGGCGACGATGTCGGTCACCTTCTTCACGCTGTCGACGATCTCGGCCAGCGACTTGCCGGTCTGGTCGACCAGCGTGGTGCCGTTGTGCACCTTCTCGGCGCTGTCCTTGATCAGGCCCTTGATCTCCTTGGCCGCATTCGCGCTGCGCTGGGCCAGGTTGCGCACCTCGGTGGCCACCACCGCGAAGCCGCGGCCCTGCTCGCCGGCGCGGGCCGCCTCGACGGCCGCATTCAGCGCCAGCAGATTGGTCTGGAACGCGATCTCGTCGATCAGGCTGACGATGTCGGAGATCTTGCGGCTGGACTCGTTGATCGCCTTCATCGCGACCACCGCCTGGGTCACCACCTCGCCGCCGCGCTCGGCCTGTTCGCGGGCACCGCGGGCCAGCTGGTTGGCGTGGCTGGCGTTCTCGGCGTTCTGCTTCACGGTGGAGGTCATCTCCTCCATCGACGAGGCGGTCTCCTCCAGCGAGGAGGCCTGCTCCTGGGTGCGCTGGCTGAGGTCGTCGTTGCCGCGGGCGATCTGCTGCGCGGCCGTGCTCACCTCGCCCGAACCGCTGCGCACCTCGCTGACGATCGAGGACAGGCGCAGGTCCATCGTGCGGAACGCGTCGAGCAGTTCGCCCAGCTCGTCCTTACGGTTGACCTGGATGTCGTGGCCCAGCTTGCCCTGCGCGATCTCGCGGGCGATCTTGCCGGCGTAGGCCAGGGTGCCGATGATCGAGCGGCTCAGCGCCAGTGCCAGGAACAGGGCGAACGCCATGCCCAGGCCCAGTGCCACCAGGCTGAAGGCCCGCACCACCTTCACGCGGGAAATCTGCGCCTCGTAGATGCCCTGGGCCTCGCTGCGCTGCAGGTCGATCAGCTTGCTGAGCTGTTCCTGGCGGTCCATCAGGAACGGACGCACCTCCATGTCCAGCACGTCGCCGGCGCCGGTATCGCCGTGGTTGAGCGCATCGATGATGTCCTTGATGCCGCTCTGGTAGTCCGAATCGCTGGATTTGTACTTGGCGTACTGCTTCTTGATCGCGTCGCTCTTGGGCACCGCATCGAACGCCTTTTCGTCGGCGGCAATCTGCTCCGCCTCCTTCTGGTAGTCCGCGATCTTCTGCTTGACCTGGTCCGGCTTGGCTACGCTGCTCACCGCCTCACCCAGCGTCACGAACGACAGCAGCGAATGACGGTTGAGCGAACTGATCACGTTGGCCGGAATCAACTCTTCCTGGTACGTGCGACGCAGCGCCTCGTTCTGCAGCTGCATCGAACCGAAGCCGATGACGGCGCCGATGACCAGCATCAGCATCAGCAGGCCGAGCACCAGCCGCAGGCGCCAGCGCAGGTTGAGGGAAGGGAGCTTGAACGAGAGCTTGGGCAGTTTCATGGAATTTCCTGTCAGGCAACGGCTTTGACTTCAGCGGCCGGAGGAAGCGCGGCCTCGAGCATCTGCGCGTCCTGCGGTTGCAGCAGCTTGTCCACGTCCAGGAGCAGCACCATGCGGTCCTCGACCGCGGTGAGGCCCTTGAGGTACTCGGTGTCCACGGTGGTGCCCATGTCGGGCACCGGGCGCAGCTCGGAGGTCTTCACGTCCAGCACGTCGGACACGGCGTCGACCACCACGCCGAAGTTGCGCCCGCTCACGGCGACGATCACGGTCACCGTATTGGGGGTGTACTCCTCGCGCGGCAGGCCGAAGCGCAGGCGCATGTCGATCACCGGCACGATCGCACCGCGCAGGTTGAGCACGCCCAGCACGTAGGGCGGCGCCTGGGGAATGCGCGTGACCGGCGTCCAGCCGCGGATCTCGCGCACGGCGAGGATGTCCACGCCGTATTCCTCCTGCGCGAGGTTCAGGGTGAGGTATTGCGACGTCGGGGCGTCGTGGGATGCAGCGTCAGACATGGAAGGACCTCGTGCGGGGGAGCGCGCAGGGCGCTTGGCGCTTGTTGCTATCAGGGAGCAGATCGGCCGCAGGGCGAGGAACTTGAGTGGCCGCGAGCGGCCACTCGAGACAGCAAAATCAGGCCGCGCGGGCCCGATCGGCCGCGATCGCAGCATCCACCGCCGCACGGTCGGCGGGCGCGACCAGCTGGTCGACATCGAGCATCAGCACCATCCGGTCGGCGGCCGCCGCGGCGCCGCGCAGCCACGCCAGGTCGGCGCGGGCATCCGGCCCCTCGGTCGTGCCCGGCTCGTCGGGAATGCCCAGGTCGACCACATCGGCCACCGCGTCGGCACGCACCACCAGCGGGCGCTTGCCGCGCTCGAGCAGCACGTGCACCGACGGCGCGCCGGCGTGCGCCTGCGGCATGTCGAGCCGGCGACGCAGATCGACCACGGGTGCGGCCACGCCAGGCTGGTCGAGTCGACCGACGACGTAGGGCGGCACGCCCTCCAGCGCCACGCTGGCGCAGCTGCCACGGATCTCCTTCACCGCACCCAGCGGCACGGCGTACAGGTCGTCGCCCAGGATCAGGGTGAGGTACCGGGTGCGCAGGGTGTCGGGGGTGTCGCTCATGAGCTGTCCTCCTTGGGGCCGAAAAGCGGCACCGCCGGACCCGGCCGGCGGTGCTTGAAGCGGATTCAGAATTCCTGCCAGGCGCCGGCGGCGACCGGCTGCGTGACCGGTGCCCGGGGTGCCGCGGGCACCCGGGCCGCCCGTGTCACCGGCGGAGCCGGTGCCCGGGCGGGGATGTCCTCCCGCATCGCCGGGACGTCGGCCTCGCGGGTGCGGAAGTAACGCATCTGCTCGGCCAGCACGGCTGACTGTTCCTGCATCGCGCGCGCCGCGGCGGAGGCCTCCTCCACCAGTGCCGCATTCTGCTGGGTCACCTCGTCCATCTGCGTCACCGCGTGATTCACCTGGTCGATGCCGGTGGACTGCTCCTGTGCCGCCGCGGCGATCTCCGCCACGATGTCGGTCACCCGCTTCACGCTGCCGATGATCTCGCCCAGCGCCGCCGCCGATTCGTCCACCAGCGTGCTGCCGGCCTGCACCTTGTCCACCGTGGTGTTGATCAGCGTCTTGATGTCCTTCGCCGCCGCCGCGCTACGCTGGGCCAGATTGCGCACCTCGGTGGCGACCACCGCGAAGCCGCGGCCCTGCTCGCCGGCACGCGCGGCCTCGACCGCCGCGTTCAGCGCCAGCAGGTTGGTCTGGAAGGCCACCTCGTCGATCAGCTGCACGATGTCGGTGATCTGCCGGCTGGCCGCCTCGATCTCGCGCATCGCCTCGCTGGCCCGGCCGGCCACTTCGCCGCCGTGCTCGGCCTGCTTGCGGGCACTGGCTGCCAGTTGGTTGGCGTGGCTGGCGTTCTCCGCGCTCTGCTTCACGGTGGAGGTCATCTCCTCCATCGAAGCGGCGGTCTCCTCCAGCGAGGAAGCCTGTTCCTGCGTGCGCTGGCTCAGGTCGTCGTTGCCGCTGGCGATCTGCTGCGCGGCGGTGGACACCACCTGCGAGCCGCGCTGCACCTCGTGCACGATGCCAGTGAGCTTGTCGCGCATGCGCTGCAGTGCGCCGAGCAGGCTGTCGGCGCCGAACGCCGGCTCGTCCGCCGGTCGCCGCAGGTCGCCATCGGCGATCCGCGAGGCCATCGCCACCGCGAAGCGCGGCTCGCCGCCGATGTTGTTGCGGATCGAGCGCATCGACTGCCACACCACCAGGATCACCAGCAGGCCGATGATGCCGGCGCGCAGCAGCTGCGACTCCAGGTTCGCGCGGTACGCCGCGTCGATATTCACGTAGTAAGCACCGGTACCGAAGTGCAGGTCCCACGGCTTGTACCAGACGGTGTAGCTGATCTTGGGCGCCTGCTCCTTCGTGTCGGGCAGCGGCCACACATACTCGGTCAGGCCCGCGCCGCTCTTCTGGTCCACTGCCAGCATGGCCTGGAACAGCTTTTTGCCATCCGGATCGGTCTTGCCACCCACGTCCTGACCGACGAGGGCCGGCGATACCGGGTGCATCCGCATGAACAGCTTGGAGTCGAACGCAAACAGGTAACCGGTGCCGTTGTCCCAGCGCATCGCCTGGATGGCGGCCAACGCACGCTTTCGCGCCTCGGCATCGTCGAACTCACCCGCGGCGGCACGCTTGTGGAAGCTGTCCGCCACCGCAACCGCACTCGCCACGTGATTGGCCAGGTCCACTTCCAGCGAGGCCATCTGTTGCTTGCGGATTTCCATCGCCGTGACGACCGTCAACGCGGCCAAACCGGCGATCACCAGGACGATCACCAGCCAGACCCGCGCATTGAGGCTCAGGCGGTCGAGAAAATGGGAAAGCTTACGCATTGTGTCCACCAGCGGTTTTCATGAGCGGGGTGATGCGCATACCCCGGGTGTTCCTTGCGCACGCAAGACCGGACCGAGCCGGTTGCCGTCGTTTTCCGACGACGGCAGATTCCCCCAACGAGAAACCGCGGCGCCCCCACGCCACATCGCGCGATGTCAGGCCGCCTTGCGACGGCTCTGCAGACGCACCAGTCCCGCGATGTCCACGATCAGCGCCACCGAGCCGTCGGCCAGGATGGTGGCGCCCGAGACGCCCTGCACCCGCCGGTAATTGGCCTCCAGCGACTTCACCACCGCCTGCTGCTGGCCGTTCAGGCCGTCGACGAACAGGCCCACGCGGGAGCCGTCGCCCTCGACCACGATCATCAGGCCGTCCTCGATCTTCCTGACCGCGCCGGCACAGCCGAACACCTCGTGCAGGCGGATCACCGGCAGGTACTCGCCGCGGAAGCGGAACAGCTCGCCGCCGCCGGCCACGCTGCGGATCGCCTCGGTCTTCAGCTGGACCGATTCGACGATAGACACCAAGGGAACGATGTAGCTCTCCTCGCCCACCGCGGCGCTGAGGCCATCGATGATGGCCAGGGTGAGCGGCAGCACGATGGTGAACACACTGCCCTTGCCCGGCGTGGAGCGGATGGTCACCGAGCCGCCGAGATCGGCGACGTTGCGACGGACCACGTCCATGCCCACACCGCGACCGGAGAGGTCGGTGGTGACGGCGGCGGTGGAGAAGCCGGGCTGGAAGATCAGCTCCGCCACCGCCTCGTCGCTCATGCCCTCACCCGAGGAAATCAGGCCGCGCTGGACCGCCTTGGCGACGATCGCCTCGCGGTTCAGGCCGGCGCCGTCGTCGGCCACTTCCACCACGATGGAGCCACCGCGATGGAACGCCTCCAGGCGCAGCGTGCCCTGCTCGACCTTGCCGGCCGCACGCCGCTTGTCGGGCATTTCCAGGCCGTGGTCGATGGCGTTGCGCACCAGGTGGACCAGCGGATCGCCGATCTTCTCCAGCACCGTCTTGTCCAGCTCGGTGTGTTCGCCGTGCATGTCCAGGCGCACGTTCTTGCCCAGCTTGGAGCTGAGGTCGCGCACCAGGCGCGGGAAGCGGTTGAACACCGAACCGATGGGCAGCATGCGGATGCCCATCACGCTCTCCTGCAGCTCGCGCGTGTGGCGCGCCAGCTGGGTGAGCCCTTCCTGCAGCATCGCCAGCTTGGCGATGTCGAAATTCTCGCGGAACTGGTCGAGCATCGACTGGGTGATCACCAGCTCGCCGACCAGGTCGATCATGCTGTCGATCTTGTCGATCGACACGCGCACCGAGCTGGACTCGGCGCTGGCCGCCGGGGCGCCCTCGCGCGCGGCACGCGCGGTGGCTACGTCGGCCACGGCCGCCTTCGGCGCCTCGGCGGCGGCCGGCGGGGCCACCACGTGCAGCGGTTCGATGGTCAGGTCGCACTCGTCCTCGACCCAGTCGAACACGCTCTTGATCGCGTCGCGCTTGGTCTGGCCACGCAGCTCGATGGTCCAGCCGATGTGGCACTCGCCCGGCTCGAGCTTGTCCAGCGTCGGCAGCTTGTCGAGCTCGGCGGTGACCTTCATCTCGCCCAGCGCCTTCAGCTCGCGCATCAGCCGCAGCGGGTCGTTGCCGCTGGCCGCCATGCCCGGGTGGGGGCGGAAGCGGATCACCCAGGCGTCGGCGTGGTCGCCGGAGCGACGCGCCTTCACCTCGGTGGCCGCCTCGCGCCCCATCGCCGCCGCCAGCTCCCCGCGCAAGGCTTCGGCCGCCTCATCATTCAACGGCTGCCCGGCCTGGGCACGCGCGAACATGCCGCGCAGGCAGTCCACGCTGCGCAGCAGCAGCTCGATGATCGGTTTGTCGATCGGGCGACGGCCGTCGCGCAGCTCGTCCAGCAGGGATTCGGCCTCGTGGGTGAAGGCCGACATCTCCGGGAAGCCGAACGTGGCCGCACCGCCCTTGATCGAGTGGGCAGCGCGGAAGATGGTGTGCACCAGCTCCTTGTCGCCGCCCTCGTCCAGCGCCAGCAGCGCCGTTTCCATGTTGTCGAGTCCTTCCAGGCTCTCCTCGAAGAACACCTGGTGGAACTGCGCCATGCTGACATTGGCCATCGGTGTTCTCCGGATCAGCCCAGGACGCGGTTGACGGTGGCCAGCAGCTGTTCGGGATCGAACGGCTTGACCAACCAGCCGGTGGCACCGGCGGCCTTGCCTTCCATCTTCTTGTCGGTATGCGACTCGGTGGTCAGCATCAGGATCGGCACGCCCTTGTACTCGGGCAGCGTGCGCAGCTCGCGCACCATGGAGATGCCATCCATCACGGGCATGTTCACGTCGGCCAGCACCAGGTCGTACTTGCCGCCCTTGGCCTGGTCCAGCGCCAGCTGGCCGTTCTCGGCCTCGCTCACCTCGTGACCGGCGCCACGCAGGGTAAAGGCCACCATGCCGCGCATCGACGCCGAATCATCCACTGCAAGAATCTTTGCCATCTTCCACCTCGTTTCAGGCCGACCGCACGGCCGGCAGATCCAGTTCCGCACCCAGCCCCAACAGGCTGGCCGCCTCGTGCAACACGTCGCTCGCCCCGGCCCAGGCCACGCTGCCGCCGGCGGCCACCGCCGCCCGGCGGAACGCCACCAGCAGCTGCATCGCCGCGCCGTCGACCTTTTCCACCGCCGCGCCGTCCAGCGTCGCGGCACTGCCATCGGCGGCCTCGCGCAACTGCGGCGCCAGGGTGTCGAGCGCGCCCAGCCGGCAGTCCGCCGGAAGCACGATGCCCGTCGCGGCCGCGGCCGCCTTGCCCTTGGATGACGCCTTGCTGCCCATGCACTTGCCCCGTTGGCCGGTGTGGCCGGTGATTTCGCTCGGGGGCTTATCGGCGGCTTCGGCCGGGGCTTTAGGGCCGGGTTTCGTGCGGTTGCGCACACGGGGCTAAAGTTCCCGCGCGCGCGGCCGTTAGCCCTCGACAAGCCGCCGTCCGACGGCCTGATTTCCGCCGTGGGGCGAAGGAGCCTCGCTTGATCATCCAACCCACCAGCCTTGCCGCACTGACCTGGCTCGGCGCCGCCTCCGGCACCACGGCCGAGAGCTGGCGCATCGGGGTAGTGCTGTCCGCGCGACCGCTGGGCACGACCGACCAGGGCAAGATCCTGCTGCAGGTGGGCGGGATGACCGTGGAGGCGGACCTGTCCGGCCAGGCCGGCGGTGGCACGCCCGACCCGCGCTCGATGCTGCTGCCCGGCCAGGCCCAGGGGCCCTTGCCGGCGCAGTTCCAGGTGCGCGTGCTCAGCCTGGGCAGCCAGCCCACGCTGGAGGTGATGCTGCCGCAGGTGGCCGAGTCCACCGCGCAGATCGCCATGCGCGAACGGCTGCCCCAGCAGAACGGCTTCGCTCCGCTGCTGGCCTCGGTGCAGGCGCTTTCGCAGCGGCCGGTGATGCGACAGATTCCGGCCGAGCTCCGCCCGGTGCTGGCCCAGCTGGAGCAGGCGATCCGTACGCCGGCCGACGTCACCACCGGCGCCGGCCTGCGCGAGGCGATCGTGCGCAGCGGACTGTTCATGGAATCCAGCCTCACCCAGGGGCCGCTGCTGGCCTCCCACGTGGGCGAGGAGGACTGGAAAGCGGTGCTGCTGAAGCTGTCCAACCTGCTTGCCAGCTACGCCCCGCCACGTGCCAGTGCCAGCGCCAGCGCCAGCGCCAGCGCCAGCGCCAGCGCCAGTGCTCAGACCGCGCGACCGGCGCTGCCCGGATCCGAGCTGGACACACCGCCACCGCTGCTCCAGCGTGGCGTGCAGCCGCAGGCACGCGCGGCCGAGCTGACCCACCAGTTGATCCGGCTCGGCAGCGAGGACGATCCGGCGCCCCTGCTGTCGCAACTGCACACCGCCGTGCGCGCCGCGCTGGCCCGGGTGGAGGTGGCACAGCTCGAAGCCACCACCGTGCCGGCCTGGATGACCGAAATCCCGATCAAGGGCCGCGACGGCAAGGACGTGCTGCAGATGCAGCTGGACTACGTGCCCGGCCCGGAAGGCGAACCGCCGCGACAATGGACACTCGGCTTCGCCATCGACCTGCCCACGCTCGGACCGGTGCAGGGCGAGCTGCACCTGCACGACCTGCGCCTGTCGGTGCGGCTGTGGGCCGAGCGCGCCAGCACCACCGACCGTCTGGAGCAGCAGTTCACCGCCCTGCGCCAGCGGCTGGCCGCCTGCGGCCTGCTGCTCGACCAGCTCACCTGCCAGACCGGCCTGCCGCGCGGCACCGGCCGCCCGACCGCCAACCTGCTGAAGGCCCAGGCATGACCCAGTCGCTACCGAACCCGCAACGCCGCGTCACCCTGCGCCTGGGCACCGGCGGCAAGGACGCGCCCGCTGCGCCGCGCGTCCCGGCCGAAACCCTGGATCTGCTGCTGGCCCGCGCCCGCGACCAGGGCATCCCGCTGCATCCGGACCCGCAGATCGCCGCCCTGCTCGCCTCGCTGCGCCTGCGCGACGACGTGCCCGGCACGCTCTACGCCGCCGCCGCCTCGGTGCTGGCCTGCGTGTACGAAGCCTCCGGCGAAAAGCTCTAGGCCACCTCATCCCTGTAGGAGCCCGCTCGCGGGCGATGCTTTTTTTGCTTCGATGTGGATCAGGGGCAGGAGCATCGCCCGCGAGCGGGCTCCTACAACACCCGCGAAGACTGCGCAGGGCCGCATGCGCCAGCTCGTTTCTCTGCCGGACCGCGCGCGGCGATCCCCTGTGGGAGGGGCTTCAGCCCCCGACACCCTTTTCATCGCACCCCATCGCCCGGACCGCCACCCTCACCGATCCAGCGGACTGACCACGCCCATCCCACCCCGGTTGAGCACATGCGTATAGATCTGCGTGGTCGCCACATCCTTGTGGCCGAGCAGCTCCTGGATGGTGCGGATGTCCTGCCCCGCTTCCAGCAGGTGGGTCGCAAAGGAGTGGCGCAGGGTGTGCGCACTGATCGACTTGACGATGCCCGCGGACAGCGCAGCCCGCTTCAGAGCTCGCGACAGCAGACCGTCATCGACATGATGCCGGCGGATCAGGCCACTGGACGGATCAGTGGCACGCTGCACCGAAGGAAACACGTACTGCCACCCGGTCTCGCGCGCAGCATTCGGATATTTGCGGGCAAGCGCAAACGGAAGCCAGACCGCACCGAAACCCTCGGACAGATCCTGCGCATGCAGCAGGCGCGCGCGCTCAATCTCCCGTTGCAGCGGCTCGATCAAGGACCGGGGCAACATGGTGCGCCGATCCTTGCCACCCTTGCCGTTGCGAATGGTGATTTCATTGCGGCCGAAATCGACATCCTTGATCCGTAGCCGCAGCGCCTCCATGAGGCGCATGCCGGTACCGTAGAGCAGTGAGGCGATGAGCCAGGGGCGGCCGTCCATCCTTGCCAGCAGCGCCTTCACCTCGCCGACGGAGAGCACGGTCGGAACCCGCTTCGGGCGCTTGGCGCGCACCACATCCTCCAGCCATGGCAGGTCGACGCCGAGCACGTCCCGATAAAGGAACAGCAGCGCGGACAGCGCCTGGTTCTGGGTACTTGCAGATACCTTGGCATCCACCGCCAGGTGCGACAGAAATGCCTCGACCTCCACTGCCCCCATGTCCCGTGGATGCTTGCGGCCGTTGGCCAGGACGAAGCGCCTGATCCACCCCACGTAAGCGTGCTCAGTCCGCAGGCTGTAGTGCTTCAGACGCAGCACACGGCGAACTTCCTCCAGCAGACGCGGCGCCCGGCTCCCCGACACCATACGGTTTATTTCCCCACTCTCGCGCTGATAAGACATAGCGCCTCGCTTCGCCAGATATGCACCGGGCATCTTGACCGCGCCAAGGCGCCCAAGATAGTCGGCAAGCGGCTGATTGAAGGTAGGAATTCTTCGCTTGACGAACTGCCCAAACAGCGCAGACCATCGATGCATATGCCCCGATATGGGGTCTACTAAGCGTTAGGCCGCCAAAGATGCGCACATTCCACCGTGTCGTTGTTGGTTTCTTCGTCGCCTCGTTGGCGGCGTCGCTCGTGGCGGCGTCTGCTTTCGGTTCACGAGCAGCACTTTGTTGCGGCATGCCCGCACTTCTTATCTCGGCGTGGGCGGCACTGGGCCACCTCGTAGCACTTGACGACGAGGCGGCGGGCGGCTGGTCAAACACAGGTGACTCGTCGCAGGTTTGGTTCCAGTCGGTCGGCGAGCTGGCGATCAAGATTTTGGTCGTTCTGCTTGTCGCTTGGCTTGTCGTAGGCGCTCCGCTGGCACACCATGCGGCCTAACCAATCGTTCAAGGTGGACGCGCTGACGCGCGCCGCTTAACTCCAGCGTTAGGCCGCACACATGCAGCACCGCGATCTTGAGCTCCTTGCCGACTACTTCCAGTTCTATCTGCAAGACGAGCCAGCAAGCGGCGATTTGTCGGACGCTTGGACAGAGGACGCGGTTGAGAGGTTGCTGGCTGTCGCGCCGGGGGTCGTGGGCGTCGGCACCATCACAAACGGTAATGTTCCAGTCACCATCCAAGTTCTTGACCATGAGCCGGCCCAGTCAGGCGCGAGCTACGACCAGATCAATGAGTGTTCTCTAGAAGTGGCGGAGGGTCCTCTTGTCGTAGCTGGGTGTACGGACTACTTTCCAGAGGCAGTGCGTATCCCTATAGCTGCGCAAACCTACCGGGTCCGAGTGAGCTATTGCCTCTCCGGTGAGGAGAGCTATCTTGTACAGCTCTGGCCAGCGCCAGCTATTTTCCCCGTCGTGGTTAAGGCTCGTGCGGCCTAACAATTCCGTAAGAGACTTCCGATCAATCCCGGGTGCATGACGCTTTTGCCCCAGGCGTTCGGGCCACTGCCAATCATCATGTTGTCCTCCGATGGTGCGTATTGCGTGTCGATGCGATGCGGCTTCAACGGATGCCAGACTGCATTTCCGTAAACGGTCTTGTGGGGTCGATGCTGCCGACCCGGACCAGGGTATAAACCGCACCCGGCGACCTCATTCATTCATCGGACTGACCGGCGTGCGGGGATCGGCCGCGACGCGGGATGGACGTCCAAATAGTTAGTCAGGTTCTCGCCGGGTCGGTCTGACCCGTTGTCTACCGCGTCGCACGGACGGTGAAACGAATCTCTCAAACGGTGACGATGGTTCGCTGATGCCTCGGATGCTGCAGGCAGGCGTGCGGGTCGTAGTCGACGTCCCGGGCGAGCATCGCCCACGCCTGCCGCGCATGCTTGTTGGCGATCGCCACCAGCACTTTGCCGAACGGCAATCGGCGATCCAGCGTGCGTATCCACAGTTGCTCCGGCGTGGCCTGCTCCGTCGCCACCGCCTTGGCCCGCTGCAGGCTGCTGCGCGCGCCCTGGATCAGCAGCGTGCGCAGATAGGCATCGCCACGGCAGCTGATCGTGCCCAGACGCGCTCGCCCGCCCGTGGAGTGCTGCATCGGCACCAGACCCAGCCAGGCGGCCAGCTGCCGACCGTTGCGGAAGTCGGTCGCGGCGCCCAGCGTCGCCACCACCGCGTCGGCGGTGATCGGCCCAATGCCGACGATCGAGCGCAGCCGCATGCAGCGCGTATCGTCTCGCGCGTGGGCGTCGATACGGGCATCGCATGCCTCGATGCGCTCGCGCACCTGCGCCCAGTGGGCGGCCAGGTCGCGCAGCAGCTCGCGGAGCTCGCCGGGCAGTTCGTAGGCCTCCAGGTCGGCCAGCACCCGGCGTAACGCCACGTCGCTGTTGGCCACCACGATGCCGAACTCGGCCAGCAGGCCACGCAGCCGGTTGCCGATGGCCAGGCCCTCGGCCTTGTAGCCCTCGCGCACCCGGTGCCATGCCAGCCGAGCCTGCTGCTCCACCGACTTCACCGGCACGAAGCGCATGTTGCCCTGCCGGGCGGCGGTGGCGATCGCCTCGGCGTCGTTGCGGTCGTTCTTGGTGGTGCGGCTCTTGCGGAACGGGCCAACGAACTGGGCGGCGATGATCCTCGGCTGCAAGCCCAGCACCAGGCAGTGCCGGGCCCAATGATGCGCTCCGCTGCACGCCTCCATCGCCACCACGGTGCCGGCCGGCTGCTGGCCGAGCCACGCGGCAAAGGCGTCGCGCTTCACCTCCTGCCGCCGCAGCACGTGTCCGACGGCATCCATCTCGCACACCGAGAACACCCGCTTCGCCAGGTCCACACCCAGGGTTATAGTGCCCATGGAGACTTCCTCCTCTGCTGACGGTTGTGTCGCAACACCATCATGGCCCTCGAGGCCGAAAGGGGAGGAAGTCTCTTTTTACTCATTCAAGCCGACCGCCCACTGGCTACGCCAGCGGTCGGCGCCTTAATTCAAGCGTTAGGTGCTATGGAACTACGTGCAACCCTAGATCCTGAGGTAGTCGCTGAATGGGAGCGGCGATGCGCCAAAAGTCGGCGCAGGTCACGTGTTCTTTGGTACTTATTGGCCGTTCTTTTCCTTGTTGCGCTACTGCCGCCGCTCTTTGGCAGCACTGACTATTTCCCCTACGTGGGGTGGGTAGTTGGTTTTACTGTCTTCGCGGTCGCTATGCTGCATGGCGTCGCTCTTGCGAGCATCTCATGTCCAAACTGCGGTGAAACTCCAACTACCGCTGGGCAAATTCCGCTCAATCGCATTGATTTCTGTCCACACTGTAGGTTCTGGCTCGTCAATCCGTACGGTCGTGCTGGCACCTAACCAGTCGTCCAAGCGGACGCCGTACCGGCGCCGCTTAACTCCAGCGTTAGGCCACATGAAAAAGCTCCTCGCAAACTTGGCCGTAGCTTTGGGTGCAGTGCTAGCAGCCTGGGGCCTCATGGACACCCCAGCTGTCCAAGATCTGCTACCCGCCAGCTGGATGTTTCCCGCCGAGGATCGCGGCCTTCACCAGCACTTTCGAGCAGTGCCCACGGTGTCGCAGGGCCATCACTACTTCCCCTACGCGCTGCTACTCACTGGCCTCGCTGTTCTTGTAACAGCCATAGTCATTCGCTGCGGGCTGCGCAACACTAAGGGGTGAATTAACACTCGAAGTACGACACACCGCGTAATTCACTGAGTCGTTCAAGCGGACGCGCTAAAGCGTGCCGCCCAACTGCAGCGTCAGGGGTCAAGAACAAGGAAGGCGTCGGAAATGAACGACTCAATAAAGCGATGGTTCCTGGTCGTGATCGGCGTGCTCGGGGCAATCTCCAGTGGCGCACTGATCATCGCGTCACTGAAGTCCGGTGCGACTCCAGGCCCGAGTCTCGCCTCATGGGTCACCGACACCCAATACTCCCGCACTGCGCATCCCTCGCAGTTTGGTTTCATGCTCTTCACGTACATCGCCGGGTTCATTGGTTTTTGCTGGCTTGCGTGGCGCTCATACCGCAACTAGCCATTGGCGGGCACTACCCCGTCGCCATGGACACGTGGAAGAAGCCCCCAGACCCACAGACATATCCATGCCTTACGCCGGTGCTCCAATTGAGCATCGGCTATCAAATGAAAGGACTCGCCCAGTGAAGAAGCTTCTGCTCCCTCTTGTCCTCGGGCTCGCTGCCCTGTCCGGCTGTGCTTCGGCACCAAAACCGGCGGCAAGCCCGGCCTCGAGGGCCTGGATCACTCCTGTGCAGGCCATCCTTCTGGCGGCGGATGCGGCCCCTCGCGGCGTTCATGGCACCTTCGCCATGAGGGTCCAGGCCACGGGGGCCCAGGGCAACGGCACCTTCCTGAACTCGGAGCCGGACTACCGTGACCAGCGCAACCTGACCGTCGCACTCAGCCCGCGTGCCGCCGACCAGTTGTGGAAGCGTCTCGGCGCCGACCCGCTGGTCGCCCTCAAGGGCCGGAACATTCTGGTCACGGGGTCTGCGATCCGTACGAAGATCTACTTCTTCGCCGATGGGGAAATGACGGACAAGTACTACTACCAGACACACGTCAACGTCACGGACGCCAGGCAGGTGGTGGTCGAGTAGAAACTGCGGCGAGTCCCCCACGCGGAGCGGCGGGCACGCCGCTCGGCCCAGGCGTCAGGTCACCGGAGGAACCCCATGCGCATCCCGCGAAACGCCCTTCTGATTGTTCTCGGGCTCTGCCCCGCTGGCCTGGCGTACGCCTCGTCGCCGCCATGCGACGGCAGCACGACGGAAATCCAGGTGTGCCTGGGGAAGAAGATCGATGCAGCCGACGCCCTGCTCGCCAGATACCTGGCCAAGGCACAAGCGCGGATAGACAGGGATTTCGGCGGCAAACCCAGGCTCGGCGCCGCCCAGGCGGCGTGGGTCGCCTATCGCCGGATCGAGTGCGGGGATGTCTTCGACTACTGGGCCGAAGGCACGTACCGGACGATCGCAGATGCCGAGTGCATGCTCCGGCTGACGCAGCAACGCACGCACGAGGTGTGGCAGGCCTATCTCACCTACCCGGATTCCACGCCTCCACTGCTGCCCGAACCGCCGCGATAGCTGCCCTCCGCCCCCCCCCTGCGTCTTCGACCTGCAGGGGATCCACCCAGCGTCACGCTTCGCCGGGCACCCGGCACAGCCTGGCGACATCCAGCAGCGCGACGAAGCCGCCGTCGACCGGCACCACGCCCTTGACCGGGTCGCCCGTGCGCGGGCCGCGGCCGGCGGGCGGCGGCTCGATGGCGTCGGCGGCGGGATGGATCAGCTCGCCGATCGCGTCCACCCGGAAGCCGACGGTCTGGCCGGCCACCTGCAGCATGACCACCCGGATGCTGGCGGCGTCGGCGGGCGGTTGCTGTGCCAGATCGAGGCGGCGACGGCCGTCCATCACCGGCACGATCTGTCCGCGCAGGTGGCGGATGCCGAGCAGGTCCGGCGCTGCGCCGGGCACGGGCGTGAGTTCGCCGTCGCGCAGGACTTCGCCCACCTGGGCCAGCGGTGCGGCATAACGCTGGCCGGCCAGGGCGAACACCAGCCACGACTGGTCGGTAGCCTCCACGGGCGGCATGCGGGTGCGGGGCGATGCGGTGTTCATCGGGGTGACTCGCGGTTTGGCGGGTTGCTGGCCACCGCAACGCCGTCGCCGTGCACGGTGATCGTGGGGGCGACGGCGGCGGGGCCGGAGGCGGCACCGGGGGCGCCGGTTGCGGCAGCGCGGGCGGTGACATGGCCATCGGCGGCGGCCGGACCGGCAGGCGGTGCGGCATCGGCCGACTGGCCCTTGGCGTCATCGGTGAAGCGACTGGGGCCGTCGCGATCGCTCAGCACCACCACCAGTACGCGGCGGTTGCGGTTGCGACCTTCCTCGGTGCTGTTGTCGGCGATCGGGCGTACCTCGCCCCAGCCCATGATGCCGAGCCGGTCGAGCGCCACGCCGCGGTCGGCGAACAGCCGCGCCACGCTCGCCGCGCGGGCCGCGGAAAGCTCCCAGTTGGAGGGAAACTGCGGCGTGCTGATCGGCTTGTTGTCGGTGTAGCCCTCGATCCGCAGCGGATTGGGAAACGGCGCGAGGATGCCGCCCAGGTTGTCCAGCACGCTCTGCGCCTGTGGCGCGATGCGGGCCACGCCGCTGGGAAACAAGATGTCGGTGCGGATCTCGATTTCCAGCCAGTTCGGCGCGCGGCGCAGCACCACCAGGTTCTTCTCGATCAGTGGCTTGAGCGCGTCTTCCACGCTGTGCTGGATGGCCGAGAGATTCTTCTGCTCGTCCGAATGCGCCGGCTGTGCGGCCGAGCCGGGAAGCGGAATCGGCGTGAGCGCCGAACCGTGGCCGCTGGCCTGCGGATCCACGGCGGGCGCCACGGTAGCCGGCGCCTCGGGCGCCAGGTTGCTCGGGGCGATCACGCGACTGGAGCCGTGGAAGGCCTCCATCATCGACTGCGACAGCACGCGATACTTGCCCTCGTTCACCGCGGACATCGCGTACATCACCACGAAGAACGCCAGCAGCAGGGTGATCAGGTCGCCGTAGGGGATCGCCCAGCGTTCGTGGTTCACGTGCTCTTCGTGGCGTTTGCGCCTCATGGCAGGTAGCCCTGCAGCTTGCTCTCGATCTGCCGCGGGTTGTCACCCTGGGCAATCGACACCAGCCCCTCGATGAGGATCTCGCGCATCTCGCTCTGCTTGTGGATGGTGCCCTTCAGGCGCGAGGCGATCGGCAGCATCAGCAGGTTGGCCAGGCCGATGCCGTAGATGGTGGCGACGAAGGCCGCGGCGATGCCGTGGCCGAGCTTGCTGGGATCGGCCAGGTTCTGCATCACCGCCATCAGGCCCATCACCGCGCCGATGATGCCCATGGTGGGCGAGTAGGTGCCGGCATTCTCGAACACCTTGGCCGCGTCGATGTCGCTCTGTTCGCGCGTACCCAGCTCCACTTCCAGCACGCTGCGGATGGCTTCGGGTTCGCCGCCGTCGATGAGCAGTTGCAAGCCCTTGCGGGCGAAGCCGTCCTCGAGGCTGCCTAGTTGCGGCTCCAGGCCGAGCAGGCCCTGGCGGCGGGAGATCTCGCTCCAGCCGATGATCTGGCTGATCAGGTCCTGCGGGAAGTGCACCGGCGGCCGGTACACCATCGGCAGCAGCGCCGCGGCACGCTTGAGTACCTTGCCCGGGGTCTGCACCATCAGCGCGGCAAAGGTGCCGGCGAATACGATCAGGAAGGCCGCCGGATTCCACAGCGACTCCAGGGTGGACCCCTTGAGCACCGTGCCGACGGCCACGACCACGAAGGCCAGGATCGTACCGATGATGCTGACCAGATCCATCAGGCGGTCATCCTCATCGAGGGCAGCAGCTCGCCGCTGTCGTCGGCCAGCCCGGCCAGGTCGAGCACCAGCGCCAGCCGGCCGTCGCCGGTGACGGTGGCGCCGGCCACGCCTGCGACGCCCTCGAACAGGTGGCCGAGCGGCTTGACCATGACGTCCTCGCGGCCGAGCACCTCGTGCACCAGGCAGCCCAGACGCAGGTGGCCGATGTGCAGCACCACCACGTGCCGACCGGACGCGCCGGTGACACCGGCCCAGCCGGAAAGATCGCCCAGCACCAGCGCACGCCCGCGATGCGAGGCGACCATGCGGCCGTCGAGCAGGCTGTCCTGCCCCGGACGCAGTTCGAACACTTCGTCCACGTTGCTCAGCGGCAGCGCCAGCAGGCGGTCGCCCACGCGCACCATCAGCACCCGCAGGATCGCCAGGGTCAGCGGCACCGCCAGCTCCAGCGTGCTGCCACGACCGAGCTTCGAGGTCACCTGCAGGGTGCCGCCCAGTTCGGTGATGCGGGTCTTGACCACGTCCATGCCGACGCCGCGGCCGGAGATGTCCGACACCGTCGCCGCCGTGCTGAAGCCGGCGCGGAAGATCAGCTCGTAGCACTCGTTCTCGGTCAGGCGAGCGGCCTGGGCCTCGTCGATAACGCCCTTCTCCACCGCCTTGCGCCTGAGCACGTCGGGGTTCATGCCGCGGCCGTCGTCGCTCACCGAGATGACGATGCGCTCGCCGCGCTGGGCGGCACCCAGGCGGACGGTACCGCGCCGCGGCTTGCCGGCGCGCTCGCGGTCTTCCGGCCCTTCCAGGCCATGGTCGAGGGCGTTGCGGATCAGGTGCACCATCGGATCGGCC
Source organism: Dyella thiooxydans (assembly GCF_001641285.1). Lineage (NCBI taxonomy): Bacteria > Pseudomonadati > Pseudomonadota > Gammaproteobacteria > Lysobacterales > Rhodanobacteraceae > Dyella > Dyella thiooxydans. The sequence goes on from NZ_CP014841.1 coordinate 2,131,041, forward strand.
AACGCCTCGACCAGGCTGCGGTCCAGGTCGGTGCCCTCGCCTTCGGTCACCAGGTCCACGTCCTTGCCGAGCTGGCGGGCCAGGTCGCGGACGATGCGAGGGAAGCGCTGGAACAGGCGACCGACCGGCTGCATGCGCATGCCGAGCACGGCGTTCTGCAGGTCGTCGGCGACGCGGTTGAGTTCGTCCACGGTGGACGACAGGGTGTTGTCGCCGTTGCGCGAGGCCAGCGTGAGCAGGCGGTTGCGCAGCAGCAGCAGCTCGCCGGCCTGGTTGACCAGGGCGTCGAGGCGGTGGGTGTCCACGCGCACCGTGGCCTCGGCCGCCGGCGCCGCGGCGCGGGCCGGTGCGGCGGCGGGCGCTGCCGGTGCGGGAGTGGGCGCCGGCACGGGAGCGGGTGCCGCGGCCGGCGCGGATGCCGCCGCAACCTGGCCGGGAGCACCGGTGCCATGAATCGAATCGAGCAGCGCCTCGAACTCGTCGTCGTTGATCGCGCCGGAGGCGGTCGCCGCGGCCGCGGCAGCGGCGGGCGGTTGCCCCCCCGGGACGGCGCCACCGTGCAACTGGTCCAGCAGGGCTTCGAACTCGTCATCGCCGATGCTGCCGGACGGCGCGGCAGCGACCGGTTCGGGCGTCACCGCGCCGGGCGCGGCGGTGCCGTAGAGCGAATCGAGCAGGGCCTCGAACTCGCTGTCGTCGATGGTGCCGTCACCCGCCTGGGGCGGCGGCGCCACCGGCTTGGGCGTGGGCGCCTGGGCGGGCTTCGCGGTGCCGGGCGTCAGACGCGCCAGCAGGTCGGCCGGCGGCATGTCCATCGATTGGCCCGCGGCCAGCGCGGCCATCATCGCCTGCAGCAGGTCCAGCGCCTCGAGCAGCGCGTCCATCCGCGGCGGATCGATCAGCAGCGCACCGTTGCGGGCGGCGTTGAGCAGATCCTCGGCGTGGTGGCACAGCTGCACCATCGGCTCGACGTTGAGGAAGCCGGCACCGCCCTTGACGGTATGGAACGCGCGGAACACCGCGTTGAGCAGCTCGGCATCCTGCGGCGTCGCCTCCAGGTCCACCAGCTGCTCGCCGAGACGCTCGACCAGCTCACCGGCTTCGACCAGGAAGTCGTCGCGCAATTCGGCATCGAAGGAGGGATCCATCTAGATCTCCCTCCCCGACGGGCGCATCGCTTCGCCCCCCGCCGTGGCGGCGGTCGGACGTCGCGGCAAGGGCGGCATCGGCATCATGGGCGCCTCAGAAGCCGAATTCGCTGAGCAGGCGGTCGGCCTCGTCCTGGCTGTTGATCTTCTCGACCGCTTCTTCGGTCTCGCGACCGGACAGCGCGCCGGTGAGGCGCACCAGCTCGATCATGGCCGACTCCACCGAGCTGATGAAGCCGACCACCTTCTTGATGCGCTGGCCGGAAAGATCCTGCCAGGACTGCGCCAGCACCATGTCGTTGAGACCGGCGGTGCAGTGCTCGGCGAACTCGGTGGCCTGCTGCGCCAGTGCCTTCACCGGCGCGGACGAGATCTCATCGGAGGCGTCCAGCATGACCTTGGCGTCGTTGGCCAGCGACTCGGCCTCCGGGCGCATGCGCTCGGCGAAGTCGATGGTGCGGTGGGCCGCCTGCGAGCTCATCTCCAGCACGTCCTGCAGGTGCTTGCGCGCGTCGGTGACGTTGTCGGGATAGCCGTCCTGCACCAGGTCGCCGCCGAGGCGGCTGACCGCGTCGTGCAGGTCGCGGGCGAGTACGCCCAGGGCGCGGAACAATTTCTGCTCGCGCTGGCGCACGAGGGAGTCGAGCGCGTGTTCGAACGCCGGGCCGTCCGGGCTGGTCAGCAACTGGTGCAGTTCGTCCGGCAGGGTCTCGCGGGTCAGGGAAAGTTGGGCGCTCATGCGGCTGCTCCTGCGGCAGCCAGCCGCTCGAAGATCTTGGTGAGTTTTTCTTCCAGCGTGGCAGCGGTGAACGGCTTGACGATGTAGCCGTTCACGCCGGCCTGCGCGGCGGCGATGATCTGGTCGCGGTTGTTTTCCGCCGTGACCATCAGCACCGGCATGGTCTTGAGCGTGGGCTCGGCGCGGATCGCGCGCAGCAGGTCGATGCCGGTCATGTTCGGCATGTTCCAGTCGGTCACCACCATGTCGAATGGCTGGGCCTTGAGCATCGCGATGGCCGCCTCGCCGTCGTCGGCTTCCTGGATCAGGTTGCCGGCGAAGCCGAGCTCGACGAGGAGGTTCCTCACGATGCGCCGCATGGTGGAAAAGTCGTCCACCACCAGGATTTTCATGTTCTTGTTCAAGCCCGTCTCCACTTGCACGCCTCGCGGTCGTGCGCCAGCCCTAGTGTTTCCGTGCGTTGCTCAGTCGTCGTCCCGCCACCCGGTCATGCGCGCGCGCAACCGGATGATGGCCTGGCCGTGGATCTGGCAGACCCGCGACTCGGTGACGCCAAGCACCGCGCCAATCTCTTTCAGGTTGAGTTCCTGCTCGTAGTACAGCGACATCACCAGTTGCTCGCGTTCCGGCAGGGTGGTGATCGCGTCGATCAACGCCTGACGCAGACCCTGCTGCTCCAGTCCCTCCGCCGGACCGAGGCCACTGGCATCGGCCACGTCCATCGCCGGGCTTCCGTCGCCGTCATCCGGCGCCGTGAGGCTCAGCAACCGGGCGCTGGCGGCATCGGCCAGCACCTGGTGGTACTCGTCGGCGGTCATGCCCAGTCGCTTCATGACCTCCGCATCGTCGGCGTCCGCACCGGTCTCGATCTCGACCTGGCGCACCACGTCGGCGACTTCACGCGCCTTGCGGTGAACCGAGCGCGGGGTCCAGTCGGTCCTTCGCAACTCGTCGAGCATCGCGCCACGGATGCGGATGCCCGCATACGTCTCGAAGCTGGCCGAACGATCCGTCGCGTAGTTACGCGCCGCCTCCAGCAGGCCGATCATGCCCGCCTGGATGAGATCGCCCACGTCGACGCTCGGGGGTAGTCGCCCCATCAGGTGATAGGCGATGCGCCTGACCAGCGGCGCATGCGTTTTCACCAGTTCGTCGGCGCTTTGCCGTTGAAGTTGCAGATATTCCGTTGCCACGCTCATCTCACCACCCCGTCGCCGGTGCAGCCTGACCACTGAAGAAAGCGATGCGGCCGAGCCCCCGACGATCGGGTTCTGCCCATGTATCGGCCGCACCTGCCAATTGCTTGAATGCCTGTGACGAGCGACTGCCCGGGGCCATGTCCACCACCGCGTTCTGGCGGCGGATGGCCTGGCGCAGACGCTCGTCCTGCGGCACCCAACCCATGAAATCCAGCATCACATCGAGGAACCGGTCGGTCACCCGGGCCAGCTTCTGGTGCAGCGCGCGGGCTTCGCCCAGGTTGCGCACCATGTTGGCCACCATGTGCAGCCGCTTCACCCCGAAATCCCGGCTGAGCACCTTGGCCATCGCATAGGCGTCGGTGATCGAAGCCGGCTCGTCGCACACCACCAGCAGCACGTCGTCGGCCGCGGCGGCGAACATCGACACCGAGTCGGAAATGCCGGCGGCGGTGTCCACCAGCAGGAAATCCGGTACCTGCGGCAGCTCGTCGAAGGCGCGGATCACCGCGGCCTGCTCGCCCGAGCCCATCTGCGCCAGCCGACGCGCGCCGGAACCGGCGGGAATCACCTTCAGCCCGTGCGGCGCCTCCATCACCAGGTCCTGCAGGCTGCACTGGCCGTCGAGCATGTGGCCGAGGTGGCGCGAGGGCGCCAGGCCGAGCAGCACGTCGACGTTGGCCAGGCCCACGTCGGCATCCAGCAGCAGCGTGTCGCGCCCCATCATCGCCAGGGTCATGCCCAGGTTCACCGCCACCGTGGTCTTGCCCACGCCACCCTTGCCGCCGCACACGGCGATGGTGCGGCAGCGGTGGCCGGAGATGCGCCGATCGAGATTGGCCGCCTGCGTCCCGACGCCATGGTCGGGGGTGACGATGCCGGTGTCGGTGATCGACGAAACCATCTGCTTGAGTCCCCAGGCCTGATTCATGGAAGGCGCATGCGCATCCGCCGCGGCGCCGGAAAAGTCGTTGAGGGTGGACAACGCGCTCATGCGTGGGCCACCTGGAAACCGAAGCGCTCGGCCAGCATGCCGTCGTCCAGCGGCGGCGCGGCTGTCTTCAGCGCGTGCGCGGCGCGCAGCACCAGCACGCGGGCGTCGGCCACGGCGAGGTCTTCCGGCACGCGCTGGCCGTCGGTGGTGTAGTCCAGCGGCAGCCTGTGGCGGATCAGCACCGACAACGCGCCACCGAGGTTCGGCGCCTCGTCGAGCTTGGTCAGCACCACGCTGGCCGGCTCCAGCGGCATGTAGGCGCGCACCGATTCCTCCAGCGACTGCGACTGCGAATTGGCCGCCAGCACCAGCGAGATGCGCAACGCGATGCCGTCGCTGTGGGCGACCTCGTTGAGCACATCCATCTGCTGCTCCAGCCGCGGATCGGTGCCGGACACGCCGGCGGTGTCGATCAGCACGGTGTGCTTGCCCTTCAACATCTCCAGCACCTGGCGCAGGCTCGCCGCGTCGTCGGCCGGGTACACGCGCACGCCCATCAGGCGGCCGTAGTGCTCCAGCTGGGCGGCGGCGCCGATGCGGTAGTGGTCGGTGCTGACCAGCGCCACGTTGGCGGCGCCGTGACGCACCACCGCCCTGGCGGCGAGTTTGGCAATCGTGGTGGTCTTGCCCACGCCGGTCGGACCGACCAGGGCGGTCATTCCGCCATCGCTGTCGCCGCGGCCGCTGATCGCCACGCTGCGGCTGAGCATGCCCAGCGGCAGGTAGCGCGCCTGTTCGGCACTGATCTGTTCGGGCAGGTCGTCGGCGAGCTTGCGGGCGACGTCGGCGTCGATGCCCAGGCGGGTGAGTTCACGCAGTACGCGGGCGCGCAGCGGGTGGCGGCGCTCCATGTCGTTCCAGGCCAGGCTGGACAGCTGCATTTCCAGCATCTCGCGCAGGAAGCCCAGCTCGGCGCGCATGCGCGCGGTGTCCTGCATGGCGCGCTCGATGGCCGGGTGCACGGTCGGGGCCTCGTTCGCGGCAGCCTTCGCCTCGGCCGGCGCCGGGGCGGGGACCGGAGCCGGGGCCGATGGGGTCGCCGCGGCAGGCTTCGGCGCCGGCGCGGTCTCCGCGGCCACCGGGGCGGCGCTGCGACGCGCCACCGGCATGGCGACGCGTGCCGGCGCGTTCGAGGCGTTCGATGCGGGTGCGGCCGGCGGGACCGGGGCACGGCGGACCGCCTGCGACAGGGCCACGGTGTCCTCCGCCACATCCTCACCATAGGGACGCGCCGGCGCAGCGGGCCGGGATGCCGGCGGCAGCCGATCGGCCGGCGCAGCGACGGCGGCGGGCGTTGCCTCGGCGGTCGGCTCCGGGGTGTCCTGCAGCAGGCGACGGCCGAGGCGACCGTGACGGGCGGCCGGCACGTGTTCGGCCGGCGTCGGCAGTTTGACTTCCGGCGTCGGTGCCACGTCACTGGCGGCCGGGGCGCCGTGGCGGGCAGCCTCGCGCACCAGCGCCTCGTCGTAGTCCAGTGCGGCGATGATCTCGATGCCTTCGGGCAGGCGACGGGTGGACAGGATCACCGCATCGGGGCCCTGCTCCTCACGCACCAGGCGCATGGCCTGGCGCATGTCCGGGGCGACGAAACGTTTGATCTTCATGCGTGCTTGCTCCGCGGCGAAGGCCGAAGGATCGGCGCCGGCGCACGGGTGGCGGCGCGGCGAACCGGGGTGTCGGTCAGGACGAGGATCCCGGCGGGATGACCCGCTACGCGGTGCCAGTCCTGCGCGGCCGGACGGCGGTGGTCCGCGTTCGGCCCGCTCGTGACGTGTCGGTCAGTGCTCATGTCGGATTCCTCGCTCAGCGTCCCAGCGCCTGCACCAGCCGCACCCGGCGGTTGTCAGGCACCTCGTTGTAAGCGAGTACGTGCAGGTTCTGTGCCACGTGGCGGGTGAAGCGCGCGAGCCACGGCCGCAGCGGCGGCGAAACGAGCAGCACGGCCGGTTCGCCGCTCATTTCCTGCTTGCGCGCGGCCTCGGCCACGCCCTGCTGCAGGCGGTCGGCCAGGCCCGGCTCCACCGCGGCGCCGGTGCCGCCGCTGCCGGTGAGCGACTGGGTGAGGATCTGCTCCAGCTCCGGCGCCAGCGTGATGACCGGCACCTCGGTGCCCAGCCCGGTGATCTCCTGCACGATCTGCCGGCCCAGGGTGACGCGGACGGCGGAGGTGAGGACGCCGGGATCCTGACTCTGGCTGGCGTGCTCCGCCAACGATTCGACGATCGAGCGCATGTTGCGGATCGGCACCCGCTCGGCCAGCAGGTTCTGCAGCACCTTGACCACCGTGCCCAGCGGCAGGCGCTTGGGCACCAGGTCTTCGACCAGCTTCGGCGCGCTCTGCGCCAGGCGGTCGAGCAGCTGCTGCACGTCCTGGTGGCTGAGCAGCTCGTGGGCATGGTTGCCCAGGATGTGCGAGAGGTGGGTGGCGACCACGGTGGCCGGATCGACCACCGTGTAGCCGAGCGACTGCGCGTTGTCGCGCTGGCCCTGCTCGATCCACACCGCCTCCAGCCCGAACGCCGGATCGCGCGTGGCGATGCCGGGCACCTGGCCGTGCACCTGGCCGGGGTTGATCGCCAGCAGGCGCTCGGTGTGCACCTCGGCCTCGCCCATCGGCACGCCCATCAGGGTGATGCGGTAGGTGTTGGGGCCCAGGTCCAGGTTGTCGCGGATGTGCACCGGCGGCACCAGGAAGCCCAGCTCCTGCGACAGCTTGCGGCGCACCGACTTGATCCGCCCCATCAGCTCGCCGCCCTGGTGGGTGTCCACCAGCGGGATCAGCCGGTAGCCCACTTCCAGGCCCAGCGGATCGACGCTGGCGACGTCCTCCCAGCCCAGCTCCAGGCGCTCGGTGGGCGCGGCCGGTGCCGGTACGTCGGCGGCCTGCTGCGCCACGCGCGCGGCGGCATCGCGCTCGCGCCGGAGCATCAGCCATGCGGCCGCGCCACAGGTGCAGGCGAGCAGCAGGAAGGCGATGTTCGGCATGCCCGGCACCAGGCCCATGACGCCCAGCACGGCACCGGCCACCGCCAGCGCGCGCGGCTGGCCGAAGATCTGCGACACCAGCTGCTTGCCCATGTCCTGCGCCTTGGACACGCGGGTGACGATCACCGCGGCAGCGATCGACAGCATCAGCGACGGCACCTGCGCCACCAGGCCGTCGCCGATGGTCAGCAGGGTGTAGGTCCTGGCCGCCTCGCTGGCCGACAGGCCGTGCTGCAGCACGCCGACGAAGAAGCCGCCGACGATGTTGATGATCAGGATCAGGATGCCGGCGGTGGCGTCGCCGCGGACGAACTTCGACGCACCGTCCATCGAACCGTAGAAGTCCGCTTCCTCGCGCACTTCCTGGCGGCGCTCGCGCGCCTGTTCCTGGGTCAGCAGGCCGGCGTTGAGGTCGGCGTCGATCGCCATCTGCTTGCCGGGCATCGCGTCCAGGGTGAAGCGGGCGGTCACTTCCGACACGCGGGTGGCGCCCTTGGTGACCACCACGAAGTTGATGATGGTGAGGATCGCGAACACCACCAGGCCGACCGCGAAGTTGCCGCCGATGACGAACTCGCCGAACGCCTCGATCACCTTGCCGGCGGCGCCGGGGCCGTCGTGGCCGTGCATCAGCACCACGCGGGTGGAGGCGATGTTCAGCGCCAGGCGCAGCAGCGTGGCCATCAGCACCACGGTCGGGAAGGCGGCGAACTCCAGCGGCCGCATCACGTAGATCACCGCCAGCAGGATCACCAGCGACAGCGCGATGTTGAAGCTGAACAGCATGTCCAGCAGGAACGGCGGCAGCGGCAGCATGATCATCGCCAGCGCCGCCAGCAGGATCACCGGTGCCCCTATGCCACGTCGTCCGATCTGCTTGAGGTTATCGAGTGCGACGGTGGCCATGCGCGTATCCCTAGAGCTTGTATGGACCCATCAGGTCCGGATCGATGTCCGGCTGGGGCGGCTTCGGCGGGGCGTCGCCCCGGGCCGTGGCCGTCTTCAGCTGGAAGACGTAGGCCAGAATCTGCGCCACCGCGACATACAGCGACGCGGGGATTTCCCGACCCAGCTCGGTCGTTGCATACAAAGCGCGTGCCAACGGCGGCGCCTCGACCAGCGGAATGCGATGGCCGCTCGCCACGGCGCGGATCTGCTGGGCCATCACGTCCACGCCCTTGGCGATCACGCGCGGCGCGCCGAAGCGGTTTTCGTCGTATTTCAGGGCCACCGCGAAGTGGGTCGGGTTGGTCACCACGACGTCGGCGGTGGGCAGGTCCTGCATCATCCGGCGCTGCGCCATCTGGTACTGCACCTGGCGGATGCGGCCCTTGAGCTCGGGGTTGCCCTCAGTCTCCTTGGCTTCGTCCTTCAGCTCCTGCTTGGTCATGCGCAGGCGCTTGTTGTGGTCGAAGCGCTGGTACAGCGCGTCGAAGCCGCCGATCAGTCCCAGGATCACCCCGAAGGTGAGCGCGGCGCGGCCCAGCAGGCCGATCGCCGAGGCGATGCCGAAGCCGACATCGCCGCGGCCGGTCGTCAATAATTCGCCTTCCCAGTGACGTAAAAGCAGCACCAGCGCGAAGCCGATCAGGGTCAGCTTGACCAGCGCCTTGCCCAGCTCCACCACGCCGCGCATGGCGAAGATCCGGCCCAGGCCGGCGATCGGGTCCATCCGCTCGAACTTCGGCTGCAGCGCCTCGGCGCTGAAGTTGAGGCCACCGAGCAGGATCGGCCCGGCCAGGGTGGCCAGCACTGTGGCGATCGCCACCGGTGCGAACATCGCCAGCGCCTCGCTCAACGCCTCGTGCAGTGCCCGCCCGGGCAAGGCCTCGGAGAACAGCGCGTCGCGGCTGTAATGCAGTCCCAGGCCATAGATGGCCCGGGCGTGCTCCATCGCCGAGGGCGCGGTGGCCATCAGCGCGGCCACGCCGGCCAGCACCACCAGCGCACCGGACAGGTCGCGCGATCGCGGGACGTCGCCTTTTTCGCGTGCTTCCTTGAGGCGTTTTTCGGAAGGTTGTTCGGTGCGGTCTTCGGCGCTGCTCTCGTCGCTCACGGCGCGCCCCTCGCCAGGTCACCCATCAGCGACCAGGCCTTGTCGGTCAACGATTCGAAGGCACCGGGTAGGCTGCGCAGCGACAGCCACAGCACCACCATGCCCAGCGTGACGGTGATCGGGAAGCCCACCGCGAACAGGTTCATCGACGGCGCGGCACGGCTGATCGCGGCAAAGCCGATGTTCACCACCAGCAGCGAGGTCACCGCCGGCAGCGCCACACGCACCGCTCCGGCGAACAGCTGGGTGCCGAACATCACCACCGCATGCAGCGCGTCAGGCCCCAGCACGCCGTGCCCCGGCGGCAGCGTGCGGAAGCTCTCGGCCAGCAGCGCGACCAGCTGCAGGTGGCCGTTCATCGTCAGGAAGATCAGGGTCACCAGGATCATGTAGAGCTGGCTCAGCGACGGCGTGCTGCCACCGCCCTCCGGGTTCACCACCTCGGAAAAGCCCAGGCTCATGCTCTGCGCCACCAGCTGGCCGCCAAAGGCGACCGCCTCGAACACCAGCCGCAGCACGAAACCGATCGCCGCGCCGATCAGCACCTGGCCGACCATGGTGCCCACGCCGGCGGCCGACAGCGGATCGACCGCGGCCGGCGACAACGGGGCCATCACCAGGGTGAGCATCACGGTGATGCCGACGCGGATGCGCGCCGGCAGCATGGGGTTGCCGAATACCGGCGCCACCAGCATCAGGCCACCGACCCGACCCAGCGCCCACAGCAGCGAGCCGACCCACTGCTGCAGCTGGACCAGGTCGATCTCGGTCACTTGATCGCCCCGGGCAAGCCGGTGATCAGGTCGTGGGTGAAGCGCACCAGGGTGCGCAGCATCCACGGGCCGGTGATCAGCGCCACCGCGGCCATCGCGATCAGCTTCGGGATGAAGCTCAGCGTCATCTCGTTGATCTGGGTGGCCGCCTGGATCACGCCGATCAGCAGGCCGACGGCCAGCGCGGTGAGCAGCAGCGGCGCGGCGACCAGCATGGCGACGTACAGCGCGTGCTGGCCGAACTGGATGACCGATTCGGGAGTCATGGCCGTGCGATACCCCGGCAGGAGCCCACCCTGTGGGCGATGGATGGTGCTACGCAGCCAGTGCGGTCGCCCACACGGTGGGCTCCTACAAGGCGTGCGGGCATCGGGCCGAAATGCATGACGGATTCAGGAGCGTCGCGACATCCCCTGTAGGAGCCCACCCTGTGGGCGATGGATGGTGCTGCGTAGCCGGAACGGTCGCCCACAGGGTGGGCTCCTACCGGGCGTCGGTGGTGTGCGGGACTCATGTGTAGAAGCTCCCGGCCAGGGTGCCGATGAGCAGCGTCCAGCCGTCGACCAGCACGAACAGCATGATCTTGAACGGCAGCGAGATGATCATCGGCGAGACCATCATCATGCCCATCGACATCAGCACGCTGGCCACCACCAGGTCGATGATCAGGAACGGGATGAACAGCAGGAAGCCCATCTGGAACGCGGTCTTGAGCTCACTGGTGACGAAGGCCGGCATCGCCACGCGCAGCGGCACGGCATCCTTGCTGGCGTAGGGCTGGTCGCCGGCCAGGTGGGTGAACATCTGCAGGTCGGCGTCGCGGGTCTGGTCGAGCATGAAGCGCTTGAACGGCGCGGTGGCCGCCGGCAGCGCCTGCTCGGCGGTGAGCTGGCCGTCCATGTACGGCTTCACGCCGTCGGTGTACGCCTTGTTCATCACCGGCGACATCACGAACAGGGTCAGGAACAGCGCCAGTCCCAGCAGCACCTGGTTCGGCGGCGTGGACTGGGTGCCCAGCGCCTGGCGCAGGAAGCCGAGCACGATGATGATCCGGGTGAACGAGGTCATCATCAGCAGCACGGCCGGCAGCAGGGTCAGCACCGTCATCAGTGCCAGCACCTGCAGCGACAGGGTCCAGTTCTGGCCGCCGCCCGGTGCGGCCTTCACGGTGAGCACCGGGATGCCGGCGCCGGTGGCGGACGGCAGGGTCGGCATGCTGATCGCCGACGTGGAGGGGGCGGTCGCCGGTGTGGACTGCGGCGCGGCATGGCCAACCAGCGGCAGCAGCGCCAGCACCAGCAGCAGCACCAGCTGCGCGAGACGGAGGGAGAGGCGCGGCGCGATCATGGCGTGCGCTTCCAGCGGTTGAGCAGTTCGGCGAAACCGGGCACCGGTACGGCCGGCGGAGCGGCCTCTTCCGGCGGCGGCAGCTCGCCATCGAACACGTGCAGGGTGCGCAACCCGCCCGGGCCGGCCCCGACCAGCAGGCGCTTGCCGTGGGCCTCGAGCAGCAGCACGCGGTCGCGCGCACCGACTGCCAGCGTCTCCACGCAGCGGATGCGCCGGCCGCCGGGCACGGTACGCGCCTGCAGGCGCTTGCTGAGCCAGCCGGCGGCGAAGATCAGGCCGATGATGCCGGCCAGGCTGAGCACCACGCGCAGCAGCTCGGCGCCGACGTTGAAGTCGGTCGCCGTGTTGGCGGCGGCGGCCGCGGCCGGCGCGGCCTGGGCAAGAAGGGTGAGCACGGTGCGGTCCGCCTCAGCGCAGCTTGCGCACGCGCTCGGCGGGGCTGATCACGTCGGTCAGGCGGATGCCGAACTTCTCGTTGATCACCACCACCTCGCCGTGGGCAACCAGGGTGCCGTTGACGAACACGTCCAGCGGCTCGCCGGCGGCTCGATCCAGCTCCACCACCGAGCCCTGGTTGAGCTGCAGCAGATTACGGATGCTGATGCGGGTGCGGCCGACCTCCATCGCCAACGTGACCGGCACGTCGAGGATCATGTCGAGGTTGACGTCGTGGTGGTCCATGTTTTCCAGCGGAACGCGCTCGGCGGCGGCCTGGGCGGCTTCGGGCGTGGTGCTCATGACGGGTTCTGCTCCATGGAGAAATCACTGTTCAGGCGCGCCTCGCGGCGGCCGGCGGGGGCTTGGAATCGCACGGCCTTGTGGCCGTTGGTCTGGCCGTAGCGGCCGCGGAAGATCGGCACGTCCTCGGCGAATACGGTGGTCAGGTCGGGCATCGGCACCGGGATCACGTCGCCCGGGCGCAGCTGCAGGAAGTCGCCGATCGCCAGCTCGGTCTCCAGCAGCAGCGAGGTGATCTCGACCTCGGCATCGAGGATTTCCTCGTGCAGGGTCTCGCTCCAGCGGTCGTCGCGGTCGACGCGGTCGCTCTGCACGCCGGCGTCGAGCAGGGTGCGGATCGGCTCGACCATGGCGTACGGCAGGGTCAGGTGGATCTCGCCGCCGCCGCCGTCCAGCTCCACGTGGAAGCGCGACACCACCACCGTCTCGGTCGGGCTGACGATGTTGGCGAACTGCGGGTTGATTTCCGAATTGAGGTATTCGAACTCCAGCGGCAGCACCGGTGCCCAGGCCTCGACCATGGCGGCGAACAGCTCGACCAGCATGATCTGGATCACCCGGTTCTCGGTGGCGGTGAAGTCGCGACCCTCGATGCGCGCATGGAAGCGTCCGTCGCCACCGAAGAAGTTGTCGATCACGGTGAACACCAGCCGCGGCTCCATCACCACCAGCGCGGTGCCGCGCAGCGGCTTGATCCGCACCAGGTTGAGGTTGCTGGGCACGGCCAGGCCGTGCACGTACTCGGCGAACTTGACCATCTTCACGCCCAGCACCGAGACCTCGGCGGTCTTGCGCAGCACGTTGAACACGCCGGTGCGGAAGTAGCGCGCGAAACGGTCGTTGACCATCTCCAGCGTCGGCAGGCGGCCGCGCACGATGCGGTCCTGCTGGGTGAAGTCGTACTGGATGACGGCATCGCGCGGCATCGGCTCGTCGGTCTCGGTCTCGACCGCGCCGCCCTCCACGCCGTTGAGGAGGGCATCGATCTCGTCCTGGGAAAGCAGGTCGCTCATCGCCGGTCTCCGTCGATCACTGCATCACGAAACTGGTGAAGTACAGGGCATCGATGCCCGGCTTGCCGGTGCGCTCCTGCACGATCTTCTGCACCGCGGCCAGCGCCTGCGCCTGCAGCTTTTCCTTGCCGGCCGCATCGATCAGGCTGGTGTAGCTCTGGCCGCTGAACAGCAGCAGCAGCTGGTTGCGGATCACCGGCTGGGCCTCCTTGGCAGCGTCCAGCGCCGACTGCTCGTGGCTCATCAGGGTCACGCCCACCTGCAGGTAGCGCGCGGACTGGTCGTCGCGGAAATTGACCACGAAGGCCGGATCCAGCGGCAGGAACAGCTCGGGCTTCTTCTTTTCGGCGGCCTGCTCGGCGGCCTTGTCCGCCGGCGCGTGCTTGGGCCCGAAGGCGGCGTACAGACCGGCACCCGCACCACCGAGCACCAGCAGGGCGACGATGATGAGAATGATCAGCCGGCCGCGCTTCGGCTTGGGCGGAGCGCTGGCGGATTCGGGTGCGTCGTTGTCCATGTAACCCTCGGATGGATGCGGATGTAACGGGTCCCGCGCCGGGCGGGACATTCCGAGGGGAAATTAGCAAACGGCGTGCCATGCGCGAGGAACCGCACGGGAATGCGCCATGGCGGCGGTCGCGGCAGTTTCTTGACGCCCGCCGGAAAGCCCGCGCGTCGACTTCGCGACGGTATCGCGCCGGACCCGGCAGGCCCGGCGTCAGCGTTCCGTCAGCGCAGCGCTTCGGGCACCGGCGGCAGGATCAGCATCGCGTCGCCGTAGGAGAAGAAGCGGTAGCGCCCGGCCACCGCATGGCGGTAGGCCGCCAGCATGAACTCGCGCCCGGCCAGCGCCGACACCAGCATCAGCAGGGTCGACTGCGGCAGGTGGAAATTGGTGATCAACCCGTCGATGCTGGAAAAGCGGTAGCCGGGGAAGATGAAGATCTGCGTCTCGCCGGCGAACGGGTGCAGCTCGCCGTCCACGCTGGCGCTTTCCAGCGCCCGGACCACGGTGGTGCCGACCGCGATCACCCGTCCGCCGGCCGCCCGCGTGCGGCGCACCTGTTCCACCAGGTGGGCGCCGACGTTGAGCCACTCGCGGTGCATGTGGTGGTCCTTGATGTCGTCGGCCCGCACCGGCTGAAACGTGCCGGCGCCCACGTGCAGCGTCACGTAGCCGGACTGCACGCCCTTCTCGCGCAGGCGCGCCAGCATCTCCTCGTCGAAGTGCAGGCCGGCCGTGGGCGCGGCCACGGCCCCCGGCTCACGGGCATAGACGGTCTGGTAGCGCTCCAGGTCGCTGGCCTCGGCACTGCGCTCGATGTACGGCGGCAGCGGCATCTCGCCGAGCTTGTGCAGCAGCTTCTCCAGCGGCTCGTGCGACTCGAAGCGCAGGCGGAAGAACGCATCTTCGCGGCCCAGCACCACCGCGTGGCTGCCGTCGCCCAGCTCGATCCGCCCGCCTTCCTTCGGCTTCTTGCTCACGCCCAGCTGCACCACCGCCTCGTGCGCACCGGTGACGCGCTCGATCAGGATCTCCACCGCGCCGCCGGTGTCCTTGCGGCCGTACAGCCTCGCCGGCAGCACGCGGGTGTCGTTGAACACCAGCAGGTCGCCGGGACGCAGGAACTCCGGCAGCTCGCGGAACATCCGGTCGCTCATCGTGCCGGCGGCGGCATCCAGATGCAGCAGGCGGCTGGCCGAGCGCTCGGGCAGCGGCGCCTGGGCGATCAGCGCATTGGGCAGGTCGAAATCGAAATCGGACTTCTTCACGGGTTACGTCACCAACAACCCCGCCGGGCGCGGGAAAGCGGGGATTATCCCGCACCGCGCCGTACGGGGCACGCACGCGTGGAACAATGCCCGCTGCCCCCGCCATTGCATGCCGCATGTCCCGACTCTTCGCAGACTGGCGCGACCGCCCCACCCACCAACAGGTGTGGGCGCTGGCCGCGCCGATGATCGCCTCCAACCTCACCGTGCCGCTGGTGGCGCTGGTGGACAGCACCGTGGCCGGGCATCTCGCCCACGCCGGCCAGCTCGGCGCGGTGGCGGTGGGCAGCGCGGTGTATGGCTTGCCGATCTGGATCTTCGGCTTCCTGCGCATGGGCACGATCGGCTTCGCCGCGCAGGCCGGCGGCCGGCGCGACGGCGATGCGCTGCGCCGGCTGCTGGTGCAGGCGCTGGGGCTGGCGGTCGGCCTGGCCCTGCTCACGATCGGGCTCGCCCTGCCCCTGCTCGGCCCGCTGCTGCAGCTGATGAAGCCCTCGGCGACGCTGGATGCGCTGACCCGCAGCTACCTGCAGATCCGCCTGTTCGGCCTGCCCGCCGCGCTGATGAACGCGGCCCTGGCCGGCTGGTTCCTCGGCATGCACCGGCCTCGGCTGGCACTGCGGGTGACCGTGCTGACCAACCTGGCGAACATCGCGCTGAACCTGCTGTTCGTGCTGGGACTGCGCTGGGGCGTGCCCGGCATCGCGGCCGCCTCGGCCTGCGGCGAATGGCTGGGCGCGCTGGCCGGACTCGCCGCCATCCGCGGCCAGCTGCAACGCTTCCCGGGACATCTGCATCCGTCGGCGCTGCGTCGCTGGTCAGCCTGGCGGCCGCTGCTCGGGGTCAACCGCGACATCCTGATCCGCAGTCTGGCATTGCAGGGCGTGTTCTTCGCCGTCACCGTGCTGGGCACGCGGCTGGGCGACACGGTGGTCGCCGCCAACGCGCTGCTGCTGAACGGACTGATGGTCGCCGCGTTCGCGCTGGATGGGCTGGCCAATGCGGTGGAGGCGCTGGCCGGCCATGCCGTGGGTGCGCGCGACGGCAACGCGCTGCGCCGCGCGTTGGTGGTCGCCGGCGGCTGGTCGCTGCTCGGCAGCCTGGCGTTCGCCCTGCTGTTCGCGCTGGGCGGGCACGCGTTCGTCGACCTGCAGACCGACATCGCCCCGGTCCGTGCGGTGGCCTACGCCTACCTGCCCTATCTCGCCGTGCTGCCGCTGGTCGGCGTGTGGAGCTACCTGTTCGACGGCCTGTTCGTCGGGGCCACCCGTGCCCGCGAGATGCGCGACACCATGCTGTTCGCCGGTGCAGCGTTCCTGGCGCTGGCGACCGCCCTGCACCCGCTGGGCAACCACGGGCTGTGGCTGGCCTTCCTCGGCTTCATGGCGGTGCGGGCCGGCGCGATGGCGTGGATCGCCCGCCGCATCGCCCATCGCGGCGGCTGGGTGGCGCAGGCCCGCTAGGAGCCGGTCAGAGCCAGCCTTTCTGCCGCGCCAGGCGATAGGCCTCGATGCGATTGCCGACACCGAGCTTACCGATCGCCTCGGACAGGTAATTGCGCACCGTACCGTGAGACAGGTGCAGCTGGGTGGCGATGTCGCTGGCGCTCTGCCCTTCGCCGGCCAGGCGCAGCACCTGGCGCTCGCGGTCGTTCAGCGGATCGGCCTCCGACCAGGCGTCCAGCGCCAGCTGCGGATCGATCGAGCGGCCGCCGCGATGGACCATGCGCAGCGCCTCGGCCAGGTTCTCGGCCGGCGCGTCCTTGAGCAGGTAGCCGGACACGCCGGCCTCCAGCGCACGACGCAGGAAGCCGGGGCGGGCGAAGGTGGTGACGATGATCACCTTGATCGGCAGCTCGTGGCGCTGGATGCGCTGGGCCAGCTCCAGCCCGGTCAGCCCGGGCATCTCGATGTCGGTGACCAGCACGTCCGGCTTCAGCCGCTGGATCTCGCGCCAGGCCGCCTCGCCGTCCGGTGCGCTGCCGAGCACCTCGATGTCGCTTTCCAGGTTGAGCAGCGCCGACAGCGCGCCGCGCACCATCGCCTGATCCTCGGCCAGCAGCACGCGGATCATGCGGCGCTCCCGGCCGCTTGACGACGCGTGCCAGCAGCGGCTGGCGGTTGTGCGGAGATCGCCATCGGTACGGCAACCGTGATCGTGGTGCCTTTGCGCAGCGGGGAATCGATGGCGAGGGTGCCTCCCAGCGCGCGCAACCGCTCGCGCATGCCACTGACGCCGTTGCCATGCGCGGCCAGACCGCCGCAGCCGTTGTCGCTGATCCGCATCCTGAATTCGCCTTCCTCGCTGGAAATCTCGATGCGCGCCTCGGTGGCACGCGCATGCCGGTGGATATTGGTGACCGCCTCGCGCAGCACCAGCGCCAGCGGTGCCTCGACCTCGCGTGGCAGCGCCAGCGATTCGGGCGTACCGCCGCCGAGCAGGATGCCGGACGCCTCGAGCATCAGGCGCGCGGAAACCAGTTCGGCGGCCAGGTCGCCGCGGCGCATGCCGGTGACCGCCGCGCGCACTTCGCCCAGCGCGTGGCGTGCCACGCGCTCGACCTCCTCCATCTCGCGCTGCGCTGCGCTCGCGTCGCGCAGGGCCAGCTTGCGCGCCAGTTCCGACTTGATCGCCACCAGCGACAGCGTATGGCCGAGCAGGTCGTGCAGATCGCGGCCGATGCGCTCGCGCTCGGCCAGCGTGGCCAGCCGGCGCACCTCCTCCTGCGACAGCCGCAGCTCGGCGTCGCGGCGCACGCCGCGCATATAGATGAAATTGCTGAAGCCGCCGAACAGCGAGGTCATCGGCACCACCAGCAGCAGGCTTTTCGGGGCGTCGATCAGCAGCACCACCGGCACGGCCAGCAGCGACGTCACCGCCACCGTAAGCAGCCACAACCGCCAGGAAGGATGAAGCGCCAGGTTGATGCTGGCGATCATCAGGTAGATGAAGGCGGCGCTGTTGAGCGGCCACAGCAACAGGCCGACCGCCACCAGCCCGGCGGCATTCACCATCATCTGCCGCACCGGCATGATGTACATGCGGATGTAGAAGAACAGGTAGAGCACCAGCGAGAGCAGGGTCGGGGCCATCCAGTGCCAGCTGAAGCCTTTCTCCAGGGGGAGCATGATCACCGCGATGAACGAAAACAGCTGCAGCCCGGCCTGCCAGCGCAGGTAGGTGGGCGAGCGCAACCGGCCGAGCAGCGACTCGGGATCGGGCCGGAACAGGCGGTGGAAGGCCGCGGCGAAAGGCCCTTGCCGCATGCACGGCGCCACGGAATGCATCGGCGTGCTCATGCGGCGCTCCTGCCCGCGGCGGGGAGCGACACGATGGCCGATGCCTCTGCCTCGCCCTGTTCCGGCGCAACGATCGGCTCGACCGCCGGCGCGCGCACCCGGATGGTGAGATGGGTGCCGCGCCCGCGCGGCGAATCGATCGCCAGTTGCCCACCGAGCGAACGCACCCGCTCACGCATGCCGCGCAGACCGTTGCCGTCCTCGGCGATGCCGCCGCGGCCGTTGTCGCAGATCTCCATCACCACGTCGCCGTGGTCGCAGCGCAGACGGATCCGCGCCTCGCTGGCGCGGGCATGCCGCACGATGTTGGTCGAGGCCTCGCGGATCACCAGTGCCAGGTGCCGTTCCACGTCTTCGGGCAACGCCGACACGCCCAGCTCGTAATCCAGGTGCACCCGCGACGAGGCCAGCAACAGGCGCGCCGAGGCCAGCTCCGCGGCGAGGTCCGTGGCGCGGATACCGGTCACCGCCGCGCGCACCTCGGCCAGGGCATGCCGGGCCACGGCTTCTGCCTCGCTCATCTCGCGCCGGGCCGCCTCGCTGTCGCGGTCGAACAGCTTGCGCGACAGCTCCAGCTTCAGGGTGATCAGCGACAGCGTATGGCCGAGCAGGTCGTGCAGGTCGCGACCGATCCGCTCGCGCTCGGCAGTGGCGGCAAGCCGGCGCACCTCCTCGTGCGACAGGCGCAGCTCGGCATCCTTTTCGCTGCTGGTCGTCTCGGCGTTGATGATCAGGCCGATGATGTAGGTGACGATCGGCATCGTGAACGTGGCCTGCCACGGGTAGTGCAGCAGCCAGGCCTCGGCAAGCAAGGCCACGTTGAGCCCGGCGAGAGCCAGCATGTAGGTGCGGAACGACATCCGGCAGACGCGCAGCATCACGCAGCCGAACACGAAGTAGGTCATGCCGCTGGGATACCAGGGCAGCAGCACCATGCACAGCACCAGCATGCCCGCCGCGTAGATGGGCGAAGCGCGGCGCGAGGCGATGCAGCACATACCGTACAGCGCCAGGAACACCGGGTAGGACAGCAGCGTGAGCAGTACCCAACGCAGGTTCCACGCGTCGCGGTCGAACACCGGGGTGATGAAGATCCAGGCCGACCACAGCAGGTGCACCGCATCGGTCCACGGCGACTTGCCGCGAGACACGCTTTCGGCCACCAGCGAGTCGGGCGCCGGCTTCATCCAGGCAGGCAGGTTCGCAAGGCGCATGGTCGATCCCCTGCCAGTCAGGCGTGCGGAGGCGGAAGCCATCAGCCTACCCGGCGCAGGCGGCGGGCCGCCAGCACGAGGAAAGCCGCCGCGAACGCGGCCAGCGCCAGCACGTGCGGCCACAGTGCCCCGTGGCCCATGCCCACCGCCGCCAGGGTGAGCTGGTTGAGGTGGTAGCTCGGCCACACCGGCGCCATCGCCTGCAGCGGCTTGGGCAGCATGCTCAACGGCAGCCACAGGCCGGACAGGAAGGCCATCGGCAGGTACACCAGGTTGAGCAGGCCTGGCGCGCCCTGGCCCTTGATCAGGGTGCCGACGAACATGCCCAGCGCGCAGAACGGCAGCACGCCGAAGGCACCGGCGGCCAGCATCGCCAGCACCCTCACCGGTGACAGGGTGACGCCACCGAGGGTCAGGCCAAGGGTGAGCAGCAGCGCCGCCACCAGCGTGGCCATGCCCATCGCCATCACCATCTTGCCGAGCAGGTAGGCCCCGGGCGGCATCGGCAGGGCGCGCTTGAGGGTGAGCAGGCCACCCTCGCGCTCGATCGCCAGCGAGGCGCCAAAGCCGAACAGGCCCGGACCGATCACGCCGAAGGTGGTGTAGCTGGCCAGCAGGTAGCGCGACGCATCGCTGCCGGGGTGGTTCAGCAGCACGCCGAACATCAGGTAGAACACGGTGGAGAACAGCGTCACCGGCAGGATGAACGAGGGTGCGCGCAGGTAGCGCAGGCACTCGCTGCGGATCTCCTGCAGGTAGGCGCCGGCGACGCGGCGCGGCGACATCGTGATCGTGGCGTCCATCAGGCGGCCTCCTTGTCCTGGCGGCTGAGTTCGACGAAGGCTTCGGCCAGGCCGGCGCGACGCACTTCCAGTTCCGACAATGTGGTGTCGGCATCGAGCAGGCGGCGCAACACCGATTCGGCGGCGGCGGTGGTGACCACCAGCCGGCCCTCCTCGCGTCCGGCGGCAGTGACGTGGGTCCACCCGGCCACCGCATCGGCGTCGAGGTCGCTCAGGCAGCGGATGCGGGTCATGCCGACGCGACCGCGCAACTCGTCCACGCTGCCTTCGGTGAGCACCCGGCCCTGCCCCATCACCACCACCCGCTGGGCCAGCGCCTCGGCCTCCTCCAGGTAATGCGTGGTCAGCACCACGGCGCAGCCCTCGCCGACCAGGCTGCGGATCGCCGCCCACAGCTTCTGGCGGGCCTCGATGTCCATGCCCACGGTGGGCTCGTCCAGGAACAGCAGGGCCGGTCGGCCGCACAGCGCCAGCGCAAACTGCACCCGGCGCTGCTGACCGCCGGAGAGCTTGCCGTAGGGCCGGGTCAGCAGGTCGTCGACGCCGGCCAGCGCGGCACTCTCGGCCAGCGGGCGCGGTGCGGGGTAGTAGCTGGCGGTCAGCCGCAGCAGCTCGCCCACGCGCAGGGTGGCGGGTAGCGCCGCCGACTGCAGCATCACGCCGATGCGCCGGCGCGAGACCACATCCTGCGGGTCGCCACCGAACAACCGCGCCTGGCCGGACTGCGGCCGCATCAGGCCGAGCAGCACGCCGATCGAGGTGCTCTTGCCGGCACCGTTGGGACCGAGCAGGGCCAGCAGCTCGCCCGGGCGCACGGCCAGGTCGAGCCCGTCCAGCGCGGTCAGCGCGCCGTAGCGCTGGGTGACGCCGACGAGTTCGGCGACAGGGGGCATCGAAGGGTTCATGGGGCCTCCTTGGGATGGCCACAAAACTAGCCATGGCAGGCACTTGCGGCCACTCGCGGACATCAGCCGACGCACCTGACAGCCGTCATGCGGGGTACCGGGAAATGGCCCCTCGCGCTATCCTTGAGGGATGCCTGAAGCCCGCCAACCCTTATGCGGCGGTGCGTCAGACGGCCCGAAAGGGCAGCGGGAAGCGCGCCGTGCGCGGTGCGGCGTTCCCGCCCATATCACGAATCCACCGGCCTGCTTTGCGTTGGGAGCGAGGCGCCGGTGGAGGTTGAGGAGGAGCGTTATGCACGTCATTGAACAGCTGCGCGAACTGCGCGATTTCGGCGGCAAGCCGCGGACCACCGGTCTGGACGATGCCACCATCGAGCGCATGGCCGCGCAGGATCCGATGCTCGGGCAGGCGGTATCCGAGGCGGTGTCGCGCCATCGCGAACTGCGCGCGGACCTGGCCGACTTCCTGAAGCTCGACGAGGCCGAGCAGCTGGCCCGCGCCCAGGCCGGCTACGTCAACTTCTACCCGGACGACGCGATCAACCCGTACCTGCCGGCGGCTGCCCGTGGCCCGTGGATCGTCACGCTGAAGGGCGCCGTGGTCCATGACAACGGCGGTTACGGCATGCTCGGCTTCGGCCACAACGACCCGGCGATCCTGGAGGCGATGAGCCGCCCGCAGGTGATGGCCAACGTGATGACCCCGAGCATCGCGCAAATGCGCATGAACGAAGCGCTGCGCAAGGAAATCGGCCAGCGCCGTGGTGGCTTCCCGTACGACCGCTTCCTGTGCCTGAACTCCGGCTCCGAGGCCGTGGGCCTGGCCTGCCGCATCGCCGACGTCAACGCCAAGCTGATGACCGACGCCGGCGGTCGCTACGAAGGCCGTGCGATCAAGCGCCTGGCGGTGAAGGGCGCCTTCCATGGTCGCACCGACAAGCCGGCGCTGTTTTCCGACTCCTCGCGCAAGACCTACCAGCAGCACCTTGCCAGCTACCGCCATGAGGACAGCCTGATCACCGTCGCCCCGTACGACGTGGAGCAGTTGAAGGCCGCGTTCGCCGATGCCGACAGGCACGGCTGGTTCATCGAGGCGATGTTCCTCGAGCCGGTGATGGGCGAAGGCGACCCGGGCCGCTCGGTGACGCCTGAGTTCTACGCGGTCGCCCGCGAACTGACCAAGGCGCACGGCACCCTGCTGATGATCGACTCGATCCAGGCCGGCCTGCGTGCCCATGGTGTGCTGTCGTTCGTCGACTACCCCGGCTTCGAGAAGCTCGAGGCGCCGGACATGGAGACCTACTCCAAGGCGCTCAACGCCGGCCAGTATCCGATGTCGGTGCTCGCCGTGAACGCCCACACGGCCGGCCTGTACCGCAAGGGCATCTACGGCAACACGATGACCGCCAACCCGCGCGCGCTCGATGTAGCCTGCGCCACACTGGGCGAGCTGAGCGACGCGGTGCGCACCAACATCCGCGAGCGCGGCCAGGAGTTCGTGGCCAAGCTCAATGCGCTGAAGGACGAGCTGGGCGGCCTGATCACCAAGGTGCAGGGCACCGGCCTGCTGTTCTCCTGCGAGCTGGCCCCGCAGTTCAAGTGCTACGGCGACAACTCCACCGAGGAGTACATGCGCGAGCACGGCATCGGTGTGATCCACGGCGGCACCAACTCGCTGCGCTTCACTCCGCACTTCCACGTCACCAGCGCGGAAGTGGACCTGGTGGTGGCGCACGTGAAGCACGCCCTGCTGCACGGGCCCAAGCGCGCGCAGGCCGAGGCGGCGTAACGGCCCTCCCCAGCTGTTCCGACGAAGGGCGCGCCCGGCCGGGCGCGCCCTTTTTCATGCCCGGTACGGCACCGACGGGCGGCCGGCGGCATGGACCGGCCTCTTCGCCGGCGCCCCCGCCGTTCCGCATGAAATTGCGGTAGCGCGAGCCGGGCTTCCGGCGCGAGACTGCGCTGCCGGCAACCGCCGGTCTCTTCGGGAGGATCGCACCATGGGCAAACCGTTCCGTCTGCTGCTCGCCGCCTCGCTCACCGTCGCCGGCGCCCTCGTCCTGTCCACGCCGGTGGTCGCGGCCGCCAAGCCGATGACCACGCAGCAACAGCGCATGGCCGACTGCAACAAGCAGGCTGCCGGCAAGAAGGGCGATGAGCGCAAGGCCTTCATGAAGTCCTGCCTCAAGGGTGGCGCCGCGGCGCCGGGCAAGATGACCCAGCAGGAAAAGATGAAGAAGTGCAACGCCGACGCCAAGGCCAAGGCGCTCAAGGGCGATGCCCGCAAGAGCTTCATGAGCACCTGCCTGAAGGGCTGAGGTCATCCGCGCAGGCCGGTGCGGATGCACGCGCCGGCCTGCGTCGATAAGCTTGGGCGCTGCCCGCGACGCTCTGCGTCGCCCCACTGCCAGGCCCGCCCGCATGCCCGTCGTCGAAGTCCGCCATCCGCTCATCCAGCACAAGCTCGGCCTGATGCGCCGGGCCGGCATCAGTACCAAGGAGTTCCGCGAGCTGGCCTCGGAAGTGGCCGCCCTGCTGACCTACGAGGCGACCAAGGACCTGGAGACGGTCGAGCAGGCGATCGACGGCTGGGCCGGCCCGCTCACGGTGCACCAGATCAAGGGCAAGAAGATCACCATCGTGCCGATCCTGCGCGCCGGCCTGGGCATGCTGCCGGGCGTGCTCGACCTGATCCCGGCGGCCAAGGTCAGCGTGGTCGGCCTGCAGCGCGACGAGGAAACCCTCAAGCCGGTCACCTACTACGAGAAGCTCACCGGGCGCATGGACGAGCGCATCGCGCTGATCGTCGATCCGATGCTCGCCACCGCCGGCACCCTGCTGGCCACCGTGGACATGCTCAAGGCGGCTGGCTGCAAGCGGATCAAGGGCCTGTTTCTGGTCGCCGCGCCGGAAGGCCTCGCGCGCATGGAAGCCGCGCACCCCGACGT
Source organism: Dyella thiooxydans (assembly GCF_001641285.1). NCBI lineage: Bacteria > Pseudomonadati > Pseudomonadota > Gammaproteobacteria > Lysobacterales > Rhodanobacteraceae > Dyella > Dyella thiooxydans. The sequence continues at coordinate 2,154,978 of NZ_CP014841.1, forward strand.
CGAGATCTTCGCCGCCGCCATCGACCAGCGGCTCAACGAGCACGGCTACATCCTGCCCGGGCTGGGCGACGCCGGCGACAAGATCTTCGGCACCAAGCAGTTGCCCGACAGGGACTGAACCGACACCCCCTTTCCTCCGCCGCCGACTCGGCGCAAAGTGTTGCGATGTCGACGGGCGTCGGCATCGCCGTACGCGACGCTCCGGGGGGAGCTTTAGCGAAACTGTCGCAATAAGTTGCTAGCGTCCGGCGCGTCACGGATCCACAAAGGATCCCGCCAGAGGGGACTACAACATGCAGGGAATGAACGTGCGGCGCGCCGTGATGGCGACGCTGACCGGATTGGCGTTGTCGTTTTCGGCCTACGCCAGCGATCTGGAAATCAACCAGTTCCGCGTCCGCGGACCGGCCGGTGGCAACGACGAATTCGTCGAACTGATCAATGCCGGCCCCACCGCCATCGACGTGTCGGGCTACAAGCTCAATGCCTCCAACGCCAGCGGCACGGTCGGCACGCGGCTGACCTTGCCGGCCGGCACCCGCATCGCGCCAGGCTGCCACCTGCTGCTGACCAATGCGGCCAGCAGCGGCTATTCCGGCAGCGTGGCAGGTGACCTGACCTACAACACCGGCGTCACCGACACCGGCGGCCTGGCCATCCTCGACGCCTCCGGCACCGTGCTCGACCAGGTCGGCCTGAGCAGTGGTTCGGCCTACCAGGCCGGCACGCCGCTGGCCTCGCTGGGTTCGAGCAACTCGGACACCTCCTACATCCGCACCACCAACGCCGCCGGCCTGCCGAACAACAGCGGCGACAACAGCGCCGACTTCGTCACGCTGAGCCCGAGCGCGCCGCACAACAGCGCCAGCCCGTGCGTGGCGATGGGTGCCAGCGTGTCGATCGCCGACGCCAGCGCCACCGTGACCGGCGCCGGCGACGTGCAGATGCCGTTCACCGTGACCCTGTCCGAACCGGCTCCGGCCGGCAGCGGCGTCACCGTGCACGTGGCTACCGCCGACGACACCGCCTCGGCGGCCGCGGGCGATTACGACGCGCTGGACACCGACGTCACCGTGGCACCGGGCGCGAGCAGCGCCAGCTTCGACGTCACCGTGCACGGCAGCAGCGTCGGCAAGACCGACCGCACGTTCACCGTGAGCCTCAGCCACCCGAGCGGCGGCTACACCCTGGCCCGTGCCAGCGCGATCGGCGCGATCCTCTACGACATCCCGGTGAATGCCGAGCTGTACGAGATCCAGGGCCGCGAACAGACCTCGCCGCTGCTCGGCAAGCGCGTGATCACCCACGACAACGTGGTCACCGCGGTCGGCCCCGCCGGCTTCACCATGCAGACGCCGGACGCGCGCGCCGACGCCGATCCGCTGACCTCGAACGGCCTGTACGTGTTCACCGGCAGTGCCCCGACCGTGGCGGTCGGCGACATGGTCGACGTCAACGGCCGGATCGACGATTACTACCACCTCACCGAGCTGAAGAACCCGGAGATCACCGTGGTCTCGCACGGCGCCAGGCTGCCCCGGGCGGTCGAGTTCGACGCCGGCACGCCGTCGATGGACCCGGACCATCTGTCCTGCGGCGCGACCAATTTCCAGTGCTTCATGAGCATGCGCGTACGAGTGCGCCACGGCATGATCAACACCGGCAACAAGCGCTTCAGCGGCGAGCCGTATGCCGAGGTGAGCATCACCGCCAACGGCCGGCGCTCGCTGCGCGAGCCGGGCGTGGTCTACGGCGTGCCGGTACCGGCAGGCGTGGACCTGCCGAACTGGGACGGCAACCCGGAAGTGTTCAAGATGAACACCGCCGACTTCGGCGCGGTGCCGTTGAACACGCCGTTCAACGCCGGCTCCACCTTCGAGGCCACAGGCGTCATCTCCTACGACTTCGGCGCCTACACCCTGATCCCGACCACGTTCCGCCTGACCCATGCGGCCGAACTGCCGCGCCCGGTCGACAAGGCGCCGCCGGTCGCCCTGCGCATCGGCGCGCTCAACACCGAGCGCTTCTGCGACTCGACCTTCGACACCACCTACACCTGCAGCGGCGGCAGCTCCGAGCCGACCGAGGCCGAGGTGCAGCTGAAGATCGAGCGGCTGTCGGCCTATATCGGCGGCGTGCTGCGCCTGCCGGACGTGCTGTCGGTGGAGGAGGTGAAGAACCTGCCGCTGCTGCAGCGCCTGGCCAAGCAGCTCGGTGACGACTATGGCGTCAGCTACGACGCCTACCTGATGGAGGGTCACGACCCCAGCGGCATCGATGTCGGCTTCCTGGTCCGCACCGACCGCGTGAAGGTGCTCTCGGTACGCCAGCTGGCCGCCGACGAGACCTGGGACGACAACGGCAGCACGGCGTACATCCATGACCATCCGCCGCTGCTGCTGACCGCCCAGGCCGGCCTGATGCGCTTCCAGGTGATCTCGGTGCACACCAAGGCACGGCAGAAGGTCGATGGCAGCGGCAGCGCCACCGATCGCGACCGCGAAAAGCGTTTCCTGCAGGCCAAGTCGATCGCCACCCAGGTGCAGTTGCTGCAGCAGGCCTCGCCGCTGACCCCGCTGATGGTGGTGGGCGACTTCAACAGCTACCAGTTCAGCGACGGCTTCGTCGACATGGTCGGGCTGATCTCCGGCCGCTACCAGGACAGCCAGAACCTGCTGAAGCTGGGCGAGCCGAACATCGTGCATCCGGCGCTGTGGAATGCGGTGGAGTCGGTGCCCAGCAACGATCGCTACTCGTTCCAGTTCACGCAGAACTTCGGCGAGATCCAGGGCTACACCAAGGCCGGCTCGGGCAACTCCGGCCGTTCGGTGCCGACCTTCCAGGTGCTGGACCACGCGCTGCTGAACCTGCCGGCCCGCTGGCGCTTCATGCGCATGCAGTACGGCCGCGCCGACCTCGACGCGCCGGTGCAGACGGCCGATGACGCGGCCAGCGCCAGCGGTATCGACAAGGCGATCGGTGTCTCCGACCACGACGGTTTCGTGGTCGAGCTGCTCGATCCGTCGCTGATGATCGGCCACGGCCGCGGCCACGACCGCCACGACGACCACGGCAAGGCTCACGGGGATCGCGGACACCACGCCCACTGACCCGGCCGCGCCTCGACGCAAAAAGGCCACGCCCGGCGACGGGCGTGGCCTTTTCCTTGCCTGCGACGACCGCGAACGGCGTCAGCCTGCTGGGTTACCCCTGGGCGGCGAAGCGGTCGGTGGCTTCCACCAGCTCGTGCAGGATGCCGGGTTCGAACGCCGAGTGGCCGGCGTCCTGCACGATGCGCAGGTCCGCCTCCGGCCAGGCGCGATGCAGGTCCCACGCACTGCGCAACGGACAGACCACGTCGTAGCGACCCTGCACGATCACCGCCGGGATCCTGCGGATGCGCTCGACATGGCGCAGCAGCTGGTCGTCATGTTCGAAGAAGCCGCCATTGACGAAGTAGTGGCACTCGATGCGGGCGAAGGCCAGCGCGAATTCGTCCTCGCCGCTGGCCTCGATGTGGCCCTGGTCCTGCCACAGGAAACTGGTGGCGCCCTCCCACACGGACCAGGCGCGCGCAGCGGCCACGCGGGCCGCTGCGTCACCACCGGTCAGGCGGCGGTGGTAGGCGCTCATCAGGTCGCCGCGCTCGGCCTCGGGAATCGCCGAGAGGTAGGTCTCCCAGGCATCCGGATACAGCGCGTCGGCGCCCTTCTGGTAGAACCACTCCAGCTCCCAGCGGCGCAGCATGAAGATGCCGCGCAGCACCAGTTCGCTGACCCGGTCCGGATGCGATTCGGCGTAGGCCAGTGCCAGCGTCGAGCCCCACGAGCCGCCGAACACCTGCCAGCGGTCGATGCCCAGCTTTTCGCGCAGCCGCTCGATGTCCGCCACCAGGTGCCAGGTGGTGTTGTCGGTCAGCTCGGCGTGCGGCGTGGACCTGCCGCAGCCGCGCTGGTCGAACAGCACGATGCGGTAGCGGGCCGGATCGAAGAAGCGGCGGCACTTCGGATTCACGCCACCACCGGGGCCGCCGTGCAGGAACACCACCGGTTTGCCGTTCGGATTGCCGCTCTGCTCGTAGTACAGCGTGTGCAGATCCGACACCTGGAGGAAGCCGCTGTCGAACGGCTCGATCTCGGGGTACAGCGAACGACGCTCCTGCGACATGCGGTGCTCTCCTTCCGGCGGGTGGGGGCCGATTAGGCTAGCACGCAGCCGCCATCGGGCTCATCGCGGCACGCGCAGCGCCGACTCCCGCAGCGCCTCGTCATGCCGTACCTCATCGGTTTCGGCCAGGTTCTCCGCTTCCAGCACCTGGGTGCCGGGCAACGGGTGGATACCGCCGTGCGGCGGGTGGACGCCCTCGATGGACTCGGGGTCGACGGGTGTCTTCATGGTTGCTTCCTTGTCGGATCGGGTCAGGCCCTGAGCCGGCCCTAGGTCGGCTCAGGTGCGAACAGCTTGCCGGGATTGAGGATGCCCTGCGGATCGAACGCCCGGCGCACACCGCGCATCAGCGCGATCTCGGCCGCGCTGCGGGTGCTCTCGAGGTAGGGGCGCTTGACCAGGCCGATGCCGTGCTCGGCCGAGATGCTGCCGCCGAAATCGTGCAGCGTGGCGGCCAGCCGCTTGGTGACCTGCTCGCACTGGGCGATGAAGGCCGCGTCGTCCAGGTCGTCCGGCTGGAGCACATTGATATGCAGGTTGCCGTCGCCGATGTGGCCGAACCAGACCACCTCGAACTGCGGGTACTCGCGGCCGAGCAGCTCCTGCATCGCCTGCAGGAAGGCCGGCACCGCGCTGATCCGCACCGACACGTCGTTCTTGTACGGCTTGCGTGGCGCCACGCTCTCGGTGATGCCCTCGCGCAGCCGCCACAGCGCAGCGGCCTGGGCCTCGCTCTGGGCAATCACCCCGTCGAGGATCCAGCCCTGTTCCACGCCCGCCTCGAAGGCGGCCAGCGCGGCCTCCTGCGCCGCCTCGCCGGCGGCGTCGAACTCGGTCACCACGTAGTACGGATAGTCGCCCTCCAACGCACGCTGGGCGCCATGCGCCAGCACGTGGCGCAGCGCCACGTCGGTGAAGAACTCGAACGCCTGCAGCGACAGCCGCGACTGGAACAGCGCGAATACCTGCATCAGCGCGCCCAGGTCCGGCAGCGCCAGCAGCATCACCTGCGAGGGCGGCGGCGGACTGGTCAGCCTGACCGTGGCCTCGACCACGATACCGAGCGTGCCCTCCGAGGCGATCATCAGCTGGCGCAGGTCGTAGCCGCTGGAGTTCTTGATCAGCCCGCGGTTGAGCTCCAGTCGCTCGCCGGCGGCGGTCACCACGGTGAGTCCGGCGATCCACTCGCGGGTGTTGCCGTAGCGGATCACGCGGATGCCGCCGGCGTTGGTGGCGATGTTGCCGCCGATGGTGCACGAGCCGCGCGCGGCGAAGTCCACCGGATAGACCAGGTCGTGCGCCTTCGCCGCCTCCTGCACGGCCTGCAGCGGCATGCCGGCCTGCACGGTGAGCATGCGGTCGACCGGGTCGAAGGCCAGCACGCGGTTCATCCGCTCCAGGCTCAGCACCAGCTCGCCGTTCGCCGCCACCGCGCCGCCGGACAGCCCGGTGCGCCCGCCGGAGGGCACCACGGCCACGCCGTGCCCGCTGGCCCAGCGCATCACGCCCTGCACTTCCTCCACGCTCGCCGGCAAGGCGATGGCCAGTGGCGCCGGCGTCCAGCGACGGGTCCAGTCTCGGCCGTAGTGCTCCAGGTCCGCCGCGTCGGTAAGCAGGCGCAGGCCCGGCAGGCGGGTGGCAAGGTCGGCGAGTCGGGCATCGGTCATGGGATCGTCCTGGCGCAGACGGCTAGGGTGACATCGGGCCGCGGGCCGGTCCAGTGGTGCGGTGCCGCATTCCCGCCGCGGCTCTGGCATAGTGGTGACTTTCCCGCCTGTCCGGACCCGGCATGAAGACCTCGTTCCCGAAGCAAGACATCAAGGTGCTGCTGCTCGAAGGCGTCAGCCAGAACGCCGTGGAAACCTTCCGCCAGGCCGGCTACACGCAGATCGAGTACCACCAGAAATCGCTGCCGGAGGCCGAGCTGAAGGCCCGCGTGGCCGAGGCGCACATCGTCGGCATCCGCTCGCGCAGCCACCTCACCGCCGAGGTGCTGGCCGAGGCCAAGCGGCTGATCGCGATCGGCTGCTTCTGCATCGGCACCAACCAGGTCGACCTGCAGACCGCCAAGACGCTGGGCGTGCCGGTGTTCAACGCGCCCTACTCCAACACCCGCAGCGTGGCCGAGCTGGTGCTGGCCGAGGCGATCATGCTGCTGCGTGGCATCCCGCAGAAGAACGCGCTGTGCCACCGCGGCGGCTGGACCAAGTCGGCGCTGGGCAGCTACGAGGCACGCGGCAAGACGCTCGGCGTGATCGGCTACGGCCACATCGGCACCCAGGTCGGCGTGCTGGCCGAATCGCTGGGCATGCAGGTGATCTTCCACGACATCGAATCGAAGCTGTCGCTCGGCAACGCCCGCGCTGCTGCGAACCTGGACGACCTGCTGGAGCGGTCCGACGTGGTCACCCTGCACGTGCCGGAAACCCCGGCCACGCAGAACATGTTCGGCGCCGCGCAGATCGCGATGATGCGCAAGGGGGCGCTGCTGATTAATGCCTCGCGCGGCACCGTGGTCGACATCGACGCGCTGGCCGAGGCGCTGCGCGCCGGGCACCTGGCCGGTGCGGCGATCGACGTGTTCCCGGTCGAGCCGAAGGGCAACGACGATCCGTTCGTCTCGCCGCTGGTCGGCATGGACAACGTGATCCTCACCCCGCACATCGGCGGCTCCACGCTGGAGGCGCAGGACAACATCGGCATCGAGGTGGCGGCCAAACTGGTGCGCTACAGCGACAACGGCTCGACCCTGTCGGCGGTGAACTTCCCCGAGGTGTCGCTGCCGGAGCATCCGCGCAGCCGCCGCCTGCTGCACATCCACCGCAACGTGCCCGGCGTGCTCTCGCGCATCAACGAGCTGTTTTCGGCCGGCAACATCAACATCGACGCGCAGTTCCTGCAGACCGATCCGGACGTCGGCTACGTGGTGATCGACGTCTCGGCGGACGAGGCCCAGGCCAGCGCGCTCAAGGACCAGTTGGCCTCGATCCAGGGCACCTTGCGCACGCGGGTCCTCTACTGACGCCGGTTGCCGGACGCCGCCCCGCGAGGCACGGCATCCGGCACCATCCATCGGCGTATGGTGCGGCCACGGTCACTGGCCGGAAGCGCCGGAAACCGGGATGTGGCTCACACAGGCACGTCGTTCCTGGCTCCGGGATTCAAGCCCGGGGCGGCGCATGCCGATAGGCCGTCTCCCCCGCTTTCCTGCGATCTCCCCATGCGTTTCCGCTTTCGCGACCTCCGTATCGCCGTACGACTGAGCCTGCTTGGCCTGATCATGCTGATCGCCACCGCCCTGGTCGGCATCGGTGGCTGGCGTGGCCTGGTCCGGACCCACACCCTGCAGCAGGACTCCGCCAGGACCGCCGCGGCCTTCGCCGCTGCGGTAGACACAGCCCGCGTGGCCCAGGTGGATTTCAAGAAGCAGGTGCAGAACTGGAAGGACACGCTGCTTCGCGGCAATGACCCGGCTGCGTTCACCAAATACCACGGCGAGTTCACCTCCCAGAGCGAGCGCGTGGACGCCGATCTGGCATCGCTGAAGAAGCAGATGGCCGCGCTCGGCCTGGACACCCGCGGCGTCGACGCCGCCTTGGCCACCCACGGCGAGCTGCAGAAGCGCTACGAGGATGCCCTGCAGCATTACGACGGCCGCAAGCCGGAAAGCGTGCATGTGGTCGATGGCCTGGTCAAAGGCATGGACCGACCGCCCACCGATGCGATCGACGCGCTGGTCAACGGCATGAAGACCGCGGCCACGGCGGCGAGCCGCCGCATCGACGTCCAGAGCGAGGACGCCTATCGCAGCGCCGGCCGGCTGCTCGCCATGGTCGTGCTCTGCGCGCTGGTCGCCTGCGCCGTGCTGATCTGGCTGCTGGCGTACAGCATCACCGCGCCGATCGGTCGTGCCGTGAAACTGGCCGAGGCGGTCGCCGAAGGCGACTTGAGCATGCAGATCGAAGCGACCACCCGCGACGAGACCGGCCAGCTGCTGGCGGCACTGGATCGCATGGTCGAGCAGCTGTCGGGCGTCGTGGGCACGATCCGCAAGGGCTCGAACGAAATCTCCGCATCGACCCGGCAGATCGCCAGCGGCAACCAGGATCTCTCTGCGCGCACCAGCGAGCAGGCCGCCGCGCTGGAAGAGACCACCGCGTCGATGCAGGAATTCACCGGCAGCGTGAATGCGAATGCGCTGCGGGCCCGCGAGGCAAGCCAGATCGCGGCTTCCGCCTCGGACATCGCGCGCCAGAGCGGCATGGCAATGACCGAGGCGGTCGACGCCATGGCCCGTGTGCAGGGCGTGGCCGACCGCATCGCCGAGATCACCGCGACGATGACCCGCATCGCCAGCCAGACGCACATCCTGGCCCTCAATGCCTCCGTCGAGGCCGCCCGTGCCGGCGAGGCGGGCAAGGGCTTCAGCGTGGTCGCGTCCGAAGTACAGGCGCTGGCCCGCAGCTCACGCTCGGCGTCCGATGAGATCAAGGCGCTGATCGAGGAGTCCGTGGACATCATCGGCGGTGGCAGCCGGATGATCGGGCAGGCCGAGTCGATGGTAGGCAAGCTGCTGGACAGCGTCGGGCAGGTGGTCGACACGGTCGGCGCGATCGCCTCGCAGAGCCAGGAGCAGGCGGCCGGCATCCAGCAGGTCAACCGGGCGATCGGCCAGATGGACGAGGTCACCCAGAGCAACGCAGCCCTGGTCGAAGAGGCCGCCGCCGCCGCGGACGCGGTCCAGCAGCGTGCCCGCTCGCTGGTCGACAGCGTGGCGTTCTTCAGGGTCCAGGACCATGGCGGACTGGCAAAGGCCGCCTGAGGATTGACCCACGGAAACGAAAACGGCGCCCTCTGGGCGCCGTTTTCCTTGAGCGGTTGATTGGTCGGGGCGGCCGGATTCGAACCGACGACCCTCTGCCCCCCAGGCAGATGCGCTACCAGGCTGCGCTACGCCCCGACGATCAAACAAGCTGGCAAGTCTAACAGCTTGCCCGGTGGTGCCGGAAGCCTAGCGGCGCAGCAGGCCGAGAATCTCCTCCAGCTCCATGCGCACCTGGCGCACGATCTGGTGGGACATGCTGGCCTCCATTCGCGCCTGCGGACCTTCCAGACGGGCGCGCGCACCGGTAATGGTGAAGCCCTCGTCGTAAAGCAGGGAGCGGATCTGGCGGATCATCAGCACGTCATGGCGCTGGTAGTAGCGGCGGTTGCCCCGGCGCTTGACCGGATTGAGGGCAGGAAACTCCTGCTCCCAGTAGCGCAGGACGTGCGGCTTCACCCCGCACAGGTCGCTGACCTCACCGATGGTGAAATAGCGCTTGGCCGGGATGGCTGGAAGCTCGGTGTTATTCCCTTGGTCCAGCATAGCCCTCGACCCGCACCTTGAGTTTCTGACCCGGACGGAACGTCACCACCCTGCGGGCGGAGATCGGAATCTCTTCGCCCGTCTTCGGGTTGCGTCCCGGACGCTGGTTCTTCATGCGCAGGTCGAAGTTGCCGAAACCGGACAGCTTGACCTGCTCCCCCTTTTCCAACGCTTCGCGGACCACCTCGAAGTAGGCGTCCACGAACTCCTTCGCCTCACGCTTGTTGAGGCCCACCTCGAGGAACAGGCGCTCGGCCATTTCCGCCTTGGTCAGCGCCATTTCAACCCCGCAACCTTGCCTTGCATGACTTCTCCAACGCAGAGACCGCATCACGTACGCAGCGGTCCGCGTCGTCGTCGGTAAGCGTGCGTGAAGCGTCCTGCAAAATCAAGCCCATAGCGAGACTCTTTCGGCCGGCTTCGACCCCCTTGCCGCTGTACCGGTCGAACAGCCGGAGCTCGCGCAGCAGCCCGCCGAGGGTGGCACGGACCACCTGTTCGATCTGTGACCAGGCGACCGCTTCAGGCAGGTCCACGGCAATGTCGCGCCGGACCGCCGGGAAGCGCGCCACCGCCGTGGCACGGGGCAGGCGACGGGCCAGCAGCGGCTCCAGCGCCAGCTCCAGGACATGGACGTCGGGGCCCAGGTCCAGCGCCCTGGCCAGCTGCGGATGCAGGGCGCCGAGGTAACCGACCGTCGCGCCGTCGCGGGCGACCCGCGCACCGCGCCCCGGATGCAGCCAGCCGGGCAGGCCGTCCGCGTGAATGCTCCAGCGCTGCGGCTCGCCACCCCAGGCGACCAGGGCATCCAGCTCGCCCTTCAGGTCGAAGAAATCGAACGGGCGACCCGGCTCGCCCCACTGCTCGGCGCGCGCGCTGCCGCAGGCGGCGATCGCCAGGCTCGGCGTCTCGACCGGCGGATCGCCGGCGGCGAACACGCGGGCCAGCTCGAACAGACGCACGCGATCCTGCTGGCGGGCGCGGTTGTGCCGCAGTGCCTCGATCAGCCCCGGCAGCAGCGACGGCCGCATCACCGCGAGATCCGCGGAGAGCGGATTGGCCAGCGGCACCAGATCGCGGTCGAAGCCCCAGCGCGCCAGCAGCTCGGCCGGCACGAACGACAGGTTCACCGCCTCGAAGTAGCCGCGGGCGGCCAGTTGCTCGCGCACGGCCAGTTCACCGAGGCGTGCTTCGGGCTCGGCCGCCAGTGTCAGGGCACCGGCCGGCGTGGCGGTAGGAATATGTTCGTAACCGAAGATGCGCGCGACCTCCTCGATCAGGTCCTCCTCGCGCTCGATGTCGAAGCGGCGGCTGGGTGCGGTGACCTGCCAGCCCTCCGCCAGGGACTCGACCCGCATGCCCAGCGCCGTGAAGATGCGCGTGACCTCGGCGTCGGCCACCTTCAGGCCGAGCACGCGCTGCAGCCGGGCACGCCGCAACACGATCGGCTGCGGCTCGGGCAGGTGTCCCGGCAGGGTCACGTCGAGCAGGGGACCGGCCACGCCGCCGGCCACGTCGAGGATCAGCCGGGTGGCGTACTCGATCGCGATGGGTGGCAGGCTGGGGTCGACGCCGCGTTCGAAGCGATGTCCGGCGTCGGTGTGCATGCCGAGCCGGCGGCTGCGGCCGATGATCGCCGACGGGATCCAGTGTGCGGCCTCGAGGAACACGTTGCGGGTGACGTCGGTGACGCGCGTATCCGCGCCGCCCATGATGCCCCCCAGCGCCACGGCACGCGCGCCGCCGCCGCCCTGGCTGTCCGCGACGACGAGGAAATCGGCATCGAGCTCCACGCTGCGGCCGTCGAGCAGCTTTAGCGATTCGCCCGCGCGTGCCGGGCGCACGACGATTCCGCCCTCCAGCTTGTCCTTGTCGAAGGCATGCATCGGCTGGCCAAGTTCCAGCATCACGTATTGCGTGACATCGACCAGGAAGCTGATCGGACGCAGCCCGCTGCGCCGCAGGCGTTCGGCCATCCACACGGGCGTCGCCGCATGGGCGTCGATGCCTTCGATCACGCGACCGGTGAAACGCGGCACGCGCGGGCCGGCTTCGAGGGCGACCTCCATCGCAGAGGCGCTGCCCGCGGGAACGGCCACGGCATCGAGCGCGCGCACCTCGCCGCCAAGCGCGGCCGCGACGTCGAACGCGATGCCACGCACGCTGAAGCAGTCGGCGCGATTCGGCGTGAGCTTGATCTCGATGCTGGCATCCGGCAGGCCGAGATAGTCCGCCAGCGGGGCGCCCACCGGCGCATCGGCCGGCAGCTCGAACAGGCCCGAGGCATCCGCATCGATGCCCAGTTCCCTGGCCGAGCACAGCATGCCGGACGACTCGACGCCGCGCAGCCGGGCCGCCTTGATGGCGATGCCACCAGGCAGCGTGGCGCCCACGGTGGCCAGCGGCGCCACCAGGCCGGCGCGTGCATTCGGCGCGCCGCAGACGATCTGCACGAGGCCCTTGCCGGTGTCGACCTCGCACACCTGCAGGCGGTCCGCCTCGGGATGCTTCTGCGCGTTGACGATGCGCGCCACGATCACGCCATCGAGCGAGTCGCCCAGCGCCGTGACGTCCTCGACCTCCAGGCCGATCGCGGTCAGCGTGGCGGACAGTTCATCGCGCGAGGCCTCGATCGGCACATGGTGGCGCAGCCAGTTCTCGGAGAATTTCATGCGTATCGGTTCCTGCCGCGTTTAGGCGAACTGCTTGAGGAAGCGCAGGTCGTTCTCGAAGAACGCGCGCAGGTCGGAGACGCCGTAGCGCAGCATCGCGAAGCGTTCCACGCCCAGGCCGAAGGCGAAGCCGGTGTAACGCTCCGGGTCGATGCCGCAGTTCTTCAGCACGTTCGGATGCACCATGCCGCAGCCGAGCACCTCGAGCCAGCGGCTCTGGCCATCCTCGGTCTCCCAGCGGATGTCGACTTCGGCCGAGGGCTCGGTGAAGGGGAAGTAGCTGGGGCGGAAGCGCATCTCGAAATCGCGCTCGAAGAACGCGCGCACGAACTCGGCCAGCGTGCCCTTGAGGTCGGCGAAGCTGGAGGTCTCGTCGACCAGCAGGCCCTCGATCTGGTGGAACATCGGCGAGTGGGTCTGGTCCGAATCGCTGCGGTAGACCTTGCCCGGCGCGATGATGCGGATCGGCGGCTGCCGCCCTTGCATCGAGCGGACCTGTACCGGCGAGGTGTGGGTGCGCAGCAGACGCCCGTCGCCGAAGTAGAAGGTGTCGTGCATGGCGCGCGCCGGATGGTGCGGCGGGAAGTTCAGCGCCTCGAAGTTGTGCCAGTCGTCCTCGATCTCCGGGCCGTCGGCGCGCTGGTAGCCCAGCCGCGCGAAGATCGACGCGATGCGTTCCAGCGTGCGGGTGATCGGGTGGATGCCACCGCGCTCGCCGTCGCGGCCGGGCAGGCTGATGTCGATGGTTTCGGAGGCGAGCCGGCGGTCCAGTTCAGCCTGTTCCAGCGCAGCCTTGCGCATGGCCAATGCGTCGGCAAGCTGCTCCTTGACGCGGTTGACCTCGGCCCCGCGCGCCTTGCGTTCGTCCGGCGCCAGCGCCCCCAGCGACTTCAGCGCGGCAGTGACGATGCCGCTCTTGCCAAGCAGGCCGACGCGCAGGGCGTCGAGCGCGTCGAGCGAGGCAGCCTGTTCGATATCGGCCAGCGCCTGCGCGGCGCGGCGGTCCAGATCGTCCATCGATGCGGTTCCGGTGAGTGCCCCAAACAAAAACGGGGAGGAGGCGTTGGCCTCCTCCCCGCTTGCTTTACATCATATCGCCGGCGCGCGAGCGCCTCGACGATCAAGCGGCCAGACTGGCCTTCGCCTTTTCCGCGATCGCGCCAAAGGCCTTGATGTCGTGCACGGCGATGTCGGCCAGCACCTTGCGGTCGACCGTGATGCCGGCCTTGGCCAGACCGTTGATCAGGCGGCTGTAGGACAGGCCGAACTGACGGGCAGCCGCATTGATGCGCACGATCCACAGCGCACGGAACTGGCGCTTGCGCTGCTTGCGGCCGATATAGGCGTACTGACCGGCCTTGATGACGGCCTGGTTGGCAACGCGGAAGACCTTGCGGCGGGCGTTGTAGTAACCCTTGGCGCGGCCGATGATTTTCTTGTGACGACGACGGGCGGTGACGCCACGCTTTACACGAGCCATGGTAGGTCTCCTGCCTTAGAGGTACGGCAACATGCGAGCCACACCCTTGGTGTCGCACGCCTTGACGTGGTTGGTGGCACGGAGACCGCGCTTACGCTTGGTCGACTTCTTGGTCAGGATGTGCGACTTGAACGCGTGGCCTGCCTTGAACTTGCCGGATGCGGTCTTGCGAAAACGCTTCGCCGCCGCCCGGTTGGTCTTGATCTTGGGCATGGGAATGCTTCCTGGGTGGGCCCGGGGGCCCGGTTTCTGACTGAGCCGGCGGCGGCCTTGCGGGCCACGCTTTCCATCCTGCCGGGATCGGTGCACGACCCGTCCTGGTGGGTCGAACCGGCGATTATACGGGCTTGTGGTCCCCGATACCAGTAGGAGCGCACCCTGTGCGCGAATGCTCTTCGTCGCCTGACGGAAAGCGTTCGCGCACAGGGTGCGCTCCTACGGGAAGCCACCGGCGCCCGGGGCGCCGACGTACTTATTTCTTCTTCGGCCCGATCATCATGACCATCTGGCGACCTTCCAGACGCGGGAAGGACTCGATCTGGCCATTCTCGCCGACGTCTTCCTGGATGCGCTTGGCCAGCGCCTGGCCAAGGTCCTGATGGGACATTTCGCGGCCGCGGAAGCGGATGGTCACCTTGACCTTGTCGCCCTCTTCCAGGAAGCGGAGCATGTTGCGCAGCTTGATCTGGTAGTCGCCGATGTCGGTGACCGGGCGGAACTTCACTTCCTTGATTTCGACCTGCTTCTGCTTCTTCTTGGCGGCCGAAGCCTTCTTCTGGGCCTCGAACTTGAACTTGCCGTAATCCATGATGCGGCAGACCGGCGGGTCGCCGTTCGGCTGGATCTCGACCAGGTCGAGGCCGAATTCCTCGGCAGCACGCAGCGCCTCGTCACGCGTGAGGATGCCCATCTGCTCGGAATCCGGACCGATGACTCGAACCCGCGGGACGCGGATTTCGAGGTTGCGGCGGTTGCCCTTAGTGTCGGTGGTAGCGATACCACTATCCTCCAGAAGAAGTTTCGGTTGACCGGGAGGAGCGCCTCAGCGCTCCACTTCGGCCTTCAGGTGCTCGACGAAGGCGGCCAGCGGCATGCTGCCCAGATCCTCGCCCGAACGGGTACGCACGGAAACGGCGCCGGCCTCCTTCTCGCGATCACCCACGACAAGCAGGTACGGCACCTTCTGCAACGTATGCTCGCGGATTTTATAGCCGACCTTCTCGTTGCGCAAATCGGCCTCCACCCGGAAACCTTTGTCGACAAGGGTTTGCGTGACCTCGCGGACGTAATCGGCCTGGGCGTCGGTGATCGAGAAGACCGCCGCCTGCACCGGGGCCAGCCAGGCCGGCAGCAGGCCGGCATGGTGTTCGATCAGGATGCCGATGAAGCGCTCCATCGAGCCGACGATGGCCCGGTGCAGCATCACCGGATGGCGCTTCTGCGAGTGCTCGTCGACGTATTCGGCCCCCAGCCGCTCGGGCATCATGAAATCCACCTGCATGGTGCCGACCTGCCAGGCACGGCCGATCGAGTCCTTCATGTGGTACTCGATCTTGGGGCCGTAGAAGGCGCCCTCGCCCGGCAGCTCTTCCCATTCGACGCCGGCCGAACGCAAGGCGGCACGAAGCGCCTCCTCGGCCTTGTCCCAGACCTCCTCGGCGCCGATCCGCTTCTCCGGACGCAGGGCGATCTTCAGCGCGATGTTGTCGAAACCGAAGTCGGCATAGACCTGCATCGCCTGCTGGTGGAAGGCGGTGACCTCCGGCTCGATCTGCTCGGGCGTGCAGAAGATGTGGCCGTCGTCCTGGGTGAACGCGCGCACGCGCATGATGCCGTGCAGCGCGCCGGAGGGCTCGTTGCGGTGGCAGCCGCCGAACTCGCCGTAGCGGATCGGCAGGTCGCGGTAACTGTGTAGCGTGTGGTTGAAGATCTGCACGTGGCCCGGGCAGTTCATCGGCTTCAGCGCGTAGGTGTGCTTCTCCGACTCGGTGAAGAACATGTTCTCGGCGTAGTTGTCCCAGTGGCCGGACTTCTTCCACAGCGACACGTCCAGCACCTGCGGACAGCGCACTTCCTGGTAGCCGGACTTGCGGTACACGTTGCGCATGTACTGCTCGACCTGCTGCCAGATCGCCCAGCCCTTCGGGTGCCAGAACACCATGCCCGGACCCTCCTCCTGCTGGTGGAACAGGTCCAGTGCCTTGCCGATCTTGCGGTGGTCGCGCTTCTCGGCCTCCTCCAGCTGGTGCAGGTAGGCTTTCAGGTCCTTGTCGTTGAGCCAGGCGGTGCCATAGATGCGGCTGAGCATCTGGTTGTTCGAATCGCCGCGCCAGTAGGCGCCGGCCACCTTCATCAGCTTGAACGCGCGCAACTTGCCGGTGTTGGGCACGTGGGGGCCGCGGCACAGGTCGGTGAACTCGCCCTGCGAGTACAGCGACAGCTCCTCGTTCGACGGGATCGATTCGATGATCTGCGCCTTGTACTCCTCGCCAAGGCCGCGGAAGAACGCGATCGCCTCGTCGCGCGACTTCACGCTGCGCGTCACCGCCAGCTGCTCGTCGACGATCTTGTGCATCTCCGCCTCGATCTTCGGCAGGTCCTCCGGAGTGAAGGGCCGCTCGTAGGCGAAGTCGTAGTAGAAGCCGTTCTCGATCACCGGACCGATGGTCACCTGCGCGCCCGGGAACAGCCGCTGCACGGCCTGGCCCATCAGGTGCGCGGTGGAGTGGCGCAGGATCTCCAGCGCCTCCGGACTCTTGTCGGTGACGATCTGCAGGCTGGCGTCACGGTCGATGAGGTGGCTGGCGTCAACCAGCTTGTCGTCCACCTTGCCGGCCAGGGTGGCCTTGGCCAGGCCGGCGCCAATGGAGGCGGCCACGTCCTGCACGGTCACGGGATGGTCGAACGGCCGCTGGCTGCCGTCGGGAAGGGTGATCTGGATCATGGGAAGCTCTCGCAGAAAGCAGAAAAGGGCACGCGGCCCTTTTCATCAAAGACTCGAAGTGCGCGGAAAGTCAGCGTTGGGAGCTAATAGTGGACATGTCGCACGCTCGGCCGGCGCTTGGCGCGGGCCACCCTGGGCCTATGAGGAAGGTGGAAGACGGTTGCTAGTCTAACCCGGAACCGGCCCGGCTTCGCCACCGCCGGGGAAGGCGCAGTGCACGGCGGTACAATGATCGGATAACGAAAGGAAATCCTGTCGCATGCGTATCCTCGTCACCGGAACGGCCGGCTTCGTCGGCGCCGCCCTGGCGCAACGCCTTCTCGCACGGGGCGACGAGGTATGGGGGCTGGACAACCACAACAATTACTACGACCCGGCGCTCAAGGAAGCCCGTCTGGCCCTGTTCGCCGACCATCCCGGCTACACCCACCAGCGGGCGGATCTGGCTGACGCAGGAGCGGTGAACCAGGCGTTCGCGACCTTCCGGCCCGAGCGGGTGGTGAATCTGGCCGCCCAGGCCGGCGTGCGCTACTCGCTGCAGAACCCGCAGGCATACATCCAGAGCAACCTGGTCGGCTTTGGCAACATCCTCGAAGCCTGCCGGCATGGCGGCGTGCAGCACCTGGTCTACGCCTCGTCCAGCTCGGTCTACGGGGCGAACCGCAAGCTGCCGTTCGCGGTGGAGGACGCCGTCGACCATCCGGTCAGCCTGTACGCGGCGACCAAGAAGGCCAACGAGCTGATGGCGCATACCTACAGCCACCTCTACGGCCTGCCGACCACCGGCCTGCGCTTTTTCACCGTATACGGCCCGTGGGGCCGGCCGGACATGTCGCCGATGCTGTTCGCCGACCGGATCAGCCGCGGCGAACCGATCGACGTGTTCAATTTCGGCAACCACAGCCGCGATTTCACCTACATCGACGACATCGTCGAAGGCGTGATCCGCACCCTCGACCATCCGGCGCAGCCGGATCCGTCCGACGACCCGATGCAGCCGAACCCGGGGACCTCGGCTGCGCCCTACCGGGTCTACAACATCGGCAACGACCAGCCGGTTCAGCTGCTGCGCTTCATCGAGCTGATGGAACAGGCGCTGGGACGCACAGTGGAGAAGCGCCTGCTGCCGATGCAGCCGGGCGACGTGCCGGACACCTGGGCGGACGTCTCGGCGCTGCGGCGAGACGTGGGCTATGCGCCGAGCACGTCCATCGAAGATGGCGTGGCCAGGTTCGTCGCGTGGTACCGCGAATATTCCGCCCACTGACCACCGGTAGGAGCGCATCCTGTGCGCGAATGCTTCTGACCGGTAAACCGGCAAGGG
This sequence comes from Dyella thiooxydans, assembly GCF_001641285.1. NCBI lineage: Bacteria > Pseudomonadati > Pseudomonadota > Gammaproteobacteria > Lysobacterales > Rhodanobacteraceae > Dyella > Dyella thiooxydans. Next base: position 2,172,933 of record NZ_CP014841.1, read on the forward strand.
CATTCGCGCACAGGGTGCGCTCCTACAGAGTCGGTTAGAACGGTTTGGCCAGCACCAGGTAGATCACCGCCAGCAGCAGCAGCACCGGCGGCTCGTTGAACCAGCGCAGCGCCCGCGACGACGGCAGCGGGCCGCCCTTCTCGCTGCGCTTGAGCAACCGGCCCGCACAGATGAAGTAGGCCAGCAGCACGGCGACCAGTGTGAGCTTGGCGTCGATCCAGTGCATGCCCGCCACGACATTCGGCAACTGCCGCGGAAACACCCGCCAGCCCTGCCAGAGCGCGAGGCCGAACACGAAGGCGATGCCGAACATGTTGTGCCCGAACTTGTACAGCCGCCGCCCCATCAGGTGCAGCCGAGCCCGCACCGCCGCATCGTCCCCCGCCTCCGCCACGTTCACCAGGATCCGCGGCAGGTAGAACACCGTCGCCATCCAGGCGATCACGAACAGCAGGTGCAGGGACTTGATCCACAGGTAGGTCATCGCATCGGCTCCGGGACACCTCGGCAACGGGCAAACAAAAACGGCGCCGTCCTCGCGGGCGGCGCCGTCTTGCTGGATCTTGCTGCAACCGCCCCGGCAGGAACCGGAACCGTCGGCATCTTGGTGGGCGGTACAAGGATCGAACTTGTGACCCCTACCATGTCAAGGTAGTGCTCTACCGCTGAGCTAACCGCCCAAGAGCCGCGAAGTATAGCCAAAGCCCTGAAACCGGCGCAACAGGGCCACGCCCGGACCGGCCAGACCGGCTAGCGCAGCGCTTGCTCCCGCAGCTTGCCGATCTGGTCGCGGATCCGCGCCGCCTCCTCGAACTCGAGGTTCTGGGCGTGCTTGTACATCTGCCCTTCCAGCTTCTTGATCGCCGCCGACAGCTGCTGCGGACTGAGCGATTCGTAGCCCGCCGCCGGCTCGGCCACCGCCTTGTCTCGGTCGCGCCCGGCACCGCGCTTGCCCCGTCCGCGGGCCGGCGCCTCGCTGCGGGCGCCCTCCATGATGTCGGCGATACGCCGCACCACGGTCTGCGGCGTGATGCCGTTGGCCGCGTTCCAGGCGATCTGCTTTTCGCGGCGGCGCGCGGTCTCGTCCATCGCCGCCTGCATCGAACGGGTCACCTCGTCGGCGTAGAGGATCGCCCGGCCGCGCACGTTGCGGGCGGCGCGGCCGATGGTCTGGATCAGTGAACCGGTGGAGCGCAGGAACCCCTCCTTGTCGGCGTCCAGCACCGCCACCAGCGAGACCTCCGGCATGTCCAGGCCCTCGCGCAGCAGGTTGATGCCCACCAGCACGTCGAACTCGCCCAGGCGCAGGTCGCGGATGATCTCGCTGCGCTCCACCGTCTCGATGTCCGAATGCAGGTAGCGCACCTTGATGTCGTGCTCGGCGAGGTATTCGGTGAGGTTCTCGGCCATGCGCTTGGTCAGCGTGGTGACCAGGGTGCGGTCGCCCAGCGCGATCTGCTTGCGTACCTCGCCGAGCAAATCGTCAACCTGGGTGCGCACCGGCCGCACCTCCACTTCCGGATCGACCAGGCCGGTCGGGCGGACCACCAGCTCGACCACCGCGTCGCCGGACTTCTGCAGCTCGTAGTCGCGCGGCGTCGCCGACACGTAGATCGCCCGCGGCACGCGCTGCTCCCACTCCTCGAAGCGCAGCGGACGGTTGTCCATCGCCGACGGCAAGCGGAAGCCGAACTCCACCAGGGTTTCCTTGCGCGAGCGGTCGCCCTTGTACATGGCGCCGAGCTGGGGAACGGTGACGTGCGACTCGTCGACCACCAGCAGGCCATCGGGCGGCAGGTAGTCGAACAGGGTCGGCGGCGGCTCGCCGGGCAGGCGGCGGGTCAGGTGGCGCGAGTAGTTCTCGATACCCTGGCAGTAGCCGACCTCGGCCATCATCTCGATGTCGAAGCGGGTGCGCTGGTCCAGCCGCTGCGCCTCGAGCAGCTTGTTGGCGGCGTAGAGCTGATCCAGCCGCTCCTTCAGCTCCACCTTGATCGTCTCGATCGCGTTGAGCACGCTCTCGCGGGTCGAGGCGTAATGGGTGCGGGGGTAAACCGTGTAGCGCGGCACCTTGCGCAGCACCTCGCCAGTCAGCGGGTCGAACAGCGCCAGGTTCTCCACCTCGCCGTCGAACAGTTCGATGCGCAGCGCCTCGGTCTCCGACTCGGCCGGGAACACGTCGATGATCTCGCCGCGCACGCGGTAGGTGCCGCGGCGCAGCTCCATCTCGTTGCGGCTGTACTGCAGCTCGGTGAGCTGGCGGATCAGCTGGCGCTGCTCGATGCGCTCGCCGCGGGCGAGGATCAGCCGCAACGAGAGGTAATCTTCCGGATTGCCCAGGCCGTAGATCGCCGACACCGTGGCCACGATGATCGAATCGCGCCGCGACAGCAGCGCCTTGGTCGCCGCCAGCCGCATCTGCTCGATGTGCTCGTTGATCGAGGCGTCCTTCTCGATGAAGGTGTCCGACGCCACCACGTAGGCCTCGGGCTGGTAGTAGTCGTAGTAGCTGACGAAGTACTCCACCGCGTTGTGCGGGAAGAACTCCTTGAACTCGCCGTACAGCTGCGCCGCCAGCGTCTTGTTCGGCGCCATCACGATGGTCGGCCGCTGCACCCGCTGGATCACGTTGGCAATGGTGTAGGTCTTGCCCGAACCGGTCACGCCGAGCAGCGTCTGCGCCGCCAGCCCGGCCTCGAAGCCCTCGCTGAGGCGCTCGATCGCCTGCGGCTGGTCGCCGGAGGGCTGGTAGGGGGAAACAAGCTCGAATCGTTCGGTCATGACCTGACAGCATGCGGGCGGCGACGCGCATTTTAAATCGCCCCTGCTGACAGCCTGCGTCAGCAGTCACCCACGGCGTCGCCATCGACGCGACGGCATGCGCAGTGCCGCGCGTTGCCTACCCTCTGTCAGGTCACCCGCCCGATGGAGCCCGCCATGGACCGGCAGCCCACGCACGCAGGACAGCTTCGCCGTACACGAACGTCGCAGGGCTGGACCCTGATCGAACAGTTGATGGTCCTGGCCATCGTCGCCGTACTGGTCACCATCGCACTACCCTCGATGGGCAACGTGCTGGCCAGGAGCCGGCTGCAGAGCGCGCAGATGGACCTGATGGCCGGGCTGCAACATGCCCGCTATATCGCCGTCTCCAAGGGGTTGCCGGCAGTGTTCTGCCCGAGCAGGGACGGCTCGGACTGCGTACGCACTTCCCGCTGGGAAAACGGCTGGCTGATCGGAATGGACCGAAACGGCGACAACCACCCGGACCAGTCGGCGATCGTCACGGGGCCTCACGCGCCGGCCGGTATGCATGTGAGGAGCAGCGTCGGGCGATACCGGGTGCGCTTCCATCCGGACGGAAGCGCCGCGGGGACGAACCTGACCATCACCCTGTGCCTGCCGGGACGCGATGCGAAAGCCTTGAACGTGGTGGTTTCCAACGCAGGGCGGGTTCGCGGTGAACGGGCTTCCGAAGCCCAGACCATGGCGTGCATCGGCCGCACCTGAAGGCACACGACCCGCCCCGCTTCCGGCGAGATCGGCGCGACCGATGGCTGAAGGCTGCGGCCATCCCGGGCCGCAGCTGCCGGGACGACTCAGGCCTTGACGTTGAGCAACCGGCCAACCGCCTGACCGGAAAGATTGACGGATGCTTGCGGGGTCGGCGCCGCTGCGGCGGCAGCTGCGCCGCCATCATCCTGATCGCCATCATGATCGGCCACGCCCGCCGCTTCGGCGGACTCAGGCCGGCTTGTGGCAGGGGCCGGGAAATTCGAGCCAACGGATGAAACGTTCATGCAAAACCTCCAATTGCCTGGGAGCGGAGCGAAAAGGCTCCATGACCGGCGTCGGCCATATCAGGCGCAACTTGAGCACCACCTCGACATTTCGCAAATAGCTGTGAAATCAGCCATCTAAGAGCATGAACTTGCGCCACGCCGGAAGGATAAGCGCCCCTCATCGCATCGGGCGCACCCTCCATCGCACGAAGCCGCACAGGCGGCCGATCGACAGCCCGGCCGCAAAAAAAAAGGCCTTGCATCGCTGCAAGGCCTTTCAAATCTGGCGCCCGAAGTTGGACTCGAACCAACGACCCCCTGATTAACAGTCAAGTTGATTCTACAACAGAAACAACAATTTAGATGAAACTGGCTTACACAAAACAGCCTCTTCGCCAATAGCGAATCAATGAGTTATGGCGACGTTTTACACGCAACCTGGCAGCCCCAGGTGGGGCTGCTCGCGCCAACGCGACAGCACAAAGGATGGGTTGTAAAGCGAGGCGGCGACGTCCTGCACCTGGACGCCTGGGAGCCTGCTGAGGCACACGGCGGTGGCATTGAATTGCTCGCTGTAGCGCGTGGTCGCTCCTGGGCCAGGCTTGGGATGGGGCATTACTGAAAAGTCAAACCAGGTTGTCCGGAACTATCGCGTCCGCTTGGATGAACTGCTGGGGGCGACTGTGATCGTCTTGCCGAAGCCAAACATACGACGAGTCTTAGCCTTGCGCTCAGCTACTTCTTCCGCTGTTACGAGACGCACCTTGGGCTTTCCCGTGATTGGCTTTGGGGTTAGAAGCGCTTGAGGGCGGGTTTTACTGGTGCCCTTTGCCTTACGCGCACCCTTGCCTGGCGCGAGGTCAAGAATTCGCAACGCATCCCGGTTGACGGGCTTTGCCTTGAAGAATGCAAGCCGTGCGAGCGGCGAACCTCCGTTTTTTCCTGCTCGTTTAGCCACGACTACTCCTTCCTCTGATGGCGACTAACTCTTGAATTTACGGACGCGCTCGTCCGCCTGATCGGCATTTTGACTGCAGTTTGCTCGACCAACTTGGGCCGAAGCCAGCCAACCCAAGCGCCAACAATTCATCCCAAAGCGCAGCAGCAGCCTGTGGAAGGAGATGTTTCATGGCCGAAGCCTATGCGACACGACTCATTCCTCCTCCGGCCACGTGAGACGCGTGGATCCAAGCAACAAACCCAGCGGATAATCCTTGGCCCAAGCCGCGACATCGCCGGGAGATTCGAGCTCCAAATCCAACCTACAGGAAGGCGAATGCGAGGCCGCGAGCGACACATGGTGAGCGGTTGGGAAGTGCCGTGCGATAGCAACAGCTTTACGCCGGACAGAGAGGGGCAAGCTCGTATCTTGAGCCAACTCGATCAAGAACCCACCAGCCTGGATCAGCGATCGGGTCCTTTCGTTCGGTGTAGTCACTATTCCCCCCCAAAGTTACAGAAACCCCCAAATTTGATTTTTCGCCGCAGTTTCAACGAAATTTGGGGAGCGGTGGTGGCACGATGACGCACATGCCTTGCCCCGATGATCATAGCGTGGCGCAGCTGCCGCATGTGCCTCATACGCAAGGGAAAAACCCCAGTGTAAGACGCGTCTTACAAGTGACCCCGCTGATACTAGTCTGGTCGCCGTGGGCTGAGCCAAGCGGAGACTATCCGTAATTTCGGGGTCAAAGCCGCCAGCGCTTCTACTTTTGAAGTGTCTGCTTGACGGGGAGCCTACGGAACTCCGGGACGACCTCACCCGACCGACCACCACTGGCCATCTGGCTGCGGCTCCACCTGATTGAAAAGCTCAGGGTACCGATCGGGCCGGAAGCTGTGGATGGGAACCACCTTCCTCGGGTTGAGCGCATTGACGAAGCGCTTGAGATCGACCGGACTGGCATGACCAGACGTATGGATCGATACCTTGGAGATTCCGTTGCGCTTCAGAAATTCCTCGATCTGCACGTAGCTTCCACTCTCCCAATAACCCTCCCACTGCGAATACAGATATCGCGCGCCGGTGAGACACCCGGCTCGCTCCAGATCGGGCTGGTGAAGTGGGCGAAAGAGCAAAGTAGAGCGAGCCGGCATTTCGGCGAGATCCTCGATGTAGATGCGGTTGCCCGAGTGCCGCTGTAGCAGATCGAACATTCCTGCCTGCTTGACCTGGATCCGCTGCCGATGCGGCACGTAAAGGGCAATGTCAGGCCAGTTAGACTGAGGAAGGTTGAAATTGCCCGTTGCTTCGAGAATCGCGGCCACATAAAGATCCAGGACGACTCGCCGGCCTGATTGCCGCGAAGCCCTGAAGATAGACACAATCCGATCGATATTTTGGGCCGACGTATGGACGAGAGCCAGGCCGTCGAGCGTGTGCAGAATTTTGTGTAACCGGGATTCGAGTTACAGCTGAGGGAGTCGTTCCTCGAACTGGATCGTAAAGCGGTTGAGCGCGGCCTTCCAATCACGGATCGGCAGCGTCCATTTCTTGCTGATGTTGCGCAGGGCCAGATAGAACAGCTTCACCAGTGCCTCGTCGCTCGGGAAGGCCCCGCGGTGCTTGGTCAGCTTGCGCAGGCTCATGTTCACCGACTCGATGGCGTTGGTCGTGTAGATCACCTTGCGGATCTCTGGCGGGTAGTCGAAGAACGGGATCAGGCGCGGCCAGTTGCGTCGCCAGGACTGCCCGATCGGCAGGTATTCCTTGTCCCAGCGGGCCTCGAACTCGGCGAGCCGCTGCTCGGCCTCCTCGGCGGTGGCACAGGTGTAGATGCGCTTGAGGTCGGCGGCCACCTCCGGCCGTCGCTTCCACGACACGTAGTTCAGGCTGTGCCGCACCATGTGTACGAGGCACAACTGCACCGTCGTGTGCGGGAATACGGTCTCGATCGCTTCGGGGAAACCCTTCAGGCCGTCGACGCAGGCGATGAAGATGTCCTGCACCCCGCGGTTGCGCAGCTCGGTCACCACCTGCAGCCAGAACTTGGCGCCCTCGGTCTGCGCCAGCCACAGCCCAAGGACCTCCTTCTCGCCGGCCATGGTGATGCCAATGGCCAGGTAGACCGCCTTCACCCGCACCGCGCCCTCGCGCACCTTCACATGGATGCAGTCCAGGTAGACGATCGGATACACCGGATCGAGCGGCCGGCCTTGCCAGGCCTTCACCTCGTCGATCACTGCATCGGTGACCGAGGAGATCAGGCTCGGCGAGACCTCCGTGCCATACATCTCTTCCAGGTGCGCCTGGATCTCGCGCACCGTCATGCCGCGGGCGTAGAGCGACAGGATCTTGTCGTCGAAGCCGCTCCAGCGAGTCTGGTGCTTGGGAATCAGCTTCGGCTCGAAGCTGCCGTGCCGGTCGCGCGGGATCTCGATCGGCAGCTCGCCGAACTCGCCCTTGAGCGTCTTGCGGCTGCGGCCGTTGCGGGTGTTGCCGGCCGGGTTGGCCACCGGCTCGTGCTTATCGTGACCGAGGTGCTCGGTCATCTCCGCATCCAGCGCCTTCTCGACCAGCAGCTTGGTCAGCTGCTTGAGCAGGCCGTTCTCGCCGATCAGGTCTTCGGGCTTCTTGTAGTTCGCCAACAGGCTGCTAAGCAGCTCGTCGGGCACCTCGTGTTTGCGTGGACTCATGGTCTCTCCGGGTCTGGCGGCAGTGTCCTGCCTGGGACCCGGTTACACAAAATCTAGGACACGCCCAGGCCGTCGGTCTGCGCGAGCTCCTTGAGCAGCCGCGCCTCGACATCGCCCTCGGTGGGGAAAGTCGCATCCAACTCCAGCCGGGTGAGCGAGCTCCCCTCAACCAGTAGCGCGTCGATGTCCGCAGGCGGATTGGCCACCAGTCTCTCAAAAAGCGCTGCCTTACGACCGTGACCGCGGAAATCGCCGCTGTAGAACAGACGGTCACCGCCGCCTTCGATAAGTAGTGCATAGGCGTCGTACGCCGAGTGGTCCACGAGAAACGGGGTAACCGTAAAAGGACCTATCTTGATCGGTCGGCCAGACTCGTAATCCCACCCCTGTGCAGGTACCGGCCATGTGCCAGGCAAGAACGGAGCTGCTGCTGCCAGAAGTCTGCGCGCCGCGGCACCGAGTCCGATGGGGATGGAGCCGTCAACATGCGCGAGCAGACCATAATGGTCCAGATGCGGATGAGAGATCAGGATACCAAGCAGGTTTGGGTCACTGCCATCGAGGGTCAGTCCTTCGGGGATCAGCCCCGCGACGTTCTCACGTGCATCGAGCGGCAACCCCAGGTCGATGAGTAGGCGCTTACCGCCATGCTCTACCTCAATACAGCTCCCACCGATCTGTTTACTACCACGACGGATGCAGGCTCTCATGATCTGTGCTCTCTCCGGACGAGCTCAAACGTCACAGGGCACAAACGCGCCCTGAAACTGGTCATTGTTGCGATCGGTCGTACTCAGGCGTTCCAGGTGCGCACCAGCTCGCGCACTTTTGAGGTCGTCAGCATCGTGCGCTCATGCATGCCGTATCCGCACAGGCTCGCACTGGCAAACAGAAGCTCGACATTGAGCCCGGCGGCTTCAAACGCCTCAGCCGAGCTGGCCATCAGGCGATCACATTCGTCGAGGATCCCGGCGAGCTTTATGGAGTGGGGTACATACTCGGCCAGCAAAAAGACGATCTGCACGTGTCCGTCGACGGCCTCAAACAGATCCTTCGAGCGACCCCTCTCGTATTTGATCAAACCAAGCTCGCTCAATTGGGAGAACTGGGCAATGACATTCTCCCGAAGCCCCCTGCGGAAGGTCTCATCCTGTAGATCTGCGAGCGTCTTTTCCAGATGCCCAAGAACACCGGAGGTACCCTCCAGAGCATCGAGACCGTACTTCACCTCAAAGATAACCGGCACAAGGCATTTGTGATCCCGGTGCTCTACATTGCGCCGCCATCGAACGCCCAGCATGTCATAGCGCGCTTTGCCGTAGGCATGCTCGATATCCGTGATGAAATAGTGTGACGAGTTCGATGACTTTGTTCGAGTATTGACTCGGGCGGCCACCTGCTGAAACTCGCGTTCCAAGCCAGACTGCACTTTCGTGTGACGGTCCATCAAGCGCTTGAGTTCGCTGAGGACGTCGACGAGCTGGGACGTATCCTCAGACGAACGGATGCCGCGATCGAGCACGTCAGGGCATCCGTATCGGGTGAGTCGCTCTTGCAGGACATTGGTCGAATCGTAATTGCGATCGAACGTCACGTTGTAACCATCACCGCCTGGGGTGATCTTGAGTAACTGACCACCCCGGTAATAGACAGAGATGTACGCGCCTCGCAAGCCCAGTAGCAACGTGTCGTCTTCCTTTACCTCGCGCAAAAGGGGGCTGAGGGTGCCACCGAGCAAGTCCTTCATGAATGCATTCGACAACTGGTGACTGACTTGCATACGGCTCCCTAAGGCAAGATTTTTCCCCGGCTCGTAACGTAACGCCCCTGCATCGCACATGTTGAGACGGCCCCCGCCCGTCCAACGGGTTCACCCCGTTTACGCGGACCGGGCGACGCCCCACCGCCTTGAGTAGCGGTACGGTTTAAAGTCCGGGGTCACTTTGACCTTCCCTGCATCCCGCGAAAAACGGGGCGCAGCTGCAGATTGGTCAGCATCGATCGCGGTCTATCACGTCGTCATGCTGCCAGCGCCCGAACAACCTCATCACCACGCATCTCCAGCACCAGAGCGACCGGCTGGGCGTTCTCCTGCAACAGGCGGCCTAGCTGCCCGAAGGTCGCATGCCCATGGCTTTCGATGGCTGGAGCACGATCCATATCCCACAGGCGCAGGCGCTCCTGATTGGCCTGAATTTCCGCCTGGGTATCCGTGAGCGCTTTGAGCTGCGCTCCGCGCGCAGACACTGTCGCTGAGAACTGCCGGAGCAGACCATCGGGCCCCGGCAGCACTTTGGTCAGTCGATCGAGTGTCTGCTGACGCCGCTCAACCAGCATCTGCTCACCCGGATAGCTGCACACCAGTCGACAGGCGACGTAGCGCGCCGCCAGACAAAGGTTCCACTGCTGGGCAAGCTCCTCGAAGTCGCTCTGGCGGCCCTTCAGCGTCTTGGTCAGATCATTGGTGCTGAAAGTACCTGGATTCTTGAGGGTCGCCACCTCCGCGATGGCAGTCTTCATATCCGTGTGGATGTGATCCTGGATCGCAGACAAAGCGCGTTCGCTGGCTTCCAACTCGTCGCGCACCGAAGACGACAGTGTTCCGGCCAAGACCACCGGCGCGACCTGCTGCAGATAGGTCAATGTGCCGTTGATCCCTGCCTTGCGCTCGTTGCGCTGGAATGCCTCGATCCGCGCGACCCCCTCCTGGATCTCGCTGAGCTTGCGGCTGATGTCCGCCAGATGCTTCTGTGCCACCACGAAAGAGGCGAGCTGGAAGATGGCCGCACCACTCACGAGATGCTTCAGGCGGTCGTCCTCGAAGAAGCGCCCGTGTTCGGCGAATCGACCATCCGGGCCTCGGACAAAACCACGTAAGCCATTTCCGTCCGCGGCCGGTGCCAGTGGACCATTTACCACCACTTTCAGATAGCGGTTCGCGGCCACCTCCCCGCCGATCATGGCCGTGGGAACAAGCTGCAGCAGCGGCGCCAGTCGATCGACACCCGCCGACCCGAGATCGATCGGTTGCCTCGGCTGTGAGATATCCAGCGAGGTGAGCGCGGTGGCGCTGAGCGCCGGCAAACCATCCGCGCCCGCAATCATGATGTCCGCGCCTTCATGGCTGACGACCAATGGTTGCAGCCGCGGCGGGGCATCCGACTTGCCTGCGGCTTGCGATCGAAGATCGAAGCCACAGTCACCGCAGAAACGCGCGTCTTTGGCCACAGCAACGCCGCACTGTGGGCAATCCGGCAGCTCCGCAGCGGCACGCATTTGGCGTAGAGACGCCACGTGCAGCACACAAGGGATGGTCACACGGTACGCAGCGTCGGCGGCGCTGGTAGTGGCTGCCGCAATGGCCGCCTTGGGAAGGCTGGCCAAAGCGCCGCCAAAGAGAGACTTTTTAACTGTCCCGACTACATCTAACGGTGTGTAGGCGCGCCGCGCGAGGCGCCTAGCGATGGCCGAAGATACGCGTCCACCCGCCAACACCGCCGACTGCAGGTCGGGTAGATCACCCGACCGCCCACTCCCTGGCTTCAACTCCGCGAGATATTCGTCCCGGCCAGCCTTGTCCAGCTCCGGCCATACGCGGGCCAGCCGCGCCGCCACGACGGCCAGTTCCTGCCGCTCCAAAGCCATCTCGGCGTAACCGGGCACTTCGAAATGCTTTAGCGCATCCTGCACGATCTCTGCGTAAGAGACGCCGGACCGCCGCACCAGGTTGACCACGGTATTGCCGCCAAACTGCTGTATCTCGCGGATAAGCAGCTTCAAGGTCAACGGGCTGTAGATACCCCGCGCCTTGGCTTCCAGCAGCAGTTCCTTGATGGCCGCCGGAAGCGTCACACGCCCCTGGCCAGCATCCGTGAGATGGTCGACCAGCGGAGCCAGCTCAGTGGCCGGAACGCTGGACAGAAGGTCCAGCAGAGCGGTGTCGCCCTTGATATCGATCGTGTCCATACGTGCCCCCTGTAAGCATTCCGGATAATGCGATGTTTTCTAGGTGGAGGAAATGGGTTTACGCCCGCGCCTGGGTTTCGGTGCCGCGACGCGCTGGGCGCGGATACGCTCCAGCAGCATGCTGGCCGGTTCGTCGTTCGGGTCCTGCGGCACCAACTCGCCGCGGAAGGCTTTGGCGAGGATGCTTTGGGTCAGCGTGTCGATGCGCTGTTTGGCGATGGCAACCTTGGCTTCCAGCTGGTCGGCGAAGGCGAAGAGCTGTTCGACGCGGCGAACGATTTCGTCTTGCTCGTCTCTCGATGGGAGAGGTATCTGCAGTGCTCGGACATCGCCGATGTTTATCCCACGGACGGCTACACCACGGGTCGCCGCACGCATCCGGCGCTGGGTCGACTCGGCAAGAAGTGCCCAGTAGACGTAATCCGTGGAAACAGTCGGGGAGATCGACAGCCTCGCCGTATCCTGCGTGATGTTTGCACCCTCTAGCTCGGCGGGAATCTTGATTAGGCGACCCACGCTGCCACGAATGGATAGAAGTAGATCTCCAGCCCTCAGTCTGGCCCTCTTGAACAACTGGTCGATTTCCTCACTGGTCTTTTTTATGCCTTCCAGCCTCAACTTGTTGCCGGGAAAATCGGCAACGCGTATGTAAGGGATCCCATGCTCCAGCTCCGGACCTGGCTTCAGAATGCCGTAGGTGATGGGCCGCCCTGGCTCGCAAATGTCCCGCAAGACAGCGATATCCCACTGCGGCGGCATGTCATCACGCGACAAGTCATGGGCTTCGTCGGACGGATCAGAAGCGTTGCCACGCGCATGACCGCCCGCCTTCTCATGCAGTGCGCGCAGCAAGTCGTGCAGTTTCCTCCCGTCGATCGCGTCACCATGGGCGTTCCGCCAGTCTTCTGACAAGGATCCCGCGACCGCGGCAGCAAGGATGGATTGGCGGAAGCGCTTGAGCAGGGTGGGGATAGCGTCGATGCGGGACTTGAGGGTATCGACCCGGTCCAGCAGCGCATCCAGCTTTTGCGCGATGCGCTTTTGCTCTTCTTTCGGAGGGAGTGAAATCTCCAAGCTTCCCAGATCTTCTTTGCTGATAACCCCTTGAGCCGATCCTGTGCTCCCACTACGCAGAAATGCAACTTTGCTTTTGAGGAAATAGTGGAGAAGCTCGGTTGAAATGGATTCTTCAGGGCGAACCGCTGCGACGCTTCGGCCAATTGCGCAGTCAATGGCAAGATTGATCTTGCCCGCAGTAGCCCCCACAACGCAGACCAACACGTCACCTTCTTTCGCAAATTTTAGTGGATTGGTAGTCCACTCGCGAATGACTGGCGTTTTTTTTCCAAACTCCCCGGCTTTTACGAATACCGCTCCAATTCCATCAACGTTGCACTCATTCGATTTGGGGGCCTGGCCCATGACAAATTCGGCTATGTCCCCGAGTGAGGATGATTCCCAGCCGATCGGCAACTCACTCACCGCCCACCTCGCCGCTAGTCACTTCCAGGCCCATCACTTCGACCAGCAGCCGCTTCTGTTCCATCGCTTCGTCACCGGCGCCCAGTGCCTGCATCAGCGCGTCGAGTTCGCGCAGCGCTTCACTGAGTTCTGCCATCGCTTCGGCAGCCAGCACCTCGGGTGGGGGCAAGCTGGCGGCATCGACACTGTCGGCGTCCTTGAGCCAACTGATATCCAGCGCGTCGCCGCGCTCGGCAATCTGCGCGCGGGTGAAACAACGGAAGCGCCCCTCCTCCCCATCGTCGGTGCGCGCACTACGCCCATTGGGATCGTCCCCGTAGGCGTCCTCGAACGGCTTGAGGTGCACCGGCCCAAATGGGGTGCGCTTGCCGAAGCTGGGCATATTGCTGCGCAGGTCGTAGATCCACACGTGCTCGGTGCAGCCGGTGTCCTGGCGCGGGTTGGCGGGGCTTCCCTTCTGGAAGAACAGCACGTTGGTTTTCACGCCCTGGGCGTAGAAGATGCCGGTGGGCAGGCGCAGGATGGTGTGCAGATTGCACTTGTCCATCAGGTCGCGGCGTACATCGGTGCCGACGCCGGCCTCGAACAGCACGTTGTCGGGCAGCACCACCGCAGCGCGTCCACCGGGCTTCAAGCCGCGGTAGATGTGCTGCAGGAAGGCCAGCTGCTTGTTGCTAGTGTGAAAGGTGAGGTCATCACGCGTCGGGCCACCACCGCCCCTGGCGGTACCGAACGGCGGATTGGACAACATGATGTTGACCGGCTTGAGGCTGGCACCGGGGTTGCCCAGGCTGTTGCCCAACTGCACCACGCCCTCGCCTTCGCCCTCGATGCCGTGCAGCAGGCAGTTCATCAGCGCCAGCCGGCGCGTGCCGGGTACCAACTCCATGCCGACGTAGGCCTTGCGGCGCTGAAAGCGGCGGGCCTTGTCGTCTAGGGCATAGAGATCGTCGGTATGCTGCTTGATGTAGTTGTCGGCGGCGATGAGAAAGCCCGCCGTACCGGCGGCCGGGTCCTGGATGGTTTCGCCCGGCTGCGGTTGGAGGCAGCGGATGATGGCATCGATCAACGCACGCGGCGTGAAGTACTGCCCCGCGCCCGACTTGGTCTCGTTCGCATTTTTTTGCAGCAGGCCTTCGTAGAGGTCACCCAGGCCATCCTCGCGGGCGCTGAACCAGTCCAGTCCATCCAGCGCCTTCACCAGGGTCTCCAGGTGACGCGGCTCCTTGAGCCGGGTCTGCGCATCGGCGTAGATGGCCGCGATCATCGGGTCGTGGCTCAGGCTGAGATCCAGCAGCATCTGGCGGTAGTGGGTGAGCAGGTTCAGGCCGGATTGGCTGGTGAGATCGGGCCAACGGCAACCATCGGGCAGCTTGTGCTCGAAGCCGGTGTTGTTCTGCACCTGCTCGTATTCCATCTTGACGAACAGCAGCAGTACCAGTTCGGTGACGTAGTCGCTGTAGTTGATGCCGTCGTCGCGTAGTACGTCGCAGAGGTTCCACAGCTTCTGGACGATGTCGTTCTGGGTCATGGCTTACTCGTAACGGAAGGTTTGGCCGGCGGCAGCGCGATGCCGGCCAGCGAATGATGGTGGTGGCTGTTGATCTGATAACGGGTGCTGCGGCCTCCCCCTGGAAGGCGCTCGATACACCCCTTCTCCAGCAGATCGGCCAGATGGCGCGTGGCGGTGGCCTTGGAGACCTTGGCCACGGCCTGATATTTGGCGGCACTGATGCCCTGCTCGAAGCCACGCTCGCCACCATCGAGCAAGCGGTTGAGGACCTTGATCTGCTCAGGCAGCAGGCCGTGATGCTGATGCTGCTGCCAGAATCGCGCCTTTGCCAGCACCCGGTCGATGCGTTGAAGCGCTTCCTGCAAGCTGCTTAGCAATGTGGTGAGGAACCAGTGCAGCCAGGCCGTGATGTCCAAACCGGCCTTCTGACTGGATTCCAGGATGCGGTAATAGCCGGCCCGATCGGCCAGGATGCTCGCCGACATCGCATGAAAGCGGATGACCTGGTGCTCGGCCTGGGCCAGCGCCAGATCGGTGATCGCGCGGGTCAGGCGGCCGTTGCCATCGTCGAACGGATGCAGGGTGACAAACCAGAAATGGGCCATGCCAGCGCGCAGCAACGGATCGAGCGCCGTGTCATGGCGGCTGCGGTTGAACCAGTCGAGGAAGACGTCGAGCTGCGCCTCCAGCCCCTCGCGGGGTGGTGCCTGGAAATGCACGATGGGGCGGTCGACGCGCCCAGAGACGACCTGCATGGGTTCGTCGCCGCGCAGGCTGCCCACCCGAATGGGGTGCTGGAGCAACGTGTCTTGCTGCGGGAACAGCCAAACGTGCCACTCCAGCAGGCGCGACATGTCCAAAGCGGCGTCGTAGCGCTGGATGACATCAAGCATCAGCTCGGCCAGCCCTTCGCTCCGGGGCGTGATACCCACGCCCTCGTCCGCCACCACACCAAGCCGTCGAGCCAGCGACGAACGGACGGAGGCGACATTGAGGGTCTCGCCCTCGATCGCCGACGAGGTGATGATGTTCTGCAGCAGGGTGTCCAACTCGCCCTGCGCCTGCGCGTCCCCGGCAATAGCGCCGGCCATGCCAAGCAGACGTCCCTGCGCCTGCTGGCAGGCTCGCAGCAGCGGCGCCAGCGCATCGGCCTGCCAATGAAACTGCGGCCAGTCCGGTTGTTGCCAGATCCAGCGGGGGTTATCCAAGCGCCGTGCTCCGAGGTGTGAGCCGATTAAATTCACTATTCGGCTCATGATTTGAGCTAATTATGCCCCATATTCGGCTCATGGGACAGCCCACAACTACCACCACCTCACCGACAAACCTAGCCGACCTGATCCCAAAGATGGTCGTTCAACGACTGCAGAACGTCGTCCAGCCGACCGCTCAGCAGCTTGTCCAGCCGCGCAGCTCCGCCGTCCTGCTCGAAATTGCGCTGCACGACCGGGCGATCCACCACCACTTCGTGCACCAGCTGTTGCGCCAGACGCTCCAGCCAACGCCGTTGCACGGGAGTCCAGCTGTGCTCCTGATAGATCCGCTGCATCGCCTTGGCGACGCGCTGATCGAACGGGACAAGCGCCTCGCCCAGCGCAGCCTGCCGGATGTAGCCCACGATGCTGGCGGCGATGGCCTGGTGCGTCTGATCCCGCCAAGCCGTGCTCAAGCTCGCCTCGCTGTAGCCGTGTTGATCGAGCAGCAAGCGCACCTCGCGCAGCTGCTCCCGCGTGAGATCGCGTGGCCGGTTCACCACCACTCCCAAAGCCACGGACTGGTTGAGCTGCTCATGGATGAACTGGTGGAAACTCTCAAGGTAATCCTCTGGCTTGTCGTGGACGCCGTAGTTCTGTTCGCGCGCCAGCAAGCGGTCCGCATGGGGCGCAATGACCGGATAGTCTTCCGAACCCAGCAGTTGAAGTTCATTCAGCTGGTCCAGCAACTGGACGTGGTCCTGCATGAACTGGGCAGCGCCCCGCGGCCCGAGTTCGCGCAGGTGCCGGTGAAGGTCCTTGGGTGGCACGCCCCACTGCTCCTCCAGCCGATCGAGCCGCTGCCTTAGCTCCGGCCGGCTTTCAGCCTTGTGGTTGGCGCGGCGCAGAATGCGCATGACGCGTTGCCCCAACTGATCGAGCACGTCATCGGCATGCGAGTGGCCCTGGCGACTACCCGGTGCCTGCAGACTGCGCTCATCCTGCAACTCGCGCATGAGCTGCTCGATCGAGATGTCGGGATCCTTGACCAGCGGCTTCATGGTGTCGACAGCTTCGAGCGTGGCGTACAGGCCCACGGGATCGAAGATGCGAAACACGGTTTTCCCGATCTCGTCGCAGCGGCGCGTCGCACGCCCCTTCATCTGCTCATAGAGAATTCGCGAGCGCACCCGACGCATGAACACCAGATTGCCGATCTTCGGCACATCGATGCCTGTAGTGAGCAAGTCGACCGTAATGGCGATATTGGGATATCGCTCGTTCTTGTAGCGACGGATGAGCTGGTCGACCTTGTCGCTTTGCCCCGTAATCACCTCCACCGCCGACTGGTTGTAGCTGTCGCCGTGAAGCCCCTCGAAGGCCGCATCCAGCAGGTGCTTCATACGCACGGCATGGGCTTGGTTGACGCAGAAGATCAGCGTCTTTTCCTCCCCTTCCGGATCCAGCTCCTGGGCCAGCGCCTCGCAGATCACGCGATCGAATTCAGGCGTGATGACCCGGCGATTGAACGACTCGATGTTGAAATCCAGCTCGTCTTCAAGCTCTGCGGTATCCAGCTCGCCGGTACGCGCGTTGACCACACTGACCTGCTCACCCTTGTCGAAGTGGATGCCGTGGCGACCGAGTTGGGTTTCGTAGCGGATCGGCGGCTCATGATCGATCAGCCAGTCATCCGCCACCGCCTCCCGGTAGCTGTAGGTGAATACCGGCTTCCCGAAGATCTCGGTGGTGTGCTTGGCCGGCGTGGCGGTGAGGCCGATGCGACACGCGTCGAAGTAATCCAACACGCGGCGGTACTGCGACAAATATTGCTGGTGATCGCGTACAGCCAGCTCACCCTCGGTCATCTCCTGGTCCAGCGTGTAGCCGCGGTGGGCCTCGTCGACAATGACGCAGTCAAACTGATCCACCGGCGGGGGCGTGTCGGACTGGAAGATACGCCGCACCATCGCCTGTACCGTGGCTACCTGGATGCGCGTTTCCGCCTCGGCGGCCATGTCGCCGAGCTGCTTGATGTCGTAGATCTGCGAAAGCGTGTGGTTCTGCTCTAGGGTCGCCTCGTCGAAAGCGTCCAACGCTTGCTTGCCCAATGCGCTGCGATCCACAAGGAAAAGGATGCGACGAAAGCGCTCGGCCTTGAGCAAGCGATACATCAAACCGATGATGGTGCGGGTCTTCCCGGTACCGGTGGCCATAGCAAGCAGACAGCGCCGCTGATCCTCTGCCAGCGCCCGCTCGACTTCGCCAATGGCTTTGCATTGGTAGTCACGCAATTTGAGATACGCAAACCCCTCTTCCCGCAGCCTCTGTTCGGCCGCGGCGCGATCACGTGCAAGCAGGTCCAGCAACCCGGCGGGCGTGTAGAAGTCCTGCAGAGCGCGCCGCTGATTGGACGGGCGGCGCAAGTCTCGAAACCAGGTGCCGGACTGTTCGGCTAGCTGGGCCATGTAGGGCCGTCCGTTGCACGCAAAAGCAAACGGCACCTTAAAAAGACCGCCCTGACCGTCCGGCCAGCCCGAATCCTTCGCTACGATCGGCCACGCGGGGTCCAGTCCCCCGGTCAGCTGAAAGTCCCGCGCATAGCGCTCGGCCTGCGGGATGCGCTCGGCAACATTGAGGCGTTTGCGCTTGGCCTCGACGATGCCAATAGGCGTCATACCCGCAAACAGCACGTAGTCCGCGCAGGCCTTCATGCTGCTGGTCGGCCACTCGGCAATGGCCATGTTGCGCCCCTTTTCCGGCCTACCACCCTTGGCATGGACCAGGTCCAGCGAATCGGCTTCCCAGCCCGCGGCCTGCAATTGCTGATCGATGAGGATGCGGGTGAGATCTTCGGTCAGATCGAAGGCATGGCTGGCGCGCTGAGTTTTTTTCTGTACTTGTTGCGTGAGCTTCGGGCTTGCCGCCAGCTTGGCTCGCTCGCTCGCCAATCGCTGCTCGAATTCAGCCTTGAGCGCGGTGAGCTCCGCTTCGCGCGCAGTGGCGAGCCCCTGATAGTCGCGCGCCTCGGCATCCATCGCCTCCGCGAGCGCCATGGACTCAGCCGCCTCACGCCGCTGCAGCTCGATCAGCTGCTGGTTGTGCTGAAGCTCTTGGTGCGAATCGCGCAAGGCAGCCGTGAGCTGCTCGATCTCACCCCTCAACTCACGCAACGCTTCGCTGGGATCTCGCGGAGCGACAAAAGGGCCAGGCTTGAAGCCGCTACCAGCCTTGCCGAACGAGCGGTGGTACCAGACCGCCAACTCGCGAGCTACCTTCAGCCCATCCAGCGCCTCGCGATGACGGGTGTTGAAACCATGCGCCGCCTTGTTGCCCTCCACGCGAAGTGTGTGAAACAGACCATGGATGGCAGGATCCAGATGAATCTCGCGATGGATCCGGTAGAGCAGTTCGGCCTGCGAGGTCGCCGCGTCAAATTCAATGCCTGAGCGGGTAGCCAGGTCCTGCGCGAGTGCTTCGCCCAGCTGCCGGAGCTTGATCAGCGTCGTATTGGGGTCGCTGGCGAAGATCTGCTCGGCGGTCCGAGCCAGCTGCAAAAGCACCGGATCATGCTCGCCAAGAAAGGCGAAGCCTCCCGAATCCGCCTCCCCGAGGCCATTACCGGCTGTCGCCATACCAAGTCCATTATTCGGTTTACTCTGATACTAACGCAGTATCCGCGGGACGCCGATCACCCCCGTACATCCCCTTCCAAATCAGCGCCCGGTTACGGATCAGTCGGACATCCCCGGCAAGATCCTGCGTGGCATATAGGCAAACCGGGTAGAACCCATGCCAGATCAGAGATCGTCAAAGTCTTCGACCGAAAGCTCTTTCGAACCCGCCAGCATGTCGCGGGAGAACTCCATTTTGTAATCAAGCCGTTCCGCCAGCCGCTCTTCGAATGAAGCGAATCCGGGCCAAGCCACGGTCGGGCAGTAGACGTACACGTCACGCCGCTGACCAATGCGGTAAGCGCGATCGGTCGCCCGGTCTTCCTTGGCCGGGTTCCATGTCCAGGCGAAATGGATGACGTGGTTGGCCTCCTGGATATTCAGGCCGAAACCGGGGTGGGTCAGCCCAAATCCAATACATCAAAGCAATTCGATCGCTGCCGGGCTGGTCCCACATAGTAATGAGGCTTTGGCTCAGTGTTTTGCCAGCAGATCAGAGCGACCGATGACTTGGCGCTTCGTCTTGACAGGTTCTGGTTCCGAAAACCCGCTGTATGCCTCACCCCAGGCCATGCTGCCCAAGGCATAGACCCGCTTGTCGCGGAGTCCTTCAAGGCCTTCCTGCCAGGCGCGCAGCATGCGCTTGCCGATCTCGGTGAATTCGGGGTGCTCGGCCATCGCTGCGCGGACCTGAGAGCCGACGTCGGCCATGGCATCCCCGATCCGCTCAACGATGCCGGCCTGCTCGCGCGGCGGCAGACCGAAGGTGGCGGCGATGAAGGTTTGCAAGCTTTTGCCCGGACTCCAGGTCTTCTTGCCCATGAAAGAGATGCCCGGGGGATTCTTCACGTAATCGGGATAGGCGGCCGTAGTGATCATGTCGTAGGCGGGTGCCAAGTGCACGTCGTCGTGACGGGTATAGAGCAACGCCAGGTTCTTGGCATGGCAGTCGGCATTGCGCACGGCGTAGCTGAGCAGCAGCAAGCTCGCCATCTGGCGGAACACGTCCGTGCGGTTCGCTGCCGGCACGTGGTCGCGCACGGCCTTGGCGATGCGCTCCCAGGTGGTTTCGTATTTGGCTGCCGGGCGCAGGCCAAGTAGCGCGCAGAAGTCCTCCATACCCCAGTGGCGGGCTCCATGTTCGTCCACGTCGAAGCGAGTGACGACGAGTGCTTGGCCGTCGAGGGAGACTTCCGTTACCGCGGCAGGCATGACCTGGCGCACGACCTGCATGCACAGGTGCTCGTTCAAGGCAACGAAGGGCAGTCGCTGCGAAGAGCCTTTGATGATGTGCCTGTGAGTGAGCAAGGTGACCTTCTTGTGCGGTCCGAGCTGGACATGTTCGGCCGCATCGTCGAGGAACTTTGGCACCACGCCTGATACGCCACTGGTCGCGTGCCGACGCACCAGTTCCGCAAAGGCTTCCTCTGAGTTGTCGCCCTGTAGCAGGGCTGCGACGTCCACTGGAGTGGCGGGCTCATCCAGCCTCGCGCCAGCTGGGGCCACCTGGACACGCCCGATCATGTTCCGGCCGATCACCGACAACAGGGCCATGGGGCTTGCGCCGATATGGGGGCCGAATTGCTCCTGTAGCACTTGGAGCAGGTATCCCTCGGGAAGGTTCATCTGGAAGATGGGGTGCAGGACATCGTCCCAGACCCAAGCGTCACGTCGAACGCGCATGGTCAGCGACACGAAGTCATCTGTGGCGACGTCATCGTGATACGTCATGGTGCTTTTGAAGTCGCCGACCGCTTCCAGCGTGGCCACTTCGCGACCGAGTACATGCACGGCCAGGCTCATGCTTGTCCCCCGCGCTCACGGCGCAGCTCATCCAATGAACCGGATGATCCCAACTCCACGAACTGAAGCTCCATCCCAAGGGCTGCAAGCACCGCCAGTAACTTCCGCGAACCAAGCTCAGCCAGCTTGCCCCGTTCGAAGCGGGACAAGGTTTCCTGGGGAATGCCAGCACGCAAGGCGACGTCGCCCTGCTTCAAGCCCAGGGCACGCCGCTTAGTGGCTACAGCTTCGCCAAGTTCCAGCACGGTTTGCATTTTGATATATACATCAATAATTCGGCACCAAGGCCCATTATTTGATGTAAAAGTCAAATTTGCAATGCTGCGGCGCAGAAGGGCGGCGCGATTGCGTACCGCCAGTGCCTCGGACCCTGGGAGCGCGCAGCGTTCGTGTCAGTGCAAAAAACGGGCTTATTCCAGCGCCTTTGCGGTGCAACCTCACGGTGCCCAATCGGGGCGATGACGAGAAGATGAGATGGCAAAGGGAAGCAACGGATCAGGTAGCGGCCGGTCGGCAGGCCCCGGGGCGGGCGGCAAGACCGCACCAGCTGGCAGCCGCGGTCGCGGCCCCGGCAATGCCCGGGCGGGGTGGCCCTCGGGCAATCACGGCATGAAATCAGGCGTCAATAGAAGCACGGGCCCTGCTCGCGGCCGCTAGCTCAAGGGTCCAGCAACCAGTCCGGCGGGGCCGCATCGTCGCGCGGCGTCGCCGGGCAGTAGCTATCAGAGTGGCGAGCCCACCATTCCAGATAGGCCTCACGCCAGCCCGCGCGATCCAAGTGGCCCTTGGCCACCGAATGGTCGGGCATGAGGAGGGTTAAGAAGTGGGCCGCCACCAGATACGGCTCAGCCAAGTCGGCTGCAACGTCGAGGGCATCGGGGGACGTGTCGGGCGTCCAGAACTGGGAGTAAACCAGTGTCTGGAATGCCCGACCCGTCATCGAATGTTTCCCACTCCTCAACGCTTGGATGAAGCGGGATCCGTCGCCGACGACGGACCTCGAAAGCTCAACACGCATGCCCATTTCGGCGATCGTTGGCGTTGCTTCGGGCCAGTGACCATTTCGGACCAGGTATCCGGCCGAGCCGACAAAATCCACCAGGCGCGCGATGGGATCCTTAGGCCGCCAGCGCACACGGGCTGCCGGATCAGGCCTCGCGAGAAGAACGGCAAACCGAGGACGCCGCCCCATCGAATCAGAACCAGTCACCTCGGTGTTCCAGCGACCTAACTCATGGTCAATCGCCGCCAAGAGCGACAGCGCCATATGCGCGCGCCGAGTCAATACGAGCTCAAGCAGGGCTCGCTCGTCGTCGCCCGGCAGCTCTTGGAGCGGGCGACGGACCCCTGACACAGAGAGCGGCGCAGAATAGGCCGGACCGAGATGGGGATCCCGGTGGAGCTTGGACAAGGCTTCCGCGGCACCGCAATCCCCTAGCTCGAATAGGCACCGGTCCGACGCATCCAGCTGCGCGACCAGCTCTCTCGTGGCGGGTGCGCATTTGTCGCCAAGCAGACCGAGTCCGAAGACCATCATCGCCGAAACGCCATCAGGCATCCGGTCCTTGCAGAACTGATAGTCGGCGTCGGTAGCGCCGCGCTTCCGAAACGCTCCCAACAACAGCGAGTCGACATGCGCCTGAACTCGTGCGCTTGAAGCGAGCACCGCCTCGTAAGCGCGGCCGCGTTGAAACGTCATACGACTCAGGCCAGTCGCATACTCAAAGTACGACGCGGGCGACAGACCCACCAGTTTCTGTACGACTTGGATATGTAGGGAGAGCAACATTTGGCAGCGCCACCTTGTTCCAAGGGGATCTTAAGGCGGCCGAACTTCCTCTGCGTTGGTTACTTCACCTTGCGTGGATTCTGTTCCCTCCGGCAACTGGCGCCCAAGTAAGAGAGAGGGCGGCACCGAGCAACCGCGCCGCCGCGATGTCTGCGTTGGGTGGCACGCTGCCCGCTGAGCATGCCGGTGGGAGCGCCTGGCTTTGGGGGGGTGATGTGGAAATGTGCACTTGCAACCGAGGTGATCGGCGGTCAGCTGAATCAATGATCAACCGCACCGGAATCTGCAGGTCTCTGGTACCCGACTGATAGCGACCGAATCGCGCCCAACCGCGAGTCAAAGAGCAGCGCGCCCCGGTGATCGAGATCTGGGCGCCAGCTTGGCCATCCCGGCATGACCTTAGCTGAGCCACCTGCTGGAGAGCCGAGCAGCCATGAGCCTTTTCACCAAGGGGCCTCTCAGATGGCGACCAGGTGGCTTATCTCCTCCACAAGACGGTGACCAGGTATCGCTCAAGACCGCCTTGCCGCGAACCAGGTCAACTGCGTAGGTCAACCCTCGTGCTTCGTCGGCCTCTTGCTCAGCGCATCAAGGGTGTCGGCAGGGGCAAAGAGACATTGGTGTTTTGGGGCGAATCCCATTCATCTATCTATCATGGGGAAAGGTGGTTTCCCCAATCAGGGAACTAGCAGCACGAAAAGGCTCACGCCCCCCTCATGGGGAAATGCCCCCTTTCCCCATGATAGATATGGGGAAGCACCCCTATTCCCCATGGGGTCTGACCAGCATGCGCGATTCGTCGCCACATAGCCGTTGGCGTTATTGCTACTGACGCGATTGGCAAGGTGCCCCTGCGCTCCAACCGCAGCCCACCTGGCAGGACAGGACGCGAACGGCATTGGCTTAAACGGCAAAGCACCTTGGTGCAGATTCGGTTCCCAAGAAACGGCATTGCGATGCGATGCGTGGGCACCGCCGGCTTTTCATGGTGCAGATTCCTCCTGAATTTCGCCGCTGGGAAGCTCATGGGATCGTTTCTGCACCAGCGCTGAGCTCTGTAGCGCGGCGAGGCACATTTTCACTATGCGAATCATTAGCCTGAAAGACCGCGGCTCAGGTCGGAATCTGCACCACACCTCAATCCTTCAGCAGCACTGGCTAGGACTGGCAATCACACATGGGGCGATCAAGAGACCTCGTGCAGAAAGGCGCTTGGTCCGGCCAAGGCAGCGCAGAACGACATACACACCAGTAGCGGCCTGCTAAGCCACCAAATCGAAACGAGCCCTTGAAACTGGGAGGTTTCTCCTGCGCCCCGCGGCCCGCCCCCACTACGGTGGATTCCCCCGCGGAGATCACGGCGGCACAGATTGTGGGGCCGAATCGATATGCCCCGCGAACTGCCTCAGCCGACTGGTGAGCCGGCTTCCGGACAAGACACCTCATGGATCAACCAAACCACATCATCGATGCTGACCACCTGCGCAAGATAAGCGGAAAAAAAAGCGTAGCGGCCATTCGCCGTTGGGCAAGCCGACAAGGCATCCGCTGCGGCGATGGCGCCGCAGGGCCCTGGACGACGCTTGAGGCGCTGAACTTCGCACTGGGAGTGCCGATCTCGCCTGCCGCCAACGATAGTTACGGTGGCGACATTCTGTAACACCTGGGGCGAGTGACTACTTGTCCTGGTCGACCCACGCACACGACGGCGCGAAGCGACCAGGCCGAAGCACCCCGACTGGCAACGTATTCCAGTTCACTCATGCCCCAAAGACGCCAAACGCAGTAGGACCGCTTAGCCATGCCGCGTCAACGACGCTACGACCCAACAATCCCATCCCATATCGATCAGAAGAAGCTGCCAACGGGTGTGTATTGGAACCGGCGCGATCGCAACTGGTACACCATCCTTAGCGAACCGAAGCCCCACCGACAGCGTATCGCTGGCCCCGACGCCCTTATGTCCGAGTTGAACAAGGCGATCGAACAATTGCGTGGGGTGCGACACGAAACCCTTGACCACATGCTCGGTCACTTTGCCGAGTCCGGCAGATACAAAGAACTTGCTTCGGCAACGCGAGAAGACTACGCGTATTGCCGACTTGCACTGCAGCGCTACAAAACCAAGCTCGGTTGCAGCTTCGCCGAACTGGATCGAGCCAAGATCACCACGCCACTGATCCAGAAGCTGATCGACACCATCGCCAGCACTCATCCGAGCAAAGCCAACCACATCAAGCGGTACTTATCTGCGGCCTATAAATGGGGCGTGCAGCGCGGTTACGTCTCGAGCAACCCGGCCAAAGTGGTCCAGCAGGCGAAGGAACGCATGGCACATCGCATGCCTAGCGAGGACACCATGCACAACGTGATTGCGTTCCTGCGAGAGAGAGGTGCGCTCTCAGGGCGCCGCGCAGGGGCGGTAGCGTCCTATGTATGGGCAGTGGCAGAGATCGCGTACAGGCTGCGCCTGCGCAGCGTGGAAGTGCGAATGCTGACTGATGACAGCGCGACGGATGAAGGAATCATCGTCGTGCGTACCAAGGGCAGCGCAGGCAACATCACACGCTGGTCTCCGGAGCTTCGTGAGGCGTGGGGCTGGCTGGTCGACCGCCGCGCCCGGATCTGGCTCAAGAAGGGCACACCACAAGCGAAGCTATTACGTCCACTTGTCGTCGCTGAAGACGGGAGCCCGCTGAGCAAATCGGCGCTCAACAGCGCCTGGAAGCGCGCCATGGCTGCCGCCATCGAGGCTAAGGTGATCGGCTCCGATGAACGCTTTGGCCTGCACGGCCTGAAACATCGCGGTGTCACTGACACCCCAGGTACGAAGGCCGACAAGAAGCTAGCCAGCGGGCACAAGTCCGACGCGATGGTCGAGCTCTACGACCATGAGGTCCCGACCGTCAACCCGGCTGGAAGATCACGCCGATTTACCTAGCCATTTGGAAGCGCGTCTGCCACTTGTCCTCCGTGCGCACACCTGCCCAGCGGCATGAGCCGCCTCCTCCACCCGCAGGCTGTGTTCAAGCACTCGCTCAGCGAGCAGGGCTCGACCTAGGGGGCGTAAGGCGGACATGTTTATGCAGGTTCATCCGGGGCTCCTGGTGTGCTGGTTGGGTCGCATCTCCAGAATCCCGGGATCGCCCCGGGTAAACAACCTACTGAGCGACTAAAGCTAGCGATTAACAGTGTGCCCGGATCGGTGTTCCGGATCGGGACACTTGGCGGTGTCCGAAAGGCCCCTTCGGCATGGGCAGCTGGCTGTGGACCACTGGCGACTTGCAGTATGCCCGGATCGGCGTTCCGGATCGGGACACTTGGCGGCGTCCGAGAGGCCCCTGCGATATGGGCAGCTGGCTGTGCACCATTAGCGATTTGCAGTGTGCCCGGATCAGTGTTCCGGATCGGGACACTTGGCGGTGTCCGAGAGGCCCCTTCGGTAAGTGCAGCTGGCTGTGCACCACTGGCGACTTGCAGTATGCCCGGATCGGCGTTCCGGATCGGGACACTTGGCGGTGTCCGAGAGGCCCCTGCGGTATGGGCAGCTGGCTGAGCACCACTAGCGATTTGCAGTGTGCCCGGATCGGTGTTCCGGATCGGAACACTTGGCGGTGTCCGAGAGGCCCCTGCGATATGGGCAGCTGGCTGTGCACCATTAGCGATTTGCAGTGTGCCCGGATCAGTGTTCCGGATCGGGACAGTTGGCGGTGTCCGAGAGGCCCCTGCGATACGGGGCGACGTCGCCGGCAGCCGGCTACGTACGATTAGCGACCGGTAATGGGGCTGGGTCACTGTTCCGACCCGGAACACCATGTCGGGATAGGATGACTGGTAAGCGAGCGGTATTCAGACGGTATGAGCTGGCCAGGACCGCTGAGCATGAAGTGGATGTCCAGCCCGAGGCGGCCCGACACGCTCTTAGAGAGTCGCCGTTGCCATTTGGCCGAACGTGGAAGGCCGCGCGGGCGGCGGGCACGGTGGTGGCTTGGATCACGCGCATCAAAGAAAAGGCGAAGCCCACTCAGCAGTAAGCTGGCGCGGCGTGCCACTCGCCAAATCTGGGGATTTGCTGATGAAGATGGATCGAGCGCTGCAGAGGGAGCTTCTTGAAGTTGCCGTACGGGCTTACCCGCACGAGACCTATCCAGATTTCGAGGGACTGAGCCTTGTGGACAAAAGCCACATCGCCGCCCAGCTGCTCTACTTGGCTGAGCATGGGTTGATCCGCAATCCACCGCTGCTCGGGGTTGACGGCCACATTTCGTTTCACCAATACCAAGCCACCAAAGCTGGTATCGACTTTCTTACGGACGACGGCGGTCTGTCGGCTGTTCTGGGCGTGGTCACTATCAAGCTGCACGACGACACCATTCGCAGCCTTCTGATCCAGAAGATTCAGAACTCCGATGCCGAGCCAACAATCAAGGGCGAATTGGTCAAGCAAGTTCGGTCCCTGCCTGCAGAGGCACTGAAGACGGTGACGACCAAGCTCCTTGAAGCCGGGTTGCAGTACCTGCCCGATGCCATCCATCGATTGCAGTCGATGCTTCCGCACCTGTGATAACGATTTGTGCTTCACAGTCCATCTCAGGCCACCCCCCCCCTTGCTTTGGCGCCGGCCCGAACCTGGACTCTAAGTCGTCCCGTTACTCAGCGCGCAGGGGGCGTCGGTCGGCGTGAGGATCACCGCTGAGACGCCGCCCGATCGCCACTGGAGCGAGATCCTCGGCGTGCCGCGCGACTGCAGCACTACCGAAGCGCGCGCGGCCTACCGCGAGCTGCACGCCGCCCTGCTGGCCGACGACACCACCGAGCCGGAGCAGCTCACCGAGCTCAACCGCGCTTACGACCTCTGCTGCCGCGAGCACGAAATGCAGGAATGACTAGCGCCGTAGATAGAAGCAACTCTATGCCAGCCGTGACGGCTACCAATCACCGAAATCTAGATGCAATGTCTGCAGCATCTTCAGCCTCTGAGCAGAACTGCAACGCAAAGTCACCAAACCCGCCCCAATCAATTGAATCATCACCACCGCCTCCGTGGTCGCATGCGAACTTCCAAAGCCGATCACCCCACAGCGATAGCCGCTGCAGCATCAAGAGTGTCGAAATATGGGAGGGATCGCTGAGTAGATGTCCCGGGAATTTGTCCAAGGCAGCTACTAGTGGCTCGAACTCATCCCTGCTACCAAATTCTGCTACTCCAACCAGTTTTGCATCGTCTTGCGTCAGGCTAAGAACTTCCGTTCCGAAGTCCCTCAGCTCATTTCCCAATGTTCCGAGCAGAGCAATCAAATGGCGCTTTTCAGCTGCACGCTTAACCCTGGCATCCCACGTGGGAATGGCTGCCGCAACCAAGATGCCGACAATCGAACCCACGGCCTGCACCCAGGCAGGGGCGTCACTTCTCGATAGCCACCCTTCGGCAGCACCAGCAACCCAGAAGGCCGTAACAAACCCGACTGCTACGGCGGCCAAATAGCGAGGCAGCGCACTCCAACGAAAACGAACTTTCTTCATCCGTGCACACCTAGTCTGACGGTAATCCCAAATGGTCCGTTTGATTCACATCTGCCGCAACCATCGGTGCTCAACCTATGGCTGAAATCACCAGCCGCTCCGCCATCACGACGACCAAGCATCACCCCACCCAGATGAAGGTCGAAACCATCGGGCTCGGCAAGGCCGTGGAGTGGGACGGGAAGGACATCGTGCCCGAGCTGGACGCCGTGCCGGTGTGCTCCTGGTGGAGCGGCGGCGTCACGATCACGCCCGAGGACGTGGAGGGAGGCGTCTCGCCCACCATCACCAGCCGGTTCGACGTGGTCGCCGCGAGGAGCGCTGAGGGCCCGGAGCGCCGCACCCGCTGGGTGCCGGCCGGCACCGCGATGGGCTTGGAGAGCGGCCACTTCAACGCGGATCTCCAGCAGCTGCCGGCCGGTAGCTGGTGGGATGGGAAGCTGCGCCTATTCCCCGCGCGAGAGAAGGGCAAGCCGGGGCGCTAAGCATGGCGAACAATCCGCACATCCTGGACGCCGAGCAGCTGAAGGCTCTGTCAGGCAAGAAGGCGGCCGCGGCCCTGCACCGGCGGACCAGCGCCCAGGGCATCCGTCTGCTGGATGGTGCCGGCGGCCCGTGGACCGCGGTCGAGGCGGTGAACGCCGCCCTGAGCGTATCCTCGGCCTCCAACGACCGCGCCTACTCCCCGGGCATCCTATGACCCGAGGCCGCAAGCGGAAGCACGACCCGACGATCCCGGGCCACATCGACCAGAAGAGGCTGCCGACCGGCTGCTACTGGAATCGGCGCGATCGCTACTGGTACACGCCGGCGTCGCGCCGGCGCCTGGCCGGGCCCGAGGCGATGCTATCCGAGCTGCACCAGGCGATGGAGGCTCTGCGCGGCGTCGACCGGGACTCGCTGGACTACATGCTCACCCAGTTCCACGCCTCGCTGCAGTTCAAGCAGCTGGCCAAGGCCACCCAGGACGACTACGGCTACTGCCGGCTGGCGCTGGACCGCTCCCCGACCAAACTGGGCGTGCCGGTGACCGGCCTCCGCCGCGCCGGCATCACCACGCCCTTCCTGCAGCGGCTGGTGGACGAGATTGCGGCTACCCACCCCAGCAAGGCCAACCACGTGAAGCGGTACCTGTCGGCGGCCTTCACTTGGGCGCGCCAGCGCGGCTTCGCCACGGAGAACCCCGCCCGGGGCATCAGGGCGGCGAAGGAGAAGCGGGACGCGAAGATGCCCGACCGGGCGGTGATGGCCGCCGTGGTGGCGCACCTGCGCGAGCGTGGCGCGCTGCCGAGCCGCCAGAAGGGATCCGTGGTGCCCTACGTCTGGGCCGTGGCCGAGATCGCCTACCGCTGCCGCATGCGCAGCGTCGAGGTGCGCGACCTGACCGACGCGAACGCCCAGGAGGACGGCATCGTGGTCCGCCGGCGCAAGGGCAGCCGGGACAACCTCACCCGCTGGAGCCCGGAGCTGCGCAACGCCTGGGACTGGCTGGCGAGCCGGCGCGATGGAATTTGGAAGAAGAAGGCCGGGCCCATCCCGCTGCGCCCGGCCGACCGCCCGCTGGTGGTGGCTGAGGACGGCGCCGCCCTGAAGAAGTCCGCCCTGAGCAGCGCATGGCGCCGGGCGATGGAGGTGGCGATCGAAGCGGGGGTGATCACCTCCGATCAGCGCTTCGCCCTGCACGGGCTGAAGCACCGCGGCATCACGGACACGGTCGGCACGCGCGCCGACAAGCAGCTGGCCAGCGGTCACCGGGAGGAGCGGATGCTCAATGTCTACGACCATGAGCTCCCATCCGTGGCACCAGCAGGTGACAAGCACTAGGCATAACGAAGCTGCCTTACTCCCTCATGCGCCGCCGAAGGTGAGAGAGAAGACTTCTTCAATACCTGCAATGCCGGAAATGGCCCATTTGCGAGCCACCATGAAATTCCTGGTCGCCAAATCTTCAAGCCCACCGGTAGCGAGTGATAGGAGAAGATGCCGAGAAGAGCTGTCGACGCAGATGTAGACCCCATGCTCCAAAATTGAGAGATCTCCTGGCTGTACAGACGGCATCTCAGGATGCTCGTAGCCGAAGGCCGCTTCCATCAAGGTATCGAAAGTAGCTCTTGCATCGCAGGGCCCAATATCGACAACTTTTGGCATTTGGTCTTCAAAATGCCGCTGAACCCAGACAACCGTGAATGCGTCTGGTCCGATGAGAGGGACATAGCAGCTGCCGCGAGCACTTGGCTTTTCCCCTTTCCACATGGCGGCGACACCAATTCGGCCGCTGCCGTCGACGAGGAATCGACCAGGCTCAACCTGGTGGAGGCCACGAAGGCTTGCTGCAGGGGAAATGCGCATATCCACTCCTTGGATGGGTAGCGCCTAAGCGCCAGAGCTTGACCTTTTCGCCCAAATTTTCACGCGGCGCAAGACAAATGACGACATATCGCCTCTGGGCCTTGGCACGTGCGGCGCCCGATATTGGATCGAACCGACATCACCATGATCCAAGCTATATCTGATGGTGCCTACAGAAGCGCATTACCTTCATGTTGCTCGAAGAAAACGGAGAGACAAATAGACCATCCCTGATCGTTTCGAAAATTACAGGTGGTACTGGGTCAAGTACGGGAACAACACCGCTTCGAGCGTCCAACTCCAATGGATGGGCGCGGAGAATTCCAGCATGGCGGTAATCGATATAGCTATCGTGTCGAACGAAATCGACCCCGCACCCCTGCCGAAGAATGCATGTCATATCCACAGCAGCATGAGGCGTGACACTGCACATCCCGACAACCAAAACTGCGTCATACCCGAGAATTGGGTCGAACACGGGATCGTTCATCACGATATGAAGATGTTGCCCTGCTGATCCGGTGACAATCAACAGCGTTCCACGCTGGACCACATGCATCCATGCATTCATCGCGAGCTACCTGTATCGCGCCAGTGCCTCGTCAAGGGCCCGTCGCTCATTAAACAGGCTTGCCCTGGCCTTGGCCTCCTCTTCCCCAGAACCTAGGGCAAGGAATACCTCCTGCGCAGAAATCGGGTAACTGCTTCCATGCGGATCCGTCCACTCCCCACAGTTCTCGTGAGTGAAATCCCTAAGCTGATACTGGTTTAGATGTCCAAATGCATTGTAGATCTCGTCGAGAACGTGGAACTCCGCCCCCTGAATCTCATCAAGTTCTTCGGGAGTATGTCCCTCGACAACTCGAAGGTCATAGCGACCGTTTGGAGCAATCCACCCTGCCCAATGGAGGTCGGTGGCAGAGCCGTTCATCAGCTCATAAACCCTGGTCAAGACAGGCCCGTGCGGCATCGACACGGCACGATCGCCCGTGATCGAGTCGTTGTATAGCTGCATGTACCGCCGGTCAGCGAGGTACATCAGCTTGAGAACCTTCATGTACGGGGACGTCCCACCATCCTTCATCAGGAAGTAGGCTGCCACTTGGGCAAACTTTTTTGCGCTAGGCACTGGCAGAGTTCCTTCGCAAGCACCGCATTCCTGACGATGACAACACGAAGCTATTCACGGCAACTGATTTCGCTGCGGGCCCACTGCTGGGGGCAACACGGTGTTCCGCTCACCTTTTCGGCCTAAGTGTCCCACAGTTGAGCGAAATTTGATGAATTTTTACACAACTTTTTACACGCACACGAAAAAACAAGGCCTTGCATCGCTGCAAGGCCTTGTCAGATATGGCGCCCGAAGTTGGACTCGAACCAACGACCCCCTGATTAACAGTCAAGTGCTCTAACCAGCTGAGCTATTCGGGCGTGAGCTCGATAGTTTGTCGAGGTACGGGGACACTGTCAAGAGATCGCGGCACCGCTCGAACGTCAGGCCGATCGCACCCGATAACAGGGCTCGTAGGCGGTGCCACCGGGCAGTTTCATCCGGTGCTGGGACACGAAGGCCTGCAGCAGTTGGTCGAGCGAGCGCATGATGTCCGGTTCGCCATCGATGTCGAACGGACCGTGCTGCTCGATCGCGCGCACACCCTCCTCCTTCACGTTGCCGGCGACGATGCCCGAGAAGGCCCGACGAAGGTCTGCCGCCAGTTCGTGCCGCGGACGATCACGATGGATCGCAAGCGAACGCATCGCATCGTGCGTGGGGCGGAACGGCACCTGGAACGCGAATGGGACATGCAGCGCCCAGTTGAAGAAGAACGCGTCCTTGTTGTCCAGACGGTAATTGCGCACTTTGTCGACGCCCTTGACCATCGCCCGCGCCACGGCGGCCGGGTCGTCGACCACGATCTGGTAGTGCTGGGCCACCTCGTCGCCAAGGGTCAGGCGCAGGAACCGGTCGATCTGCTCGAAGTAGGCGGCGGACTTGCGCGGGCCGGTGAAAATCAGTGGAAACGGCACGCCGGCGTTTTCAGGGTGCAACAGAATGCCCAGCAGGTAGAGGATCTCCTCCGCCGTACCGACGCCGCCCGGGAACACGATGATGCCGTGGCCAGTGCGGACGAACGCCTCCAGGCGCTTCTCGATGTCCGGCATGATCACCAGCTGGTTGACGATCGGATTCGGCGACTCGGCCGCGATGATGCCCGGCTCGGTGATGCCGATGTAGCGGTTGTTGCGCCGACGCTGCTTGGCATGGGCGATGGTGGCGCCCTTCATCGGCCCCTTCATCGCGCCCGGGCCGCAGCCGGTGCAGATGTCCATGCCGCGCAGGCCGAGCTGGTAGCCCACCTGCTTGGTGTATTCGTACTCGTCGCGCGAGATCGAATGGCCGCCCCAGCAGACCACCAGGTTCGGGTCGACCTGCGGCTTGAGCGTGCGCGCGTTGCGCAGGATCTCGAACACCGCATGCGTGATGCCGACGGTATCGTCCAGGTCGAAACCGCCCTGCTCGAGCTGGGTCGACACGTAGACGATGTCGCGCACCACCGCCACCAGCAGTTCGTTGATGCCGCGGATGATCTGCCCATCGACGAACGCCTGGGCCGGCGCGTGGGTGAGCTCGATCTTGATGCCGCGATCCTGCTGCAGCACCTGGATATCGAACTCGGGGTACAGCTCGAACATCGAACGGGGATCGTCGCTCATGCTGCCGGAGGTCAGCACGGCCAGCGCGCAGCGTCGCAGCAGCGCGTGCATGCCCGAGCCACTGGCATCGCGCAGGCGGGCAACCTCGTTGCGGGAAAGGATGTCCAGCCCACCGGCGGGCGAGATGCGCGCGCTGACGGTTGCAGGCCGGCCGGCGGTGCCGGCGTGAATGTCGTTCATCCGGAAAATCTCCTGCCGCTGACGGTTCCGCTGCCTCATGCAGCGCCGTGGCGGACCGCCAAGCATCCCGCGGGCACATGACGCGGTCAAGGCAATAAAAAACCGGCGCCCTTGCGGGCGCCGGCTCTTGGAACAACCCCGCAGGGCCGGTTAGAACGTGTACTTCAGGGTCAGCATCGCCGACCAGCGCGACACCACGCGGGTCGGGTTGGAGCCGCCGTCGTAGACGCTCCGCTGCTGCGGCTGGTAGTTGCCGTTCTTGTCGGTGGGCAGGTAGTAGACGTACTGGCCCTGGGCATTCACGCCGTCGTAGCCGGCCAGCGTGCGGGTGAAGTACTGGATCGTCTGGGTCTGGCCCCAGTTCTTGTCCAGCATGTTCAGGAAGTTGTACACGTCCAGGCGGACGATGCCCTTGTTGCCCTTGAACAGGCCCGGGATCTCCTGCTGGAAGCTCATGTCGAGCTCATTCACCCACGGCAGGCGCGCACCATTGCGAGCCGCGATCTGGCCGCGATGCTTGCTCAGGTACTTGTCGTGGCTGATGTAGTCCTGGAACTGCTGGATCAGCTCGGGGCTGGCATTGCCGTAGCTCACCCGCGGATCGTTGAGGGTCGGGATGTAGGCCGGATCCTCGTAGGTGATGCCATCACCGTTCACGTCGCCGGAGAAGATCCAGCTGTACGGCAGGCCGGAGTGACCGTTGTAGAACGCCGAGACGCTGGTCTTGTAGTCGCCGAAGAACGCGTGCTGCCAGGTGAGCGAGGCCTTGAGTGCCTTCGGGATGTCGCGGTCGGCGGTACCGGCCACCACTTCGTTGGCGTTGGTGCGCACCACGTACTTGTAGCCCGACGACGCCTGCGAGCTGTTGCCCGGATTCACTTCGGTGGCATGGCTCAGCGTGAAGCTGACGTTGCCGAACCAGCTCTCGGAGAACGGCTTGGACAGCGCCAGGGTCAGGCTGTCCGACTTGCCCTTGTGGGTGTTGGTCAGCAGGGTCGAGTAACGGTCAAATGCCGGATTGCTGCCGTTGTTGGCCAACTTGCTCGACGTCGCGCCCGGGGTCTTCCAGTACTGGTAGCGGCCATCCGGCAGGAGGATCGGATTGCCGTTGGCGTCCGTCGTCGGCGTGCCGATGTTGAGCGCCTGGTAGAGGATGCCGTCACGCGTCTGGATGTGCTGCAGCTCGACCGAGCCGATCAGCCCCCACCACGGCAGTTCGCTGTCCAGCGCCAGGGTGGTCTTCCACACGGTCGGCAGCTTGAAGTTCGGGTCGATGGTGTCGACCACACCGCTCACGCTGCCATTGCCCGCCGGGAGGTTCTGGTTGTGCGCGTCCGGGCTGAACGGGGTGGCAGTCGGATCGAAGGACTTGTAGCTGGCTACCGTCAGACCGTTGTTCTGGTACGGGTTGGTCATCCACACCGTCGGCGGGAAGGTCTGGAACAGACCGAAGCCGCCGCGCAGCTGCAGCATGCGCTCGGTGTCGAAGTTGTAGTTGAACGAGAAGCGCGGCTCGACCACGCGGTTCTTCGAACCCAGCGTGGAGTTGTTCGGGTAGCCGAACGCCTGCTCGAACGCGGCGTTGTACAACGGCGGATGGTCGGAGTGCGGGATATCGACGCGCACGCCGTAGGTCACCGACAGGTTGTTGTTGACCTGCCAGGTGTCCTGCAGGAACGGGCTGTACTGGCTGTACACCCACTTCGCCGCCACGTCGTTGAGCGTGTAGCCGGCAGCCGGCTGGTACAGGAAGTACGAGTCGTAGGCCGCGTTCTGGAAGTTGTCCAGGCCGTAGAACGTGTACGAACCGAACTCGGTGCGGCCAAACAGGTTGTAGATGTCGTTGCGCTGGTAGTCGATGCCACCCTTGAGGGTGTGGTCGCCCAGGTAGTAGGTGCCGGCCAGGAACAGCGACCACTTCTTGGTCTGGATCGCGTTGTAGTGGCTGTACTGGTCCTCGCCCAGATAGACCGACGGACCCTTGCCGGTGTCGCTGAGATAGACCTGCACCTGCGGCTGGTCGGCGAAGCCGGCGCGGTTCTGGGTGAACTTCTGGTAGCTGATCTTCGCTTCGGTGGAGAAGTTGTCGGACCAGTCGTCGAACAGCTGCAGCGCGGTGTTCTCGGTCAGGCTGTTCTTGGTGTACCAGTAGCTGCTCAGGCCGATGTTGCTGGAGCTGTTGCCCTGGATGATCGGCTGGCTTTCCTTGGTGCGCTGGTAGGTCAGGCTGGCACGGTGGTTGTCCGTGATGTTCCAGTCGATCTTGGCCAGGTAGCGCTTGTCATTGAGCTCGGAGCCGCCGGAGCCGAAGGAACCCGGGTTCAGACCCAGTGCCTTGGCGGTGTCGATCACCTTCTGCAGATCCCCCGGGGAGATCTTGTTCGAGGTCGATGCGCCGCTCCCCAGCGAGGAATCCAGGCCATTGGCCGAGTCGGCGCCGATGCCCGTGGTCTTTTCCTGTTCGGCCGACACGAAGAAGAACAGCTTGTCCTTGATGATCGGGCCGCCGACGGTGAAGCCGCCGGTCCAGTCACGCTTGTAGCCGGTGTAGCCGTAGCCCGGGTCGGACGAACCCAGCCAGCCGGCGTTGCCGACCATGCTGCTGGCATTGCGGTAGGCGTAGTACACCGAACCGTGGAACTGGTTGGTACCCGATTTGGTCACCGCGTTGATGTCGGCGCCCACGGCGTCCGAAGCGACATCGAAGTTGGCGGTCGAGATGTTGTACTCGGCAATGGTGTCGACCGAGATCGGCGAGCCCTGGTAAGGCAGGCCGTTGGCGTTCAGGCCGAACGGGTCGCCCTGGGAGATACCGTCAACGCTGATGTTGTTGTAGCGGTTCGGCAGGCCGGCCATCGAGATCGAACCGTCGCCCTGGTCGGTGACGTTGATGCGCGGATCGAGGCGTGCAATGTCGTCGATCGAACGGTTGCCCTGCGGCGTGGTGTCGAGCTGGCGCTGCGACACGTTGGTCGACAGGCCCTTGTTGTCGGGCGAGAAGGTCTGGGCCAGTGCCGAGGCCGACACCGTCACCGCACCGAGATCCTTCGCCTGCGAGGCGCCGGCGATCTGCAGGTTGATCGCGGAGGCCTGGCCGAGCTGCAGGTAGACGTTGTCCTGCTGGGCGCTGGCCATGCCCTGTTTGCTGGCAGTGATGTCGAACGGACCACCCACGCGCAGGCCCTGCGCGGCGTAGCGACCGTCGGCATCGGTGGTGACCACCTTGGTGGTACCCGAGGGCTCGTGCACGATCTGCACGGTCGCGCCGGCGACCGGCTGGCCATTGGCATCGACCACGCGACCGGACACGGCAGCAGAGGTCACGTTCTGCGCGAATGCCGGCGCAGAGACCAGCAGGCTGGCGATCGCCAGTGGCAGAAGCTTGGTGCGGATTCGATTGTTCATTACGGTATCGACCCTTGAGTTCGCAACGGAAATCGGCGGTGAAAGCAAGAACGTACGTGGGCCCGGCCAAGGCCAGGCTTCCCAGACGGACGTGTTTTCCCCGGTTTTTTGACGCTTGTTGTTTGTTTCGGTCTGCGGCGGCGCAGCGACAACCGCCAACTGATTGTTAAACCGACTTTAACGATAGTGTATGACAGATTTGTAACGGTTTCACTTCGCGTGGACAACACGCCGCGCCGCCGGGGGCGGGACGACTCAGCGCCGCCCCAGATAACGGGCGCGCTTGGCCGGCTTGAGGTTCGCCAGATCGAGCATGACCAGTCCGTCGACGCAGCCGGAAAAGCCCGGATCCTCGCCGAAATCCAGAAACTGGACGCCCTGAGGCTCGACCAGGTCGACGTACTGCCGGTAAAGCACCGGCAGGCTCACGCCCAGCGCATCGAGATGGTGCTTGAGCTTGCCCAGCCCCTCGGCGGGAGCAAGACCGTCGAGGGTGGCACGGACGGTATCCAGCACCCCGTCGGACACCACGAAAGGCTGCCGTGCCGACGCCAGCCCCGGCGCGCCGAAATAGTGCCGGTGCGCCGCTGCGATCCACTCCCGCGCCTCGCGTGGCAGATTGACCGACATGCTGACCGGCCCGAACAGATAGCGCAGATCCCCGTGACGCTGCAGGTACAGGCCGATGCCTTGCCACAGCTGATCCAGCGCACGCGATTTCCAGTAGGCCGGGGCGATGAAGCTTCGACCCAGCTCCAACCCCTGTGCGAGACGGGACTCGAGGGCTGGCGAGTAGGTGAACAGGCTGGAGGTGTAGAGGGCGGCCAGTCCGCGCTCGGCGATGATGCGTCCGCCATGGCCGAACCGATAGGAGCCGACGATGCGTTGCGGTTCCGGGTCCCAGAGCACCAGATGCTCGTAGTAGGCGTCATAGGCGTCGAGATCGCAGCGGGCGCCGGTGCCCTCACCGACCTTGCGGAAAGTAAGTTCGCGCAACCGACCGATTTCGCACATCACCACGCTGTCGGCCTCGCCCTGGAAGAGCATGAGTTGCTTGCCGTCCGGCAGATCGGCGAGCTTGTCCGCACGCGATGCCAGCGCCTCGGCGACCTGTTCGGGGGGCTCCGGCAAAGCCAGCGGTGCCTGCCCACCGAAGAGCAGCCCGCGTCGACGAGCCACCCGATAGACATGCCGGCGCATGAGTTTCGCCGCCCGGACCGGATCGCCGCCGCTGCGCTGATCGAGCTCGTCGGCACCCACCAGTGCGCCGACGGTGAAACCGATGCGGTGACCCGCCGGCGACACCGCCTCGCGGGGGAGCATCGCCGTCGACAACGGCTTGGCCAGCATCGAGACGCCGTAGAACATCGCGGAATTGCGCGCAGCGACGTGCACCGGCAGCACCGGCGCCCGGCTGCGAAGGGCCAGCCGGGCGAAACCGTCCGACCAGCGGCCGTCCCTGAGGCCGTCGGCACGCAGGCGAGACACTTCGCCAGCCGGGAAGACGATCAACGCCTCGCCGTTGTCCAGCGCGCGGTAGATGTCGCGGAGCTTCGAGGCGGCGCCCTTGCCGAACACGTCCACCGGCAACAGCAGCGGACGCAACGGTTCGACCAGGGTGAGCCAGTCGTTGCCCAGGATCTTCACGTCGGGGCGCACCGAACCGACCAGATCCAGCAGGGCCAGCGCATCCACGATCCCCAGCGGATGGTTGGCCGCCACGACCAGAGGACCATCCACGGGGATGTTCTCGCGGCCGTCCGGGTTGACCCGGTAGCTGGCACCCAGGACCCCGAGGGCACGGCTGACGAAAGGCAGTCCCTCGACGCCGCCAGAGGCGATCAGGGCACGGTTGAACCCGGCCTCGTCCGCCAGCCGCCCCAGCATGCCCGCGACGGGACGGCGCAGGCGGGGATGCTGGGCGAGCCAGGGCAAGCGTTCGGTAAGGCTCTTGTCGATGCTGAGCATGACCATCTCCTTGGACTGCCTACATGCTGGCGTCCAATTATGACAGCCGCTCGAAACCCGCAAATGTCTGCGGCGGGCCGCCGCAGACTGGAACGGTTCAGACAGTCAGGTGCAGGTAGGCCGCCACGCCGCCCAGGAACATCTGCACCGACAGGGCGATCAGCAGCATGCCCATCACCCGCTCCAGCGCGGTCAGCACGCTCTCGCCCAGCCAGCGGAACAGGTAGGTGGAGCTGAGCAGGATCACCGAGGTCGCCAGCCAGGCCAGCACCAGCGCGGTCGCCCAATCCGCGGTGCGGCCCGGCTGGGTGTTGGTCAGCAGCAACAGCGCAGCCATCGCCGATGGCCCAGCCACGCCAGGGATCGCCATCGGCACGATGAACGGCTCGGCCTGACCCGGCTTGCCGAAGATGCCGCCGCCATCGGCCGGCGGGAATACCATCCGGATGCCGA
This sequence comes from Dyella thiooxydans, assembly GCF_001641285.1. Classification (NCBI taxonomy): domain Bacteria; kingdom Pseudomonadati; phylum Pseudomonadota; class Gammaproteobacteria; order Lysobacterales; family Rhodanobacteraceae; genus Dyella; species Dyella thiooxydans. The sequence goes on from NZ_CP014841.1 coordinate 2,212,364, forward strand.
TCAGGAACAGCACGATGCCACCGGCGATGCTGATCGACTCCTGCCGGAGCTGCAGCGCCTTCAGGATCAGCTGTCCGCCGACCAGGAAGCCGAGCAGCACGCCCAGCGCGATCAGCAGCTCGCGCACCATCACGATCCGCCGGCGACGCGGCGGCACGTCCTTGAGCAGGCTGAGGAAGAACGGGATGTTGCCCAGCGGATCCATGATCAGGAACAGCAGGATTCCCGCCGACAACGTGGTCATCTGCGTTTCCATCGAATAAACCTCGGTATTGCGTGGCATCCGGCGCCCGGGCCGGACATGGATCAATGCTTGCGAAGATCGAGCACGGCGCCGCGTGCGGCACCGCCGCCGGGGCCGAGCAGATGGACGATGGCCGCCGCGGTGGCATCCGGCGGCGGCTGCTTCAGCGTGTCCTCGCCGAAATACGCCTCGCGGCGCAGCGCCGTGCGCATCGGCGCCGGCAATATCGCCTGCACCCGGAAGCCACCCTTGTCGTGCTCCTCGTGGAGGATCGCGGCCATCCGCTCGAGCGCCGCCTTGGAGGCACCGTAGGCGCCCCAGTGGGCGCGCGACAGCAGATCCGGATCGTCCAGCACGAACACCACCGCGCTGTCGTCCGCCCGCTTGAGCAGGGGCAGGCAGGCCTGGGTGATCGCGAACGGCGCCGACACGTTGACGTGCATCGCGCGCAGGAAGTGATCGGGCTTGTGCATCGCCAGCGGCGTCAACCCGGTGAAGCTGACCGCGGCGTGCACGATGCCGTCGAGTCGCCCCAGATCACGCTCCACCGCATCGGCAAGCGCTTCGTAGTCGACCGGGGTGGCGACCTCCAGATCGACCGGATGGATCACCGGCTCCGGCAGCCCGGCCCGCACCATTTCGTCATAGAGCTGTTCGAGTTGGCGCTTGCGGCGGCCGGCGAGGATCACCGTGGCCCCTGCGCGCGCAGCAGCCTTGGCGACCGCCGAGCCGAGGCCGCCATAGGCTCCGGTCACCAGCACGACCCTTCCGGCAAGCAACCCTGCCGGCACTTCGTCGACCGGCAGGCGGACCAGCGGCAAGGCCATCAGTGCACGACCCCGGCCACGTCCTGGGCCATGCGCTCGAGCTCGCCGGCCACCTGCAGGTCCTCGATGATGTCGCAACCACCGATCAGCTCGCCCTGGATGTAGAGCTGCGGAAAGGTCGGCCAGTTGGCGTAGTGCGGCAGCGCGGCACGCACCTCGGGGTCGGCCAGCACGTTGACCGCGTGGAACGCGGCTCCGGCGGCCTGCAACGCCTGCACCGCGCGACTGGAGAATCCACACATGGGGAACTGCGGCGTGCCCTTCATGAAGAGCACCATGGAGTGCTCGGCGAGCACCGCCTTGATTCGTTCGTTAACGTCCATAGCTCTGGATTTCATCACTACAATGCAGGCAAGCCGCTAGTGTATCAGCCGCTTCCCCGGCCACGCTCGGGGGCGGCCACTCCCTTTCCCCCCTTTCCAGCCAACGTCAAGGAGCCATCGCCATGGCGATCGAACTACCCGCCCTGCCCTACGAAAAGAACGCCCTCGAGCCGCATATCTCGGCCGAGACGCTGGAGTACCACTACGGCAAGCACCACCAGGCCTACGTCACCAACCTCAACAACCTGATCAAGGGCACCGAGTTCGAAGGCGCGGCGCTCGAGGACATCGTCAAAAAGTCCTCCGGCGGCACCTTCAACAACGCCGCCCAGGTCTGGAACCACACCTTCTACTGGAACTCGATGAAGCCCAACGGCGGCGGCGAGCCGACCGGCAAGCTGGCCGACGCGATCACCAAGGCGTTCGGCTCGTTCGAGAAGTTCAAGGAGGAGTTCTCCAAGTCGGCCGCCGGCAACTTCGGCTCGGGCTGGACCTGGCTGGTGCAGCGCCCGGACGGCTCGCTCGGCATCGTCAACACCTCCAACGCCGCCACGCCGATCACCGGCAGCGACAAGCCGCTGTTCACCATGGACGTATGGGAGCACGCCTACTACGTCGACTACCGCAACGCCCGCCCGAAGTACATCGAGGCCTTCTGGAACCTGGTGAACTGGGACTTCGCGGCCAAGAACCTGGCCTGACTCCCGACTTCCGGGCAGTCATGAAAAACGGAGCCGTCAACGGCTCCGTTTTTTTGTGCCCGGCATGCGCAAGGTCGCCGTCTCAGCCGCCGCAGGCTTCGCGCACACTCGCCACCGCCGACTCCCAGCCGATCGTCTGGGCCAGCGCTTCGGCGCGACCAAGCAGGGCTTGGGCATCCGGAGCGCACAGCGTGGCATGCCCCACCTTGCGCCCCGGACGTGCCTGCTTGCCGTAGTCGTGCCAATGGCCGTCCACGGTGCACAGCACCGGCGCCGGATCCGGCAGCGCGCCGATCCAGTTGAACATCAGCGACGCGCCACGGGCCCCGGTGTCGCCCAGCGGCAATCCGAGCACGGCCCGCACATGGTTCTCGAACTGGCTGGCGTGCGCTCCCTCGATCGTCCAGTGCCCCGAGTTGTGCACCCGTGGCGCCATCTCGTTGCCCAGCAGCTCACCGTCCTTGACGAACAACTCCAGCGCGAACACGCCGACGTAGTCCAACCGCTCGGCCAGCTTCCGGGCCAGCGCGGTGGCGCGCGGCTGCAGCGCCTCGATGTCCGGCGCGGGCGCCAGGCTGAGGCTGAGCACACCATCGGTGTGCCAGTTGCGCGTCAGCGGCCAGGTGCGGAATTCGCCATCGCGACCACGCACGGCAATCACCGACAACTCGCGCTCGAATGGGACGAAGGCCTCGAGGATCAGGCCATGGATTGCCGCCTGGGCGCCAAGCGCCTCCCAGGCCGCATCGGCATCGGCGCCCGAGCGCAGGCGGAATTGGCCCTTGCCGTCGTAGCCCAGACGCCGGGTCTTGAGAATCGCCGGGGCGCCGGTGACGGCGAGCGCGCGATCCAGGTCCTCGCGGGTATCCACGGCGACGAACTCGGGCGTGGCCAGGCCGCACTCGCGGAAAAGGGTCTTCTCGGTCAGCCGGTCCTGCGCCACCGCCAGCGCCCCCGGATTGGGGTAGACCGCCACCCGCCCGGCGAGCCACTCGGCAGTACTCGCCGGCACGTTCTCGAAGTCGAAGGTGACCGCGTCGACGTGGCTGGCGAACTCCGCCAGCGCCTCGTGATCGGACCAGTCGGCCACGATCAGCGGCGCCACCTGGCCGGCGCAGGCCTCGGCGGAGGTATCGACCACCAGCGTCTTGATGCCCAGCGGAGCCGCGGCGAGCGTAAGCATCCGCGCCAACTGGCCACCCCCAAGGATGCCGAGCACCGGCTGTCGACGATCGCTCATGCGCGCGGATCCGGGTGGTTCAGCACCTGGCGGGTCTGGTTGTCGCGGAACGCCTCGAGCGCCCGGGCCAGCTCGGGATCATGAAGCGCCAGCACGGCCGCCGCCAGCAGCGCGGCATTCACCGCACCGGCCCGGCCGATCGCCAGGGTCCCGACCGGGATGCCCGCCGGCATCTGCGCGATCGACAGCAGGGAGTCCATCCCGTTGAGCGCCTTCGACTGCACCGGCACGCCGAACACCGGCAACCGGGTCTTTGCCGCCAGCATGCCCGGCAGGTGGGCGGCGCCGCCGGCACCGGCAATGATCACCTGGATCCCGCGTCCCACCGCCTCATCGGCATAACGGAACAGCAGATCCGGGGTGCGGTGGGCGGAAACCACCTGGACCTCGTGGGGCACGCCCAACTGGGTCAGGTAGTCGGCGGCGTGCTGCATGGTTTCCCAGTCGGACCGGGATCCCATGACCACGCCCACCCGCGGCGGCACGGCGGTAATCGTCATGGCTGGGCCATCCAAAAACCGCTATTGTAAAAGCTTTCCCGCCGCCCTACATCCCGACCCATGGACAAGCGCCTGCTCGACATCCTGTGCTGCCCGGTCAGCAAGACTCCCATCCGACCGGCCACCCGGAGCGAGCTGGACAGCATCAATCGCACGGTCGCCGCCGGGCAACTGGTGACGGTCGCGGGGACGCCGGTCACGGCAAAGGTCGCCGAGGCACTGATCACCGTCGACCGCAAGGTGGTGTATCGGGTCGAGGACGGGATTCCGGTGATGCTTCCCGAGGAGGGCATCGGCACCCTGCAGATCGCCGATTTCCCGCACGAGTAATCGGAAAACTGCGGGCTGACACATGGTTTGGGGTGGCTTTTGGGCTTATCGTGAAACGGCTTGCGCCCATGGCGGGCGCGACTGTCCAGGCGGCCAACGCCCCAGGGGGCGGCGATGAAAGACGCGATCGAACCGAGCAGGATCGTCAACCTGAACCAGCATCCCAACGCGCCGGAGCGCGGCGGTGATCTGCTGCATGCGGTACGGGACACTTCCAGTCGCCGGCTGCAGCAGCTTCTCGGCAACATGTTCGAGCACGTCGACGATGCGCTGTTCGACCTGGCCGAGAAGGCGGAGAACAACGCCGCCCAGATGCACTATTTCGACGGCATGCGGGAAGTGCGCAAGCGTCGGCCGGCGGTGGAGCGCAGCTACCTCGCCCAGTTCAGCCGGGAGCTGACCGACTTCGCCGCGCAACGCCGCAAGCCCCCGGTCGAGGCCGAGACGCTCGGCGCGGTGGAGCTCACCCTGGTGGCCGACAACGAGCTGGAGGAATCGCTCGCCATCACCAGCATGATCAGCAAGAACGAGTCCCGCCTTGCGCGCGACCTGTTCGCAGTGAACCAGCGGCTGGCCGTCATCTGCGGCGGCATCCAGGTCTCCGAGGTCACCAGCCCGGTGGGACCGGCCGTGCTGACCCAGGCATTCCGCCAGGCGATGCGCGAGCTGCAGGCGGACATGCGCGTCAAGCTGATCATCTACAAGCTGTTCGACCGTTATGTCCTCTCCGGCATGGAAGAGCTCTACGGCGAACTGAACGATCTCCTGGCCAAGGCCGGGGTGCTCCCCAACCTCAGGCACGAGCACGCACGCGGTGCCGTCGCCCGCACGGCCAGTGCACCTCGCGCGCAGGCGGTGGGTGAAGACCACCCCGCGGCGGCGAGCTCGGCCACCGACGAGGCCGGCAACATCCTGACCACCCTCCAGGCCCTGTTTACGGCGCGTCGCGGTCATGGCGTCGGCTCGTCGTCCGTCACGCTGGGCCCGCAGTCGATTCCCACGGCGAACGAACTGCTCGGCGCCCTGAGCGTGCTGCAGGGCCAGATCGTCAGCCACGGCCTGCCCGCCATCGGAGAGAGTGGCGCCGGCGACATTTCCGCCGAAGTCGCCCACCTGAAGGACCATCTGCTCAACCAGATCGGGGCCCTGCGAGGCGAACGACCCAGTCACGTGTCCTCCATCGACGAGGACACCATCGACCTGGTGGGCATGCTGTTCGAGTTCATCCTCGAGGACCGGAATCTGCCTCCGCAGATGCAGGTGCTGCTTGCCCGTCTGCAGATTCCTTACCTCAAGGCCGCAATCCTCGACCGCAAGCTGTTCGCGCATCGCCAGCATCCCGCGCGCCGTCTGCTCGACAGCCTCGCCGATGCCGCCAAGGGCTGGTCGGAGGAGTCCGACAAGGACCGCCGCCTATACGACAAGATCAAGTCCGTCGTCGAGCAGCTGCTGAACGAGTTCGACGACGACATGGGTATCTTCGACCGGCTGCTCGGCGAGCTGCAGGAGTTCCAGGATCTCGCGCGCAAGCGTGCCGAGCTGGCAGAACAGCGGGTGGCTGAATCGACCCGCGGTCGCGAGAAGCTGGAACAGGCACGCCGGCGTGCGGCCCGGGAAATCCTCGACCGCATCGACGGCAAGCCATTGCCGCCGCTCATGCACGGCGTGCTCGCACGCGCCTGGGCAAACTACCTGGTGCTGATCCTGCTGCGGCAGGGCGACGACTCGCCCGAGTTCGCCGAGGCGCTGCGCTTCGTCAACGAGCTGGTGGCGAGCACCCGGTTGCCGAAGGATGCCAACGGACGCGAGACGCTGCGGCAAATGCTGCCCAACATCGAGCGGGCGCTGCGCAAGGGACTGGCCAACGTTGCCTTCCAGGAGCACGACGTCGAACGCCTGCTCGATCAGTTGCGCTCCCATTACGCCGGACAGCTGGGCGAAGCCCCCGCCACCGCCCCCCGGGAGGTCGTGACGCCGGCGATACCGGAGAGCATCCAGTCGCTGGTGGAGAATGTTCCGGACACGGCGCCACTGACGCCGGAAGATACCGCGGAGCAGTTGGAAATCCTGCCGCCCGAGATGCGCGCGCAGCTCGAACAGGTGCAGGCGATGCGGCCCGGGATCTGGCTGGAGTTCAAGCCTGCGGAAGGGGCTCCGGAGCGGGCCAAGCTCTCCTGGATCAGCCCGATGAGCGGTCGCTATCTGTTCGTGAACCGCCGCGGATTGAAGGTTGGCGACTATTCCCCACAGGAGCTCGCCGCAACCCTGGCCGAGGGACGGGCCAGTGTCCTGGCGTCCAACGCCCTGTTCGACCGGGCCATGGATGCCATCGTCGGCAAGCTCAGCCAGCCGGCCACGACGACGGAGCAGGAATGACCCAGGCGGGACGCTTCTCCGCCCCCTCACGGGAGCAGATTCTTTCTGATATCGAACGGGCATTTTCCGAGGACGTCGGCGACGGAGACGCCACCGCCGAACTACTCCCGGCGGAGTCCACGGCCCGTGCCACGCTGACCTGCCGCGAGCCGGCCGTGCTCGCCGGGAGGCCCTGGTTCGATGCCTGCTTCCGGGCGCGCGACCCCGCTGTCTCGATCGAGTGGTTCTTCGACGACGGTGACGCCGTGCCCGCCGGCGCCAAGCTCTGCGAGATCTCCGGCCGCGCGAGGGCACTGGTGACGGCGGAGCGCTCCGCCCTCAATTTCCTGCAGCTGCTCTCTGGCACCGCGACGACGACGGCCGCCTATGCGGCCGCGCTGGCCGGCACCGGTACCCGGCTGCTCGATACACGCAAGACCGTCCCAGGCCTGCGGCTTGCGCAGAAATACGCCGTGCGCTGCGGGGGGGGCGTCAACCATCGCATCGGCCTCTACGATGGCGTGTTGATCAAGGAGAACCACATCATCGCCGCGGGCGGCATCGCTGCCGCTGTCGCCGCAGCGCGCCGGCTGCATCCCGGACTTCCGCTGGAGGTCGAGGCGGAGACCCTCGAGGAACTCGACCAGGCCCTGTCCGCCGGCGTCGACCGCGTGATGCTGGACAACTTCGACCTGGCCTCCATGCGGCAAGCCGTCAACGTCGCCGGCGGCCGGGTTCCACTGGAGGTTTCCGGCAACGTGGAGCTCGCCACGATTCGCGAGATAGCCACCACCGGGGTGGACTTCATTTCAGTCGGCGCCCTGACCAAGCACGTGCGCGCCATCGACCTGTCGCTGCGATTGCACCTGGACTGAAGTGCCGCCCCGCGCCACCTTGCGAACCGGGTGGCGCGCACACACACTTCGGCCATGGGGAATTTGCACGATCTCGCGCTGCTGCTGATCCTTGGTGCCGTAGTGGCCGCCTGGATGGAGCTTGCCCGCGCCCGCGAACTGGCCGTGGCGGCGGCGCGGCGGCATTGCGAGCTGCAGGGCCTGCAGCTCCTGGACGAGACGGTGGGCCTGCGTTCGCTTCGACTGCGTACGGTCAACGGAAGCCGTGGGCTCGAGCACGGCTATGCGTTCGAAGTCAGCATCGATGGCGACGACCGCGAGCCGGGCCGGATCTGGATGCAGGGCCGCCGTGTCACCGGACTGAGCCTGCCGACCGTCCACTGGCTGGCCGGAGTCCCCGCCAATGACAACGCGCTTCCGGACACCACCCCTCCGCTGCCGCGACAGAGCTCCGCAGGGCAACCCCGCGCGGACAATGTCGTCCCGCTCCGGCGGCGCATGCCGCCCGGCGACTGAGTCGCCGAGGCCGGCGACCTATTTCACGATACGCAGGTGACCGCCACGCCGGGGCTTGTCGTCGTCCGGCGCAGGCTCGGGTGCGCCTGCCGGTTCCCCGCCATCCGGCGGAGAGGGCGGTGGCTCGGCATCCGAGTCCTCGGCGGGGAACATCATCCCCTGGCCGTTTTCCTGTGCGTAGAGCGCAAGCACGGCAGATACGGGGACGAGAATGGAATGACTCACCCCGGAGAAGCGCGCCTGGAAGCTGATCCACTCGTTGCCAAGGTCGAGATTGGCCACCGCACGCATTGCGAGGTTGAGCACGACCTGGCCGTTCTTGATCACGTGCGGCGGAACGCGAACGCCCTCCCGGGCCGCATCGACCAGCACGTAGGGCGTGAGATTGTTGTCGGTGATCCAGTCGTAGATCGCCCGCAGCAGATAGGGGCGATTCGAGCTCATCGCAGGTGTGTCGGACTGTCCCATCAGGGTCGCATCGCCTTTTCTTCCGCGGTGAGGCTTCGGGTATAGCCTTGGCTGTTGAACAGACGCTCGCCGTAGTCGACTATCGGGCGCCCCTCCTTGCCAAGATCCACGCCGAGCCACGGCAGACGCCAGACTACCGGCGCGACCAGGCAATCGGCCAGGCTCATTTCCGGATTGAGGAAGAACCGGGCCGCCTTGAACAGCGGCAGCGAAGCCAGCAGCTGCTCTCGTAGACGTTTCCGGGCGGCATCGGCGGGACGACCCCCGGCACGAATCGTGTCCACCTCCGGCAGCCAGTCGCGCTCGATCCGTACCGCGGCAAGGCGCAGACGTGCGCGCGAAAGCGGATCGATCGGCATCAGTGGAGGATGCGGATAGCGCTCGTCGAGGTATTCGCAGATCACCGAAGTGTCGTAGAGAACGAGGTCACGGTCGACCAGGGTCGGCGTGCCGGCATAGGGGTTCAGGTCGACCAGATCCTCGGGCGGCTGGCCCGGCTCGACCATCACCCGCTCGTAGCTGACGCCCTTCGCGGCGAGCAGCAGGCGGACACGATGACACTGGATGTCATCCGCCGTGGTGTAAAGAGTGAGCACCGTACGCGAGCGGGCGCTTTGAACCATGCGCGATCTCCCCTTCAGACAACGGAATGCGGCGGCCCGGAGGCCGCCGCATGCGTGCCCTCCAACCTTGCGGTCAGTGGACGTCCTTCCAGTATTCCTTCTTGAGCATGTAGGCCAGGAGAGTGAAACCCGCCAGGAACAACAGCACCCAGATGCCGTAGTGCTTGCGCTGCAGCGCTGCCGGCTCGGATACATACTCGAGGAAGTTGGTCAGGTCTCGGGTGGCCTGCTGGTACTGCTCCGGGGTCATTTTGCCGGGCTTGGACAACTCGAGCTTCTCGACCTCTTCGCTGCCGTCCTTCCGCACCGCGGTCTGGATGCCCTGCAGCTCCCAGAGCGGGTTCGGCATCGAAGCGTTCGGGAACACGGTGTTGTTCCAGCCGACCGGACGACTCGGATCGAGGTAGAACGAATTGAGGTAGGCATTGACCCAGTCGGCGGTCTTGGCACGCACCTCGAGTGAGAGGTCCGGCGGCGCCTTGCCGAACCACTTCGCCGCATCTTCCGGCGGCATGTGCGACTCGATCGTCTGCCCGTAGTTGACGCCGGTGAAGTTGAGGTTCTGCATGACCTCCTGCTCGGTCAGGCCCAGGTCCTCGCCGATCCGCGAGTAACGCATGAACTTGATCGAGTGGCAGCCCACGCAATAGTTGAAGAACAGCTTGGCGCCACGCTGCAGCGACGCCTGGTCGCTGATGTTGTTGCCGGCCTTGGGCAGCTCGGGACCTTCGGCGGCGAGCACCGAGGTGCTGCCGACCAGCAGGCCGAAGGCCAGCGCGATGGAGGAGAAATAGCGCTTAGTCATGCATCGTCACCCGTTCCGGAACCGGCTTGGTCTTCTCCCAGCCCAGGCGCGTGTAGAACCCGAGGAAGACGAAGAAACCGAAATACAACAAGGTCATCGCGCGCCCGAACAGGTTTTCCCAGAACGTCACGTCGACGTTGCCGAACCATGCGGGAATCACCTCGGCCGTCACACCGGCACCCACGGCGCCGAGCATGATGAAGGACAGCACGAACAGCCCCAGCGCCACCTTGAAACCGGTGCCGCGGTAGCGGATCGACTTGACCTGGCCAACGTCGATCCACGGCAGCGCGAACAGCAGCGCGATCGCGCCGAACATCCCCAGCACGCCCCACACGGCAGTGCCGAAGAACGAGGGGATCATGCGCAGAATCGCGTAGAACGGAGTGAAGTACCACACCGGCTTGATATGCGACGGCGTCACCAGGTTGTTGGCCGGGATGAAGTTGTCGTGCTCGAGGAACCAGCCGCCGAAGGTCGGCGCGAAGAAGATGATGAAGGCGGCGATCATCAGGAAGAAGCCCGCACCGAACAGGTCCTTCACCGTGTAGTACGGATGGAAGGGAATGCCGTCGGCCGGCTTCAGCGCATCCCAGCGGTTGCCCTTCGGCCCCTTCTTGATCTCCACGCCATCCGGATTGTTCGACCCCACCTCGTGCAGTGCGGCGATATGCAGCACCACCAGCAGCAGCAGTACCAGCGGCAGCGCGATCACGTGCAGCGCGAAGAAGCGGTTGAGCGTGGCGTCGGCCGGGATGTAGTCGCCCATGATCCACTGCACCAGCGAGTCGCCGATGTAGGGGATGGTGCCGAACAGCGAGATGATCACCTTGGCGCCCCAGAACGACATGTTGCCCCACGGCAGCACGTAGCCCATGAAGGCCTCGGCCATCAGCGCCAGGAAGATCAGCATGCCGAGGATCCACACCAGCTCGCGCGGCTTCTTGAACGAGCCGTACATCAGGCCGCGGAACATGTGCAGGAACACCACCACGAAGAACAGCGAGGCACCGGTGGAGTGCATGTAGCGGATCAGCCAGCCCCACTCCACGTCGCGCATGATGTACTCGACCGAGGCGAACGCTTCCGCCGCGCTGGTCTTGTAGTTCATGGTGAGGAAGATGCCGGTGACGATCTGGTTGACCAGCACCAGGATCGCCAGCGAGCCGAAGTAGTACCAGAGATTGAAGTTCTTCGGCGCGTAGTACTCGGTCATGTGCTTGCGGTAGGCAGGCATCATGTTCGGCGCGCGCTCGTTGACCCAGTCGCCGATGCGGGTGAAGACGTTAGCCATCAGCCGGCCTCCTTCGGATCCACGCCAATCTGGATGGTGGTGTCGTTCACGAAGTGATACGGCGGCACCTGCAGGTTCTTCGGCGCGGGAACGCCGCTGAAGACGCGGCCGGCCATGTCATAGCGCGACTTGTGGCAGGGGCAGTAGAAGCCGCCTTCCCAGTTCGGATCGAACGGCTCGGGCTTGATCTCGGGGAAGAAGTCCGGCACGCAGCCCAGGTGGGTGCAGATGCCGATCACCACCAGCCACTCCGGCTTGATCGAGCGCGTCTCGTTCTGTGCGTACTTGGGCTGCTGCGCGGCCGAAGTGCCGTCCGACTTGGGATCGACCAGACGGGAGTCCACCTTCGGCAGCGCCGCCAGCTGGGCAGGCGTGCGGTTGACCACGAACACCGGCAGGCTGCGCCAGGGATAGGTCACCTTCTGGCCGAGCTCGACCTTGCTGATGTCCACGGTCACCGGGGCACCGGCGGCCTTCGCGCGTGCGCTGGGCTCCCAGGTCTTGATGAAAGGCACGGCTGCTACCACGACTCCCGCACCACCAACCACCGCAGTGGTTGCGGTGAGGAAGCGGCGGCGACCATGGTCGACGACTTCGTTCGCCATCAGGCTCTCCGGAACTTGCATTGCCATTGAGACACGAGCGAAGGGCTTCGGCAGGCGCGTGCGAAACGATCCGCCGGGGTCCGGACGGAGTGGGTCGACCACTTAAGAAGCGATCATCCTCCCCCGAGAACCGCCGTCGGACCGACCGGGAGCTCCGGTCGGGCCGCTTCGCCAGCACCGGTCAAAATCCGGCACCCGCAAAAATCGCGTTAGTGTAGCGTCAGCCCCCCGCCCGTACAATCGAACCCACGGCTCTGTGCAAGCAGCCGCGCATCCCTGATCTCGTACCCCACGCACCATTTTACGAAAGCCGACCCCATGAAACACGCCGCCGGCCTGCTCGCCTTTGTCGCCCGATTCGCGGTCCTGGGGCTGGCGCTGGCTTTCGTGGTGGGCCTGTTGTGGCCGGGCACCGGTGAGCGGCTTCGGCAACGCTTCGGACTGGATGCCGGCGGGGTGGCCCAGGTCGCGGCACCCGCGCCAGGCGCAGCCGCCGCGCCGACCCTGTCCTATGCCGACGCCGTGGCGCGCGCAGCCCCTTCGGTGGTGAACATCTACGCGAACAAGACGGTGACCGAGCAGGCGCTGCGGATGTACACCGATCCGTGGATGCAGCAGGTGTTCGGCGGCGTCCCGGTGGGCTCGGTCAAACGCAAGGAACAGAGCCTGGGCTCGGGCGTGATCGTCAGTGCCGACGGCTACGTGCTGACCAACAACCACGTGATCGCCAACGCGGACGACATCCAGGTGCTGCTCTACGACGGCCGCGTGGCCAAGGCGACCCTGGTCGGCGCCGATCCGGAAACCGACCTGGCGGTGCTCAAGATCGACGCGGGCAACCTGCCGGTCGCGCATATCCTGCCGCACACCACCCTGCGCCCCGGCGACGTGGTACTGGCGATCGGCAATCCGTTCGGCCTCAACCAGACGGTGACCATGGGTATCGTCAGCGCGATCGGACGTCAGCTCAGCAGCTCCAGTCCCGAGGACTTCATCCAGACCGACGCGGCGATCAACCTGGGCAACTCGGGCGGAGCGCTGGTCGATGCGCACGGCAACCTGGTCGGCATCAACACCCTGCTGATCGGCAAGGCGGCCAACGCCGAAGGCATCGGCTTCGCGATCCCGGTGGACAGCGCCAAGAAGGTGCTGGACCAGATCATCGACACCGGCCACGTCGTGCGCGGCTGGCTCGGCACGGACTACACCTTCGTACCCGTGGCCGCCAACGGCGGGCTGCCGGCCGCGGCCCGCGGCGTGATGGTGGCCGACGTCTACCCCGGCGGTCCGGCCGCCCTCGCCGGCATCCAGCCACGCGACATCCTGCTGAGCATCGGCGGCCAGGACATCACCGACCCGTCCGACCTGCGCAAGCGCGAAGCCGCACTGAAGCCGGGCAGCAAGGTCGAGGTGTCCGGGCTGCGCAACGGCGTGCCGTTCCATGTCGACCTGACCATCGCGCAGCGACCGTCCCAACTGGACGATGGCTCACTGGACGGCTGAGCCGCTCCCGGCACCGCTGGAGGCCAGCGGACGATGCAACGCCTTGCCGTAGCGCTGGCGCAGTTCCTCGACGCGGGCCACATAAACCCGCGTCTCGGCGTAGGGAGGAACCCCTTTGTAGCGCTCCACGGCGCCAGGGCCGGCGTTGTAGGCCGCCGCAGCGAGGCGCTCGTCGCCCTTGAACGTCTGCAGCAGCTGGCCCAGGTAACGCGCGCCGCCGCGGATGTTCTGCTCGGCATTGAATGCATCCAGCACCCCCATGTCGCTGGCGGTGGCCGGCATCAGCTGCATCAGGCCCTGGGCGCCCTTGATCGAGAGGGCGTGCGGATTGAACGCGCTCTCGGCATGGATGATCGCCCGCAGGAAGGCTTCGTCCACGCCGTAGTCGACGCTGGCCCGGCGGGTCACGCTGGCGTAGTCCTCGAGGTTGAGCCGCACCGAATTCCAGTGGATCGGCGAATGCAGGTCGCAGGCCATGCAGGTGGCGATGTAGGTGAACAGCATCGTCACCGCCCGGCCCTTGCCGCTTGCCGGAGGAATATTGGTGTACTCCACGCTGCCGTCGGCACGCTTCACGCGATAGACCGCGCCGCGCAGCACGCGATCGCCGGGCCGCGCCGACGCAGTGGTCGCGACCGGACGGGATTCGCTGTAAGCCCAGTCTCCCGGCTTGCCGCGCGGGGCCGCCGGCGGTGGCGCATCGGCAAGCGCCCGACCGGTGGTGCGCACCGACGTTTGCACGTCGGCAAAGGCTCCGCGCATCGGCAGTCGGCCGGAGAGCACGCGCGCCGAGGTGTCGACCGAAGCAGCGACACCCTCGAACGAAGCACGAACCGACGGCGGCGCCCTGCGCGGAGCCCGACGTGAGGGCGCAGCGTAGGACCCGATCCGGTGACAGCCCCGGTATCCCGCCGGCTTGCTCGTGAACACGGCCTCGCCACTGGCCCCGGTGCAGCGATACATCGCCTCGGCATGTCCGCGCAGCGGCGCCAGCGATCCCAGAAACAGGATGCAGAGCAACCCGACCCGGCGAGGGATCGGCGAATGCGGGAAGCAGCGGCGGGTCCGACCGGCGCTTCCCCACTGGCGCAAGGCGGCAATCATGGCCGGCAGTGTGCAGCGATCGCCCGGCAGCGCCAAGTCCGCGACGCCGGTGGCGTGCGGTGCTTCGCATCCGGCCCCACCGGGCGAGCGGCCGGGCCGGCCCGACCCGGGCGCAAGTGCTTGATCCGGCAGTGGCCGCCATGCGTTGGCGCGGGTAAACTGCGCGGTCCAGCGGACGCCCGCCGCCCCACTCCGAACCACGGTACCTCGCCCCATGAGCGGCAAGCTTTTCATCAAGACCCACGGCTGTCAGATGAACGAGTACGACTCGGCCAAGATGGCCGACGTGCTCAAGGCATCGCACGGCCTGGAGCTGACCGACAACGAGGCCGAGGCCGACGTCATCCTGGTCAACACCTGCTCGATCCGCGAGAAGGCGCAGGAAAAGGTGTTCAGCCAGCTCGGCCGCTGGAAGGAGCACAAGGCCGACGGCAAGCCGGTACTGATCGGCGTCGCCGGCTGCGTGGCGAGCCAGGAGGGCGAGGCGATCGTCAAGCGCGCGCCCTACGTCGACTTGGTGTTCGGCCCGCAGACCCTGCACCGCCTGCCGGAACTGATCGAGTCGCGCCGCGCCACCGGCAAGCCGCAGGTGGACATCTCCTTCCCCGAGATCGAGAAGTTCGATCACCTGCCCGAGCCGCGCGCCGAGGGCCCGACCGCCTTCGTCTCGATCATGGAAGGCTGCTCGAAGTACTGCTCCTACTGCGTGGTGCCCTACACCCGCGGCGAGGAGATCAGCCGCCCGTTCGACGACGTGCTCGTCGAGGTCGCCCAGCTCGCCGAACAAGGCGTGCGTGAGGTGAACCTGTTGGGCCAGAACGTCAACGCCTACCGCGGCGCCACCCACGACGGCGGCACCGCGGATCTCGCCGTGCTGATCCACGCCATCGCGCAGATCGATGGGATCGGCCGCATCCGCTTCACCACCTCGCACCCGCTGGAATTCTCCGACTCGCTGATCGAGGCCTACGCCAGCGTGCCGAAGCTGGCCAACTTCCTGCACCTGCCGGTGCAGGCCGGTTCCGACCGCATCCTCACCGCGATGAAGCGCGGCTACACCGCGCTGGAGTTCAAGCAGAAGATCCGCAAGCTGCGCGCGGTGCGCCCGGACATCTGCATCAGCTCGGACTTCATCGTCGGCTTCCCCGGCGAGACCGACGAGGACTTCGAGAAGACCATGAAGCTGATCGACGACGTCGGCTTCGACCAGAGCTTCAGCTTCATCTTCTCCTCGCGCCCCGGCACCCCGGCGGCCAACCTGCCCGATCCGACCCCGGCCGAGGTCAAGCACGCCCGGCTGACCCGGCTGCAGGCGACGATCAACGCCAACGCCCGCGCGATCAACGAGGCGATGGTCGGCAGCGTGCAACGCGTGCTGGTGGAGAAGCCCAGCCGCAAGAACGCCAGTGAACTCAGCGGCCGCACCGAGAACATGCGCTACGTGAACTTCCCCGGTCCGGCGCGGCTGATCGGCCAGTTCGTCGACGTGCTGATCACCGAGGCGATGAGCAACTCGCTGCGTGGCCGCCTGCACAGCGCCGAGATGGCCGCCGCGGTGTAGGAGCGCACCCTGTGCGCGATGGCTTTTCGCGACGAGATCGGACCAGAAGCGGTCGCGCACAGGGTGCGCTCCTACACGGTTCGATCAGTCCAGCCGCTGGCCGAAACGCAGCTTTCGCGGCGAACGCCATCGTCAAGGCAGCCAGAATGGGCAACGATCTTTTTCCGTAGGAGCCCGCTCGTGGGCGATGCCTTTCGCTTTGGATGTGCATCAGGAACAGGAGCATCGCCCGTAAGCGGGATCCTGCAAAAAGGCAGCAGGATCAGTCCAGCCGCTTGCGGAAGCGCAGGATCGCGCCGGTCATCATCACCGCGATGAACACCACCAGCGCCAGCGCGTCGCCCCACAAATCGAGCAGGCCGGCGTTGCGCAGCATGATGCCGCGGATCAAGCGCAGGAAGTGGGTCAGCGGCAGCAGCTCGGCGATCCACTGCGCCAGCCGCGGCATGCCGGAAAACGGGAACATGAAGCCGGACAGCAGGATCGACGGCAGGAAGATGAAGAAGGTCATCTGCATCGCCTGGAACTGCGACTGAGCCCGCGAGGAAATCAGCAGACCCAGCGTCAGGTTGCTGGCGATCAGCAGCAGCGCGGCGAGGTAGACGTCCAGCAGGCTTCCGCGGATCGGCACATCGAACAGCCAGCGTCCCAGCGCCAGGATCACCGTGGTCTGGATCAGCCCGATCAGCACATACGGCACCACCTTGCCCAGCATCAGCTCGCTGCGGGTCAGCGGCATGGCGATCAGCAGCTCCATGTTGCCGCGCTCACGCTCGCGCACGATGGCGATCGCCGTGAACAGCACCATGGTCATGGTCAGGATCACCCCGACCAGACCGGGCACGATGTTGATCGCCGAGCGGCGTTCCGGGTTGTAGAACGCGGTCACCACGATGCGCGGCACCGGCGGCGTGCTGGCGTAGGGCGCGTGCGCATCGGGCAGGCGGCTGTCCAGCGGCGTCTGCGCGAGCTGCGCCGCCGCGCCCGCCACCGTGGCGTCGCTGCCGTCGACCAGCACCTGCGCCACCGGGCGACCGGCCTGCCGGCGCGCCTCGAAGTCCGGCGGGATCACCACGCCGACGTTGATCCGGCCACGACGGATCAGGTCGACCACTTCGTCCGGCGTATGCGCCGTGGCCACCGGGCGGATCACGTCGGTGGCCAGCATATCCATCACCAGCGCGCGCGAGGCGCTGGTCTGCGCCTGGTCGACGATGGCGGCATCCAGTCCGCGCAGATTGAGGTTGATCGCGTAGCCGAACAGCACCAGCTGCACGATCGGCAGCACCATGATCATCGCCAGCGTGATGCGGTCGCGCCGCATCTGGCGGATCTCCTTCTGCATGATCGCCCACAGCCGCCGCCCGTTCATGCCGCGCGCTCCCGTTCGCCGGGCCGCGTGGCGGCGACGAACACGTCCTCCAGGTTGGGCGGCGTGGGGTGCAGCCGCGCGGCCTGCCCGGCGCCGTCCAGCCGCCGCTCCAGCGCCGCGGCGAAGCCGTCGCCCTGCCCCTCGTCGGCGAGCAGGCGCAGCGCATGACCGACCTGGGCGATGCCGAGCACGCCCGGCGCATCGACCAGCGCGCGCTGCGCGCGCCGCGGGTCGTCCGACTCGACCAGGTACGTACGCCCTTCCAGCGCCCCGGTCAGTGCGCCCGGGGTGCCGTCGGCCACCAGCCGGCCGCGATCGAGGATCGCCAGCCGGTGGCAGCGTTCGGCTTCGTCCATCAGATGCGTGGATACCAGCAGCGTGGTGCCGGCATCGGTGAGCTCGAACAGCGCCTCCCAGAACTCGCGGCGGGACTCGGGATCGACCGCGCTGGTCGGCTCGTCGAGGAACAGCAGCTCCGGCTCGTGCATCACCGCGCAGGCCAGCGCGAGGCGCTGCTTCTGGCCGCCGCTCATGGTGCCGGCCAGCTGGTCGCGGCGATCGGCCAGGCGGTAGCGGTCCATCAGTTCGGCGATGCGCGCCCGCTTGCGCTCCCGCGGCACGCCGAGGATCTCGGCGATGAAATCCAGGTTCTCGCCCACGGTGAGGTCGGTGAACAGCGAGAAGCTCTGAGTCATGTAGCCGATCCGCCGACGCAGCTCCTCCGCCTGCTGCGGCACGCGCAGGCCGAGCACCTCGATGTCGCCGTCGGTCGGGGTGAGCAGGCCGCAGAGCATGCGGATGGTGGTGGACTTTCCCGAGCCGTTCGGCCCGAGGAAGCCGTAGACGCGCCCGCGCGGCACATCCAGGTCGACATGGTCGACCGCGAGCAACTGGCCGAACCGCTTGGTCAGGCCGCGTACGTGGATGGCGGGGGCCTCGCTCACGGCGCGGCCGGAGTGACGTGGACCGGCAGGCCAGCCGGGAGATCGGAAGGCCGGTCCAGCGCGACTTCCGCCAGATAGCTGAGCCGCGTGGCGTCATCGCCGCTCAGCGCGTAGTACGGCGTGAACACCGGCTCCGAGCGCAGCAGGCGCACATGCCCGGCCAGGGTCTCGTCGCGCCCCTGCACGCGTACGTGCACCGCGCTGCCGACCTTCAGCGCGCCGCGCATCGCCACCGGTACGTAGATCCGCGCGTACGGGCGATCGCCGACCATCTCGATCGCCAGCGGCGCGCCGACCGGAGCCTGGTCGCCGAGCCGGTAAGGCACGTCATCGATGCGGCCGTCGCGCGGCGCCACCACGTGCAGTTTGCCGAGGGTGACGCGCAGCGCATCGGCCTGCGCCTGGGCGACATCGACCGCGGCACGCGCCTGTGCCAGCTGTTCGCTGCGCGTGCCGTGCAGCAACTGGTCGAGCGCGGCGCGGGCGGCATCGGCCTGGCCGCGGGTGTTCTGGGCATTGGCACGGGCGCGGTCCAGGTCGGAGGCGGCCACGGCGTCGCGGTCCTGCCGGGCAACCGCCTGCAGGCGCTCGAGGTAGCTGTTTGCGTCGTGCGCCTGCGCTTCGGCCGCCGCCAGCGTGGCGCGGGCGCGGGCGATGTCCTCCCGGCGGGGGCCGGCCACCCCCTCGGCGAGCGCCTGCCGCTGGCGGTGCAGCTCGGCCAGCGCGGCATCGAGATTGGCCTGGGTGTGGGCCGGATCGAGGTCCAGCAGCGGCTGCCCCGCCCTCACCGCCTCGCCAGCGCGCACGTGTACGGCGACGATGCGCTCGGCCGCCGGCGCCGGGAGGGTGATGCGGTCGTACTCCAGCGTGCCGGGGGCCTCCTCGACGGAACGCTGGCAACCGGCCAGCATGCACGCGAGAAGGCCCAGTGCGAACAGTCGGCCGGTCATCGGGATCTCTCCGGGTTGGGCACCGCGAGGCCGTGGGCGAGCAGCGCGAGGGTATGGGAAACCAGGGCCGGCATGTCCAGCCCCGGCATGCCGAAGGCCTTCTGCCAGATCGGCGCACCGGCCGCAGGGAACAGGGTCAGTCCGACCAGCGAGACCACCAGCAGCCGCGGGTCGATGCCCGGCGCGAGCTGGCCGGCCCCGTGCGCCGCGGTGAACCGCTGCGCCAGCACCTGCGGCAGCGAAGGCATCACCTCGCGGAACACGAACTCGCGCAGGGCGCCGCCCTCGCACAGCACCTCGCGCACCCACAGCGCGGGCAACCAGGGCAGCTTCGCGACGATGCCGGACACGCCCTGGGCGAACGCCTGCGCTAGCTCCAGCGGCGTCTCGCCGGCCGAAGCCAGTGTCTCCACCAGCGGCCGGACGTTCGGGAGCAGGCGTTCGTCGACAAGCGCGCGCACCAGCGCGTCCTTGTTGCCGAAGTAGTAGTGCAGCATCGCCGGAGTCACGCCGGCGGCCTGCGCGATATTGCGCAGCGAGGCCGCGGCGATGCCGGTGCGGGCGAACTGCGCCGCGGCCGCGTCGAGCAGGCGGCCGCGCAGGTCGCCGTCGTCGCCGGCGGGGCGGCCGACGCGGCGTCGGCGTGTTTTGGGGGTGGTCTGGGCGGGCATGCGGATAAATTAATTCAATGATTAAATTAAATGCAAGCGAGCCCGCCTCCGTCCCCATGCCGCCGCCCGGCGCGGCGGCGGAGCGGCCCGCTTCCGCGTTATGCTGGCGGGTCTATGAGCCCCCTGAACCAACGCGACTTCACCCTCGACCCGATCGACAACGCCCGCCTGGCCAACCTGTGCGGCCCGTTCGACGAGCACCTGCGCCAGGTCGAGCTGCGCCTCGGCGTGGAGATCAACCACCGCGGCGGCATCTTCCAGGTGATCGGCGACGAGCCCGCCACCGGTGCGGCCGAAAAGGTGCTGCGCGCCCTGTACGACGCCACCGAGACCGAATCGCTGACCGGCGCAGTGATCCACCTGCACCTGGCCGAATCGGGCATCGATGCGATGGCGGCCGAAGCCGCCGAGTCGGCGCAGGAGGTGGTGATCAAGGTCAAGCGCGGCGTGATCAAGGGCCGCGGTCCGAACCAGGCGCGCTACCTGCACGCGATCACCAGCCACGACATCAGCTTCGGCGTCGGCCCGGCCGGCACGGGCAAGACCTACCTGGCCGTGGCCAGCGCCGTCGAGGCACTAGAAGCGAACCGCGTGCAGCGCCTGCTGCTGGTACGCCCGGCGGTGGAGGCCGGCGAGAAGCTCGGCTTCCTGCCCGGCGACCTCAGCCAGAAGGTCGACCCCTACCTGCGCCCGCTGTACGACGCGCTGTACGAGATGCTCGGCTTCGAGAAGGTCGCCAAGCTGATGGAGCGCAACGTGATCGAGATCGCGCCGCTGGCCTACATGCGCGGACGCACCCTCAACGACTCCTACGTGATCCTCGACGAGGCGCAGAACACCACCGTCGAACAGATGAAGATGTTCCTCACCCGCATCGGCTTCGGCTCGGTCGCGGTGATCACCGGCGACGTCAGCCAGGTCGACCTGCCGCGCAACGTGCGCTCCGGCCTGCGCCATGCGATCGAGGTGCTGCGCGGCGTGGACGGCATCAGTTTCACCTTCTTCACCTCGCGCGACGTGGTGCGCCACCCGCTGGTGGCCAAGATCGTGCGCGCCTACGAATCGTTCGAGGCTGCGGCCGAGGCGGCCAAGGGCAACGGCGGATGAGCGCGAACACGGTGGTGCACGTCGGCTATGCCGTGCCGCGCGCCGGCGTGCCGTCCGCCGCCAGCTTCCGCCAGTGGGTGGAGGCTGCGCTGCGCGGCGCGAAACGACGCCGCGCCACCGAGCTGTCGATCCGCCTCGTCGATGCCGACGAAGGCCGCGCCCTCAACCGCGACTACCGCGGCAAGGACTACGCCACCAACGTGCTCTCGTTCGAGGCCGACCTCCCGCCGGAGCTGAAGCTGCCGCTGATCGGCGACATCGTGATCTGCGCCCCGGTGGTGGCCCGCGAAGCGGCCGAGCAGGGCAAGACCCCGCGCGACCACTGGGCCCACCTCACCGTACACGGCGTGCTGCACCTGCTCGGCCACGACCACATCGAGGAAGCCGAGGCCGCGGCCATGGAGGCGCTGGAGACGCGCATCCTGGCCGGGCTGGGCATCGCCGATCCGTACGCCGGTTGAGCTGTCCGCACAGTGGTCGCGCACAGGGTGCGCTCCTACGAGGGCTGCCGTGTGGCCGGCAGAATGCGGCCGTGACGGCCGCCGGGCCATCCCGGCCACTCCCCCCTGAGCCCTGAATCGACACGATATTTCCGCTAGACTGGCGCTTCCGCCCCGCTTCGGGCAGAGCTTTCCAAGGTAATGAACGACGACCCTGGCAGTACCGGCGGCCCGGCCCACCGATCATGGTGGGATCGACTGGGCCACATGTTTTCCGGCGAGCCGCGCAATCGCGAGGAACTGGTCGAGGAGTTGCGTTCGGCGCAGCTCAACGGCCTTCTCTCCAAAGACACCCTGACCATGGTCGAGGGTGCGCTGAAGGTCACCGAACTGAGCGTGGACGACGTGATGGTCCCGCGCGCGCAGATCGTGATGATCTCGGCCGATTCCCCGCTGAGCGACATCCTCGCCGCGGTAGTCGAATCCGGCCACTCCCGCTTCCCGGTGCACGGCGAGGACAAGGACGAGATCCTCGGCATCCTGCTGGCCAAGGACCTGCTGAAGTACTTCGGCGACGGCGAGCACTTCGACATCCGCGCGATCCTGCGACCGGCGGTGCTGATCCCCGAGTCGATGCGCCTCAACGTGCTGCTGGCCGAGTTCCGGCTCACCCGCAACCACATGGCGCTGGTGGTCGACGAATACGGCGGCGTCGCCGGCCTGATCACCATCGAGGACGTGCTCGAGCAGATCGTCGGCGAGATCGACGACGAGCACGACGATGAGGAAGAACCCGCCCTGATGCACGCGCAGCCGGGCGGTCACTGGCTGGTCAGCGCACTCACCCCGATCGCCGATTTCAACGAGCAGACCGGCTCGACCTACTCCGACGAGGAGTTCGACACCATCGGCGGCATGGTCACCTCCGAGTTCGGCCACCTGCCGGAAGTCGGCGAGGAGATCGCCATCGGCGACTACCTGTTCCACGTCACCGAGGCGGACGACCGTCGCGTGCAGCAGTTCCGCGTGAGTCCGAAGCCGACCCAGGATTGACCCGTGTAGGAGCGCACCCTGTGCGCGATGGCTCTTCGTTACGTGACCGAAAGCCATCGCGCACAGGGTGCGCTCCTACGTCGACACCCCGGCGGACGCCCTCTAGAGTGGCGTCCTTCCCGCTCCACGGCGCGCCCCCGATGTCCCTCCTGCTACGCCGCAGCCTCGCGCTGTTCCTGCTGGTCCTCCTGGGCGCCATCGCCCTGCCCGCCCGCGCCGGCATCGCCGACGCCCCGGGCGACCGGCTGCAGGTCACGGTGATCACCTACGGCCCGGGCGACACGTATTGGGAGCGCTTCGGGCACATCGCCATCGAACTGCGCGACACCCGGGACGGCGAGGCGATCAGCTTCAACTACGGTGTGTTCGACTTCGACGAAAAGGGCTTCCTGCTCAACTTCGCCCGCGGCCGCATGCATTACCTGATGGACGCCGAGCCAACCGACGTCGACACCGCCTGGTACGTGCAGGCCGGCCGCTCGATCACCCGCCAGCGCCTCGCCTTCACGCCCGAACAGGCGGCGGCACTGCGAGATTTCCTGTTGTGGAACCTGCGCCCGCAAAACGCCCGCTACGACTACGACTACTACGTCGACAACTGCAGCACGCGGGTACGCGATGCGTTGGACAGGGCGCTCGGCGGCATTCTCAAGGCGACCCTGGATGCCCGCCCGGGCGGCATGACCTTCCGTCAGCAGACCGACCGCCTGATGAGCGCGCAGCCATGGCTGATGCTGCTGCTCGATTTCGGGCTCGGCCCCTACGCCGACCAGCCGCTCACCGGCTGGCAGGAGAGCTTCATCCCGATGGTGTTGCAGCGCGAGCTGCGCTCGGTGAAGGTGCCCGATGGCCGCGGCGGCGAGCAGCCGCTGGTCGTGGACGAGCGGGAAGTCTCGCCGAACCGCGTCCAGGCCCCACCGCCGCAGGCGCCCGACCTGCGCGGTCCATTGGGGCTGGCCGGAGCGACGATCGCGCTGCTGCTGGCGCTCGCCCGCCGCCGGGCACCGGTCATGTTCGCCATTCTCGGCACGCTGTGGCTGCTGCTGTCCGGACTGGCGGGACTGCTGATGCTCGGCCTGTGGACGCTGACCACCCATCACTCGGCATGGGCCAACGCCAACCTGCTGCTGTTCAACCCGTTCGCATTCGCGCTGATCCCCGCCGTCTGGCGCGCGGCACGCCTACGCCCGGCGAGGAAGTGGGAAGACCCCTTGCTGATCGCCCAACTGCTGGCCGGCCTGGTCGCGCTTGCGCTGCACCTGTTGCCGGGCGTGGTGCAGCAGAACCAGCCCTGGTTGCTGCTGGGGCTGCCGGTGTGGCTTGCGCTGGCGTGGTCGCTGCGTGCAGCACGAGGAGCGACCACCGGCGTGGCGTGATTGCCCCTTCACGCATCGGGCGGGCATGATTCGGCCATGCCGCTACCCACGCCCGCCTGTACCGACACTCCCGTTTCGCCCGGCCAGATGGTGGTGAACTGCGTCGCCTATCATCGCGACGGTCGCCGCATCGGCGACATCACGCTGGATGCGATCAGCGATGTGCTGGCCGAGGACGACAGCTTCGTCTGGGTCGGCCTGCATGAACCGGACGAGCCGCTGCTGGAGAAGCTGCAGGAGGAATTCGACCTGCACGACCTGGCGATCGAGGACGCCCACCACGCCCACCAGCGCACCAAGATCGAGTCGTACGGCGACTCGTTGTTCATCGTGGTGCAGACCGCGCAGCTGGTCGCCGGCAAGCTGGCCTTCGGCGAGACCCATATCTTCCTCGGACCGCGTTACCTGGTGACGGTGCGCCACGGCGCCTCGCTCTCGTACGCCCCGGCCCGGCGCACCTGCGAACACTCACCCGAGCTGCTGGCGCATGGACCCAGCTACGGCCTGTACGGTGTGCTCGACTTCATCGTCGACAACCTGATGCCGATCGTGCGCGACTTCCGCGAAGAGCTGCAGGAACTCGAGCAGGACATCTTCGCCGAGACCTTCAACCGCGAGACGGTGAAGCGCCTGTACGACATGCAGCGCGACCTGATGACCCTTCGCCTGGCGGTGGCCCCGCTGCAGGACGTGATCAGCCAGCTGGTGCGGCTGCACCCGAACCTGATTCCCGACGACCTGCGCGCCTACTTCCGCGACGTCTACGACCACGTGTTCCGCGTCAACGAGTCGGTCAGCGCGATGCGCGAGATGCTCGGCGCTACCATCAACATCAACCTGTCGCTGGTCACCTTCGGCCAGAACGAGGTGATGAAGAAGCTCGCCGGCTGGGCCGCCATGCTGGCCGCGCCCACCCTGATCACCAGCTGGTACGGCATGAACTTCCACCACATGCCGGAACTGGACAAACCCTGGGCCTACCCGACCATGATCGTGATCGTGGTGTTGGTGGTCGGTGGGATCTACGGCTGGCTGCGCAAATCGCGCTGGCTGTAAAAAGTCCCGCCCTATTGTCCGTATGGGGCCAACGCCGTGAGCGAGGCACCCCAGTCACCAACCCACACCGGACAGGTCGCCCACAAGGTTGGCTCCTACACGATATATACGCTGTAGGAGCGCACCCTGTGCGCGAGTCGCCTCAGTCACCCGCCTCCGGCGCCGTCCACTTCTTCAGCCACGCATTCACCGTCTCGTGCCACTGCACGCTGTTCTGCGGCTTCAGCACGAAGTGGTTCTCGTCCGGGAAGGTGAGGAACTCGCTGGGAATGCCACGGCGCTGCAACGCGGTGAACGCGCCCAGGCCCTGGGTGATCGGGATGCGGAAATCGTGGCCGCTGTGCACCACCAGCATCGGCACGCGCCAGTCCTTGACGTGGTCGACCGGATTGAAGCGCTCGTAGTTCTGCGGGTGCTCGAACGGCGTGCCGCCGTTTTCCTTCTCCTCGAACCACAGCTCGTCGGTGGCGTAGTACATCATCCGCGCGTCGAACACGCCGTCGTGGTCGACGAAGCATTTCCACGGCTGGTTCCACACGCCGGCCATCCAGTACACCATGTAGCCCCCGTAGCTGGCACCGAGCGCGCAGGCGCGATCGCCATCGAGGAAGGCGTACTTCGCCAGTGCCGCCTTCCAGCCGAGCTTCAGGTCCTCCAGCGGCTTGCCGCCCCAGTCGCCGGAGATAGCATTGGTGAAGGCCTGGCCGTAACCGGTGGAGCCGTGGAAGTTCACCGTCACCACGGCAAAACCCTGGCCGGCGTAGGTCTGCGGATTCCAGCGGTAGCTCCAGCCGTTGCTCATCGCGCCCTGCGGACCACCGTGGATGATGAAGGCCACCGGATAGCGCTTGCCGCGCTGGTAATCGGCCGGCTTCACCACATAGCCCTGCACCGTCTGGCCACCGGCCCCGGCGAAGGTGAAGAACTCGAAGTCGCCCATGCGCGTCTGCTTCAGGCGTGCCGCATTGGCGTGGGTGACCTGGCGCAGGCCGCGACCGCTGGCCCTCACGGTGTAGAGGTTGGCCGGATGCTTCAGGTCGTCGTGCGCCAGCAGCAGCGTGTCGCCCGCCATCGAATAGCCGTCGACCGTGCCGTCGCCGACCAGCTTGCGCACGGCACCGCTGGCCGCGTCGATGGCGAACAGCGGATGTTGCCCCTCGTCGTCGGCGGTGGCGAACAGGGTCTTGCCGTCGGCGGAGATCGACAGACTTCCGGCGGAACGGTCCCAGTGCGGGTCGACCTCGCGGATCGCGCCGCCGGAAAGGTCCATCGCCATGATCGCGAAGCGGTCGGACTCAAAGCCCGGCTCCTTCATCGCCAGGTAGTACAGCGTGCGACCGTCGGGCGAAGGCACAGGGTAGGCGTCCCAGGCCAGGTTGGCCGCCGTGAGGTTGCGCGGCGGTGCGGAACCATCCGCCGGCACCTGGTAGACGTCGAAATTGGTCGACCACGGTTCGGTGGTGCCGGCGATACGCGCACCGAAGTACACGCTGCGGCTGTCCGGCGAAAACGCGATCTCTTCCATGCCGCCGAACGGCTTGCTCGGCACGTCGCCGTCGATGCCCTTGCTGAGCAACGTGGGCTCGGCCGGCAACTGGCCCTGCGCGTCGAAGCGTGCGATGTACAACTGATTGCGGCGACCCGTTGCCCAGGCGTCCCAGTGCCGCACGAACAGCTTCTTGTAGAGCGTACCGGTGGACTTGTCCGAGGCGTTGCCGTCCATGCGCTCCTTGGTGCAGGCCAGGTCGGCACAGTCCGGGTACACCTCGTAGTCCAGCGCCACGGCGCGGCCATCCGGCGAGAGCATGTAGCCGCCGAGATCGAGCACCCCGTGACTCACCTGCACCGGCGTGCCGGCCTGGATACCCTTGGCACGGTCCATCGTCACCCGCCACAGCTGCGCCACCCCATCGGCCGGCGCCACGTAATACAGGCTGCGCCCGTCCGGCGCCCAGCGCGCCAAACCGGCATGGTCGGCCACCCGCACCGGCTCATGCGAGCCCTTCAGGTCCAGCACGTACACGGCGGTGATGCCCTTGTTCGCCGCATAGTCGGTCCTCCGCTCGCTGAAGGCGGCATAGCGGCCATCGGGCGACAGCTGCGGGTCGCTGACACGGTCGAGCATGACCAGGTCGTGGACGGTGAAGGGGTGGGCCCCCTCCGACCGGACATCTCTGGCAAGCGCGGCAAGGGGTGCCACGGAGAGGCAGAGCAGGATCAATCCCAGCGGTTTCATCGCATTCCCTCGGTCTTGGCCATGGCCGCAGACGGTAGGGCGCACGGAGGTACGGGTGCAAGAGCGACGCCTCGTGTTACCGGCGGAGAGCGGGTAAGGTGCCTCGCTTCAACAGGGGAGCAGGTCATGCGGGATCCGGTTCTTACCGAGGCGGGCACGGACAACGCGGGCCTCAGCCACCGCACCTGGTGGCTGGCCGTGACCGCCATCGGACTTTGCGCTCTGTTGATCCGCTGGTACTACCTGAGCCACGCGATGGTGGATCACCCCATCCGCGGTGATGCCAGCCAGTACTACGCCTACGCCTGGAATCTGGTGCACCACGGCACCTTCTCCATGGCCCCCCCAGGCTCCGGGCAGGTGCTCCCGGACAGCTTCCGCGACCCGGGCTACCCGGCCTTTCTGGCCGTCTGGATGCAGGCGAGCACGGACGCCAACAGCTGGTACTGGCATGTGCTGGCCAGCCAGGGCGCAATGGGAGCGCTGACGGTGGTGCTGCTGGTCAACGCGGCACGCG
This sequence comes from Dyella thiooxydans, assembly GCF_001641285.1. Lineage (NCBI taxonomy): Bacteria > Pseudomonadati > Pseudomonadota > Gammaproteobacteria > Lysobacterales > Rhodanobacteraceae > Dyella > Dyella thiooxydans. The sequence continues at coordinate 2,239,939 of NZ_CP014841.1, forward strand.
GCTGGCTGCCGGATCGATGGCTGGTGGCCGCCGGACTCTTGATGGCGATCTGGCCGCACAACGTGAGCATCAATGGTTATCTGCTGACGGAAACCCTCTACGGATTTCTCTGCGCCCTGGCCTTCGTTTTACTGCGCCTCGCGCTGCGCAGCGCAAGCGTCGGCTGGATGACCGCTGCCGGCCTGACATTCGGCCTGGCGGCACTGACGAACGCCGTGCTGGTTCCATTCGCCATCCTGCTGGCCATCTACATGGCCATCCGGAAGCTGTCGCCACGGCGGCTGACCATGACGCTTGCGCTGTCGGCCCTGCTGATTCCGGCATGCTGGAGCGCGCGCAACATGCAACTTCCGGCAGACGCGTCGTCGAGCGGCCGTGCCCTGATCAACCTGGTGCAGGGCTCACGGCCCGACTATCACAGCAGCTTTCGCGCGATGGCCGATGGCGATCCGGGAGGCCTGAGAACCTACCGCGCGATCCAGCACGAGGCCGATGTCGCCGCAGCCAACCCGAGGGAAGGCCTTTCGCGCATCGGCACGCGCATGGCCGGGGCACCCATGCACTATCTCCGCTGGTACCTCAGCAAGCCCGCCCTGCTGTGGGACTGGAGCATCCGTATCGGCCAGGGGGACATCTACGTCTACCCGACCTATGCATCCCCCTTTCTGCGGAACCCGGCTTTGCGCATCCTGGCATCGCTGTGCTGGGCATTGAATCCGTTGTTGATGCTGCTCGCCCTCGTCGGTTGCATCAGCCTCTTGTGGCGGGGTGCCCGCAAATGTCCGGCAAGCCAGGCGGCAGCGCTGTTGCTTGTCTACGTGACCCTGGTCCACTCCATTCTCCAGGCCGAACCCCGCTACGCGATTCCCTATCGAGGATTCGAGATTCTCTTAGCCGGCCTGGGGCTGCATGTGATCATTCACTGGCTCCTGCGCCAGCGCAGAGGGGACACGGCGCCCGCGGCCCGAGGATCCAGGGAAGATCCGGGTGAAGCGGCCCGCGGCGACTGATCCGTGCCGCCCGGGCTTCAACAAGGCGATGTCACCCCACCAGGCAGCGAATGCCGGTTGTCCCGGTATTGAAACCGCGACGACGGGTGAAGCTCCGACCCATAGCCATGGTCTGCCAGCCGCAAACCCCACGGATTCCAGGTTCGCGTCGACACGGATTGTCAGAATGTGACGTCAAGGGGCAGATATGTGCCTGCCTCACAGTTCACGCTTTGCGGATCCCGTTTGGCCCGACTATTCCCTTGTAAGTCTTTCGTGACCGCATGCACAATCGGCGCGGTCGCCAATGTGGAGAAATTGGCGCCGCAGGCTGGCATGCTCAGTGCTTGTCATCCTGCGAGCTTCCTGGTCGTTCCTGACCGTGAAAGGGGTCCGATCCCGCCTAGGGGGATATGGGACTGGGGCTCAGGGGGCATCATCCGGTTAGCTAACCAAAGAAGAGGAACCACCATGAAGAGCATGCAGAAGGGCTTTACCCTGATCGAACTGATGATCGTGGTTGCGATCATCGCGATCCTGGCGGCCATCGCCATCCCGCAGTACCAGAACTACGTTACCAAGTCGCAGTTCTCCGAGTCGCAGACCGTGGCCGACGGCCTGAAGACCCCAATTGTGGAGTACGCCAATCAGAGTGGCGCATGCCCGACCAATTCCACTACCGGCTTCTCGGCAGCAGCCAGCTACAGTGGCAAGTACGTATCGGGGGCAACTCTTGGCGGTACCTACCCAACCTGTACCGTTACTGTGAATTTCAAGTCCACCGCCGGCTCGATTTCTGCCCCACTCGCCGCCAACACCTCTGGCGTTCTCTTTACGGGTAAGGATAATGGGGGCACGTTTGTTTGGGCCTGCTCGGATGCATCGCTCGCTGCCAAGTACAAGCCGACGGCCTGTCAGTAAACGCATCACATTGGATTTGGCTTGAACACGGAACCCCTCGTCTGAGGGGTTCTTTTTTTTGCGAGGCTCATCAAGATTGCCGCAAGAAGCTGGCACAGCGCTTGCTGTTGGATTTGAAGTCACAGGGGCTCCGCCATGAAACACACTCGCGGCTTTACGCTAATCGAATTGATGATTGTGGTAGCGATCATCGCCACCCTTGCCAGCATTGCGATCTCCGTTTACGCCAATTCGACTGCCAAAGCCCAACTAAGCGAAGCCTTCTCTGTAGTCGATGGCCTGAAGGTCGATGTGTCCGGCTATTACGAGCAAACTGGCACCTGCCCGACGCTTGGCGCAGATGGTTTAGCTGCGGCCGTCAGCTATAGCGGCAATTACGTAGCCAGCGTCAGCATCTCCCCTGGAGGCGCTGGATGCGCTATAACAGCCCTGATGCGAAGCCACACCGTGGCGCCCAGGCTACAAAGCAAACAGGTCACGCTCACCATGGCCGGAAGCGTTGATGGCGCCATAAGCTGGCAATGTAGCAGCGACGTAGACCCTGTTTACCTTCCCAAGACCTGCCAATAGCCATTTGGCTCATGGCGCCCGGATGGCCGCGCCTCCTCGCTTCGTTCACCTGGGAATTTGATGTCTATCCGAATACGCGCCCTTCTCGGGCTGACGATCACGCTACTCATCTGTGCACTGTTGTACTGGCCAGCCATGCATGGCCCCTTCCTGTTCGACGATTTCCCCAACCTCGCCGCCCTTACCAGCATCGACCATGTGTCGAGCTGGCGCGACCTGGGCATCTACCTGTCGCAGCCGCGGGATTTTCCCGGCCGCCCGGTGGCGATGCTGAGTTTCCTGCTGCAGAAGGCCGACTGGCCGGATCATCCGTTTCCCTTCAAGCTGGTGAATCTCTCGCTGCACTTGGCGGTGGGCCTCCTGGTGTACCTGCTGGCCAGGCGCCTGGCCCGGCTCTGGTTCGCCCGCCAGGGCGGAGATACGGAAACGGCCGCACGCGCCGACTGGGCCGCGCTGTTCGCCGCCGCGGCGTGGTTGCTCAACCCGATCCAGCTGTCCGGTGTCTTGCTGGTGGTGCAGCGGATGACCCTGCTGATGGCGCTGTTTACCCTCACCGGGTTGCTGACGTACCTGCACGGCCTGTTGCGCGAGGACCTCCCCTCATGGCGTCGTGGCGCGTGGATGGCGCTCGGGCTGGGCGTCGGCACCGGCCTGGCGCTGCTCAGCAAGGAAAACGGCCTGCTGCTCCCGCTCTACGCGTTGGTGATCGACAGCACGCTGGCCCGCGACCAGGTGAAGCGACTGCCGCGCGCACTGGCTTGGTGGCGCCGGCTGCTGATCTGGCCCATCGCGCTGTTCGTGGTCGGCTTCCTGCTGTGGATCATCCCCATCAGCCTACACGCCGGGATACGCGACTTCTCCTTTGGCGACCGGCTGCTGACCGAGCCACGGGTGCTCGCCAGCTACCTCGGCAAGATCTTCCTGCCGCGCTTCGGCCTGTACGGGCTGTACCACGATGACTTCGTGGTCTCGCGCAGCCTGCTCTCGCCGTGGACCACCCTGCCGGCGCTCGCCCTCGTGCTGGCGGCAGCGGGCGCCGCACTGTTCGGCCGGCGCCGCTGGCCGCTGTTCGCGCTGGCGGTGCTGTGGTACCTGGGCGGGCAGTTGCTGGAGAGCTCCACCATCATGCTCGAGCTGTATTTCGAGCATCGCAACTACGTGCCGATCATCGGCCCGTTCGTGGCGCTGGGACTGGCCCTGGCACGCAGGGCTCCGGGCACCGCACGGCGCCTGGCCTCGGTGCTGGCGCTGGCCTGGCTGGCCGCCTGCGCCCTGACCACGGCGCTCAGTGCACGCACCTACAGCTCAGCCGACCGGCTGGCGCTGACTTGGGCCAACACATCCCCGCACTCGATCCGCGCACAGACCTTCCTGGTCGAGCGCCTCACCCAACACGGCCAGTTGCGGGCCGCACTGGATGTACTGGACCGGTCCATCCGGCAGTATCCACTCAACAGCAATCTAGCCGGTGACCGCGTGTATCTGCGTTGCCTGCAGGGAACGCTCGACGAGTCAGACCTCGATCTTCTCGATCGGATTTTCAGGGAGGCCCCCTTCGATCGCGCCGGCTTCAGCAACATGGAGCAACTGCGAAACCTGGCGGCGGCCCACCAGTGCACGGCACTCACCCCAGAACGCTGGTGGTCGCTGAGCGAGGCCATGCTGGCCAACCCAGCCTATGCACAGAACGGCGTGGCCGCCGGCTTCCTGCATTACCAGAGGCACTTCTGGGCGGTGAGCGAGGGCAACCTGCCGCTGACCATCGCCGAACTGCAGGCGGCCTACCAGAACGACCCGGACGCCGAGATCCCGCGGCTGGAGGCGAAGTACCTAGTCAGTGCAGGACTCTATGATCGGGCGATCGACACCCTGCAGCATGCGGACTACCGGCGGCTGCCGCAATTGCGCCGGCTGCTGGTGGATGACCGGGCGATCAACGCGGAAGACATCGCGACCATCCGCCAGATGCAAGCCAAGAGCGAGGCGGGCCACTAAGATGGCCCGAGGCGACCCCTTCGGTCGCCGCTCGTCTACCACGGCTCCGATGCGCCATACCAAGCTTCCGCCCATGCTCAGGGCATGGCCGCTGTACCTGGCCATGCTGGTTACCGCCTGCGTCTATTGGCCGGGTCTGTCCGGCGGCTGGCTGTTCGACGACTACCCCAACATCGTCGACAACCATGGCGTCCAGCCCGATCACGCCAGCGTGGCCACCCTGACGCGTGCGGCGCTCTCCTCGCCGTCGAGCCAGTTCAAGCGCCCGCTGTCGTCCCTCACGTTCGCCGCCAACTACCTCGCCGCCGGCCTCGATCCGTTCTGGATGAAGGTCACCAACCTGCTGATCCACCTGCTGAACGGGGCACTCGTGTTCGCCCTGTCGCGAAGACTGCTTCGCTGCGCCTCGCCGGACGACCCTGGCGACCCCGCCCGCGAAACGATCCTCGCCGGGCTGATTGCCGCGGCCTGGCTGTTGCTGCCGGTCAACCTGACCGGGGTGCTCTATGTGGTGCAGCGCATGGAGAGCCTGGCGAACCTGTTCGTGCTGATGGGCTTGCTCGGGTATGTCGCCGGCCGCCAGAGGATGCTCGAGGGCCGCACCACCTCCGGCCTGTGGCTGTGCTGCGCCAGCGTGATCGCCGGCACTGCCATCGGGCTCACCGCCAAGGAAACCGCCGCCATGCTCCCGCTCTATGCCGCCCTGGCAGAGTGGGTGCTTTTCGATTTTCGCGATCATCAACGGCGCCGCAGCCTTCCGGTCCTGGGCCTGTTCGTAGTCACGCTGCTGCTGCCGCTGGTGCTCGGCCTGGCGTGGCTGCTTCCGGGGCTGCTGCAACCGGCGACCTGGGCCACGCGGGATTTCACCCTGCGGACCAGGCTGCTGAGCGAGGCACGCATCGTCACGGACTACATCGGATGGACACTGGCGCCCACGCCGGGCGACCTCTCGTTCTATCACGACGATTTCCATGTCTCGCAAGGCTGGCTGCAGCCATGGACCACGCTGCCGAGCGCACTCGTGCTGGTCTCGCTCGGCTGGATAGCGGTGCGCCTGCGCCGACGGTATCCACTGGCCTCGCTGGGCATCGCGCTGTTCCTGGGATGCCACCTGCTCACCGGCACCATCCTGCCGCTGGAGCTGATCTACGAGCACCGCAATTATTTCGCCAGCTTCGGACTGCTGCTGGCGGTCATACCGGCGCTTGCCGCGATGCCTGCTTCGGCAGCGCGCCCGCCCTTCGCGTTGACCCGCCGCGCACTGCTGGGCGCCCTGCTCGCCTGGTGGGCCCTGCTGACCGCCATGACGGCACAGGCCTGGGGGAACCCGCTGTCGCTGGCGGTGGAGCTGGCCGACCGGGCCCCCCACTCGCCCCGCGCGCAGTACGAGCTGGGCCGGACCTACATCATCTACTCGCGCTACGACCCGGAATCCCGCTTCACCCGGCTGGCGTACGCGCCGCTGGAACGCGCCATGAAACTGCCCGACAGCTCGATCCTGCCGGAGCAGGCGCTGATCTTCATGAACTCCCGGATGCATCTCCCGATCAAGGATGCGTGGTGGGACAGCCTGATCGGCAAATTGAGGGCCCGGAAGCCGGGTGTGCAGGACGAGAGCTCGCTTGCAGCGTTGACCCAGTGCGCCCGCGATGGACGCTGCCCACTGCCACCGGAGAAGATGGTCGCAGCATTCCAAGCCGCCATTTCCCACGCAGCACCCAGCCCCAGACTGCTTTCGAGCTATGGCGATTACGCCTGGAATATTCTGAAGGACCACGAGCTGGCCTTCAGAATGGCAAAGGCTGCCAGTGCTGCCGATCCACACGAACCAGCCTATCGGATTACCTTGGCGCGGGAAGCCTTGGCGCTGGATCAGGTCAGCGAAGCGCGAATCCAGATTCGGGAGCTCGAAAAGCTGGATGTGGCTGGCTCCCTGGATGCGGACATCCACGAACTGACCGCTGAGCTCCCTGTTGATCACTGAACCATCCGCCCAAACCGGAATCGATCGCGTGGCAACCAAGCGCATTCAAACCACCAAAGACCTGGCGATCAACGGGGCGCCCCCCGCTTTCGAGGAGCCGTTGCACGTCGGTCGTCCAAACATCGGCGACCAGAAGCGCTTCCTCGAGCTGACCAGCCAGATCCTCGATAACCGCTGGCTGACCAACAACGGCCCATTGGTTCGCGAGCTGGAGTCGAGAGTCGCGTCTCTGCTCGGCGTGAAGCATTGCATCGCCATGTGCAACGGCACCGTGGCGCTGGAAATCGCCATTCGAGCACTGGGTCTGGAAGGCGAGGTGATCGTACCTTCCTACACGTTCATCGCCACCGCTCACGCCCTGCACTGGCAGGCGATCACACCCGTTTTCGCCGACATCGACCCTTCCACGCACAACCTTGACCCGGACGCGGTGCGGCGAATGATCACCCCGCGCACCACGGGTATCATCGGTGTGCATCTGTGGGGGCGCGCTGCTCCGGTCGATGAGCTACAGGCCATTGCAGACGAGCATGGGCTGAAGCTCATGTTCGATGCCGCGCACGCCTTTGGCAGCACCTACAAGGGGCAGACCATCGGAAGCTTTGGCGCCTGCGAGGTGCTCAGCTTCCATGCAACCAAGGCTTTCAACACCATGGAGGGTGGGGCCGTCGTCACCAATGACGACGAGCTCGCCGAAACCATCCGCCTGATGCGCAATTTTGGCTTCAACGGCTATGACAACGTCATCCACCCCGGCACCAACGGCAAGATGATCGAGGTATGCGCCGCCATGGGGTTAGCCAACCTCGACGGCTTCGGTGACATCGTTGCGATCAACCGACGCAATCACGAGGCCTACAAGCTCGCGTTGAACGACATTCCTGGCATATCAGTGCTGGAATACGGATCCTCCGAGAGGAACAGCTATCACTACCTAGTAGTAGAGGTGGGCGCGCGTTGCCCGGCAGACCGTGATGAGATTGTTGCCGCTCTCCAAGCTGAAAACATTCTGGCACGCAAGTACTTCTGGCCTGGCTGCCACAAGATGAAACCCTATCGCGACCTATATCCCCACGCTGGTTTGCTGTTGCCCAACAGCGAAGCCGTAGCCGGTCGAGTTATCGTGCTCCCGAACGGCGCCGCGGTGGATGACGTCGCGGTGTCCACCATCCGCGACGTCATCGTCGCACTTATCGACAAAAGGCCCATATCGTGACCATCGACGACTTCATCGAGAAATTCGCCTTCGCCATTGAGGTCGAAGCCGACACGCTCACGCCGGACACCCGTTTCAAGGAGCTCCCGAGCTGGGATTCGCTCAACACGCTGGCGGTCATCGCCATGGCGGATGCCGACTATGGCGTGACCGTGACCGGACGTGACATCGAGGCGTCCTCAACGGTGAACGATATCTGGGCCATCGTTTCTTCGAAGAGCACGGCGGCAAAATGAACGCAGTGACGGGCGTCGCGCTTCGCGCGGTGACGGCAGCGACGCCGACCCGCGTGGCGCGCACAGCGGACTACGCCTATCTCGAACCCGAGGAACGCCGTCGCTTCCAGAAGGCTACCGGCATCGTCGAGCGCCGCATTGTGGCCGCGGGACAGTGCGCGTCAGACCTCTGCCTGGCGGCAGCCAAGGCGGCGCTGGCCCACCTCGACTGGGATTCGGCCAGCGTCGGCGCGCTTATCCTGATCACCCAGACCGGCGACCAGCCGGTGCCGGCTACCAGCATCGTCCTGCAGGACAAGCTCGGCCTGCCGTCGACCTGCATGGCGTTCGACATCAACCTAGGATGCTCGAGCTACCCGTATGGGCTGGCCGTGGCCGGCTCGGTGATGCGTACGCTGGGCATCGCCCGCGGACTGCTGCTGATCGGCGACGTCTCCAGCCGTGTTTGCGCCGAGCATGACAAGAGCGCCTGGCCCTTGTTCGGCGATGCCGGTTCCGCCACCGCACTGGAGCTTGACGAAAACGCGCCCCCCATCCATCTCGACCTGTGTTCAGACGGTTCCGGCAGGGAGGCCATCATCATTCCCGGCGGCGGTCTGGCCTCCCGGCAGCCGCCGGTCGACGGACGCATTGCCGATGCCACAGGCGGCGACGGCGTGCCGCGCCGCGCCGACAACTTGGTACTGCGCGGCGCGGACATCTTCAGCTTCGCCATCTCGCGCGTGCCCGGCAGCATCCAGCGTGCCATCGCCAGCAGCGGCCGCGAGGCGCAGGACTTCGATTTCCTGTTGCTGCACCAGGCGAACCGGATGATCAACGACACCATCGCCCGCAAGCTCGGCTTCGCGCCGGACCGGGTACCCACGTCGATCGAGCACTATGGCAACACCAGCTCGGCGTCCATCCCGGTGACGTTGTGCGCCAACGCCGCCTTGTTCGATGTGCCCCGCTGGGTGGTTGCCTCGGGCTTCGGCGTGGGCCTGTCTTGGGGAAGTGCCACCTTCCAGCTGCCGGCGGCTGCAGTGCTCCCCTGCATCGACACCGACGATGTCTATTGATCGGCGCTGCTACGGCGATCCCGGCGTCTTCGCGCGCGAGCTGGAGACGATTTTCGCCGAGCGGTTGTTCGCCGGTACGCGGGCCGACTTTGCCCGGCCCGACGACTATCGCAGCCTGCGGATCGGCCGCAAAGCGGTGACCATTCGCCGTACGCGCAGTGGCGTGCGCGCGTTCGACAACGTCTGCCTGCACCGCAACGCGCTGATCGACCTGCCGGGTTGCGGCAACCGGCCGTTTCGTTGCGGCTACCACGGCTGGAGCTACGCCGACGATGGCGCACTCGCCGCGGCCCCGCTGGTCGACAAGGCCAGTATCGCCAGGTGCCGGCTGGGCAGTTACCCGGTCAGCGAATCGGGCGGCCTGCATTTCCTGGGGCTGCGTGGTGCGGCCCCGGTTGTCGACGAGGTGGCGCAGGTACTGGCCGACACCGGCGTCGTGCCGGATACACCGTTCCATGCTGCTGTCATGGAGCATGCCTGCAACTGGAAGCTGCTGGTGGAGAACGTGCTCGAGGGCTACCACCTCAGTTTCGTCCACGGCGACAGCTTCAGGCCCGCGGGCTTCACGTCCACCGGTCGCTACGCCTGGCATGGCGGCCGATACACCTCGTGGAACGAGATGCTTCCCGTCGACGCAGCGGACAAGACCGCGGCGCTTCGTCGCCTTGCGCCGAAGGCCGGGCACTTCTACCGCCATGGCTACGTCTTCCCGGACCTGTTCCTGTCCAATACCAATGGCCTGGTCGGTTTCCTCAGCCACGTCATCCCGGTGGACGCGACGCGCGCGCAGTTGGCCTGGCAGCTGTTCGAGCTGCCAGCCCTCAAGGCATTGCCGCCTGCATTGCGGCAGCACATGCGTGAGGAGGCGATCGCCTTCACGCAGCAAGCGCTGGCGGAAGACAAGATCCTGGTCGAAGCCTGCCAGCAGGGGCTGGAGGCGGACGGCTTCGCGGTGCAGCTGCAGCCCCAGGAGGCGCGCATCGCGCACTTCCATGCGCTTTACCTGGCGAGGACGAACGATGTTTGAAGGCAAGACCCTGCTCATCACCGGCGCGACTTCGGGGATCGGTTTCGCCACGACACGGCGATTGCTGGCCGAGGGTGCCAGGGTAGTGGCCGTCGGCCGCAATCCGCAGCGCCTGGCGGAGCTTGTGCAGCATGGCGGTGACGCGGTGCTTCCGCTGGCTTTCGACCTCACCGATTTCGCGCGCTATCGCGAAGTGCTGGCGCCGGTGCCCGCACTGGACGGCCTGGTCCATTCCGCCGGCATCGTGGAGAACAACCCGCTACGCTTCTTCTCGCTGGAAACGCACCAGCGCATCGTGGCGATCAACCAGACGGCGCCACTGGCCCTGGTGGCCGAGCTCGCGCGCGGCAACAAGCTCAATGCCGGCAGTGCGATCGTCTTGCTTTCCTCCATCCTCGGTCCGGAAGTAGGCATCAAGGGCACAGCCAGCTATGCCGGCACCAAGGCGGCATTGACTGCGTTTGCGCGGGTGATGGCACTGGAATTGGCGCATAAGGACATACGCGTGAACTGCGTGGCTCCCGGCATGGTGCAGACCGAGCTCGTGGACGATCTCCATCAACTGTCGGAGGAGGCGTTGCAGGCCGATCGCGCCCGCTACCCGTTGGGCAAGCGCTACGCGACGGCTCACGAGGTCGCCGCCGCTATCCGCTTCCTGCTCTCGTCCGATGCAGCCTTCATGACTGGCCAGACGCTTGTCGTCGATGGCGGATTCACGGCCCAATGAGCGCAAAGTCTCTACTGCTGCTGGGTCGTGGCGGCTTTGGCCGCGAGGTGGCCGCGTGGATCGCGGCGCGGGCCATGCCGTTCACCGTCCTGGGCTTTCTCGACGATGAAAACCCCCGCGAGTCCGACGTGCTGGGACCGATCCAGGGCCATGAGCCACGGCAGGACGCAAGCTACCTCACCTGTTTCGGTGACGGGCGTGCACGGCACAAGGTCCGCACGCAATTGCAGGCGCGCGGCGCGCGTTTCGCCAGCCTGGTTTCCCCCGACGCGATGACCGCGACGCCGCTGGAGGATGCAATCAACAGCATTTTCCTTGGCGCCTGCAGCATCTCCGCCGGCGTGACGCTGGGTGACGACCTGCTGGTGCAGGGGTTCGCCGTGGTGGGCCACGACGTCGCCATCGGCACCGGCGTCACCATCAGCTCGCATGCCTTCATTGGCGGCCACGCTAGGCTGGAGCCGTTCTGCACGATTCACCCACACGCCGTGGTGTTGCCGCATATCGTGGTCGGAGAGGGGGCCGTCGTTGGCGCAGGAGCCGTGGCAATCAGGGACGTCGCGCCATACACCACCGTCTTCGGCTCACCCGCCAAGGTCATTGCCTACGGCAAGCCTCATGAATGACGTCTATCTCAACCTGATTGCCTCCGCACATGGCTCGCAAACCGAGTTCAACGACGCCGACACGTTGGGACAGTCCGCCGCAGACTGCGATCGCATCGTCAAGAAGACTGGGGTACAAAGCCGACCGATCGTTGGGGAGAGCGAATACACCAGTGACCTGGCTCTACGTGCCACGGAGCAATTGCTTCTGCAAAGCACGAGTACTGCCAGTGAATTTGACGGACTGATCGTTTGCACGCAGACGCCCGATCACTTGATTCCCGGCGTCTCGTCGCGAGTACACGGCAAGCTTGGCTTCAGACAAGACTGTTACACCATGGATATCAACCAAGGTTGCAGCGGATTCATCTATGGCGCCCATCTCATGGCTGCCATGGTTCGGAGCAAGGCGTTGCAACAGGCAGTCTTGGTAAACGCCGACTGCTACACGCGGCTGATTCGGCACGATGACCTCACAACCCGCGTGTTGTTCGGCGACGCGGCGACAGCAACCATTTTCTCGACCCAGCCCAGTGGCTTTCGATTGCTTTATTCCCGCTGCTATGCGGACGGTACCGGCTATGAGGACTTCATCGCCCGTGGCTCGGCTATCCAGCCTGACAGTGGCGTTGCCCAGGGTATCCATATGAATGGACCGGGCATCCTGTCATTCGCTCTGCGGGTGGTGCCAGATGCTGTCGATTCCGCATTGAGGGACAACGGGCTAAACAAGAGCGATATTCGGATGTTTGCCTTTCATCAGGCGAACAGTTTTGTTCTCGGCAAGCTTGCCTACAAGATGGGCTTGGAGAATGACCAAGTTCCGCAGAACAGCGCGGAACTGGGAAACACGGTGTCCGCATCCATCCCGCTGCTGTTGCTGGACCAGCAGGATCATCTGAAGCGTGGTGATCTGGTTCTGGCGATAGGCTTCGGCGTAGGTCTGTCCTGGGGGGGGGCGCTGTTTGAGTATGTAGGCAACGACTGAACCTGCTACTCACGGCGCTTACACATATGTCAAATCTCGAACGACGTGCGGCCAATGCAGCATGGTGGAGCACGCTGGAGATCCTGGCACGCTATGGCGTGCAGTTTCTCGTCATGGTTGTGTTGGCGCGCCTGCTCTCGCCCGCCGATTTTGGCCTGATTGCGATCTTGTTGGTATTCACAAGCGTCGGCACGCTGCTGGTCGACTCGGGTTTCGGGGCGGCACTGGTACAGCGCCAGCGCACAACAGCTGACGACGAGACTACCGTTTTCATCTTCACGGTCGGCGCAGGCATTCTCACCGCCAGCATTCTGGTGCTCGCCGCTCCGGCCATTGCCGTCTTTTTCAACGAGCCGAGGCTGGTAGACCTGACTCGCGTCATGGCGCTGGTATTGCCGCTCGGAGCTTTCGCTTCGGTGCCCGATGCGCTGTTGACGATGCGGCTCGATTTCAAGGCGCGCGCACGTGCGGAAGTGATTGCCTCGTTGTGCTCGGGAGCCGTGGCGGTGGTGCTGGCATTGCGTGGGTTCGGCGTATGGAGCCTGACGTGGCAGAGCATCGTTTCGATCGGCACACGAGGAATCCTGTTGTGGCTCTATTCCGGATGGCGGCCGCGCGGTCGCTATCGCGGAGCATCGTTCCGCAGCCTGTTCGGGTTCGGTGGCTACATGCTGCTCTCGGGGTTGCTCAACGCGGCTGCCATGCGCCTGCAATCGCTGTTGATCGGCAAGTTGTTCGATACAAGCTCACTGGGGTACTACACCCTCGCGCAGAATACCCAACAGGCTCCCGCCTCGTTGATCGACGGCATTCTCAAACGGGTGGGCTTGCCGGTTTTTTCCACGATCGCGCAGGACCGGGCAAGGCTGCGGTCTGCCTTCAGGGCGTCGCTGCGCATGGCGATGTTCCTGTTTGTCCCTTGCATGGTGGGTATCGCTCTAGTCGCCAAGCCGCTGATCGAACTGGTTTACGGAGCGCGCTGGAGCCCCGCGTCGCCCATCCTGAGCATTCTGTCCCTGAGCGCCGCACTGTGGCCCATCCACGTACTCAACCTGGCAGCCATCGGTGCACAGGGGCGATCGAATCTGCTGCTGAGGGTAGAAGTTATCAAGCAGGTCATAGGTATCCTGCTGATTGCCATTGCCTCACCCTGGGGGCCGCTTGCCATCGCCTGGGCCGTACTTTTCTCCAGCCTTTTTGGCGTAGGCATCAACGCCTATTACTCGAAAAGACTGCTCGATTACGGCGCATTCGCGCAGTTGCTGGATCAGTCCGGGACCTTCGCATTGTCGCTGGTGGCGGCACTGGTTGGCTGGATGATTCTGCAACGGGCGACGCCCGGACCCACGTCGATGCTTGGTGCCATTGCGGCGGCAAGCATGGTTTATGGCACGCTGGCCGTTCTTACGCGCAATACTGCGCTGAACGGCTTGTTGACTATCCTGCGTACGCTGCGCGAGAGGTCCAACACACCGACCCAATGATGCCTGTCAACGAGACCGCAACATGACGCCAGCGTCCAACGGCGACGTATCGCACGATAGCCACGAAATCAGTGACCACCTTGCACTGGTCAAGCAACCTGTTGTCAGCGTGCTCATGCTCGCCTACAACCACGGCCCTTACCTGGCGCAAGCGATCGACAGCGTGTTGGCCCAGCAAACCGACCTGCCTATCGAGTTGCTTATCGGCGAAGACTGCTCGACCGACAACACCCGTGACGTCGCGCTGCGGTATCAAGAGGCGCATCCGGACATCATCCGGGTCATCACTGCCGACAAGAACGTTGGCTCGACCTTGAATCATCGACGAATTCTGCTCGCTGCACGAGGTGAGTTTTACGCCTATCTCGACGGTGACGACTACTGGCTTCCGGGAAAGCTTTTGCGTCAGGTCAAATACTTGCGCGAACATTCCGACTGTGTCGCAGTCTTTACCAATGCCCAGACGGTCGATGAGAACAGCCAAACCATCGGTATATTCAATGATGTCGGAGATGGGCAGTTCGGCCTGGGTGCACTTTTGCGTCGAGGCAATTTTCTAAACAACAGCTCGGTGGTCTATCGCGCGACATCTCGCCCAGCCCTGCTCGAGATCGAAGTTGCATCAATCGACTATCGTGGACATTTACTGCTGGCTAGAAACGGCTTCTTGGCACATTTGTCAGAACCTTTGGTTTCCTACCGCATCGGTTCGGCTGGATCGATGGTGGCACACGATAACAACCGTGTTCGCCAGCTCTACTGGGAGGCGATCATGAGCGTGCCTCGTGAGATGGTCACAGATGATGACCTCGCACACGGCATCGCCGACTTCATCCGACGTGTGTTCTATCGGTCGCTGCGGACGCGCCAGATCAAACTGCTGAGGGAGTGGCTGCCATGCGCGTTGCGCGCATCGCCATATGGAACGACACGGACCAGTTTACTGGCAGCTGGATCGATTCTGCGCATTGCTTACAAGGAGGTCATCGGCCGAATCCGCAAAGACGCTCACGGCAATCAATCCAAAGTGCTATACCGTCGCTAGCGTGCCTCACTGGAACATGATGAAACTCGTCAAAATCGCCAAATATGTGCTAGCAGGCTGGGTACCTGGCGGCCGGTGCCAGTGTGTGTTGTGTGGCCATCGAGTATGGCGTTTCATGCCTTACATGCATGGGTCGGCAGGCGTACCTGAACTTATGCGCGTAATCGACACTGTTGGCAGCGACCCCGACTGGTTTGAATGCCCGCGTTGCGGAGCTCACGATCGAGAGCGGCACTTATTGATGTATCTGAAGAAGACCAACATGCTGGCGGGCATGCGTGGTAAGTCCGTGCTGCATTTCGCACCGGAAAAGCGACTTGCACCACGCATTATCGATGTGGCGCCCGCTCGATACGTTCCTTGCGACCTCTACCCGAGCTCCCCCGATGTACAGCGTGTCGATATGCTTCAAATGCAGTTCGCCGATCAGTCGTTTGATCTGGTCATCGCAAACCACGTACTAGAGCACGTCGACGACGATATGAGGGCTCTCAACGAAGTTCGTCGCGTGCTCAAGCCCGGGGGGTATGCCATCCTGCAGACGCCGTACAGCGAAAAACTGCATCGTACTTGGCAGGACCCGGGCATCGACACAGATGCTGCGCGGCTGCAGGCTTACGGCCAAGCCGATCATGTCCGCCTGTTTGGCCGGGATATCTTCGATCGCATCGCATCGCAGGGCTTCGACAACCTGGTCGGGCGACACGACGAACTGTTGCCCGGTGTTGACACCTTGCATACCGGCGTCAATCCGGCCGAACCGTTTTTCCTGTTCCGCAAAAGGTCAACCGACTAGCTCAGGTTGGGTAGGCCATGCCGGGCGAGCACGCGGAGTTTCTGGGGAATCTTGTCCAGCAACCCGACATAACTCCAGAAGCCCATGACGCGCCCGGCCTGCGCCGCACTGCGCGCCTTGATCAGCGTGGGCAGGAGGCCAACGGCCCCCTTGATCGCCGGCCAGTAGATGCGCGTCCAGACACCGGCGTCACGCATCAACGCACACAGGGCGAAGCCTTCGAGAGCGAGCACCGCGAGATGGATCAGGAACCAGGGCCAGGCAGCCCAGGTCGGGGTACAGACCAGCACCAGGCACGCCCTGTTGCGCTCGCTGAGAAAACGCCGCCGATAGCTCGTCCGCAACTTGCCGTCGACGACGCGATTGCCGCCGAAGCTTGTTCCCTGCCGGTGGAGATAGCCGCTGCGTTCCACTACGGACACGACGCCTCCCTTCAAGCGTGCAAGCAGGCACAGGTAGGTATCCTCCACGTTCGAGACCATCCACTCGGGAAAACCGCCGAGAGCCATCCACGCGCTCCTGCCGATGAACAGACAGGCACCCTGGACATACGCCAGATCGGCCCGGCCCGGAAGCCGCGAAGGCATCGGCGTGTGGAACACGTCCAGCCGCACGCCCCTGTCGACAAGCGCCCCGGACTCCGGGTCGTACTGCGGTAGCGAGAGGACCGTCAGTCCCGGCTGCCCCCCCGCCGCATCGACGAGAACCTCGAGCGCATCGGGCCTGAGGGTCGCATCATTGTTCAACAAGAGCAGAAACCGCCCTCTTGCCCTCGAGGCCATGCGGTTGTTCGCCAGGCAGTACCCGACATTCTTCGAGCTCTCGATGACTTCCACACGTGGGTGGCGTGACCTCAGGACCGCCAGGGATGCATCGCTGGACGCATCATCGTGCACGATAATTTCAACGGAGGCTGGAAGCGTCTGCGCATAGACGGACTCAAGACACTCGTCGAGTAGATGCTCTCCGTTGAAATTCGCTATGCATACGCTGACCAGAGGCTCCGGAACACGATCTGCACTACCCGTATTCATGCAAGCCTCCGGTAAAGATCCAGATGCACACGTGCGATCGTGGACCAGTCGTAGCCGCTGACAGCACGAAGCTGGAGATATCCGGCATCGGCCAGCGCATCGGGAGCACGCAATTTTTCGACAAGCCTGCGGGCAAGCTCGTCCGCGTCCCCAGAGCGGACTATCCAGGTATCGTCGATGGCCAGGTCGGGAAGCGCGCCGACCCGACTGACCAGGACGGGGCAACCCATCGCCGCGGCGCGACAGGCTGCGCCGGACTGGCCGGAGAGGCGACGATAGGGGAACACGGACAACTCGCTGACCCTGATCAATGCGTCGATGTCCTCATCGCTCTGGAACCCCTCCAGCAGAACGATCCGGTCACGCGAGGCGCGGCTTTCCAGCATCGCCCGGATGCCGACTGCTTCGTCGCCGGTGCCCGCCAGGGAAGCGGCCAGTCTCCCGCTGATGCCCTGCCGACCACCCCACAACCGCCCCGCGATCACCAGGGCGACGTCATCGAGTTCCGACCGCACACTCGACCAGGCCTCGAGCAGCACATCCAGGCCCTTGTAGCCTCGAAGATTGCCGAAAAGCAGCACATGCCGCTGGGCGGGAGAGAGGCCAAGGCGCCGGTAATCCTCCCCGCCGGCCGGTGCTGGCTGCCGGAGTGGTGCGAGGCCATGCGGAACGACGTGCACGGGTGGCGTGCGGCGTCCCAATCGTCGCAGCAAGTCCTCGCGCGCCGCCTCCCCATGCACCACCAGCGCGTCGGCAGTGCGCAGCAGCCGGTCCTCGAGCATCCGGAAAATGCCGGACTTTTCGTGCGGCAGCGGATTGTGGACCGTCACGAGGACCTTCTTCCCCCGGCGGCGGGCCATCGCCGCCAGGGGCCACAGGTAGCTCGACAGGGGCGGGGCCCAGTGCTGGATGTGGATGACATCCGCCGCCCCCCGCGCAACCCGGTACCAACTGAGGGGGCTAGCCCAATGCAGGGCTCCGCCCGACCCATTCGCCCCCCCTCGCTCCGCGGGATGAAGCGCGGACGGATAGGCGCTGACATAGTCCACCTTGTCGACCTGCAGCCCCTCTTCCCGCGACAGGCCTCCGAACAACGCATCACCGTATGGACTGAGCCCGCGCACCGGCTGCCCGAACTGACAAACGAGCTGGACTCGCGTCATCGGTGTGAACCCCGTTCGTGGAGGCCGGAAGGTTGTACCGCACTCATGTCAGTTCGACTGACGGTAGATCAGGCTCGTGATCTGCTCCGACACCAGGCCAATCAGAAAGACGATGACGGCAGCGCTCCACAACAGCGTGCTCATATTGGTCAGGCGGTTGTACGCATGCAGCGTGTACGCGTAATTCAAGCAGCCGAGCAGAAAGAAGACCGCGCTTGCCGGAACGAAAAGCTTCAGGGGCGAGTACAGCGTGGCGATCTTGAAGATGATCAGCAAGAACCGCATGCCGTCGCGCAGCGGGCGGATATGGCTGGTGGTGCCGTCGCGCTGCGCCACGTGAATCGGTTCGTAGGCCACCGGATAGGCGCTGCGGAAGAACGCCATGGTGCTGGTGGTGGGGTAGCTGAAACCGTTGGGCAGCAGATACAGGAACTCGCGGAACTTGTCCGCGCGCACCGCACGGAAGCCGGAGGTCAGGTCCATCACGCGGTGGCCGGTCATCTGCGTGGCCAGCCAGTTGTAGAGGGTGTTGGCGACGCCCCGCCCGACCCCCGCCTGCCCCTCCCAGGAGCGGGCTCCAACCACCATGTCGTAGCCCTGCTCCAACCGTGCGAGCAGGCGGGCGACATCGGCCGGATCGTGCTGGCCATCGCCATCCATGAACACCAGGACCTCGCCCGTGGCCGCCCGGGCGCCGCGCTTGATCGCCGCGCCGTTGCCCATCGAGTAGGGGGAGGACAGGCAGGTGACACCGGAGCGGGCGCACACCTCCCGGGTATCGTCGGTCGAGCCGTCGTCGACCACGATGATTTCCGCCTCCGGGTGCAGCGCATGCAGGGAGGGCAGCAGATGGGCGAGCGCAAGCGCCTCGTTCTTGGCGGGAAGGATGATGCTTGTCTTCAAACCTGGATTCCCCCGACGATGGCTGGTGATCATAGCGCGGCGACCTCGCCTGCCGCTGCGCCCCACACCGGTCAAAGCCGGGGCGACTTCGCATCTTGCGGAGGCAGGCCCCCGCGAGGGCCTTGCGGGTGATGACCGCCCTGCTAGAGTGGGGTAAATTCCACGTTAATCAGCAGGCTGGGGCGGATTTCACCATGTCATCTCAAGTGCAGGCATCCCTTGCCGGTCTCTCGGGCATGGCCCGCAGGCTGGTCTCGGAGGGCGTGGTGCCGGAGGCTGATGTCCGCAAGGCCGTGGCAGATTCGACCCAGGCCAAGGCCACGCTGGCCACCTGGCTGCTCGACCACCAGCTGGTCGACAGCACGCGCTTCACCCAGGTGGCGTCGGTCGAGTTCGGCATGCCGATGATGGACGTGACCTCCCTTGCTCCGGCCAGCATGCCGCTGAACCTGATCAGCGAGGCGCTGGTCACCAAGCATCGCGCCCTGCCGCTGTTCCGTCGCGGCAAGCGCCTGTACGTCGGCATCGCCGACCCGATGCAGTCGCACGCGCTGGACGAGATCAAGTTCCACTCCAACTGCATGGTGGAGCCGATCCTGGTCGAACGCGGGCAGTTGCAGCGGGCGATCGACGGCGCGATGAGCGCCATGAACGCCAACATCTCCGACATGGGCGGCAGCGATCTCGACGACCTCGAGCTCGAGACTTCCGGTGGCGACGAGGAGGCCGACCAGACAGGCATCGACGCGACCGGGGGCGATGACGCCCCGGTGGTGAAGTTCGTCAACAAGGTGCTGGTCGACGCGATCCGCCGGGGCGCCTCGGACATCCACTTCGAGCCATTCGAGAGCCAGTACCGCGTCCGCTTCCGCATGGACGGCATGCTGCGCGCCGTGGCCAGCCCGCCGATGAAGCTGGCCAGCCGGATCTCCTCGCGCCTGAAGGTGATGGCCCAGCTGGACATCGCCGAGAAGCGCGTGCCGCAGGACGGGCGCATCAAGCTCAACCTGTCCAAGAGTCGCGCGGTCGACTTCCGTGTCAGCACCCTGCCCACGCTGTTCGGCGAGAAGATCGTGCTGCGTATCCTGGACGGCTCGGCCGCCAAGATCGGTATCGAGAAGCTCGGCTACGAGCCGGAACAGCAGAAACTCTACGTGGACGCGATCCACAAGCCCTACGGCATGGTGCTGGTCACCGGCCCCACCGGCTCGGGCAAGACGGTGTCGCTGTATACCGCGCTCAACATGCTCAACACCGCCGAGCGCAATATCTCCACCGTGGAAGACCCGGTCGAAATCCGCGTCGAGGGCATCAACCAGGTGCAGCAGAACACCAAGCGCGGCATGACCTTCGCCGCGGCGCTGCGCTCCTTCCTGCGCCAGGATCCGGACGTGATCATGGTCGGCGAAATCCGCGACCTGGAAACCGCCGAGATCGCCATCAAGGCGGCGCAGACCGGTCACATGGTGCTGTCGACACTGCACACCAACGACGCCTCCCAGACCATCTCGCGACTGATGAACATGGGCATCGCGCCCTACAACATCACCTCGTCGGTCACCCTGATCGTGGCGCAGCGCCTGGCGCGACGCCTGCACGACTGCAAGAAGCCGATCGAGTTGCCGCCCGAGACCTTGCTGGCTGCCGGTTTCACGCAAAAGGACATCGACGAGGGCATGACCATCTACGAAGCGGTCGGCTGCGATGGCTGCAACGAGGGCTACAAGGGGCGCGTGGGTATCTACCAGGTGATGCCGATGCTCGAGGAGATCCAGAAGATCATCCTCAAGGGCGGCAATGCGCTGCAGATCGCTGAGACCGCCAAGGAGGCCGGCATCAACGACCTCCGCGCCTCGGCCCTGCTCAAGGTGAAGAACGGCCTGACCAGCCTGACCGAAATCGACCGCGTCACCAAGGACTGAAGCACCGGGTTCCGTGGCCCGCGACACATTGCGGATGCGCGTCCGGCCACGGAAAACGGCATCGGAAATGCAATAAGCTGTACCAGTTACCGCCGGCCGCCGGCCGGTTCAAGGTGGGATGAGGGGGAGACGCATGGCTACGGCGACGGCAAAGAATCCGCGGGATCTGGGCGCCCAGCGGGCCCAGGTCAGTCAGGCGACCGTGTACGACTGGGTGGCCCTGGACAAGCGCGGCAAGCGCATGAAGGGCGAGATGCCCGCCAAGAACGCCTCGCTGGTCAAGGCGGAACTGCGCCGCCAGGGCATGAACCCGCAGACGGTGAAGGAACGGGGCAAGCCGCTGTTCGGCGCCACCGGCAGCACGGTCAAGCCGCGCGACGTGGCCATCTTCAGCCGCCAGATCGCCACCATGATGGCTTCGGGCGTGCCGATGGTGCAGTCCTTCGAAATCATCGCCGACGGCCAGAAGAACGTCCGCTTCAAGAACATCCTGACGGACGTGAAGCAGGGTATCGAAGGCGGTGCCTCGCTGAACGAGGCCCTGGCCAAATACCCCATCCAGTTCGACGAGCTCTACCGCAACCTGGTCCGTGCCGGCGAATCGGCCGGTGTGCTGGATACCGTGCTGGACACGGTGGCCACCTACAAGGAGCGGATGGAGGGCATCAAGGCCAAGATCAAGAAGGCCCTGTTCTACCCGGTGATGGTGCTGGCCGTGGCGCTGCTGGTCAGCATGATCATGCTGCTGTTCGTGGTGCCGGTGTTTGCCCAGACGTTCCGCGACGCCGGAGCGGAGCTCCCCGCCCCCACCCAGATCGTGATCAACGCCTCGGAGTTCATGAAAGCGTACTGGTGGCTGGTGATCGGCAGCATCGTCGGCGGCGTCGTGGCGCTGGTGATGGGCAAGAGGCGTTCGGTCAAGTTTGCCCACTTCCTCGACCGCCTGATGCTGAAGCTGCCGGTGATCGGCAACATCCTGCGCCAGTCGGCCATCGCCCGCTTCGCCCGCACGCTGGGTGTGACCTTCAAGGCGGGCGTACCGCTGGTGGAAGCACTCGATGCGGTGGCCGGCGCGACCGGCAGCGTGGTCTACAGCGACGCCGTGAAGGCCATGCGTGATGACATCGCCGTCGGCCACCAGCTGCAGCTGGCGATGCGCCAGACCGGCCTGTTTCCCAACATGGTGGTGCAGATGACTGCCATCGGCGAGGAGTCCGGTGCCCTGGACAGCATGCTGTTCAAGGTGGCCGAGTTCTACGAGGAAGAGGTCAACAACGCCGTCGATACCCTTTCCACCCTGCTCGAGCCGCTGATCATGGTGATCCTGGGTGTGCTGGTGGGCGGCATGGTGATCTCGCTCTACCTGCCGATCTTCAAGCTGGCGGCAACCGTCTAGGAAGACCCGCCCGGGTCTCGTGGCCCCTTTCCCCGGCGGGAAGGGGCCTTTTCTTTTCCGCGACAGGCAACCCATGACCGACCTGCCCCTCTGGATGTGGATCCTTTCCGCCGGTGTGCTCGGCCTGCTGGTGGGCAGTTTCCTCAACGTGGTGATCCTGCGCCTGCCCGCCAGGCTTGAGGCCGAGTGGCGGGCCGATGCCATCGCCATCCTCGAACGCGAGGAAGAGCCGCCGGCGGCACCGCCCCCCGGCATCGTGTTCGAGCCCTCGCACTGCCCGAAGTGCAAGCACCGGCTGGCGTTCTACGACAACATTCCGGTCTTCGGCTGGCTGATGCTGCGAGGGCGCTGCCGGTATTGCCGCGAACCCATCTCGGCACAGTATCCGCTGGTCGAGCTGGTCACCGGCCTGTGCAGCGCAGCGATCGTCTGGCGTTTTGGCGCAGGCTGGCCGGCACTGGCCGGGCTGGCCTTCACCTGGGCCCTGATCGCCCTGTCCGGCATCGACCTGCGCACGCAGCTGCTGCCCGACCAGATCGTCTATCCGTTGCTGTGGCTGGGCCTGCTGCTGTCGTTGGCCCCCTTCCTCGTGCAACCGGGCCCGGCCATCCTCGCCGCGGCGATCGGCTACCTCAGCCTGTGGAGCGTGTACTGGGGGTTCAAATTGCTCACCGGCAAGGAGGGCATGGGGCACGGCGATTTCAAGCTGCTCGCCGCCCTCGGCGCCTGGATGGGGCTGGGCTGCCTGTTGCCGGTCGTGCTGCTGTCGTCGCTGATCGGCGCGATCGTGGGCGGCACCCTGATGGCGCTGAAGCGCCACGACCGCGACGTGCCGATGCCGTTCGGCCCCTTCATCGCGGCCGCGGGCTGGGTCTGGTTCGTCGCGGGCGACCAGCTGTGGGCGGCCTACGCCCACCTCACCGGGCTGCACTGAGGTACCCATGTCCGGCTTCGTGGTCGCACTCACCGGAGGCGTCGCTGCGGGCAAGAGCGCCGTGGAAGACCGCTTCCGCGCCCTCGGTGTCGGTGTGCACGACGCCGACCGCGCGGCACGCGAGGTGATCGAGCCGGAGACCCCGGGCCTGGCCGCCATCGTGGAGGCTTTCGGCAGGGAAGTGCTGGGCCCCGACGGGCGCCTCGACCGCCCATCCATGCGACGTCGCATCTTCGCCGACCGCGATGCCCGCCACACGCTCGAGGCGATCATCCACCCGCGCGTCCGCCAGTGGCTGCGCGACCGCGCCGACGACGATCCGGGGACCTACTGCATCCTGGCCATCCCCCTGCTTGTAGAGAACCTGGCGCATTACCGCTGGGTCGATCGCGTACTGGTGGTCGACGTGGATCCGCAGGAACAGGTGCGCCGGCTGATCCGGCGCGACGGCGTGGACGAGGGACTCGCCCGGCGCATGCTGGCCAACCAGGCATCGCGCGAACAACGACTGGCGATCGCCGACGACGTGATCGACAACGGCGGCCCCGAAGACGCCCTGGACGAGCAGGTGCGCGCGCTGCATGCGCGCTACCTCGCGCTCGCCCGCACCTGAGAGGTCAGGTCCCGAGCAGGGTCCGGAGAATCGCCTGGTCGGCTGGCGCCAGCTGGGCGGGGACGAGTGCCTCGGGTCGATGCCACCGCAGGCCCTGCCCCTCCAGCGGACCGGGAATGCCGTCCCAGGCGGTTACGACCCAGGTATCCAGCAACAGATGAAACACGTCGTATCGCCAGGGCAGCACCAGCAGCGGATACGCCTCGCGCACCTCGATGCCCAGTTCCTCGCGCAGCTCGCGCACGAGCCCGGCAAAAGGGATCTCGTCCGGCTCGAGCTTGCCACCGGGAAACTCCCACAGCCCGGCCAGGTGCTTGCCGGGCGGACGCTCGGTGACCAGCACTGCACCGTCGGGCCGGCGCAGCACGCCGGCCATCACATGCAACGGTCCGGGTGGAGCCATCAGGCGGTGCGGATGTACTCGACCATGTCGAAGTCGTACGCGTGGTCGGCGTCCGCCTTGTGGTGGGTCCGCGAAACCTCGGTCCAATCGCTGAAATGGACACCCGGGAAAAAGGTGTCGGCGCCGTCCACCGCGGCGTTCACCCAGGTCAGGTACAGGCGCTGGGCCACGGGAAGCGCCTCGGCATAGACCTGGCCACCGCCGACCACCATCAGACCGGTGCCGTCGGCACGCGCACGCGCCTCCTCGATCGAGCGCACCGTGACCTGCCCCGGGAACGGCGCTTCGTGGCGCCTGCTGAGCACCAGGTTGGTCCGACCCGGCAGCGCCTTGCCGATCGCCAGCGCGGTGTTGTAGCCCATCAGCACGTACTTGCCGAGGGTGAGCTCCTTGAACCAGCGCAGGTCGTCCGGCAGGTGCCAGGGCAACTGGCCCTTGCGGCCGATGGCGAAGTTCTCGTCGAGGGCGGCGATCAGCGAAACGGCCATGACAATCCTTGCTGCAAAAGTGGCAACGCAGTGCGCCTGGGACGCACCGTTAACCAGAGGATTCTAACGCGCAACCGGCGGGCCCGGCACCCTTCGCGACCGGAAAAGGGATCCTGCAGACGCCCGCACGGCGATCGATCAGACGGCCACGGGGGCCTTGATCGCAGGATGCGACTGGTAGCCCTCGATGGTGACATCCTCGTAGCGGAAGTCGAAGATCGAGCGGATCCCGGGATTGAGCCGCAGCGTCGCCAGCGGCAGCGGCTCGCGCGTGAGCTGCAGCGCCGCCTGCTCGACGTGGTTGTTGTACAGGTGCGCATCGCCCAGGGTGTGCACGAAATCCCCGACCTCGAGGCCACAGACCTGCGCCACCATGTGGGTCAGCAGGGCGTAGCTGGCGATGTTGAACGGCACGCCGAGGAAGATGTCGCCCGAGCGTTGGTAGAGCTGGCAGCTCAGCCGCCCGTCCGCGACGTAGAACTGGAACATCGTGTGGCAGGGCATCAGCGCCATCTTCGGCAGCTCGCCCACGTTCCAGGCGCTGACGATCAGCCGGCGCGAATCGGGATTGCGGCGGATCTCGTCCACCACCCAGCGGATCTGGTCCACCGCGCCACCGTCGGCCGTGGGCCAGCTGCGCCACTGGGCGCCGTAGACCGGACCGAGATCGCCGTTGGCGTCGGCCCACTCGTCCCAGATGCTGACGCCGTTCTCCTTGAGGTAGGCAATGTTGGTGTCGCCGCGCAGGAACCAGATCAGCTCGTGGACGATCGAGCGCAGGTGCAACTTCTTGGTGGTGACCAGCGGGAAGCCCCGCGCCAAGTCGAAGCGCATCTGCCAGCCGAACACGCTGCGCGTGCCGGTACCGGTGCGGTCGGATTTTTCGGTGCCGTGTTCCAGCACGTGGCGAAGCAGATCGAGGTAGGCGCGCATGCCTCCATGGTATCCGGTAGGAGCGCACCCTGTGCGCGAATGCCCTTGCTCCCGATCGGCATCGAAGCCAGAAGCGTTCGCGCACAGGGTGCGCTCCTACACCGCTCGGCGGTTCCGGCCTAGACTCGGACTTTTCCCAGGGAGGCAACGCAGATGGCCCAGTGGTACTTCAGCTACGGCAAGGACGCCGAACGGATCGGCCCGCTCGACGACATGGCGGCCCGCGAGCAGGCGCGGCGCCAGCCCGACGGCTACTGCTGGCGGGAGGGGTTCACCGAGTGGAAGCCGGTCCGCGCGGTCGGCGAGCTGGCCTCCGGCCTGGGAGCGACGTCGATGCCACCGCCGGCCCCGCCGCTACGGGGTGCCGGCGCCGATGAGATCGACTACCGCATCGTCGGCACCGACATGCAGTTCGTCGAGATCGAGCTGGACCCGGGCGAAAGCGCCGTGGCCGAGGCCGGCGCGCTGATGTACAAGGAGTCCGCCATCCAGATGGATACGGTCTTCGGCGACGGCTCGGCCGCCAGCCAGGGCGGCGGCCTGATGGACAAGCTGCTCTCGGCCGGCAAACGCGTGATCACCGGCGAAAGCCTGTTCACCACGGTGTTCACCCACAACGGCAGCGGCAAGGCCAAGGTGGCGTTCGCCGCGCCCTACCCCGGCACGGTGATGGCGATGAAACTGTCCGAGCACAACGGCCGGCTGATCTGTCAGAAGGATTCCTTCCTGGCCGGCGCGCGGGGCGTGCAACTGGGTATCTTCTTCCAGCGCAAGATCCTCACCGGTCTGTTCGGCGGCGAGGGCTTCATCATGCAGAAGCTGGAAGGCGACGGCTGGGTGTTCGTGCATGCTGGCGGCACCATGATGCAGCGCGAGCTGAAGGCGGGCGAACGGCTGGACGTGGATACCGGCTGCGTGGTGGCCTTCCACGACACCGTCAGCATGGACGTGAAGCCCGTCGGCGGCATCAAGAGCATGTTCTTCGGTGGCGAGGGCATGTTCCTGGCCACGCTGACCGGCCCGGGCACGGTGTGGCTGCAGTCGCTGCCGTTCTCGCGGATGGCCGGCCGCATGCTGGCGGCGGCACCGCAGGGCGGCGGCCAGCGTCGCGGCGAAGGCTCGATCCTCGGCGGGCTGGGCGACATCCTCGGCGGCGACAGCAACTTCTGAGCCCGGTCCCGCAGGCGCCGTTCATGCTGTAGGAGCCCGCTCGCGGGCGATGCTCTTGCTCCTGATCCACATCGACGCGAGCAGGAAAGACATCGCCCGCGAGCGGGCTCCTACCCGGCCGCCAGCGGCAGCACGGGTGCCCGGCGCGACATCGCGAGCAGCACCAGCCCCACCACGATCAGCGGGATCGACTGCACCTGGCCCATGGTCAGCCAGCCCCAGGCCAGGTAGCCCAGCTGCGGATCCGGCACGCGCACGAACTCCACCGCGAAGCGGAAGCAGCCATACAGCAGCGCGAACAGGCCGGAGACGAGATAGCGCGGCCGCGGCTTGAGCGACACCAGCCACAGCACCGCGAACATCACCACACCTTCCAGCGCCAGCTCGTACAGCTGCGAGGGATGACGCGGCAGGCCGCCGAACTGCTGCAGCCGCTCGGTCAGCGTCGGGTTGCCGGCGGCCAGTTGCAGGTCCTCGTCACGCGAGCCCGGGAAGATCATCGCCCACGGCACGTCGCCGGGCTTGCCCCACAACTCGCCGTTGATGAAGTTGCCCAGCCGCCCCAGCCCCAGGCCCAGCGGCACCATCGGCGCGACGAAATCGATCGTGTCGAACGGATGCAGCCGGTGCCGGCGCGACCACCACCATCCGGCCAGCACCACGCCGAGCAGGCCTCCGTGGAAGCTCATGCCGCCGTCCCAGACCTTGAACAGGGCCAGCGGGTCGCGCCAGATCCAGCCGGGGCCGCCAGCGTAGTAGAACAGCATGTACCAGACCCGGCCGCCGACGATCACGCCCATCATGGCGTAGAACATCAGGTCACCCAGCGCGTCCCGGCTCACCGGCAGCCGGCCCCGGCGGCGGCGGTACTCGGCCAGCGTCGCGACCAGCAGAAAGCCGAACAGGTACATCAGTCCGTACCAATGCACCTGCAACGGCCCGAGCCTGAAGGCCACGGGATCGAACTGGACGACGAAGGGCTGGGTCATGGCGGCCGTCGGCAAAAGCGCAAGTCTAGCCGCCGATCGGCCCGGGCGGACAATGGTCGCGACCACGGCGCACCCAGATACATTCAGGCTTCAGGGAATGAAGGAAAGCCCGGACACCGCCGGGCCGCCAGGTGCAAGGCCCCCTGTGTCCAGTCGAGCAAGCGGAAGCTCCAGAAGAAGAACGCATGAGAGGTA
Organism: Dyella thiooxydans; assembly: GCF_001641285.1. Taxonomy (NCBI): domain Bacteria; kingdom Pseudomonadati; phylum Pseudomonadota; class Gammaproteobacteria; order Lysobacterales; family Rhodanobacteraceae; genus Dyella; species Dyella thiooxydans. The sequence goes on from NZ_CP014841.1 coordinate 2,267,723, forward strand.
CCTCACGCTCGCGCTGCGGTGGCGGCCCCGGCGGCGCGACATGGCCCTGCTCTACAAGAAATCGCAGGGAGACCAGACGCAACGCCATGCGCGCGATCACGGGGGACAACAAAAAGAACCTCGACGCCAACTCGCCGGACAAGCTCGCCGACCAGATCGACGTCCCGGTGCTGCTGATCCACGGCGAAGACGACCAGCGTGCGCCGTTTGCCCAGTTCAAGGCCATGACCGCCGCGCTCGATACGGCGCACAAGCCTTACCAGACCCTGGTCAAGCCGGGCGAAGGACACGGCTTCTACGACGAGAAGAACAACATCGACCTGCTCAACACACTGCAGGCCTTCCTCGAGAATCACATCGGCAAGGGCCGCTGAGCCGCACCGCCCGAACAGCAAGAGGCCGCCTTCGGGCGGCCTTCCCTGTTACAGCAACACGGGCCGATCCGGCAGCTCGTCCGGATTGTCGCGGCCATCGCTGGGGAAACACGCCCTGGCCAACGCATGGATCTCGGCGATCCCTTCCAGGCTGCCTTCGCGCCAGTGCCCGGCGGCGAACGCCGCGCGCATCCCGGCGCAGACACGCTCCCACGCACCCCGCTCCACCCGCTCGACCAGACCGCGATCAGCGACGATCTCGATCCGGCGCTCGGCCAGCAGCACGTAGATCAGCACGCCGGTATTGAGCTCGGTATCCCACACGCCCAACTGGGAGAACACCTGCTGCGCCCGCTGGCGTGCGGTCACTCCCGCCCAGACTGCCGATGGCGACAGGCGCGACTCCACCGCGAAACGCAGCTCGCCGCGATGGTGGCGTTCGCCGTCGTGGATCGCCGTGGCCATCTCGTCGAGCAGCGTGGAAGGAAAGCAGCGTCGCAGCTGGAACCAGGCGCCAAACAGGTTGCGTGACAGTCGCTCGATCCGTCCCATCACCAGCTCCCCGAAGAACCGCCGCCGCCGAAGCTGCCGCCACCACCGCTGAAGCCGCCTCCACCGAAGCCACCTCCGCTGCCGCCGCCAAAGCCGCCCCCTCCAAACCCGCCGCCGCCCCAGCCGCCGCCGCCGAATCCGCCCCAGCCGCCCCAGCCACCGCCACCGATGGAACGCCCACCACCGCCGGGCATCAGCATCACGATGCCGCCGATGACGGCACCGAGCACCCCCACACCCACCGTCGCGGCGAGCAGCCACAACAGGCCGCCGGTCAGCGCCGCACCCAGCGGCGTGCGCACGATCACGTGGGCCCGGCCGAACAGCCGGCGCAGGAACAACGCCACGAACAGACCGATCAGCATGGCATGCCCGATATCCAGACCGCCCCGCGATCGGCTTGATTGCTTGGGCGCCGGCAGGGGCTCGCCGTCGATCAGCTTGGTCAGCGCGTCGACGCCGGCATCGAGGCCACCGTAGAAGTCGCCCTGCTTGAAGCGCGACTCGATGAACTCGCGCCGGATCCGCGCAGTGGCCGCATCCGGCACCGCACCTTCCAGCCCGTAGCCGACCTCGATGCGGTCCTTGCGGTCGTTCTTGGCGACCAGCAGCAGGACGCCGTCGTCGGTGCCTTTGCGACCGATCTTGTTGGCCTCGGCCACCGCCAGCGAGTAGCTCTCGATGTCCTGGTCGCCGGTGGTCGGCACCATCAGCACCACCAGCTGGGCCCCCTTGCGTTGCTCCAGCGCCACCAGTTTGGCATCCAGCGCATCGACCTGCTGCGACGTCAACGTGCCGGTGAGGTCGGTGACGTGGCGGGTCAGGTGCGGCACGTCGGCCGCATGCGCCGGCGCGACGCACACCAGCGCAAGCAGCAGGAACAGGCGCATCAGGCGCCGCATCGGATCAGTGCGCCGACGCGGGCGAGGCCGGCGCGCTGGAGCCGAAATCCACCTTGGGTGCGGTGGAGATCGCCTGCTCGTTCTCCACGCTGAAGTTCGGCTTGACCTTGTAGCCGAACATCTTCGCCGTGAGATTGTTCGGGAAACTGCGGATCAGGGTGTTGTAGGACTGCACCGCCTGCACGTAGCGGTTGCGCGCCACGGTGACGCGGTTCTCGGTGCCCTCCAGCTGCGCCTGCAGATTCTGGAACAGGCCGTCGGCCTTCAGCTGCGGGTAGTTCTCGCTGACCACCATCAGCCGCGACAGCGCGCTGGAAAGCTCGCCCTGCGCCGCCTGGAACTGCTTGAGCTTGGCGGCATCGTTGACAGTGTCGGCATCCACCTTGATCGATCCGACCTTGGCGCGCGCCTCGGTCACCTCGACGAACACCTTCTCCTCGTGCTGGGCGTAGCCCTTCACGGTGGCGACCAGGTTGGGCACCAGGTCGGCGCGCCGCTGGTACTGGTTGATGACCTCGGACCACGATGCCTTCACCGCCTCGTCCTGGCGCTGGATGGCGTTGTAGCCGCAGCCGGACAGCCCGGCCACCAGCAGGAGGATCAGGCAGGTTCGCAGCAGTTTCATGGCTTCACTCCCGTGAATGGAGACGGCGGGGCAATCCCCGATCCCCTCAAGCATACGACGCCCACGCGGGCGCCGCCCGCTCAGAACCAGCGCGGCCCCAGGATCAGCCCCCAGCAGAGCACGGTGAGCAGCAGCAGCAGGAACACCGCGGCCGAGCCCATGTCCTTGGCGCGCCCGGCCAGTTCGTGGAAGTCAGGACTGACCTTGTCCACCACCGCCTCGATCGCCGAATTGAGCAGCTCGGCCGAGAGCACCAGCACCGCCGGCAGCACCAGCGCGATCTTCTCCAGCGGCCCGTGACCCAGCCACAGGCCCAGCGGCACCAGCACCACCGCCAGCATCGCCTCGAGCCGGAACGAGGCCTCGTGCCGCCAGCCCGCCTGCAGCCCCTTCATCGACCAGCGGAACGCGTTCCAGAGCTGGCGCGGGTTGCCGCGAAATCCACTGCCGGGCATCGGGTTGGTACTCCAGGACGGACACGGGGATCCCGCAGCGGGGCGGGCACTCAGGTGGGGCGCATCATGCCACACGCGCCTGCGGGCGCCCTTTGCCCTATTGCGGTGCAACTACAAGGCCAGCCGGGATCGGTTAACCTTCCGAGGTTGTGCCCCGCCCGGGGCCACGCTCGAGAGGTGCTGCCACGTGCGGTACCAAGGCATCAATCCGCACGGACAAGGCATGGCTACCCAGAATCCTCCCGTCTCGCAGACCCGCTCCTTCAGCACCGTCTTCCTGATCGAAATGTGGGAGCGCTTCGGCTTCTACGGCATGCAGGTGCTGATGGTCACCTACATGATCAAGAAGCTCGGCTTCGTCGACACCCGCTCCAACCTGGTATGGGGTGCCGCGGCGGCGCTGATCTACGTGACCCCGGCGATCGGCGGCTGGGTCGGTGACAAGCTGATCGGCACCCGGCGCACCATGCGCATGGGCGCGATCGTGCTGATGCTGGGCTACGCGCTGCTGTGGATCCCCACCGAAAGCGCCTCGTTCCTGTACTTCTCGCTGGGCGTGATCATCGTCGGCAACGGCATGTTCAAGCCGAACGCCGGCAACCTCGTGCGCAAGATCTACGAGGGCGACGACACCAAGATCGACAGCGCCTTCACCATCTACTACATGGCGGTGAACATCGGCTCGACGATCTCGATGCTGCTGACTCCGTGGATCCGCGACTACGTCGGCCAGCGCTACGGCGACGACTGGGGCTGGCACACCGCTTTCGGCGCCTGCGCCGTCGGCCTGGCGCTGGGCCTGATCAATTACGGCCTGATGAGCCGCACGCTGGCCCACATCGGTTCGCCGGCGGACGACAAGCGCGTGGACCTGAAGAAACTGGCCGGCGTGCTGGCTGCCGGCGTGGTGCTGGTGTTCGTATCGGCCTTCATCCTGCAGAACGAGGGTGTGGCCCGCGTGTGCGTGTATGCCGCCGGCGTGGTGATCCTCGGCATCTTCATCCACCTGATCCGCTCCAGCCACCGCGACGAGCGCGCCGGCCTCACCGCCGCGCTGGTGCTGACGGTGCAGACGATCTTCTTCTTCATCTTCTACCAGCAGATGTCCACGTCGCTGAACCTGTTCGCGCAGAAGAACGTGAACCTGGATTTCAGTCTGTTCGGCTGGCACGTCTTCAGGTGGATCCCGGAGCAGTTCCAGTCGCTCAACGCGATCTGGATCGTGCTGCTGAGCCCGGTGCTGGTGCTGATCTACAACTCGCTGGGCCGAGTCGGCAAGGACATTTCGGTCGCCGCCAAGTTCGCCTGGGGCTTCGCCGCGGTGGCCGCCGGCTTCTTCATCTACGGCGTCGGCGCGCGCTGGGCGGTGGACGGCCAGGTGTCCTCGTGGATCATGGTGTGGGGCTACGGCCTGTACTCGCTGGGCGAGCTGCTGGTCTCCGGCCTGGGCCTGGCGATGATCGCCCGCTACGTGCCGGCACGCATGGGCGGCTTCATGATGGGTGCCTACTACGTCGCATCCGGCATCTCGCAGTACCTGGGCAGCGTGGTGGCCAACTACGCGCACATCCCGGAGGGCCTGACCGATCCAGTGCAGTCGCTGGACATCTACACCAGCCTGTTCAACAAGCTGGGCCTGGTCGGCGTGGGTTGCACCGTAATTGCCGTCGCGGTGCTGCCGCTGATGAACCGCCTGTCGGCCAGCCACTCCGACGTGGCGACCAATCACGATCCACTGCCCGCATCGCGCAGCGAAGAGGGCTACGATACGCCCGCCCCGTGAGCCACCAAGGCCCGCCACCCGGCGGGCCTTCTTACTTATGCCCCTGCTCAATCCCGCTTCGCCCCAGCGTTTCGCCCCGTCGGCGCTGACCCGCACCCTGGCCTGGCTGCGCCTGTGCGCGATCACCGGCCAGAGCAGCGCCGTGCTGTTCGCGGCGCTGTGGATGCGCATGGAGATCCCGGTGCTGCCGCTGCTGGTGGTGATCGGCCTCTACGCGATCTTCGCCGCCTTCGCCTCGTTCCGGCTGACCATGCCGTGGCGGGTGCGCGAATGGGAGACGATCGGCCACATCGCCGCCGACACGCTGGTGCTCTCGGCCCTGCTCTACCTGACCGGCGGCGCCACCAATCCGTTCGTCACCCTGCTGCTGATCCCGATCGCGCTCGGTGCCGCCGCGCTCACCATCCCGGCGCTGCTGACCGTAGCTGCGCTGACCTGCCTGGCCTACGTGTTCCTGCTGCGGCACTACCTGCCGCTGCCACCGATGATGGAAGGCCGCGCCGGCTTCGAGCTGCACGTGCTCGGCATGGCAGTGAACTTCGCGATCACCGCCATGCTGCTGGGCTTCTTCGTCAATCGCCTTGCCACCGCCGTGCGCCTGCAGCAGGACGAGGTGCAGCGGGTGCGCGAACGTGCGCTGCGCGACGAAGGGATTCTGGCGATCGCCACCCAGGCCGCCGGTGCCGCGCACGAGCTCAACACCCCGCTGGCCACCATGCGCATGCTGCTGCCCGAGCTGCGCCGCGAGCACGCCACCGACCAGCCGCTGGCCGAGGATCTCGAACTGCTCGAGGAGCAGGTGGAGCGGTGCCGCGGCATCCTTCGCGAGATGGTCGCCTTCGGCAAGGCGCAGTTGTCGCAGGAAGAAGAGCAGATGGATGTCGGCAGCTTCGTGCACGGCTGCCTTGAGCGCTTCCAGCTGCTGCGACCGGAAGCCGAGCTGGAGCTGGACATGGCCGACACGGTAGCCGGCGCGGCGCTGAGCAGCCCGCCCGGACTGCGTCATGCGCTGATCAACCTGCTCAACAACGCGGCGGACGCCTCGGCGATGCGCGAATCCAATCGGGTCGCGCTGCGCGTGAGTCGGGATCGCGGCTGGCTGGAGCTGGACGTGACCGATCACGGCCCGGGTTTTCTGCCCGACGAACCGGGCTATGCGCTCGGCTACAGCGGCAAGCAGGGCGGCCTCGGCATCGGCCTCACGCTGGCCGAAGCCACTGCCGACCGGCTCAGCGGCGAACTCACCGCGGAGAACACCGAAGACGGGGCCCGCGTGCGCATGCGCCTGCCGCTGGCCTCGGTCAGCCCCGCACCATCGCGCCACGAGGGTGCACGCAGGGCCCCGCAGCCGTCAAAATAGAGCGATACGCCACCGTGGATACCGTGATGACCGATCTGAACGCCTCCGCCCGCCCCCTGCTGATCGTCGACGACGACCCGACCTTCGGCCGCGTGCTGGCCAGGGCCATGAGCTCGCGAGGCTTCGAGGTGATCAACGCCACCAATGCCGACGAAGCCCGTGCGCTGACCCGCCGGCACCAGCCGCGCTACTGCGTGCTCGACCTCAAGCTCGGTGAGGACAGCGGCCTGCGGCTGATCCCCGACCTGCACCGGCTGGTGCCGGACATGCGCATCCTGCTGCTCACCGGCTATGCCTCGATCGCCACCGCGGTGGAAGCCATCAAGCGCGGCGCCCACGACTACCTGGCCAAGCCGGTGGATGCCGATGCGGTGGTTCGGGCCCTCACCGAGGGCGATGGCCCGCAGGCCGACGACGACGACGTGGTCGAGACGCCCGAGGCACCGCTGGCGCTGCGCCGGCTGGAGTGGGAACACATCCATCGCGTGCTGACCGAGTGCGACGGCAACATCTCCGAGACGGCGCGTCGACTGGGCATGCACCGGCGCACCCTGCAGCGCAAGCTGAGCAAGCACCCGGTGCGCGAGCGGCCGGACCGCGAGGACTGATCCGCGCCGCTCAGCGGCCGCTGGCGGCATCGTCCGGCGCGGGGGCCGGCAAGGGCTCGCCGGTGCCGTCGTCCTCGTCGCCGAAGATCGCCACGTGCGGCTTGCCGGAGCCGTCGATCCAGCCGCGGAACATGCCGTCGGTGTTGAACGGAATCGCGATATGGCCGCGCTCGTCCAGCGCGATCGCGCCGCCGTTGCCACCCATCGCGGGAATCTCCTGGTTGATCACCTCGGCCGCGGCGCGGGCGATCGGCATGCGCAGCTGGGTCACCCGCATGCAGATCGCATGCGCGGCCACGGTGCGCATGTAGAACTCGCCCCAGCCGGTGCCCGACACCGCGCAGTCGGAGTTGGCGTAGGTGCCGGCACCGATGATCGGCGAATCACCCACGCGGCCGGGCAGCTTGTCGTTCATGCCGCCGGTGGAGGTGCCCGCCGCCAGGTGGCCGTCCACATCGAGTGCCACCGCGCCCACGGTGCCGAAGTGCTTGGCGGTAGCTTCGTCCCCATGCGGTTGCTTGGCCGCATCCTCCTTCAGCGCACGCTGCAGTTGCTGCCAGCGCTCCTCGGTGCGGAACCAGGCATCGCTCTCCATGGCCAGGCCCTGCGATCTGGCAAAGGCCTCGGCCCCGGCGCCGACCAGCATCACGTGCGACGAATGCTCCATCACCGCGCGGGCCGCCAGGATCGGGTTGCGCACATGGTCGATCGCCGCCACCGACCCGGCACGCAGCGTGTAGCCGTCCATGATCGCCGCATCCATCTCCAGCGTGCCGGCATGGGTGAACACCGAACCGCGACCGGCGTTGAACAGCGGATCGTCCTCCAGCACCACCAACGCGGCCGTTACCCCGTCGATGGCCGGCTTGCCCGCCTTGAGCTCGGTGTAGCCAGCGAGCAGCGCCTGGGTGAGCGCGGCGCGGATGGCCTTTTCACGCGCCGGCGGCATGTCCTTGCGCGGCGCACCGGCCCCGGCGTGAATCACCAGCACCGGGCCAGCCGCGTGGGCGGATGCGGCCAGCCCGAGGGCGGCAAACAGGCTCCACAGACGGCGACGCGACTTCACGTGCGGATACTCCCCGGCAATGCGGGGAGTATATCGACCCCCTCGGACGGCTACTGGGCAACGAAGCGCACGGTTTGGCCGGAAAACACCGGCTTCATCCCGACCAGGCTACCGATCAGCTGCAATGCCCTGCGCGGCGGCACCCCTTCGAAATTGCCGGCCACCGGCTGGGCGTTGTCCAGCGATCCCGGATCGACCAGGGTCAGTCCGGCCCGCTCGGCGAAGGTGGACGCCATCACGCGGGCGCTGGGACCTGCGAACCGGGCATGCACGTTGCCGTCATCGACGACCGGGCGCGGCGTGCCGCACCCCGGCCAGGCGGTGATCTCCAGGCGAAGCGTGTGGTCCATGCCCGCCACCACCCGGCCGATCTGGATCGCCGCCTTCGGGCCGACGCGCGTGCGCAGGATCGGCGTCACCGGGCTCTTGAGCGAGCCGCCCGCGATCCTGGCATGGATCTCCATCTGGCCGTCGGGCGCAGGCACGATCCCGACCTGCCCTTGCCAGGGCGGCAGCGACTTGTCCTCGTGGTTGACGAAGCGGTAGGTGTCGTCTGCACCCTTCAGGCAACTGGTGGCGTGCAGATGCGGAGCTTGTCCGCCTACACTGACCGCCAGCTCCAGCGTGAAGGCCACGACTGGCGAGTGCTGCACTGGCGGCGCCGACTGCGCGGCATAGACGGCGAACGAACCGGCGAGCGCGATAGCGCCGAGCGCGGCGCGACCGGCCAGACGGCGGGCACGCGTGGGGACGGGCAGTTTCAGCATGGCGACTCTCTCCGTGAGTGGGTGACGCGCAGACCAGGAACACCCCACCGGCAGCATCAGCGGCGAGGCCTGGGTTTTCAGCATGGCGCCGGCGTAGTCCCGGCGCGGGGCGCCCCGCTCGCGCAATACGGCGGCATCGCAGGCCAGCTCCTGGTCCTGGCGCAGGCAAGCCAGCGCATACCAAGCGAGCGGGTGGAACCAGAACAGTGCGACCAGGCCCTGGGCGAGCAGCCGCCACAGACCGTCGCGGCGCCGGGCGTGCACCTGCTCGTGGGCGAGGATCAGTACCTGCTCGGCCGGGGTGTAGCGGGTGTGGAAGTCAGCAGGCAGCACGATGCGCACGCCCAGCGCGCCCACCACGGCCGGCCCGAGATGACTGTCGAGGGCCTGCCACACCGGAGTGCGGGTATCTGCAACATCGATTGCGCGGGCACCGGCGAGCCGGCGCAGGTAGCGCCGCTGGACGATGCCCACGCTGGCAAGCACGGCCAGCGCACCGAGCAGCCATGCCGCCATCGCCAGCATGTGCCACGGAACCGTCCACCCGGCCGGTGCAGGAGGCGCCACCCAGGCTCCACCACCGGCGATGCGCACCACTACCGGTGGCAGCGCTTCCAACGGCATGACCGGGTGCGGGGCCAGCGCAGCAAGAAGCACCAGCGGCATCAGCAACCACAGCACCGGGGCGTCCTCGGTTCCGACGACTCGCCGCAGCGGCCGCCGCAGGAAGAGCACGAGCACCACAGCGAGCGTGAAGATCCAGGTCAGCCGCACGGCTTGGGTCATCCAGGTCGCGGCGAGAAGCTCAAGGCTGTTCATCGTCGAGCTCCTCCAGCAGCTGGCGCAGTTCGGCGATGTCCTTCTTCGACAGCTTGCGCTGCTCGGAGAAGTGCGCCACCAGCGGCGCGACGCGCCCATCGAACAGGCGATCGAGCAGGCTCTTGCTGGTCTGGTGCACGTATTTTTCGCGGGCCAGCAGCGGCGAGTACAGGTAGCGACGGCCATCGCGCTCGGCCTTCACCGCCTTCTTCTTCAGCAGGCGGTTGAGCAGCGACTTCACCGTGCCCTCCTGCCACTGCTGGGCCTGGCCGACCTCGGCCAGTATCTCCTCGGCGCTGCGCGGCGCGTTGCGCCAGAGCACCTCCATCACCACCGCTTCGGCTTCGCTGATCATGGGGCGCTCCGTTTACACACGTAATCGATGATCGATGTTTACACGCGTAAACGATGAAAGCAAGCGCCGCTGGCGGCTGCCATCCCATCGGACCTTCGTACGAGGCGGCCGGACACCCATCCGTCGTATCCTTGAAGGCTGATTCCCCAAGCAGAAGAAGGCACTGCGATGGACAAGGTGTTCCCCAACGCCACCAAGGCACTCGACGGCCTGCTGTTCGACGGCATGACGATCGCGGCCGGCGGCTTCGGCCTGTGCGGCATCCCCGAAAACCTGATCGGCGCCCTGCTCGACGCCGGCACCAAGGGCCTGACCATCGTCGGCAACAACGCCGGCGTGGACGACTTCGGCATGGGCCCGCTGCTGAAGACGCGCCAAGTCAAGCGTGTGTACGCGTCCTACGTGGGCGAGAACAAGGAGTTCGAGCGCCAGGTGCTGGCCGGCGAGCTGGAGCTGCACCTGGTACCGCAGGGCACGCTGGCCGAGAAGCTGCGCGCCGGCGGCGCCGGCATCCCCGGCTTCTACACCCGCACCGCGTTCGGCACCAAGCTGGCCGAGGGCAAGGAAACCAAGAGTTTCGACGGCAAGGAATACGTGCTGGAAGAGGCGATCCACGCCGACGTGTCGATCGTCAAGGCGTGGAAGGGCGACCGCCTGGGCAACCTGGTGTTCCGCAAGACCGCGCGCAACTTCAACCCGATGATCGCCACCTGCGGCAAGGTCTGCGTGGCCGAGGTGGAGGAACTGGTCGAGGTCGGCTCGCTCGATCCGGACCAGGTCCACGTGCCCGGCATCTACGTCGACCGCATCATCCACGGCGCGGCGTACGAGAAGCGCATCGAGTTCCGCACCGTCGCCGGCGCCAACACCGGCAAGGAAAACCCGATGCGCACCGCGATGGCGCAGCGCGCGGCGAAGGAGCTGCGCGATGGCTTCTACGTGAACCTCGGCATCGGCATCCCGACCCTGGTGGCGAACTTCATCCCCGAGGGCATGGATGTGACCCTGCAGTCGGAGAACGGCCTGCTCGGCATCGGTCCATTCCCCAGCGATGACAAGGTCGACGCTGACCTGATCAACGCCGGCAAGCAGACCATCACCACCCTGGCCGGCTCCAGCTTCTTCTCCAGCGCCGACTCGTTCGCGATGATCCGCGGCGGCCACATCGACCTGTCGATCCTCGGCGGCCTGGAAGTGTCGTGCACCGGCGACCTGGCCAACTGGATGGTGCCGGGCAAGATGGTCAAGGGCCCCGGCGGCGCGATGGACCTGGTCTCGGGCGTCAAGCGCGTGGTAGTGCTGATGGAGCACACCGCAAAGGACGGCTCGCCGAAGATCAAGCAGCAGTGCGACCTGCCGCTCACCGGCAAGCAGGTGGTGGACCTGATCATCACCGACCTGTGCGTGTTCGAGGTGGCCAAGGGCCAGGGCCTGACCCTGATCGAGCTCAACCAGGGCGTGACGGTCGACGAAGTGAAAGCCAAGACCGGCTGCGGTTTCGCCGTCTCGCCCGCGCTCGGCGGGTGATTGCCACCAGCTCCCGCGCGCCCGGGCGCGCGCAGGAGCCTCAGGCCGCCTGCACCTGCGGGAAGCGGATGCGGGCGACGTTCTCGCCGCTCGCGCGGGTCTGCAGCTCCAGCGGCCAGGCGAAGCGTTCGCTGATCCGCCGTGCGATCGCCAGCTCGAAGCCGTGGCGATCGGCGTTCGGCCGGGCCGGGCCGCCGGCCCCGGCATCGGCCGGCGTCGGCTCCGTGCGGTTGGCCACCACCACCGCATCCGGCATGACCGTCACCACCACGCGGCCGCGCTCGGTCTGCTGACAGGCGTTGCGGATGAGCTGCCAGAACAGCACCGCGAAGACCCGCGGAGACCCCTCCAGGGCGAATCGCGCGGGCTCCTCCAGCTCGAACTCGATCGGCCGCCCCGCCAGCATGTCGCGGGCGAAACCCAGCTCCCTGCCGACCGCATCGTTGACCACGAACACTTCGTCGTCGACGCCGTTGTCCTTCTCGCGGGCGAGGATCAGCAACGCTTCCACCAGCGCCTCCATCTCCCGCGCCGAACGTCGGATCCGCTGCAGCGATCGCTCGCCGAAACCGCTCAGCGACTGCTCCTCGGCCAGCATGTCCACCGACATCTTGATCACCGTGAGCGGACTGCGTAGCTCGTGACTGGCGTCGCGGGTGAAGTTGCGTTCGCGCTCGGTGTAACCGGCGATGCGCTCGGCGAAAGTGTGCAGACCGCCGGCCAGGGAGGCCAGGTCGGCATCGGTGCCGCGTCCGAGGCGATCGGGCGACAGCGCGGCGATGTCCGGGTGTTCGTCCCACCCCTCCACCAGCCGCGCCAGTGCACTGACCGGTCGCCACTCGCGCCGTGCCGCCATCCAGGCCAGCACGGTCACGATGACGATCAATACAAGCACGGCGCCTACCGGCGCCATGCTGAACATACCCAAGGTGACGCAGATCACCAGCGCTACCAGCTGCAACACGAAGATACCCGCGATGCGCCGCTGGAAAGCCCCTTTGCGAAACGCCCCCGATAGCTGAGTCGAACCCCTGCTTTTCATGATGTTGCCGAGTGGCGCGGCCTCCTTCGCATCAAGCCGGCTGTGTGGCGGCAGCCACCTCGGCCTCGAGGTCGGCGAGGCGGTACCCGGCCGAATGGATGGTGTGCAGCAACGGCTTGTCGAACGGTTTGTCGATCACCCGGCGCAGGTTGTAGAGGTGCGAGCGCAGGGTGTCCGAGTCGGGCAGCGTGTCGCCCCAGATCTCGCGCTCGATGTCACGGCGGCTGACCACGCGCGGCGATTCGCGCATCAGGATCGCCAGCAGCTTCAGTCCGATCGGCGAGACGGTCAGCTCCTGCCCGGCACGGGTCAGGCGCAGCGTGGCGGTGTCCAGCGTCATGTCGCCCACGGTCAGCACCTCGGTCGACACCTGCCGGCGGTCGCGACGGATCAGGGCGCGCAGACGGGCCTCCAGCTCGCGCACCTCGAACGGCTTGACCAGGTAGTCGTCGGCGCCGGCCTCCAGGCCGACCAGCTTGTCTTCCAGCGTGTCGCGCGCGGTCAGCATCAACACCGGGGTGGACTTCTTGGCGTCCTTGCGCAGCTTGCGGCAAACCTCCAGGCCGTCCATGCCCGGCAGCATCAGGTCGAGCACGACCACGTCGTAGCTGTTGGTCACGGCCAGGTGCAGGCCGCTGACGCCATCGGCGGCGTAATCCACCGAGTAACCGCGGCGCTCCAGGAATTCACCCACCATCTCGGCGATCTGGCGGTTGTCCTCCACCAGCAGCACCAGTCCAGCCTGTTCGTCACGTGTGCTCATATGCTCGTCCTGCAGTTGCTGTTTTCACGTTTGTGAAAGGCTAGCGGGCGACCCGGTGACCACGATGTGAAGGACCTCGACGCGCATTCACCTGCCGGTCAAACGGACGGACGGAATCAACGCGAAGCCTTGCGCAGCAAGGGTCCAAGGGCCGGCCATACGTTCTGCAGGACGCGCGGTTCGCCAGCCGCCGTGGGATGCAGGCCATCGTCCTGCATCAGCGACGGATCGAGCGCCACGCCGTCGAGCAGGAACGGCACCAGACCCACGTGTTTCTGCCGGGCGAGATCGGCATAGATGGCGCGCAACCCGTCGCGATACTGCGGCCCGTAGTTCACCGGCAGCTCGATCCCCAGCAGCAGCACCCTCGCGCCGGCCTTGTGGGCCATGTCGATCATCGCGGCGAGGTTGTCGCGCAGCGCATCGAGCGGCAGGCCGCGCAGGCCGTCGTTGGCACCCAGCTCGATCACCACCACCGCTGGCCGCTCCTTCGCCAGCAATCCCGGCAGATGGTTGCGACCGCTCAGCGACGTCTCGCCGCTGATGCTGGCATTGACCACGCGCCACGGCGGCTCCATCTTGGCCAGACGCCCGTACAGCAGGCTCACCCAGCCGGACTCGACCGGAATGTTGTGCGCGGCCGATAGCGAGTCCCCCAGCACCAGCACGCTCCGGGTCGGCGCCGCATGGGCGACGGCCATTCCCCACAGCAGCAGGCCCAAGGCGTAGAGGAAACGACGCATGAGTGATCCATCCGCTCCAGTGCTCGAGGCGAACGATGTTAGCAAGTCGGTCAGCGGCCCCGAGGGCGTTCTGACCATTCTGCGCGGCGTGAGCCTGTCGGTGCGCGAGGGCGAGAGCTTCGCCATCGTCGGCGCCTCCGGCTCGGGCAAGACCACTTTGCTTGGCCTGCTGGCCGGCCTGGACCTGCCGAGCAGCGGCCACATCCGCCTCGATGGGCAGTCGCTGGAGACGCTCGACGAGGAAGCCCGCGCGGACCTGCGTCGGCGACTGGTCGGCTTCGTGTTCCAGTCCTTTCATCTGCTCCCCGCACTCACCGCCGAGGAGAACGTGATGCTGCCGCTGGAACTGGAGGGTGCGCGCGACGCGCGGGCAAAGGCGCGCGACGCGCTGGAGGCGGTCGGGCTGACGCCGCGGCGACGGCACTACCCGGCGCAGCTGTCCGGCGGCGAGCAGCAGCGCGTGGCGATCGCCCGCGCCTTCGTGCACGGTCCGCGCCTGCTGTTCGCCGACGAACCCACCGGCAACCTCGACCAGCGCACCGGCCGGCATGTCGCCGATCTGCTGTTCGCGTTGAACCAGGACCGGCGCACCACGCTGGTGCTGGTCACCCACGACGCCGCGCTTGCCGCGCGCTGCCGGCGGCGCATTGAACTGGCCGAAGGGCGCGTAGTGCATGCGGTCGAGGGCACCACCGCATGAACATCATGCCGCTGGCCCTGCGCAGCCTGCGCCGCGAGTGGCATCTGCCGGAACTGCGCACGCTGGCGGCCTCGCTGGTGCTGGCGGTGGTTGCGCTCGGCGTGGTGGCCACGCTGGCCACCCGCATCGAACGCGGCCTGCTGGCCAGCGCGGCGGAGCTGATCGGAGGCGATGTCGGCATCAGCGCGCCCCAGGCGCTCCCTCCCACCTTCGTCGACGAGGCGCGCCGCGACGGTCTGCGCAGCAACCATGTCGCCAGCTTCCCCAGCGTCGCCTTCCACGACGGCCACAGCCAGTTGCTCGACGTGCAGGCCACCGATGCGGCCTATCCGCTGCGCGGCACGCTGGAACTGGCCGACCGGCAGGGCCGGACACGCACGGGACATGCCCCTGGCACCGGCTTGGTCTACCTCGATCATCGCGCCCTGGTCGCGCTGGGCCTGCAGATCGGCGACACCGTCCAGGTGGGCGGGCGCGACCTGCGCATCGCCGCGGAACTGGTTCGACAGCCCGACGGTGGCGAACTCTTTGCGCTGGCGCCGCGGGCGATCATGAGCCTGGCCGACGCCGAAGCGGCCGGCCTGCTCGGTGTCGGCAGCCGCGCGCGACATCGCCTGCTGCTGGCCGGTGAGCCGGACCAGGTGCAGCGCTGGCGGCGCTGGGCCAAGGCCCAGACGCTGCCGCAAGGAGCCCAGCTGATCACGCCGGAACAGGCCCAGGAGCGCATGCGTACCGCGTTCGACCGCGCCAGCGCCTTCCTGCGCCTGACCGCCCTGCTCTCGGCGCTGCTGGCCGGCGTGGCGATCGCCCTGGCGGCGCAGCGCTATGCCCGCCGCAAGACGCCGGAGGTGGCGCTGCTGCGCGCCCTGGGCACGCCACGACGCCGCGTGCTGGCCTTGCTGCTCGGGACGCTCGGCGCGCTGGCGCTGCCGGCCGTGATGCTGGGTATCGCCCTGACCCTCGCCCTGGCGCAGGGGGCCTGGCTGGTGGCCAGCCAGCTGTTCGGCAACGTGCCGACCACACTGCCGCTGCTACCTGCCTTCGCCGCCGCGGCGGTGGGCCTGGCCGTGCTGGCCGGCTTCGCCCTGCCGCCGCTGGCGCGGCTGGCCGACGTACCGCCGGTGGCGGTGTTCCGTGCCAGCCTGGCCCGCCGCGTACGTCGCTTCGACGTGCTGTACCTGGTGCCGCTGGCGGTGGCCGCCGTGCTCATCTGGCTGCAGAGCGATTCGCTGAAGATGGCCGGCATCCTCGCCGCCAGCCTGCTCGGGGTGGCCGCCTTCGCCGCCGCCCTGGCGGCGCTGCTGCTGTGGCTGGCACGGCGCGTGGCGCCCGGCGCGCATCCCGCCCTTCGCCTCGGCCTCGCCGCGCTGGCCCGGCGCCGGGGCCTCAGCCTGATCCAGGCCACCGCGCTGAGCCTGGGCCTGGTCGCCCTGCTGCTGCTCGCCGTGGTCGCGCCCTCGCTGCTGGATGGCTGGCGCCGCGAACTGCCCGCAGACACGCCGAACTGGTTCGTGCTGAACCTGCAGGACGACCAGCGTGCCGGCTTCGACGCCGCCCTGCAGAAGCTGGGCGCAAGGGAACTGAACATGTTGCCGTTGGCGGTCGGCAAGCTCGCCGCGATCAACGGCGTGCCGGCGGATCAATTGAACTTCGCCGACCCTCGTGCGAAGGACTGGATCGACCGCCAGCTGCGGGTGTCTTGGGCAGGCGCGCTGCCGCCATCGAACCAGGTGGTCGCCGGTACCTGGTTCGCTGCGCAGCCGACACACGCCGAGGTCTCGGTGGATACGATGTGGCGCGACATGTTCCACCTGAAGCTCGGCGACACGATGCGCTTCACCATCGGCGAGCGCAGCCTGGACGCCACCGTGAGCAGCGTGCGTCAGGTCGACTGGAGCTCGTTCCGGGTGAACTTCTTCCTGCTGCTGGACCCGGCGCATGCCGACAGTCTGCCGCACACCTGGCTGGCCAGCTTCTATCTGCCACGCAGCCAGGCGGACGGTCTGGCACGCGTGTCACGCGACTACAGCAACCTCAGCCTGGTCGACGTCGACTCGCTGCTCGACCGGGTGCGCGAGATCGTGCAGCGGGTGAGCAACGCGGTGCGCTGGATCCTCGGCTTCAGCCTGCTCGCCGGTGCGCTGGTGCTGGCCGCGGCGCTGGCCTCCAGCGCCGCCGAACGCCGGCACGAAGCGGCCCTGCTGCGCACGCTGGGCGCCCGGCGGGGGCAACTGCGCGTGGCGGCGGCCTGCGAGTTCGCCCTGCTCGGCGCGGTGGCCGGACTGACTGCGGCGATCGGTGCAGCCGGAGCCGGCTGGTGGCTGGGGCGCGCGGTGTTCCACATCGAGCATTTCGTGCCGCCGCTGGGTGCGCTGGCGCTGGACGCGCTGGTTGCCGCGGTCGTGGTGATGCTGCTCGGCCTGGCGGGCACGCGGCGGGTGACCCGCACGTCGCCCATGCGACTCTTGCGCGAGGGCTGAGCCGCCAGCCACCATCGACGGATTCCCCCGCCCGGAGCAGGCCGTGTACACCCTCTACTACTCCCCCGGCACCGCCAGCATGGTGATGCACATGGCCCTGATCGAGAGCGGTGCGCCGTTCGAGCTGAAGCTCGTGGACATCGAGCGCGGCGCGCAGCGCGACCCGGCGTATCTCGCACTGAACCCGCGTGGCGTGGTGCCGACCCTGGTGATCGACGGCCAGCCCCGGCACGAGTCCGCCGCACTGCTGATGATGCTGGCCGACCGTCATCCGGAAGCCGGACTCGCCCCGGCGCCCGGCACGGCCGCCCACGATGCCTTCGAGCAGTGGCTGGTCTATCTGAGCAACACCCTGATGTCGACGTTCCGCTTCTGGTTCTACCCGCCGGAGCTGGGCTCGGCCGAGCATCCGCCGCAGGTCCGAGCAGCGCTGGCGGCGAAGATCGAGGGCGTGTGGGATTACCTCGACCGCGCGCTGGCCGCGCAAGGCCCCTATCTGCTTGGAGACATCTTCAGCGCCGCAGACCTGCTGCTGGCGATGCTGATGCGCTGGTCGCGCAACATGCCGCGCCCGGCCAGCCAGTGGCCTGCACTGGCCCGTCTGGCCGACCTGATCCGTGCCCGCCCGAGCTGGCAGCAGGTGTATGCCGTCGAGGGCCTGAGCGGGTGGTGAGATTCCTGCGCGACCGTCTGGCGTCGCATCTCTTGCCCTGGCTGCGCACCGAGTGGTTGCTGGCCGCATTCGGCTCGCTCGCCATCCTGCTCGCGCTGGCCGATCCGCAGCCGCTGGACCGCTACCAGGACTGGCTGCAGGTGCCGACCCTGGCCGGCCTGATGGGGCTGATGATCGCGATCCAGGGCATCCGCGACAGCGGCCTGGTGCAGCGGGCGGCGATCGTGCTGGTGACCCGCGCGCACTCGCTGCGTGGGCTGGGACTGATGCTGGTGGCCGGCGCCGAGATCCTGGCCATGGTCCTGACCAACGACGTCAGCCTGTTCCTGCTGGTGCCGCTGACCGTCGCCATCGCCGGCCTGTCCAACCTGCCGCTGGCGCGCATGGTGGTGCTGGAGGCGCTGGCGGTGAACGCCGGATCGATGCTGAGCCCGATCGGCAATCCGCAGAACCTGCTGTTGTGGCAGTCCTCGCACCTGCCGTTCCTGCACTTCGTTCAGGGCATGGCGCCGGCGTCGGCGCTGGCGTCGCTGCTGCTGTTGGCGCTCACCGCGCTGTGGCTGCCGGGAGGCCGGGTCGAGCTCGACCGGAATGCCCTGGACAGCCGGCCGCTGTTCCCGCCGCTGGCGGTGCTGTCGCTGGTGGCGCTGGCCTCGATGGTGCTGATGATGGAACACGGGCTGGCGCTGGAAGGCGCGCTCGGCCTGCTGCTGCCGTTCGCCCTGCTGGCGCGCGACAGCCTGAAGCGGATCGACTGGCCGCTGCTGGCGACCTTCGCGGCGATCTTCGCCGGGCTCGGCCACTTCGCCGCGCTGCCCGTGGTAGGCGCAGTGCTGGATCGCTTCGATTTCGGCCAGCCGCTGACCCTGTTCCTCGGCGGGCTGCTGGGTTCCCAGGTGATCAGCAACGTGCCGGCCACCGTGCTGCTGCTGGACCGTGCGCACGATCCGCTCGCCCTGGCCACCGCCGTCAACGTCGGCGGCTTCGGACTGGTGGTCGGCTCACTGGCCAACCTGATCGCCCTGCGGCTGGCGCGCCTGCCGCAGGGCCTGCGGCAATTCCACCGCGTGTCGATCCCGTTCCTGATGGTGTGCGCGCCGCTGGTCTACCTGACGGCGCGCTGGTTGGCCTGAGGCCGACGGCTCAGTCGTCGTCGCGGGGCACGCTGACCTTGCCCTTCACGCCGCTGTAGTCGACATCGCCGCTGCCCTTGGCGCCGAGCGAAAGATCACCGGTGACATCGCGCACGTTGAGGTCGCCCGAGCCGAGCGTATCGGCACGCGCACTGCCACCGACGCGCTCGAGGGTCACATCGCCCGAACCGATGCTGCCCACGCGGGCATCGCCACGCACGCCGTCGATGCGGGCATCGCCCGAACCGACCGAGCCGATCGACAGGCTGCCGACGTCGTTGGCGTCGACATCGCCGGAGCCCACGCTGGTGGCGAAGCGCCCGGCGATGCGCTTGACGTGCAGGTCGCCGGAGCCGACCTGGCTGTCCAGTTGCTGCACGTCGCTCACATCGGCGTCGCCCGAGCCCACGGCCACGGTGAGCGGCATGCCGGCCGGCAGCTGCACGTTGACGTCCAGGCTGCTGTACGAGCTGCCGAACAGGTTGAAGTGCATGCCCTCATGACGGGCCAGCTCGATGATCAGCTGGTCGCCGTCGCGGTGCGACTCCACCGTGAGGCTGTCGAGGACGTCCTTGCTGGAGGCACAGGCGCGGCCATCCAGGGTGAGCGCCGTGGCGGACGGGCTGCCCGTCACGTGCAGGTCTTCGGCATGCACGGCGATCTGCACGCTGCGCACGCCTTTCAGGTCGTCGTGCAGCTGGCGCGGCGCCTCGTACTTGCACTGGTTGGCCGCCAGCACGGGCAGCGGGGCGAGCAGGGCGGCGAACAGCAGGAGGTGGCGCATGTCGATCTCCGGTGGAAGGAATACCCCGCTCAGATGCACCCCGGCGCCGAAAGGTTGCAATCGCTGCGACCGGTCAACGGCGACGGAAGCACCACGTTCATGACGTCCACGCATTCCCGTGGAGATCCCCATGCAGCACAAGACCCTGCTCGCTTCCACCCTGACCCTGCTGATCGCGGGCGGCGCATCCCTCGCCTTCGCGCAGGACAAGACGCCTTCGGCTCCGCCTGCACCGATGGCCGGTCCGCATGGCTTGCCGGGGGCACCCGGCACGGGCCGGCACGGCGACTGGATGCACCACGGTCCCGGTATGCGTCGGATGGGTGGCGAAGGCAGCGGCGTGATCGCCGACCTGCGCGGACTGGAGCACCTGTACCGCCAGGCCGGCCGCACCCGCGACCTCGCCGCCGTGTACAACGAAGTGCTGGCCCGGTCGCAGGATCCACGGGTGCGTGCCTACGCCTATCACCAACTGGCGCGCGTGCAGGCGCAGCCGACCAATCTCGATGCCGCCATCGCGACCATGCGCAAGAGCCTCGACGAGAGCCTGGCCAACGAGGCGAAGCATCGGGCCGAGATGGAACAGATGCGCGCGCGCTGGCAGCAGAAGCAGGGGCAGGCGGCAAAGGATGGCGGCGGCAGGTAAAGCAGCGGACAGCGGCGGCGGGTGCGGGTGCGGGTGCGGGTGCGGGTGCGGGTGCGGGTGCGGACGATACCTGCGTCCTACGCCTGGCCGCCGCGATCCTCTTCGCGCTTGACGGCGTTCCAGAGCAGTTCCTGCGCGGCCAGGTCGCGCTGGTCCAGCCGCTGGCCCGCCTCTTCCGCCAAGGCCTCCATGCGCCGGAAGCGCCGCTCGAACTTGGCGTTGGCGCGGCGCAGGGCCTGCGAAAAATCCACGCCCGCATGCCGGGCGAGATTGACCAGTATGAAGGCGACGTCGCCGATCTCGTCCTCCAGCCGTCCGGTATCGGCGCCGGCGGCAAACTCCGCGCGCACCTCCTCGACCTCTTCGGCCAGCTTGTCCAGCACCGGCGCCGGATCCGGCCACTCGAAGCCGGTCCGGGCGGCCTTTTCCTGCAGCTTCTGCGCCCGCTTCCACTCCGGCAGGCCGCGCGACACGCCGGCCAGCGCGCTGGCATCGTGCGTCTCGCCCCTGGCCGCACGCTCCCCGGCCTTGATCACCTCCCATGCGGCCTTCTGCGCCTCGACGTCATCGTAGGCGACGTCGCCGAACACGTGCGGATGGCGGCGGATCATCTTGTCGCTGATCGCATGCGCGACATCGGCAAACCCGAACAATCCCCGCTCACGCGCCATCTGCGCATGAAACACCACCTGCAGCAGCAGGTCGCCGAGCTCGTCGCGCAGGTCGGACCAGTCCCGCCGATCGATCGCGTCGGCGACCTCGTAGGCCTCCTCGATCGTGTACGGGGCGATGGTGGCGAAATCCTGCTGCAGATCCCACGGGCAGCCGCCCCGCGGATCGCGCAGGCGGGCCATGATGGCGAGCAGATCGTCGAGGCTGTGGCGTTGAGTCATGAGTGGGGAGAAGTGAGTGAAGAGGAGTGAGGAGTGAGGGGTGAGAGTGGAGCGTCGCATCCGCATGCGAGTCAAGGAAACAGCATCAACACCGGACACCTGCTCTCTCAATTCTCACTCCTCTCCACTCACACCTCGCTCCCCTCCACTCACTCCTGAGCTCTTGCCAGGCGCTCGGCCCAATCGATTTCCGAGTCGCCGACGGCGACGAACTCGGGGTTGAGCAGCGACTCGCCGCGGTTGTAACGCAGCGGCATGCCTTCCAGGTCGAGCACCGCGCCACCGGCTTCTTCCAGCACGCATTGCGCAGCGGCGGTGTCCCACTCGCTGGTCGGGCCGCGGCGCAGGTAGAGATCGGCGTCGGCACGGGCGATCAGGCAGAACTTCAGCGACGACCCCATCGCCAGCGTAGTGAACGGGCCGCCCAGCAACTGCTCGAGCAGCACCGCATCGCTGCCGCCGTGCGAGCGGCTGCCGGCCACCACCGGCGGGTCGGACAGCGCCCGGCTGCGCATCGGCAGCCAGCCTTCGTCGTCGCGGCGCATCCACGCACCGCCACCGCGCTCGGCGGCATAAACCTCGTCCATCGCCGGCGCCAGCACCACGCCGAGCACCGGGCGATGGTGGTCGATCAGCGCGATGTTCACGGTGAACTCGCCGTTGCGCTTGACGAACTCGCGCGTGCCGTCGAGTGGATCGACCAGCCAGTATCGATCCCAGCCCCTTCGCACTTCCCAGTCGCTGGCGCGGGCTTCCTCGGAGATCACCGGCAGCACCTCGTCCAGCGCCGCCAGGCCCTGGGCGATCACCGTCTGCGCGGCGAGATCGGCGGCCGTCAGCGGCGATCGGTCGTCCTTGTGCTCCACGTCGAAGTCGCCGGCGTAGACCGCCATGATCGCCTCGCCCGCCTGGCGGGCGATCGCCGCGACACGGGCCAGCAGCGGGGAAAAAGGCGCGGCGCTCATGAGCGCTCGAACCGGCCGGCGAGGTATTCGCGCGCCATGAACAGGGCGGCGATCGAGCGCCCTTCGGTGACGTCGTCGCGGGCGATCAGGGTATGCAGTTCATCCAGCTTCCAGGGCACCACTTCCAGTTCCTCCGGTTCGTCGCCCTGCAGGCGTTCGGGATACAGGTCCTGCGCCAGCACCACGTGCGCCATGTGGGTCATGTAGGCGGGCGCGAGCGACAGGTGGTGCAGGATGGTGAGCTTGCGCGCACCGTAGCCCACTTCTTCCTTCAGCTCGCGGTCGGCACCCTGCTCCACCGTCTCGTCCTGATCCAGCCGCCCCTTGGGCAATCCCAGTTCGTATCGACCGAGACCGGCGGCGTACTCATTGACCAGCAGGACCGTCCGGGCGTCGATCATCGGCACGATGATCACCGCGCCGAGGCCATGCGACTTCAGCCGCTCGTAGATGCGCCGCTCGCCGTTGGAGAACTCCAGGTCGAGCTGCTCGGCACGCAGGAAGGTGCTCTGCGCGACATCGCGCCGGGCATGGATGATCGGGAGCTTGGCCATTGGCCGATTGTAGCCGGTCGCCTGTCGCCCGGCTGCGGCTCAACGGCGTAGCCGCACCAGCGCCTCGGCGTGCAGCGGCGGCACCCCGGCCAGCACGCTGCGCGTATCCAGCGTGAGCGGCGCACCCTCCAGGTCGGTGAACACGCCGCCGGCCTCGCGCACGATCACCGCCAGCGCCGCCACGTCGAGGATGTTCACGTCCGACTCGATCACCAGGTCCACGCCGCCACGCGCCAGCAGGTGGTAGTGGCAGAAATCGCCGTAGCCGCGGATGCGGTTGCTGTCGCGGATCATCTGGCCCAGCGCGGCCCAGCGGCCGTCGCCGGTGAGCGTCTTGATGTTGCCGGTGGAGATCGCCGCCTGCGCCATCGTCGCCGCCGGACCGACCTGCACCCGGCTGCCGTCCAGCCAGGCACCGCCGCCGGTGTGCGCCCACATCGTTTCGCCGTAGACCGGCGCGCTGGAGACGCCAAGCACCAGCTCGCCGGCGTGCATCAGCGCGATCTGGGTGGAGAAGAACGGCGTACGGCGGACGAAGCTCTTGGTGCCGTCCAGCGGATCGACCAGCCACAGCAGGCCCTGGTCGCTGCCCTCCAGGCCGAACTCCTCGCCGTAGATCGCCGCTTCCGGCAGTGCCTTGGTGAGGATGGCGCGGATCGCCAGCTCGGCCTCGCGATCGGCCACCGTGACCGGGGTGTCGTCGGACTTCAGCTCCACGGCCACGCCGCGCTGCCAGTAGTGCAGAATCACCTCGGCGGCGGCGGCAGCGGCTTCGCGGGCAGCGGCCAGCGCGGGGGCAAGATCGAG
Organism: Dyella thiooxydans; assembly: GCF_001641285.1. Taxonomy (NCBI): domain Bacteria; kingdom Pseudomonadati; phylum Pseudomonadota; class Gammaproteobacteria; order Lysobacterales; family Rhodanobacteraceae; genus Dyella; species Dyella thiooxydans. The sequence continues at coordinate 2,291,099 of NZ_CP014841.1, forward strand.
GTGGCTCATCGGGAGACTCCGTTGGAAGCGGGGACGGCGCCGAGTCCGGCACCGCGCTGCAGGTGAATGACGCCCTGGGCGTCCGGTGGACCGAAGCGGGCCAGCCAGCGGGCCAGCGCAGGATGGTCGCCGCGTGGCGCCAGCTCGGCCTGCAGACGCCAGCCCAGCGGACTGGCCTGGAGGTGTCCGTCCAGCCGCAGCGGCCCCTGCCCTTCATCCTGCAGACTCACCTGGATCACCCCCGCGCGGGCGGTGATCGTCGCTGCCAGGTTGCCCAGCGGCAGAAGGCCATCCGCACCGTCGACTGCCGCGTCCTGCCAGCGCAGGTCGCCATCCATCGATACCGGCCAGCCGCCACGCAGGGTGGCATGTGCCAGTTGGCCGCGCAGCTCGCCCCGCGGCCGTCCGAACGGCGTGGCCGGCGGCGGTATCAGGTGATCCAGCGCCAGCCGCAGCCGCACGTCATGCCAGCGCAGCGTGTCGCCTTCTCGGACGAAACCGCCCTGTGCATCGAGCATCGACCCGGCGAGCTCGACACTGCCCTGCGGCCGACCCAGCAGGGCGCGGTGCGACAGCGTCCAGCGCAGTCGCCCCAGATCGGTGCCGTCGGCCGCCACGAGCGCCTCCGCGTGGCCATCCCAGACGCTGCCGGAAACGCCGCGCAGCGCAACGCCGTGCATGCGTGCATTGAGCCAGGGCGCAACCCAGCGCGCCGGTGCGGACCACACCAGCAGCGCGAGCGCCAGCAGCAGCGTCGCGAGGCACAGCAGCAGGACTTTCCACCACTTCAACGGGCCGGACTCCGGAAACGGAACAGGCGCCGCGGCTTGAGTGCCCGGCGCCGGCCCACGATCATAGCCGGATGAACAAGCACGACCGCAGCAACCGCGCGCTCGCCGCGCGCGATCTCCGCCACGTCTGGCACCCCTGCACCCAGATGCACGACCACGAACGCGTGCCGATGCTGCCGATCGTCCGCGGCGAAGGCGCCTGGCTGATCGATGCCGACGGCCGCCGCTACCTCGACGGCATCAGTTCCTGGTGGACCAACCTGTTCGGCCACGCCAACCCGCGCATCGCCGCGGCGCTGGCCGACCAGGCCACCCAGCTCGAGCACGTGATCTTCGCCGGCTTCACCCACGAGCCGGCGATCCGCCTGGCCGAGGAACTGGTACGCATCACGCCGCCGGGGCTGGAACGGGTGTTCTTCGCCGACAACGGCTCGGCGGCGATCGAAGTGGCGCTGAAGATGAGCTTCCACTACTGGCTCAACCGGGGCCACGGCGAGAAGACCCGCTTCATCGCGCTGACCGGCAGCTACCACGGCGAGACCCTGGGCGCGCTGTCCGTCAGCGACGTGGCGCTGTATCGCAAGACCTACGCACCGCTGCTGCTGACGCCGATCCTGGCACCCTCGGCGGATACCTACGAAGGCGAGCCCGGCGAGACCCCGCAGCAGATCGCCGCGCGCCGGCTGGGCGAACTGCGCATGCTGCTGGAGCGGCACGCGCACGAAACCTGTGCGGTGATCGTCGAGCCGCTGGTGCAGTGCGCCGGCGGCATGCGCATGTACCACCCGGACTACCTCACCGGCCTGCGCGCGCTGTGCGACGAGTTCGACGTGCACTTCATCGCCGACGAGATCGCGGTGGGCTTCGGCCGCACCGGCACGATGTTCGCCTGCGAGCAGGCCGGCGTGTCGCCGGATTTCATGTGCCTCTCCAAGGGCCTCACCGCAGGCACCCTGCCGCTGGCGGTGGTGCTCACCACCGACCACGTCTACGAAGCGTTCTATGCCGAGTACAGCGCCGGCAAGGCGTTCCTGCATTCGCACAGCTACACCGGCAATCCGCTGGCCTGCCGGGTGGCGCTGGAGACGCTGGCGATCTTCCGCGACGAGCCGGTGCTGGAGCGCAACCGCGCACTGGCTGCGCATCTGGCCGGGCGGCTGGCGCCGCTGCGCGACCATCCCCACGTGTCCGACGTGCGCCAGACAGGCATGATCGTCGCGGTCGAACTGGTCGCCGACAAGGCCAGCCGCACGCCTTTCCCGGCCGGCGAGCGGCGCGGACTGGAGGTCTACCTCTACGGCCTGGAGCACGAGGCGCTGCTGCGTCCGCTCGGCAACATCGTCTATTTCATGCCGCCCTACGTCACGACGCAGGCGGAACTCGATCACCTGGTCGACACCGCTCTCGCGGGCATCGAACACGCGCTCGCACGCTGAACTTTTCCGGGCCCCTTCATGCGCACGATTCGTATCCACGTCGAACAGCCCCTGGCACCCGGCTCCGCGGTCACGCTGCCGGCGCAGGCGGCCGAGCATGTCGCACGCGTGCTGCGACTGGCCGCCGGCGAGCCGGTGGTGCTGTTCAACGGCGACGGCCACGACTACGCCGGGCGCCTCGCCGAGGTGGGCAAGCGGCAGGTGACGGTGGCCGTGGAGAGCCGCGCACCGGTCACCTGCGAATCGCCGCTGCCACTGGTGCTCGCCCAGGGCGTGGCACGCGGCGAGAAGATGGACCTGATCGTGCAGAAAGCCACCGAGCTGGGCGTATCGGCGATCGTACCGCTGATCACCGAGCGCTCCGAGGTAAAGCTGGACGGCGAACGGGCCGCCAAACGGCTGGCGCACTGGCAGGCGGTGATCGCCAGCGCCTGCGAGCAGTGCGGGAGAGCCGTCCTGCCGCGCATCGTCGCCCCCCTGCCACTGACGGCCTGGCTGAGCACGCTCCCGGATGACGGTGCCCTGCGGCTCGCGCTATTGCCGGAGGGCGATGGGCGCGGGCGCGATCTGGCACCACCTGCCGCAGGGGCGATTCTGGTCGTGGGGCCGGAGGGTGGTCTGGGCGAACGCGATGTCGCCAGCCTCACGGCACACGGTTTCCGCGGACTGCAGTTGGGTCCGCGCATCCTTCGCACGGAGACCGCGGGGTTGGCGGCATTGGCCGCACTGCAGGCGCTGCACGGCGACCTCTGATCGCGGAAAGACGAACGGCGCGCCCCGAGGGCGCGCCGTCCACGAGCACTGTCGCCGGCTCAGGCCTCGGAGACGAGCACGCCGGTGAGTTCGCGCTCGAGCATCTCCAGGTCGGGAATCACCGCCAGATCGTCGCGCACCAGCACCTGGGCGCGCACGCCGGGGGGCAGCGCCGTGCCATCGTGGGTGGGAATGATCAGTTCGGCGTTGAGTGTGGTCAGGCGGGGGAAGCCCCGCGTCACCACGGCGATGAACGGCAGTTCCGGGTTGTCGCCCAGTGCCTTCAGCACGGCGACGCGAACGGCCAGCTCCTGGTCGCCTTCGCCGGCGCCGGCCAGCTTGGTGAAAGCCACCAGAGGTACCCTCCAGCCGCGCCAGGCGATGCGTCCGAGCACCCACTCAGGGGCACCCTCGAGCGGCTCGAGCGCCGGCATGGTGATCACTTCGGCGATCGTGGCGTTCGGCAGCAGCAGGCGCAGGTCGCCGGCCGGCACCAGCACGCAGCGGATCTCGCGCGGTAGGGGCTGTTCGCTCATCAGTATTCCTCGATCAGGCGCGCCGCCAGTTCGGCCGGCGTACCGGAAAAGTCGACCAGGTGCTCGGCCATCACTCCGCTGACCATGTCGGCAAAATGTTCGCCCGGGGCATCCTCCACCCAGATCCGGCCGCCGCGATCATGCACGGCCTGGCAGCCCGCTACCGCATCGTTGGCCTGCCCGGCGAAGACGATCGCCAATGCGTCCACGCCGAACACGTTGGCCAGGGCGCTGAAAGTCGCGTCAATGGAGGGCGTCGCCGAGGGCGTCGCCTGCGCCGGCTTCAGCTCCATCCGGCCATCGCGCGTGACGCGCAATTGGTGATCGGCGGGCACCACGATCAGATCGCCGGCCCGGGCCTGCTCGCCCTGTTGCGCAACGCGGCTGTTCAGCGGGCAGGACGGAGCGAGCGACTGGAGCAGCTCGTCCACCGGGCGATCGCCCTGGTGCTGCACGTGGATGATCGTCGCCCGCATGCCCGCCGGCAGTTGCGACAGGAACGAGCGCACCGAATCGTGGCTGGCGAACGTCGCACCCAGCAGCACGACCCGGCTGAGTCCGCCACTGAGCTCCTCGAGCATCATTTCGCCGCCGCCGACGGGTTCATAGGGCTTCGGCGCGACCGCCTCTTCCATCGACACCAGCTCGAGCGTCATGCGTGGCTCGACGTGCAGTGCCTCGTCCCCGGACTCTGGCGCAAGGAAATCCAGCGCGCTGATCTTCTCGATCCCGAATTCGTCGGCCGAAGGCTTCGGCGAGGCCGGAAGCGGCGGCGGCCCCACGGTATCCTCATCGTCGATCAGCGACCAGCTGTCGGTTCGCTGGAAAAGCTCGGCGGCGCCACCGGCCGGCGGCGCTGCCTGCACGGCGTGGGGACTGTCATCATCCGCATCGGCCAGCCGCAGCACGTCCTCGATCAGGCCATCATCGACACCATCGGTGGCAGGCGATGCCGGACTCTCCTGCGGGGTCGCTTCGGCAACGCCATCGGTGAAATTGCCGTCGTACAGCGGCGGATGGTCGTGGGAATCGAGCAGCAGCTCATCGAGCTCGAAGTCGTCCAGCGCATCGTCCCCTTCCGGTGGCTGCGAAGCCGTGACCGGCGCGGTCGCCGTGGCGGCGTCGCCCGCAGCCGGATCGTCGCCGGGCAGCGGCTCGCCCGAAAGCAACGCCTCCAGTTCCGCCTCGAGCGATTCGGACTCCGCAGCGACTTCGGCATCATGGCCGCTGGGTGAGCTCTCGTCTTCCGCGGCGTCCCCGGCCCCGTGCATGCCGGACTGCATCGCCTCCGACGATTCCGTGGCGGGAACGTCGACAACGCCCGGCGGACGCGGCGGATCGACGTCCTGACTGGCCAGCACCTTGGCCGCCAGGTGACGCGCCCAGCGCGCCCTCGCCCAGCCATCGAGCGTACGGCTGGACTCGGCCTCGTTGAAAACCACCCGCGGGTGGTCTCCCTCGATCGCCGCATCGAGCCGGTCCATCACCTCGTCGACGTCGTCGCCCAGGTTGATGACCACGACGTCGGCACCGACCCGCTCGACCAGCGCGCGATCGAGCTCGTCGGGGCCACCTTCGTGGACGATGCGGGCGCCACGCTCCTGCAGCACGTCGCGCAGCAGCGCCCCAAGATCCGTGTCACCGAACAGCAGGACGACGGCCGTACCTTCAGCCATTGGCCAGCTCCATCGCCTTCTGCTCCAGTATCTCGTGGATCTGCGCCAGCAGGTCGACCTCCTGATAGGGCTTGCCGAGGTAGCGGTCCACACCGAGATCGAACGCGCGCTGGCGGTGCTTCTCGCCGGTACGCGAGGTGATCATGATGATCGGCACATCGCGCAGACGCGGATCCGCCTTCATGTGCTCGGCCAGCTCGTAGCCGTCCATCCGCGGCATCTCGATATCCAGCAGCATCAGGTCCGGCACCCGCTGCTCGTGCAGCTTCTCCAGGGCGTCGACGCCGTCCTTCGCGGTGTTGACCTCGAAGTCGTGGCGCTCGAGCACGCGGCCAGTGACCTTGCGCATGGTGATCGAGTCGTCCACCACCATCACCAGCGGTTTGGTGCGGACCTCCTCCACCACCGGTGCCATCACCGGCGCGAGACCCTCGGCCAGGCGCTGCTCGCGTCGGGCGATGCCGTGGCGTACCAGCGGCGGCAGGTCGAGAATCATCAGCACCGAACCGTCGCCCATGATGGTGGCACCGAGCAGGCCGGGCACCGAACTCACCTGGGGGCCGACCGACTTCACCACGATCTCGCGTGAGCCGATCACCGCATCGATGCGGATCGCCGCGCGCAGGTCGCCGGCACGGGTCAGCAGCAGCGGCAGCTGCGGCTCGTCCGCGGCGTAGCTCGACGGCAGGCCGAGCAGCTCGGCCAGGTCGTGGATGCCGTAGTCCTCGCCGTTGTGCAGGAACGACGGCTCGTCCGAGGCCAGATGGATCGCCAGCTCGTCCGGGGTGATCCGGGCCACGCCCTGCACCGAGGTCATCGGGATCGCGAACGTGGATTCGCCGATGCGCACCAGGATCGCCTGGGTCACGGCGAGCGTGAACGGCAGGCGCAGCACGAAGGTGGTGCCCTTGCCCTCCTGCGACTCGATCGACAGCGAACCACCGAGCTGCTTGATCTCGTTGGCCACCACGTCCATGCCCACGCCGCGACCGGCCAGCTGGGTCACCGCGCTGGCGGTGGAGAAGCCCGGCTGGGTGATCAGGGCGAGCAGCTGGTCGTCGCTCGGCTTCGCCTCGGCACGCAGCAGGCCGCGCTCGACGCCGCGCTTGCGGATCGCCTCGCGGTTCAGGCCACGGCCATCGTCGGTGACACGGATCACCACCTCGGTGGCTTCGCGGGCTACGCGGATGCGTACCGATCCCTCTTCCGGCTTGCCGGCCTTGCGGCGGTCTTCCGGCGACTCGATGCCATGGGCGATCGCATTGCGCAGCATGTGCTCGAACGGCGCCTTGATGCGGTCGAGCAGGTTGCGGTCCATTTCGCCGTGCGCGCCCTCGACGAACAGCTGGGCGCGCTTGCCTTCTTCCTGTGCCGCCTGACGCAGCGTGCGACGCAGGTTTGGCACCATCGTGTCGAACGGCAGCATGCGGGTGCGCAGCAGGCCTTCCTGCAGGTCGGCGCTCACGCGCGACTGCTGGATCAGCAGCGTCTCGGACTGACGGGTCAGCTCGTCGAGCATGCTCTGGATCGACACAAGGTCGGAGACCGACTCGGCCAGCGCACGCGAGTACTGCTGCAGCTGCGAGAAGCGGTCCAGCTCGAGCGGATCGAACACCGCCATGCCGGCTTCGCGGTGCTCGCGCTGGAAGCGCGCGATGATCTGCGCCTCGGTCTCGATTTCCAGCATGCGCAGCTGGCTGCGCAGGCGCACCACGGTCTGATCCAGCTCGACCAGGTTGAAGCGGTAGCCGGCAACCTGCTGCTCCAGGCGCGAGCGGTAGATGGCCACCTCGCCGGCGTGGTTCACCAGGTTGTCGAGCAGCTCCGCGCGGACGCGGATCTGTTCCTGCGGCGAGCGCGACTCGTCGTAGCCTTCGGCGGCCACGTCGGGCAGCAGTTCGGGCAGGTTCTCCGCCGCCGGAACCGGGGTCGGCGCGGACACCGGCGCGGCAGCCGCCGGCGCCTCTTCGCGTTCGACGAGGGCCTCCTCGCCGGCGAGGACGAGCAGCCGGTCGATCATGGCCTGCGGGTAGCGGATGCCCTTGTTCTGGCCAATCCGCTGCACCAGCGCGTGCAGCTGATCGAAGCCGCCCTCGAGCGCACCGATCAGCGCCGCCGCCTGCTCCGGATCGCCGCTGATCGGCTTCTCGAGAAGCGTTTCGATCGCGTGCGCCAGGTCGCCCACCGGCACGAAGCCAGCGATGCGGGCACCGCCCTTGAGCGTATGCAGGTCGCGCTGCAGCACCGGGACCTGGGCCAGGTCGCCCGGATCGGCGCGCCACTCGGCCAGCGCACCGTCGGCGTGGTCGAGGATCTCGCGCGCCTCTTCGGTGAACACTTCCAGCAGGTCCGGATCGATGTCGCCATGCCAGAGTTCGCCCGATTCGTCCTCGCTTTCGCCGGCGTCGGGCACCGGCTCGATCGCGACGGGCGCCGACTCGGCGACGGACTCCGGCTCGCGGGCATCGACAGTCTCAGCCTCTGCTTCAACCTCAGCTTCAGTTTCGGCTTCAGGCTCGCTCTCGGCGACAGGCTCCGCGGCGAGCTCCTGGTCGAACTGGCCAATGGACTCCTGCGGCTCCGTGGCATCGGGCTCAACGGCTTCGGGGGCCTCGCTCGATCCGGCGCCGTCGTCCAGCTCCGCCATATCGGCAGAGCCGGAAGACTCGAGGACTTCGTCGGCGGCGGGCGCTGTGCTCTCGGACACAGCGTCGGCCGGGGCGGCTTCCGGCGTCTCGCCGAATTCACGCCCGTCGACCAGCCCGGCGAACATGGACGCGAAATCGTCCTCGGCGGCAGGCGGCGCGACCGGCGGCTCCGGCGTGGGCTCGGCCTGTCCGCGCGGGTCGAAGGCGTCCAGCGCCGCCAGCATCTCGCTGGCCAACTGGTCGTGATGGGCGTCTTCCAGTGCCTGATCGCGCTCCGCCTCCTCCGCGGAGGTGGCGGCGGCCTCTTCCTCGTGTGCTTCCTCGTCCTCGTGCGCATCGAATACCGCGTGGGCCACCTGCGGCTCGGGCTGGGCGTCACGCAGCTCGGTCAGTCGCGCGATCAGCGTGTCGCAATCGGGCAGCTGGGGATCGGCGGCATCGAACTGCGCCATCACCTGATCCACCGCATCGGCCGACTGCGCCAACAGGTGCACGCCTTCCGAAGACAGCGGAACCCGCGCGGCGCGCAGGCGCTTGAGCAGGCTCTCCAGCGGCGACAGCAACTGGGTCAGCAGCGGGATGTCGACCATGGCGATCGCGCCGTGCAACGTGTGCACCGCGCGCAACAGGCCGTCTTCCACGCGCAGCTCGTCGCTGCTGCGACTGACGTAGGAGCGGATCGTCTGCAGGTACTGCGCCACTTCGCTGCGCAGGATCTCCAGCAGGACCGAGTCCACCGGGGGAAGCACCGGCAACGGAATGCTCTCTTCCGGTGCGGCGGTCGCGGGCGGCGCGGAATCCTCCACATGGGTCAGCGCGGCCGCCGGAATCTCGGCGGCGGCAGCGGCCGAACTCGGCACGCGGCGACGCACGACCCGGCGAACCGTCTCGCTGCGGGTGGCCAGCAGGTCGGCCAGATCCGGGTGCTCCCCGGCGGCAACCTGATCGGCCGCCTTCATGATCCCGCTCAGCGGCGCAGTCGGCATGCCCTCGCCGCGCAGGGCCACGTGCAGTTGCGGCAGCGCCTCGATGGCGTGACGCACCACCGCGACGACCCCCTCGTGCGGCTCGACGGTATGGTCGAGCACCCGGTTGAGCATGTTCTCCACGCGCCAGGCGAACTCGCCCAGCACGCTCGCGCCGACCAGCCGGCCGGACCCCTTGAGGGTGTGGAAGGAGCGGCGGATCGGAGTCAGCGCGGCAATCTGGGACGGATCGGCCAGCCAGGCCTGCTCGGCCTTGATCAGGTTGTCGATCTCTTCCTGCATCTCCTCCAGGAAGATCTCGCGGATGTCGTCGTCGATACCGTCGGAGGAGTCCTGGAAACCGGCCTGGGAGGCCAGCGGATCGGAGGCTTGTTGCTGCTCGACGACCTCCTCCTCGACCTCCACCCACTCGTCGCCGCCATCCGGTGTCGTGTCACCGGGCATCACCGAGTGCTCGGTCTCCGCCAGGCGCAGACCGGCCACGTCGTCTGCCGGCTCGGCGGGCGCAGAGGCCTCACCGATGAGCAGCGCCCCAAGATCATCGCCACCGGCCAGGCTGACCGATTCCGAAAGTGCCGGCTGGGATGCCAGCTCTTCGTCGAGCCCGGCCAGCGCGGAGGGAACTTCGCTCGCGCCGTGGTCGCCAACGGCGACACCGTCGGTTTCGTCCACTTCGGCGACCAGCGGCTCGCGTGCCGGCGGCACAGGCCAGTAACCGAGCATCTGCAGGCTGTGTTCGGCGACATCGAGGATGTGCTCGAGTCCACCGCGATGCTCACGCGCTGCTTCGAGGTAGTACTCCAGCGCGGCCAGCGCGTCGGCGAGGTGATCCATCTGGGCGCTGCCGGGTACACGGCGGTCGACCAGCAACTCGTTGCCGATGAAGCGACCGATACCCTCGGCCAGTTCGGCCGGGCGGCTGTTGGCGAGCATGCGCAGGGCGCCGGCCACCTCGTCCATCTGCGCCGGCGCGTCCTTCAGGTGCTGGTGCTGCCACCCGGATTCCACGAAACCGACGATCGCATCCTTGACGCGCGTGGTGTTGGAGGTGGCCTCCTGCATCAGCGTGGACAGGATATGACGGGCCTCGCTGCGCGGCAGCGTCGGTGCTGCCTGGGCGTCGGAAGCCAGCTCGTCCTCGTTGCTGCCCAGGCTTTCGATGTGATCGTCCAGCGACGCCTCGACATAGAGCAGTGCGCCCGCGACATCGAGCAGCGTCTCGTCTTCCGGTGCACGCATGCGGCTGGCGATTTCCTCCAGCACGCGGCGCTGCTCGTTGACCACCCGGCGCGGCACGGTGAGTGCCAGCATGCCCAGTGTGTCGCCGACGCGCTCAAGCACCTCGCTCTGCGCGGCCAGCTGGGACGGGTCGGCGTCGCTCTGGCGCAGGAACAGGTCCAGCGCCTCCTTCACGCGCAGCAGGTCGTCCTTCAGCGCCCGCGACACCGAATCGAGCAGTGCCCGGTTGTGGCCGGCCATCGAGCCACGCGCGTGCTCCAGCTCCGCGGCGTCCGGCAGCAGGCTGTCCAGCGCGTAGGTCCTGCGCAGCAGCTCCATCTGGGGGCTGCGCTGCTTGGCCTGCGCCACGATGAACAGCAGCTTCCGGGCCAGATCGTCGGCATCGCCGCCACGCAGGCTTTCCTCGCCATGCTCGAGCATCTGACGGATGCTGCGATCGACCTTGCCGATCAGCTGGCGTACTTCGGCCGATTGTTCCTTCAGGCAACCCTGCTCGAGACCTTCGACGGTACCGGCGGCGATCCACCACAGCCGGCGACCGGCGGTGCTGTGGCAGCAACCGGTGATGGCGTTGAGGGTGTCGCGCATGCCCTGCAGCTGCTGGGCCGGATTCTGGCCGCGGAACCAGCCGAGCAGATGCTGCTGGAAACGCAGACGCAGGTCGGCGACCCGGCTGCGCAGCGCATGTGCCTGGGCCTCGCTGACCGCCGGCGGCGCCTCGGCCGGCAGCGGATTGTCCAGCCGCGGGCTGAACAACGCCACCTCGGTCAGCGCGGCCACCTTGCGGCTGGCGCGCAGATCGTTGAGCAGCGGCAGCAGCACCACCGGCACGTCGCGATGCCCGCTGGAAAGGCGTTCGAGGTAGTCCGGCAGCTGCATCAGTCCGCGCATCAGCGCGGCGTAGGCTTCCTCGCGTTCGGCGACGTGGTCCTCGAGCAGGGCGATGGAGAGCGTCTCCATTTCGTCGGCAACCATCGCCGCGCCGTACAGCTCGACCATCTGCAGGGTGCCGTGCACCTGGTGCAGGCTGTCCGCACACGAGCGCATCGCATCCCGGTTGCCCGGATTGTCGACGTACGACTCCAGTGCGTCACGGGCGGCCGCGAGCGTGTCGTCGAGCTCGGGCTTGACCCACTGCAGGGTGGTGAAATCGATGTGGTCTTGAAGTCTCATGCGCCCCTCTCTGCGGCTGCGCCTTTAAGGCATAGCGCAACCGGCGAGGTTGCCCCCTGTCGTGAATGCCCGAATCAACCCGGCAGCTTGAAGTGAGCCACCGAGCGGCGCAGATCGCTCGCCAACTGCGCCAGGTAACCGATCGAGTCCGCGGTCTGGCTGGCACCCTGCGAAGTCTGCGAGGTGATTTCCTGGATCGCGTTCATCGACTGGGAGATGTCGGTCGCCGCCGCGGACTGCTCGCGCGCCGCGGTGGAGATGTTCTGAATCAGTGCCGACAGATCGTGCGACACACGTTCGATGTCGCCCAGCGCGCTGCCGGCGTCCTCGGCCTTGCGGGCCCCGGACACCACCTCGGCGGTCGTCTGCTCCATCGAGCTCACCGCTTCGTTGGTATCGGACTGAATCGCCTGCACCAGCGTCTCGATGCGCTTGGTCGCGCTCGCCGAGCGTTCGGCCAGTCGCTGCACTTCGTCCGCCACCACCGCGAAACCGCGGCCGGCTTCACCGGCCGACGCCGCCTGGATGGCCGCGTTCAAGGCGAGGATGTTGGTCTGCTCGGCGATGTCGTTGATCAGTTCCACGATCGAGCCAATCTCCTGGGACGACTCGCCCAGGCGCTTGATGCGCTTGGAGGTCTCCTGGATCTGGTCGCGAATCGAGTCCATGCCCGAGATCGTCTCGCGCACCACCTCGGCACCGCGCGAGGCGATCTGCACCGAGCGCTCGGCCACTTCGGCCGACTCGGCGGAATCCTTCGACACGCCGTCCATCGAGCTGGCGATCTCGTTGATCGCCGAGGTCGCGGTGCTGATGCGCTGCGCCTGCGCCTGCGCCGATTCGGCCAGCTGGCGGGCAGTGGTCTGGGTTTCCTGTGCCGACGAGGACACCTGCTCGGAGGTCTCGTTGATGGTGGTCACCAGGGTGCGCAGCTCGTCGATGGCGTAGTTCACCGAGTCGGCGATGGCACCGGTGATGTCCTCCGACACGGTGGTCTTCACCGTGAGGTCACCTTCGGCGAGCGAGCCCATTTCGTCCAGCAGGCGCATGATCGCCTCCTGGTTGCGCTGGTTCAGCTCGGCCGAGTCCTGGAAGCGGCGGCGCTGGTCGCGCACCAGCTGGAACACCAGCAGCAGGGCGAAGGCGACGGTGCCGATCGCACCGAAGATGCCCCACCACAGGTTCGGGAACAGCCGCCGCAGCGGCAGCTTGCCGATCTGGTCGGCCAGCTCGTTGGCGCGCAGCAGCACGTTCTGCGAGTCCAGCGAAGCCTGGTTGCCGGCGCTCTTCACGTCGATGATGTTGCCGGCGGCGGACACCAGCTTGGACACCGGGTCCTGCAGCTGGGTCCAGCTCTGCTGCATGCCCTTGAGGATCTTCTGCGCGTTGGCGTCGTTCATCGCCCGGATGCCGGCGGCGCTGTCGCCCTCCAGCAGGCCGTTGAGCACCGTTCCGTACAGCTGGGCGTCGCGGGCGAGGCCGTCTGCGGCCGACTGCGCGGAGTCGCCGCCCTGCAGCACCTCCTGCACGCGGCGGATCATGCGGTCGGCCACCAGCATCTGGCGCGACGAACCGAGCATCTGGTCGGCGCTGCCGTTGCGCTGCTGCAGGATGTTCACCACCTGCTCGGTGCTGGAGTTGAGCAGCGGGATCTGCTTGGACAGGGTGTCGGCGCGACTCGCCGAATCGAGCACGACCGCCTTGTTCGACAGGATCTTGCCGATATCGCCGTCGAGCTGGGACCAGGCATTCTGCAGTGCGGTCACCGCCCGGCCGGCCGGCGAGGTGTTGTTGTCCGCGTATGGCTGCATGCCGCCGGCAGGATCGCCCTTGGTCAACCGCTGCACCGCCGAGTCGATGGCATTGCGCGTGCTGGCCAGCTCCTGGAAGGAATTGACGTTACCGTCCGCCGATTCGATCGCGTACTTCGCGGTCTGCTGCGAAAGCACCTGGATCTGCGTGGTCAGGCCAACCGCCTCGCGATCCTCGGCGTTCTTCTGGTTGAGCAGCACGAAGTCCACGGCCGCCAAACCGATCGAGATCAGCAGCAGAACGATCAGGCCGGTATAGCCGCGTTCCTTGCCGATGCCCCCTGTAGTGCTCATGTTCACCTCACCCTTCCACAGCTTGTGGGTTTGCGCGCCAGCCCTGCCAGGTGCCCGAACCCGAGACTTGCCGCCCCTGTTCCGGCGTCGGTAGACGCCGTCCCAACCATCGTTCCGTCCGTCAAGCCGCGGCCTGACGGAAATCCGGGGCGCGTACCAGCCGCCCCATGCTGAACAGCGCCAGTTTCTGCTCGCCGACTCGATCGTCGACGAAGCGTGCCAGGCGCGGATCGTCTTCCGGCTCGGCATCACGGCGCTGGATCTCGTCCACCGTGCGCTGGCCGAACACCTCGTCGACCATCAAAGCCACGTTGCCGCCGCCTTGCCGCACGATCAGCAGGCGGGTGCGCTCGGTGACCTGGGTGCGCGCATCGAACAGGAACCGGCCCAGATCGATCACCGGGACCAGGTTGCCGCGCACATTGGCCACGCCCAGCAGCCAGGGCTGCGTGCCCGGCACCGTGGTCATCACGGGTACCGCAAGCAGTTCATTGATCTCGTCGATGCTGCTCACGAACAGCCGTGAGCCCACGCGATAGCCGATGCCGCGCCACAGACCGGGCGCCTCCATCGTCTGCCGGGTATCGGAGGTGTGGGCCAGCGACAGACGCTCGTAGCGGGCAAGAACCTCGAATGGGGAGAGATTGGCCGCCTCGTTCATGCAGCACTCGGCAAAAGGTCGTTGATGCAGGCCAGCAATTCCTTTTCCTTCACCGGCTTGGTGATGAAGGCCCGGGCCCCTTGGCGCAACCCCCAGACACGATCGGTTTCCATCGACTTGGTGGTGATCATCACGATCGGGATGTTCGAGGTCGCCGGATCGCGCGTCAGCGTACGAGTCGCCTGGAAGCCGTTCATGCCCGGCATGATCACGTCCATGATCACCAGGTCCGGCATGTCGCCGCGCACCCGCTCGATGCCTTCCTCGGCCGTACTGACCGCCGAGACGGCATGGCCGGCCCCCTCCAGGAGGGTCGTGAAGACCCGCACGTCGGTCGGCGAGTCGTCGATGATGAGAATCTTTGCCACAGGCCTCCCCTCAGACGCCGTAGTCGTGCATGTCAGGCCGCCGCACCGACATGACGGTGAATCGCTCCGAGCAGCTCGTCGCGCGTGAACGGCTTGGTCAGGTACTGCTCGGCGCCGACGATGCGGCCGCGGGCCTTGTCGAACAGGCCGTCCTTCGAGCTGAGCATGATGACAGGCGTGGAGCGGAACAGCGGGTTGTTCTTGATCAGCGCGCAGGTCTGATAGCCATCCAGGCGCGGCATCATGATGTCGACGAAGATGATCGCCGGTTTCTGGTCCGAGATCTTGGCCAGCGCCTCGAAGCCGTCGACGGCGGTCAGCACGTCGCAGCCTTCCTTCTTCAGCAAGGTCTCGGCGGTGCGCCGGATGGTCTTGGAGTCGTCGATCACCATGACCTTCAGACCGGCCAGACCGTTAGCACTCACGTTCAAGTTCACTCAATCCCCCTGCGGCCCGCCCCAGGCTCAGGTGAAGCAGCGTTAGCGCCTTGGCAGCCTTCGGCGCTATCGCAGCAGATTAAAAATGTCCAGCTTGGTGTTGTTATGACGCGTTTTTTCGTAGAACGCCGATCAGTCGTTGCTGTTTACCGCTTGCCCCCCGGCCCGTCAAGCCGAAAGGCTGCTGGCTGCCCAGTGTGTCGCGCTTGCGAAAACGGTCAACCGGCTCCTTCGAGGGGGCCGGCGCGCCTTGCCCGGCACCGGCGGGTCGGCGAACATGCCCGTCCCCACAACGGCCCTGCCCCACCCCGGAGAAGCCCATGCCGCTCTCGGTCGCCGTGCTGATGGACCCCATCAGCGCCATCAAGATCGTGAAGGACACCACCTTCGCCATGCTGCTGGAAGCGCAGCGGCGGGGCCATCGGCTGCTCTACATGGAACAGGGTGACCTCGCCCTGCGCGATGGCCTGCCATGGGCGCGACTGGCCCCACTGAGGGTGAAGGACGATCCCACCGGCTGGTTCGAGCTGGAAGCGGCGCAGTGGCAGGATCTGCGCGACATCGACGTGGTGCTGATGCGCAAGGATCCCCCCGTCGACCAGCAGTTCCTCTACGACACCATGGTGCTGGAGGCTGCGCAGCGCGCCGGCACCCAGGTGATCAACGACCCGCGCTCGCTGCGCGACTGCAACGAGAAGGTGTTCGCCCTGCATTTCCCGCAATGCATGGCGCCGACCCTGGTGGCACGCGATCCGGCCGAACTGCGCGCCTTCGTCGCCGAACACGCCGAGGCGGTGCTCAAGCCGCTGGACGGCATGGGTGGGCGGGGGATCTTCCGCGTGAAAGCCGGCGACCCGAACCTGAATTCGATGCTGGAGACCCTGCTGGGCGGCGATTCGCACGGGCAGGGGCGGCAGTTCGCGGTGGCGCAGAAATTCATTCCCCAGATCAGCGCCGGCGACAAGCGCGTGCTGCTGGTCGATGGCGAGCCGGTGCCCTATGCGCTGGCGCGCATCCCGCAGGGCAGCGAGTTCCGCGGCAACCTGGCGGCCGGCGGCCGCGGCGAGGGCGTGCCGCTGTCCGACCGTGACCGCTGGATCGCTGCCGAGATCGGCCCGGAACTGCGCCGCCGCGGCCTGCGGTTTGTCGGTCTGGATGTGATCGGCGACTACCTGACCGAGATCAACGTCACATCGCCGACCTGCGTGCGTGAGCTCGACGCCCAGTTCGGCCTTAACATTGCCGGGACCCTGTTCGACGCGATCGAACGGACATCCCAGGAAGCCGTGCCTAAGTGAGTCGCCCCGTCCAACGCGCCACCGGTCCCGACATGATCGGGGCCACCCTGCTTTTCTCGCTGGTGCTGCACGGCGTGTTGCTGCTCGGCATCACGTTCGACTTCGTCAAACCCAAGCCGAGCCTGCCCACGCTGGACGTGACCCTGGTCAACGTGGCCAACCGGGAAGCGCCGGACAAGGCCGACTTCCTGGCCCAGGCGAACAACCGTGGCGGCGGCACCAGCGATCGCGCCGAGCGCCCCTCCAACGCCTTCAGCGGGCCGCTGCCCAAGCCGACCCCGGGCGTGGCACCGGCGCCGGTGGACGACGCCAACCCCGTGCCTCAGCCGCCGCGGCCGGACCGCATGGTCACCACCCGCGGCGACAGCCGCTTCACCGTGGATGCCGGCAGCGAGCGGCGCCCGGTGGACAGCGATCCCGCCGACCGCGCGGCGGAACTGCAGCGCCGCCAGGAGATCGCCCAGCTCGCCGCCGAACTGCGCAACCGCAACGAGGCCTACGCCAAGCGGCCGCGCAAGAAATACATCTCGGCCAATACCCGCGAATACGCCTACGCCAGCTACATCCGAGGCTGGTCCGACCGGGTCGAGCGGATCGGCAACCTGAACTACCCGGAAGAGGCCCGGCGACGCCAATTGCACGGCGAGCTGATCCTCACCGTCGGTCTGGACCGGGACGGCAGCGTCATCAGCATCAAGGTGATCCAGAGTTCCGGCTCGCCGCTGCTGGACGCCGCGGCCCAGCGCATCGTGCGGCTGTCCGCACCGTTCCCGCCGATTCCGAGCGACAAGGGGGTGGACGAGCTGTACATCACCCGCACCTGGCAGTTCCTGCCCGGCGACGTTCTGCGCAACAAGTGATTTTCCCGCCATGCAGGCAGCGCGGCGCGCCGGCGACTACAATGCCGGCCATGCAGCTCTCGCCTCCCTCCTCCCTCGCCGGGCATTTCCTCATCGCCATGCCCAGCCTCACCGACGGGCCGTTCGCGCGCGGCGTGGTGCTGCTGTGCCAGCACGACGAGGACGGTGCGCTGGGCCTGCTGATCAACCAGCTGTCCGAATACCGCCTGGGTGACATCCTGGCGCAGATGAAGCTGGAATGCGCCGATCTCGACCTGGCCGACGCCCCGGTGCTGATCGGCGGTCCCATGCAGCAGGAGCGCGGCTTCGTGCTTCACCGCGAGCACGGACACTGGGAGTCGAGCTTCCGCGTCAACGAGGCCTGGTCGATCACCACCTCGCGCGACATCCTGGTGGCGATGGCCGCCGGCGAGGGACCCCGCCAGGCGCTGCTCGCGCTGGGCTACTCCGGTTGGGGCGCCGGGCAGCTCGAGCAGGAGCTGAAGGACAACGCCTGGCTCACCGTCGAGGCGAACGACCGGGTCATCTTCGACACCCCGCTGGACGAACGCTGGAGCGCGGCCGCCGGCCTGATGGGCCTGGACCCGCTGCAGCTGCCCGGCTACGCCGGACACGCGTGAGCGCATCCCGATGAGCTGCGTGCTGGGCTTCGACGTCGGCAGCAAGCTGATCGGCGTGGCCGTCGGCAACCGCATCACCGGCAACGCGCGCGCGCTGGACACCATCGCCATGCGTGAAGGACAGCCGGACTGGGACGCACTGGACCGCCTGCAACAGGGCTGGTCGCCGGATACCCTGGTCGTGGGCTTGCCGCTGGACCTGGAAGGCCGTGAGCAGCCGGCCAGCCGGCTGGCGCGGCGTTTCGCCGAAGCCGTGCATGAGCGCTACGGCATGCCGGTCACCCTGGTCGACGAGCGCCACAGTTCCCGCGAAGCCTCGCGGCGCTTCGCCGACGCCCGCGCCGCCGGGCTCAAGCGGCGACGCGACGGCGCACGGATCGACGCCGAGGCTGCCGCCGTCATCCTCGAACGCTGGCTGGCCGAAGCCGGCTCTTCCCACTGACCCTTACATCGCCGACCGGACCGCCATGAGCTCACGCCTGCGCCACCTCACCACGCTGGAAAACCTGTCGCGCTCGACCATCGAGCGCCTGCTGGACCGCGCGGTGGCGCTGCGCGACGCCTGCGCGCACGGCACCCGCAAGATCGACATGCTGTCCGGCCGCACCGTGCTCAACCTGTTCTTCGAGCCGTCCACCCGCACCCGCACCTCGTTCGAGCTGGCGGCGCGCCGGCTGGGTGCCGACGTGGTGAATTTCGACATCGGCTTTTCCTCCGCCAACAAGGGCGAGGAGCTGTACGACACCCTGCACACGCTGGAGGCCATGCACCTGGACGCGATCGTGGTGCGGCACAAGGAGTCCGGTACCCCGGACGAGCTGGTGCGCCACGCGATGAGCGGCGTGTCGGTGATCAATGCCGGCGACGGCAACCGCGCCCACCCCACCCAGGGCCTGCTGGACCTGCTGACCATCCGCCAGCACCGCCCCGATTTCGAAAACCTCAGCGTCGTCATCTGCGGCGACGTCAAGCACTCGCGCGTGGCGCGCTCGGATGTGCATGCACTGGCCGCCATGGGCGTACCCGACATCCGCCTGTGCGGCCCGGCGGCGCTGATGCCGGAGACGGCCGAGTTCCCGCAGTGCCGCTTCTTCGACGATTTCGACCGGGCGATCGAAGGTGTGGACGCGGTGATCATGCTGCGCCTGCAGAAGGAGCGCATGGCGCAGACCGAACTGCCCGACGAAGCGGCCTACTTCCGCCAGTTCGGGTTGGACACCCGCCGCCTGGCGCTGGCCCGGAAGGGCTGCCTGGTGATGCATCCGGGGCCGATCAACCGTGGCATCGAGATCGCGCCGGATGTCGCCGACGGTGCGCAGTCGCGCATCCTGGAACAGGTGGGCAACGGGGTGTTCACCCGCATGGCGGTGCTCAGCGAGCTGCTCGCACGCTGAGACACGAAGGGCAAACCACGAGGCGGCATAATGGATGCCGCAAGACCACACTCAACTGGGGAAGACTATGCGACCGATGAAGCGCGCACTGGCGCTGGGCGTGACCGGCATCCTGCTGGCCGCCTGCAGCCACAAGGACAAGGATGCACCGCTGGCGTTCGTGCCGGCCGACACGCCGTACGTGGCCGCCAACCTCGACGTGCTCGACGACAGCACGCGCGAGGCGCTGTTCGCCCAGGCCAACGCCCAGCTGCCGGCCCAGGTTGCCCAGATGAAGGCGGCGGCCGACGAGCTGAAGGCCAAGGATCCGGATGCCGCCAATCTGCTGCACGCCTTTGCCGGCGAATTCGACGGCAAGACCATCGAGCAGTTCGCCAAGAACACCGGGCTGGACACCAAGGGTTACTCGGCCTTCTACGGTCTCGGGCTGGCCCCGGTGGCGCGCTTCCAGCTGAGCGACCCGGCCGCCTTCGACGCGTTTGTCGGTCGCCTTGAGGCCGCCTACGGCAAGAAGCTCGAGGTCGCCAAGGTCGGCAGCACCAGCTATCGCCGCTACGTGTCGAAGGAATCCGGCACCGAGCTGATCCTCGCCGTGGTCGGCAAGCAGGCGGTCGCCGCGCTGCTGCCGGCCGACGTCTCCGACCACCTGCTGCGCGAGGCACTCGGGCTGGATCGTCCGGCCAAGAGCCTGCAGGACGACGGCCGTCTGGCCACGCTGGCCAAGGCCAAGGGCTACGGCAAGCAGGCCGTCGGCCTGGTCGATCTGACCCGGTTGCTGCCGCTGATCGCCAGCGGCAAGGATCCGCTGTTCCTGGCCATGTTCAAGGCGCACGCCGAAACCGAGTCGGCCAAGACCGGCGAGCCGGTGGCCAATCAGATGCAGATCCCGGCCTCGTGCGAGACCGATGCCACGCGCATCGCCGCGCGCGTGCCCGCGCTGAGCTTCGGCTACACCCGCCTGGACGCCAAGCACCAGGACATGCGCATGGACCTGTCGCTGGCCAGCGACATCACCCAGGCGTTCTCCGGGCTGAAGGTCGCCCTGCCCGGCCTCGGCGCCGACGGCAGCGCGCCGTTCGACGTCAGCTTCGCGCTGCCGGTGACCGAACTGCGCACGTTCTGGAGCGCACAGGCCGATGCGGTGGCGGCCAAGCCGTTCACCTGCCCGGCCCTGGCCGACCTCAACGACGGCTTCGCCAAGCTCGGCCCGTCGATGCAGAAAGCCGCGATCCCGCCGTTTGGCGACCTGCTTGGCGTGCGCATCGCGCTGGACAGCCTGGATGCCGGCAAAGGCCAGGGTATGCCCAGCTTCACTGGCCGCATCGTGGTCGGCACCAAGAACCCGACCGGCCTGCTGGCGATGGGCCAGATGATGACGCCCGCGCTGGCGCAGCTGAAGGTGAGCCCCGATGGCACGCCGGTCGCCCTGCCAGCGGACATGACCCGCATCCTGTCGCAGCCGGGCTGGATCGCGATGGGCGAAAAGGCGCTCGCACTGGGCATCGGCACGGGCGAGGACGCCAAGCTGGCCGACACGCTCAAGCAGCCCGGTGGCGATGCCGGGCAGATGATGCGACTGCACCTGGACGGCGCGATGTACCAGTCCTGGGTGAAGCTGATGATGGACAAGGCCGACAGCCTGGCGGCGATGAGCGAGGCGATGGCCAAGGCCGGCGGCAACGATGCGGACGCCGCCGCCGCGGCCTCCGCACGACAGCAGGCAGCCGCCCGCACCCACGCGCAGCTGTCGGCGATGCAGGCGCAGGCGGCACGCGTCCAGTCGATCTCCTCGGAAGCCCACGTGGATGGCGACGGCCTGGTGATCACCAGCCAGACCGAGTGGAAATAACGACACTCCGGCCTCGCTGGAACGCACTGCAGGGGCGCCTTCGGGCGCCCCTGTTTTTTCGTGAGCACGGCGTGACCGGCGTCTTCGCATGCTTGATGGTCCGCTGAACGCCGCCGGTGGCGGGCGACGAGGCCTTCACGGCGCCGCTGTTGCCATGGCTCCACGGACGCCAACCGGGCATCCGGTGGCCTCCGGGCCAAGCCATCACGACAGAAGGAGAGTCCCCATGCGCCATTCCCTGATCCGCAAGAACCTGATCGCCCTGTCCCTGATCGCGGCTTTCGGCGCCCTGCCCGTGACACAGGCAAGCGCGCAGGACACCTCGGCCAAGACCGAGATGAAGTCCGACATGCACCAGATGGAGCGCGCCACGTCCGACACCTGGATCACCACCAAGGTGAAGTCGGAGTTCGCCACCACCAAGGGCGTGGACGCCACCGACATCTCGGTCACCACCAAGCACGGCCACGTCACGCTGAGCGGCACCGTCTCCGGCGACTCGGAGATCACCGCAGCCAAGGAGGTGGCGATGAAGGTGAAGGGCGTGAAGAGCGTCGACACCAGCGGCCTGAAGATCACCGGCCACGACGACTGACCGGGCGGCATCCGCCCATGAAAAAGGCGCCCTCCGGGGCGCCTTTTTCCTTGCCGACGGCGCGAGCCGGTCAGCGCTGCAGCAATCCACCGCCGAACTGCTGGCGATCGCGGGATTCCTCCAGCTCCACGCCCTCCAGCCCCTGCGACAGCGTATGCGCATCGCCGCCCTGGGCCAGCTTGATGCGCAGGCGCACCTCGTTGGAGCTGTCGGCGTGGCGCAGCGCGTCCTCGTAGGAGATCTCGCCGGCGTGGTACAGCTCGACCAGGCTCTGGTCGAAGGTGCGCATGCCTAGGTTGGTGGACTCCTTCATCACTTCCTTGAGCTTGTGCACCTCGCCCTGGCGGATGTAGTCCTGCACCAGCGGCGTGCCCAGCAGCACTTCCACCGCCACCCGGCGCGCCTTGCCGTCCGGGGTCGGGATCAGCTGCTGCGCGACGATACCCTTGAGGTTCAGCGACAGGTCCATGAACAGCTGCTGCCGGCGATCCTCCGGGAAGAAGTGCAGGATGCGGTCCATCGCCTGATTGGCGTTGTTCGCATGCAGGGTGCACAGGCACAGGTGGCCGGTCTCGGAGAAGTTGATCGCGTGCTCCATCGTCTCGCGGGTGCGCACCTCGCCGATCATGATCACGTCCGGCGCCTGGCGCAGGGTGTTCTTCAGCGCGTTGTCCCAGCTATCGGTGTCGATGCCGATCTCGCGCTGGGTGATGATGCAGCCCTCGTGCTTGTGCACGTACTCGATCGGGTCCTCGATGGTGATGATGTGCCCGGTCGAGTTCTGGTTGCGGTAGCCGATCATCGACGCCAGCGACGTCGACTTGCCGGTACCGGTACCGCCGACGAAGATGATGATGCCGCGCTTGGTCATCGCCAGCTGCTTGATCACCGGCGGCAGCGTCAGCTCCTCGATGGTCGGGATCTTCGACTCGATCCGGCGCAGCACCATGCCCACGCAGTTGCGCTGGTAGAAGCACGACACGCGGAAGCGGCCCACGCCCTGCGCCGAGATGGCGAACTGGCACTCGTGGGATTTCTCGAACTCCTCGCGCTGCGAGGGCGTCATGATGTTCAGCACCATGTCGCGCGACTGCTGCGGGCTGAGCGGACTCTGGGTGATCGGCACGATCCGCCCCTGCACCTTCATCGAGGGGGCCACGCCGGCCGTGATGAACAGGTCCGAGGCCTTCTTGTGGACCATCAGCTTGAGGAACGAGGTGAAGTCGAAGTCGCTCATGGCGGGTCTCCTCCGGGAGACGATAGGGCTCGGTGCGGACGCTTGTGCAGGCGGCGGCAGTGGCGCGACGGGCGCCAGCCGGCCGTCGCCGGCTTACTTGAAGATGTCCTTGTTCTTGGCGTAGGTCATCGCCTCCTGGCGCGCCACCAGGCCACGCTTGACCAGGTCCTGCAGGTTCTGGTCGAGCGTCTGCATGCCGTACTGCTGGCCGGTCTGGATCGACGAATACATCTGCGCGACCTTGTCCTCGCGGATCAGGTTGCGGATGGCCGGGATGCCCACCATGATCTCGTGCGCCGCGATGCGGCCGCCGCCGACCTTCTTCATCAGCGACTGCGAGATCACCGCGCGCAGCGACTCGGAAAGCATCGAACGCACCATCGGCTTTTCGCCGGCGGGGAACACGTCGATGATGCGGTCCACCGTCTTGGCCGCCGAACTGGTGTGCAGCGTGCCGAACACCAGGTGACCGGTTTCCGCGGCGGTCAGCGCCAAGCGGATGGTCTCCAGGTCGCGCAGCTCGCCGACCAGGATGTAGTCCGGATCCTCGCGCAGCGCCGAGCGCAGCGCCTCGTTGAAGCCGTGCGTGTCGCGATGCACCTCGCGCTGGTTGACCAGGCACTTCTGCGAGGTGTGCACGAACTCGATCGGGTCCTCGATCGTGAGCATGTGCCCGTATTCGGTCTTGTTGATGTGGTCGACCATCGCCGCCAGCGTGGTGGACTTGCCCGAGCCGGTCGGCCCGGTCACCAGGATCAGGCCCTGCGGCTGCTCGATCAGCTCGCGGAAGATCTTCGGGCAACCGAGGTCCTCCAGCGTCAGCACCTCGGAGGGAATCGTACGGAACACCGCGCCGGCGCCGCGATTCTGGTTGAACGCATTGACGCGGAAACGCGCCAGGCCGGGAATCTCGAACGAGAAGTCGGTCTCGTAGAACTCTTCGTAATCGCGGCGCTGCTTGTCCGACATGATGTCGTAGATCAGCGAGTGCACCTGCTTGTGCTCGAGCGCCGGGATGTTGATGCGGCGCACGTCGCCGTCGACCCGGATCATCGGCGGCAGGCCCGCCGACAGGTGCAGGTCAGATGCCTTGTTCTTCACCGAGAAGGCGAGCAGTTCGGCGATATCCATCGGGTGTTTCCCCCTCAAAACCGATCGTCTGGAATGACAGCAGTACAGGGTGGACGATGCGGCGGCCTCATGCCCCGGACGCTCCTCGCAGCCATTTGCCGCGCAGCGCCGACAGCCTGAAGCAACCCCGGACTTCCCCCATCCGCAGCGGCTCGATACTACTCGCCGCGTGGCCGCCGCGACCAGCCCCGGACGGCGGTTTTGCAACGCATGCACGGACAGGTGCGCTAAGGTAACCGGCTGACGATCTGCAAAGGAGCGAACATGACACGCATCGCCTTCATCGGTGGCGGCAACATGGCCCGCAGCCTCATCGGCGGCCTGATCCGGACCGGCGTGGCCGCCTCCTCGATCGCCGTCTCCGACCCGCAGGCCGAGGGGCGCCAGGCGCTGGCGCGCGAGTTCGGGGTGGCGGCCTATGCCGAGAACCGGCTGGCCGCCGCCGACGCCGAGGTGGTGCTGCTGGCGGTCAAGCCGCAGATCATGCCGGCGATCCGCGAGGAGCTGCGCGAAGTGTTCCAGCGCCAGCGCCCGCTGCTGATCTCGATCGCCGCCGGCGTGCGGATCGACCAGCTCGAGCGCTGGTTCGGCGCCCTGCCGATCGTGCGCTGCATGCCCAACACCCCCGCCCTGATCGGCGCCGGCGCCACCGGCTTGTGCGCCAATGCCCGGGTCAGTCCGCCGCAGCGCGCGCAGGCGCAACACATCCTGGACGCCGCCGGCCTGACCCGCTGGGTCGACGACGAGGCGCTGATGGACACGGTGACCGGCATCGCCGGCTCGGCCCCGGCCTACTTCTTCGCCCTGGTCGAGGCGCTGGAGGATGCCGCGGTGGCCCAGGGCATGGACCGCGACACCGCCCGCGCGCTGGCCGCGCAGACCTGCCTGGGGGCCGGACGCATGCTGACCGAAAGCGGCGAGTCCCCGGCCGAGCTGCGGCGCCGGGTCACCTCGCCGAACGGCACCACCCAGGCGGCGCTGGAGAGCTTCGCGCGGGACAATCTCGCCGGTATCGTGGCGCATGCCGTGGCCGCCGCTACCCGTCGTGGCGGCGAGCTGGCGGCGGAACTGGACAAGACCTGAGCCCGGAACGACCCAAGTGACCTACCTGCTCAACGCCCTCTCGGTGATCCTCCAGCTGGCTTTCAGCCTGGTGGCCACGCTGTTCGTGCTGCGCCTGCTGGCCGAGGCGTCCCGTGCCGACTTCCACAACCCGCTCAGCCAGTTCCTGTACAAGGCGACCAACCCGGTGCTGGCGCCGGTCCGCCGGGTGATCCCGAACTGGCGACGGATCAACCTCGCCGCCATGCTGCTGGCGTGGCTGGTGATGGTGCTGGAACGCGCGGCCCTGTTCGCCCTGATGGGTGTGGCGCCGCACATCGCCGGCCTGCTGCTGCTGGGCGCCGCCGACCTGATCGACTTCGTGCTGCTGTTCTACCTGGTGCTGATCTTCGGCTGGTCGCTGCTGAGCATGCTGCAGGTCGATCCGTACCAGCCGCTGATGCGCTTGGCCGCGGCCATCGTGGAGCCGCTGCTGCGGCCGCTGCGCGGCAAGCTCACCGCCGGCACGCTCGATTTCTCGCCGATGGTGGTGATGCTGGTGCTGATCGTGGCCCGGATCCTTTTAGCCCGGCCGCTGATCGATCTCGGCACGGCGCTGGCACTGGGCGGCTGACGCCCCCCCCCGGAAGGCGCTCAGGCCACCGCCGCCTCGATCCGCCGGCGGGTCTCCTCATCGAGGCCAGGCAGCAGATCCAGCGCGTCGAGGTTGTGCGTCAGCTGCTCCGGCTTGCTAGCACCCAGCAGCACGGTGGAGACGTGCGGGTTGGCCAGGCACCAGGCCAGCGCCAGCTGGGCCATCGACACGCCCAGCTCCTGCGCGATCGGCTCGATCCGCTGCGCCCGCGCCACCCGGCCGCGTCCCTTGTCCAGCAGTTCGTCGCGCAGCCACTCGTAGCCCGGCTGGTTCAACCGGGCGTCGTCGGGCACGCCGTCGCGATACTTGCCGGTGAGCAGGCCCGAGGCCAGCGGCGACCAGATGGTGGTACCCATGCCGTACTTCTCGTACAGCGACGCGTATTCCTGCTCGACCCGCTCGCGATGCAGCAGGTTGTACTGCGGCTGCTCGACCACCGGCTCGGCCATGTGCTGCGCCCGCGCGATGCGATGGGCCTGTTCGATCGCCTCGGCCGGCCACTCGCTGGTACCCCAGTACAGCACCTTGCCCTGGCGCACCAGCAGGTCCATCGCCGCCACGGTCTCGTCGATCGGCGTCTCCGGGTCCGGACGGTGGCAGAAGTACAGGTCCAGGTAGTCCACCTTCAGCCGCGCCAGTGCCTGATGACAGGCCTCGATCACGTGCTTGCGCGACAGGCCGCGCTGGGTCGGCTTCGGATCCGTCGTCGCGCCGAAGTACACCTTGCTCGACACGCAGTAGCTGTCGCGTGGGAAGCGCAGGTCGGCCAGCACGTCGCCCATCAGCTCCTCGGCGTCACCGGCATTGTAGGTTTCGGCGTTGTCGAAGAAATTCACGCCGCGGTCGTGGGCCAGCGCCAGCAGCTCGCGCGCCTGCGAGCGGCCGACCTGGCGACCGAAGGTGACCCAGGCGCCAAACGAGAATGCGGACAGTTTCAGGCCGGTGCAGCCCATGCGGCGGTATTGCATGACGTGTCTCCGTTGCGGCGATCAGGCCACCAAGGATGCCACCGGCGGCGTCAACGCCACGGCAGCGGGATGCCGGCCGTGCGCACCAGCAGCCACAGCGCCGCGGCGGCGAACAGGCCGGCGACCACATCGTCCACCATCACGCCGAGGCCACCCTTGAGCCGGCGATCGAGCCAGCCGATCGGCCACGGCTTGGCCACGTCGAACAGGCGGAACAGGGCGAAGCCGGCCAGCACCAGCCACCACGGTGCCAGCAGCGCCGGCGCGAGCGTGATCCACTGGCCGACGAACTCATCGATCACCAGCGCGCGGTGGTCGTCCACGCCCAGCTTGCGGCCGGCCACGTTGCAGGCCCAGATGCCCACCACGAACACGACGACGACCACCCAGGCGTAGACGGAAAGCGGCCACTGCCGCATCCACAGCCACGGCAGGATCGCCAGCAACGAGCCGGCCGTGCCTTGCGCCTTCGGCACCAGGCCGGAGCCGAAGCCGCAGGCGATCCAGCCGGCGGGTGAGGCGATGAGCTCGCGGCGCTGCGCCGGCGTGAGGGTCTTGCGATCCAGGGCGATCATGGGCGGGCGGTCTCGTCCGGAAAATGGTCCCAGCCGGTACGGGTGGGCATCAGCCACTGGCCATCGATCCCGCGCACGCGCACGCCGGTACCTTCGACGATGCGACCGATGCGGGTGGCACCGCAGCCGAGCCGGGCCAGGTCGGCCTGCACCTCACCGGCCCGCGCCGGTGGCACGGCAAAGCACAGTTCGTAGTCGTCCCCGCCGGACAAGGCGAAATCGCAGGCTTCAGCCGCATCGCAACAGCCCAGCAAGGCGGAGGACAGCGGCAGCAGGGCCGCGTCGACCTCGGCACCCACGCCGCTGGCCGTGCAGACGTGAGCCAGGTCGGCAAGCAGGCCATCGGACACATCGATGCAGGCACTGGCCCGACCACGCAGGGCGAGGCCGGCGGCGACCCGTGGCTCGGGGCGATTCAGCCTGGCCCGCAACCCGGCGCGGCGCTTCTCCTCGTCGGAATCCGCAGCCGAAGCCAGCCGTTGCAGGCCAGCGGCCGCATCACCCAGCGTACCGGTGACGAACACCAGGTCGCCCGCGCGCGCGCCGTCGCGTCGCAACGCCTGCCCCGGCGGCACGAAGCCGTGCACCGCCACCGACAACGCGAACGGCCCACGCGTGGTATCGCCCCCGACCAGCGCCACGCGATGCATGCGTGCGAGCTGCGAGAAGCCCTCGGCGAGCCCGTCGACCAGGTCCTGCTGCGCGTCGGCGGGCTGGGCCGGCAGGGTCAGGGCGAGCAGCGCCCAGGCCGGTGTGGCGCCCATCGCGGCCAGATCGGAGAGGTTGACCGCCAGCGCCTTCCAGCCGATATCAGCCGGCGCCGTGCCGCGCGGGAAATGCACCCCTTCGACCAGGGTGTCGATCGCCACCGCCAGCTCCTGTCCGGCCGGCACGGCCAGCAGCGCGGCGTCATCGCCGATCCCCAGCCGCACGTCGTCGCGCGCCTGCGCGGTCAGCGCCTGCAGGCGGTCGATCAGGCGGAATTCCATCAGCGCGCGCCCGGGGCCGGCA
The DNA here is from genome assembly GCF_001641285.1 of Dyella thiooxydans. NCBI lineage: Bacteria > Pseudomonadati > Pseudomonadota > Gammaproteobacteria > Lysobacterales > Rhodanobacteraceae > Dyella > Dyella thiooxydans. The sequence continues at coordinate 2,319,142 of NZ_CP014841.1, forward strand.
CGTCGCGCGCGAACACGCCGATCGGCGCGTCGTTGAACATGGTGTCGTACCAGTGCCGGAAGCCGCCCTTTTCCGCCACGCGGATCGAGGCGGGGTTGTCCGGCGAAATGATGCAGACGTCACGATGCGGACCGAAGTGCGCATCGCCCCACGCGGTGACCGCCGCCAGCGCCTCGCTGGCATAACCGCGACCGTGGAAGGCCGGTGCCATCACCCAGCCGAGTTCGGGCATGCCGTCCAGCGCCGGCTCGATGTCGCGCTGGAAGTCGGCGTAGCCGAGGTCCCCGATGAACCATCCGGTCGCCTTGTCCTCGATCGCCCAGTAGCCGTAGCCGAGCATCGGCCACATGCCGCCGTAACGCAGCAGGCGGAACCAGACGTCCTGCCGGGTCGCCGGCTTGCCGCCGATGCAGCGGTAGACGGCCGGATCGGACCAGATCGCGTGGAGCGCCTCCAGATCGTCGATCCGGTGCTGGCGCAGTCGCAGGCGCGGCGTCTCGAGCAGCGGCGCCGACGGAGCCGAGCCGAGCACGAGCACGCCACGCATCAGCCGCGCTTCTCCACCGCGCGCAGCTGCGCGGCCAGCTTGTCCAGCACGCCGTTGACGTAGCTGTGGCCGTGATCGGCGCCGAAACGCTTGGTGACCTCGATCGCCTCGTTGATCACCACGCGGTACGGCACGTCCGGGCGATGCGCCAGCTCGTAGGCGGCCAGGCGCAGCGCAGCGCGCTCGATCGGATCGACCTGCGCCACCTCGCGGTCCAGGTGCGGGCGCAGGCTGGCGTCGAGCTGCTCGACGTTGGCCTCCACGCCGTGCAGCAGATCCTCGAAGTACTCGAGGTCGGCCACCTCCATGTCCTGCTCGTGACGGAACTGCTCGATCACCGCGTTCATGTGGCTGCCCGAGATCTGCCAGGCGTACAGCGCCTGCAGGGCACGCCGGCGCGCACGCGAGCGCGCGCTGGCGTCGATGCCCGAACCCTGCGCGGCCATCACAGCTGCCCGTACAGGTTGACCATCTCCAGCGCGGCCAGCGCCGCGTCGGCGCCCTTGTTGCCCGCCTTGGTGCCGGAGCGCTCGATGGCCTGCTCGATGGAGTCGGTGGTCAGCACGCCGAAGGCGACCGGCACGCCGGTATCCATGCCCGCCTTGGCCAGGCCCTTGGCGCATTCGCCGGCGACGTAGTCGAAGTGCGGGGTGGCCCCACGGATCACCGCGCCCAGCGCGATCACCGCGGCGTACTTGCCGGAGGCGGCGGCCTTCTGCGCAGCGAACGGGATTTCCCAGGCGCCGGGCACGCGGATCAGCTCGATGTTGTCGTCCTTCACGCAATGGCGCACCAGCGCGTCGCGCGCGCCGGCCACCAGCGGCTCCACCACGAAGCCGTTGAAGCGGCCCGCGACGATGGCGAAGCGGCCCTTGGGCGTGGCGAAGTTGCCTTCGATGGTTTTCATGCAGTCGTCCTCGGTGGGCGCGCGGCCCGGGGCAGACCGCGCATTTTACGGGTTTGCAGCGCCCCCCGCTCGCAGCGGGGTGGCTCAGCCGTGATGGGGATAGCCGGTAAAGCCCAGCCGGGCGGCCGGGCCGTCAACCCGCAGGCGTGCCGGCGCACCGAACGGCAGGGTCAGCTGGCCGGTGCCGTGGCCGTGCGGCAGGCCGTCGATCACCGGAATGCCGGCCACGGCACGCAGCTGGTCGAACGCGGCGTCCAGGGTGTAGCCGTTGTCGCGCGGACCCGGCCGGCAATCGCTGAAGCGCCCCAGCAGCAGCGCCCGCTGGCGGCCGAGCACGCCGGACAGGTACAGCTGGTAGAGCAGCCGCTCGATCCGGAACGGCGGCTCGCCGACGTCCTCGATGAACAGGATGCCGTCGTCGATCCGCGGGAAATACGGCGTGCCGAGCAGGCTGCACAGCACGGCCAGGTTGCCGCCCCACAGCGTGCCCTCGACCTCCATCAGAGCATCGCCCGTGCAGGCCCAGGTCACCTCGGCCGACGGCGCGGACAGCACGCGGCGAAACTGCGCCAGGGTGGCGGCGTCCTCCCGTTCGGCGCCCAGGTCGGCCAGCAGCGGGCCGGAAAACGTGGCCAGCCCGCAGCGCGCATGCAGCGCCAGCTGGATTGCGGTGAAGTCGCTGTGCCCGACCATCGCCAGCGCGCTGCCGCCCAGCCGCTCGCGCAGTGCGTCGTAATGGAGGTGCTCAAGCAGTCGCGCCGCGCCGTAGCCGCCACGGGTGACCAGGGCGATGTCCGGCAAGGTGTCCGCATCGGCCAGCGCGTTGAGGTCCGCCACGCGCTCGGCATCGCTGCCGGCGAAGCGCAGCATCGCCCGCCCCAGCACCGCCTCGTTCTCCACCGCGTAGCCGGCCGCGCGCAGGCGCGCCACGCCGCGGGTCATCGCGGCGGGGTCGGCGGCGTAGCCGGAGGGGGCGATCAGGCGGATGCGGGGCATGGCTTTGAGGCTAGGAGTGAGGGAAGAGGAGTGAGAAGTGAGAGTGGAGCATGGGCATGCGGAGTGTCAGGGAGAGGGCCGGCAGCGGTCCACCGTGTGGTGTCGGACGACGTCGCGAGTCTGCCTTCTCTCACTCCTCACTCCTCACTCCTCTCCACTCACTTCTCGCTCACACGTACTCGACCACTTCCAGCCCGAAGCCGCCCAGGCCGACCAGCTTGCGCGGCGTGCCGATCACCCTCAGCCGGTGCACGCCAAGGTCCGCCATGATCTGCGCGCCCAGCCCGAGCTGTCGCCACTGGTTGTGCTGCGCGTCCTCGGCGCTGATCGTGGCCGGCTGGCCCTTGAGTCGCGCCAGCAGCGCCTCTGGGGTGTCCTCGCCGGACAGCACCAGCAGCACGCCGCGACCCTCGTCACCGATCCGGCGCAGCGCGGCGGTGACCGTGAGGCCGAGGTCGTCGCGGGTCAGATGCAGCACGTCGGACAAGGTGTTGCGTACGTGCACGCGCGAGAGCACCGGGGCACCGTCGTCCACCGTGCCCTTGACCAGGGCGAAGTGCAGGCCGCGGCGGATCGCGTCGCGGTAGGCGATCAGCCGGAACGCGCCGAACTCGGTGTCGACGTCCTCCTCGTGCACGCGCTCGACGGTCTTCTCGGTTTCCAGCCGGTAGCGGATCAGGTCGGCGATGGTGCCGATCTTCAGGCCGTGCTTCTGCGCGAAGACCTCCAGCTCGGGGCGACGCGCCATCGAGCCGTCCTCGTGCAGGATCTCGATCAGCACCGAGGCCGGCTCCAGCCCGGCCAGCGCGGCCAGGTCGCAGCCCGCCTCGGTGTGGCCGGCGCGGGTGAGCACGCCGCCCGGCTGGGCGGTGAGAGGGAACACGTGGCCGGGCTGGGACAGGTCCTGCGGCTTCGCGTCGGACTTCACCGCCACCTGGATGGTGCGCGCGCGGTCATGCGCCGAGATGCCGGTGGTGACGCCCTCGGCCGCCTCGATCGAGACGGTGAAGTTGGTGTGGTAAGGCGAGGTGTTGTCGCTGACCATCGGCTTGAGGCCGAGCTGGCGCGTGCGCTGCTCGGTGAGCGTGAGGCACAGCAGGCCGCGCGCCTCGCGCACCATGAAGTTGACGTCCTCCGGCCGCACCATCTGCGCGGCCATGACGATGTCGCCCTCGTTCTCGCGGTCCTCGTCGTCGAGGATCACGACCATGCGGCCGGCGCGGATGTCTTCGAGGATCTCGGGGATGGTGTTGAAGCTCATGGGGCGGAACCTTGGAAATGGGGATTGAGCGGGGGCGAGGAGCGAGTAGTGAGGAGTGAGAAGTGAGGAGTGAGAGAGGGCAAAGCCGGAGCGCACCCATGCTTTCTCTCACTTCTCACTCCTCTCCACTCACTCCTCGCTCCTCGGCCCTCAGGCAAAACCGTGCTGCTTGAGGAAGTTGACGTCGATGCCGGACGCCTGGGAGCCACCGATCAGCCGCTCGACGTAGCGCGCGATCACGTCCACCTCGATGTTCACCGCGTCGCCGACCCGGCGCGCGTGGAAAGCCGTGTGCTCGACCGTATGCGGGATCAGGTTCACGCCGAAGCGCGCCCCGCTCACCTCGTTCACGGTCAGGCTGGTGCCGTCGATGCACACCGAGCCCTTGGCGGCGATGTAGCGCGCCAGCGCCTGCGGCACCTCGAAGGTCCAGCGCTGCGAGCGGCCGTCCGGGGTGATCGAGACGACCTTGCCGACGCCATCGACGTGACCGGAGACCAGGTGGCCGCCGAGCCGGTCGGCCAGCCGCAGCGCCTTCTCCAGGTTCACCGGATCGCCGGCCTTGTGCCGACCGAGCGTGGTCAGCGACAACGTCTCGTTGGAGACGTCCGCGCTGAAGCCGCGCGCTTCCAGCGTCACCGCGGTGAGGCACACGCCGGAGACGGCGATCGAGTCGCCCAGCTGCACGTCGGCGAGGTCGAGGTCGGCGGTATCCACGTGCAGTCGCACGTCGCCGCCACGGGGCTCCAGCCGCACGATGCGGCCCACGCTCTGGATGATTCCGGTAAACACGAAACGTTCTCCTCAAGCACAAGCGAGAACGCCCCAAGGCATGAGGCAGGCGCGTCGCCCACAGGAGGCGCCGCACTGGCCGTCTTCTTTCATCCGGACTGTGACCGTCGGCTCCGGACTTGGACCGGATCTGCTGACCTCGCGACGGGCGTCGCGAGCGCTCGCGGGCTCGTGCCCGAAGGCACCTACCGCCGGTGGGGAGTTTCGCCCCGCCCTGAAGACGTCGCTGAATTGTCTTGCCGGCGAACCGGCCCGCGGATTCTAGCACCAAGCCCCGCAGCGCCCCGCCCGGCGGCGTCAGTCGTGGCGAACAGCGCGTCTCAGCAACCGCCCAGCTCGCGGGCCAGGAAATCGATGAGGGTCCGCACCGCCGGCACGCGATCGGCGCCGGGCAGCCAGACCAGATGGATCGGCGATTGGCTCAGCTGCCAGTCCGGAAGCACTTCGACCAGATCGCCCGAGACGATCAGCGGATCGCCCATGTAGTCGCCCTGGACGCCGATGCCCACGCCGGCCAGCACGGCATCGCGGATCGCCTTGGAGTCGTTGCTCTGCATGACGGGATCGATCCGCACCGAGCGCCGCTGGCGCTGCCGGGTGAACTGCCACAGCGTGCCGGTACGCAGGCCGCTGAAGGCCAGGCAGCGGTGGTCCTTCAGGTCGGCGGGATCGCGCAGCGGCGGCGCATGCTCGAGGTAGGCCGGCGTCGCGCACAGGTAGCGGCGCATCGTGCCGACGCGGCGGGCGACCAGTTGCGAATCGACCAGCCGACCGGCCCGCACCGCGAGATCGACCCGGGACGCGACCAGGTCGGCATAGGCGTCGTCGTAGGTCGCATCGATGCGCACCGCAGGATGAGCCACCATGAAGCGCGCGAGCAGCGCCGCGATGCGCTGGATGCCGTAGTTGCGCGGCAGGTGGATGCGCAGCCTCCCCTGCAGCCCTCCCTGCTGCGGCTGCAGTTCCTCCGCCAGCTCGCCGAGCACGGCGTCCAGCCGATCGCAGTGCACCAGCAGCTGCTCGCCGCGCGCCGTCAGCGCCACGCGCCGCGTGGTGCGCAGGAACAGCCGGGCGCCCACCGCTGCCTCGAGCGAGGCGATCCGCCGGCTGAGCACCGAGGGCGTGCATCCCACCTCGCGCGCCGCCTTCGAGAAGTTGAGCAACCGGGCCGACGCGGCAAAGGCGCGTAGCTCGCGCACGCGGGTCGGTGTCAGCACGAATGATTCATTCATTTTTCGAACAAATGAAGTGCATGGATGGCGGATTATCACCCAGCGCCTGCCAGCCCACCATGCCGCCTCCCCTCCTCAGGAGCAACGCCATGCGTGCCTATCGACTGAACGCCTTCGGGCTGGACCACCTGCAACGCACCGAGCTGCCGGAGCCACAGCCAGGCCCCGGCCAGGTGCTGGTGAAGATGCAGGCCGCCGCACTCAACTACCGCGACCTGCTCGTGGCCCGCGGCGAGCTCTACCGCGGGGTGGAACTGCCGCTGGTGCCTGTGTCCGACGGCGCGGGCACGGTGGTGGCGGTCGGCGAGAACGTGCAGCGTTTCCGGCCCGGCGACCGCGTCACCACGCTGTACAAGGCGCGCTGGCTGGCCGGCGCGATCCGCCCGGAATGGGTCGGCGCCGAACCCGGCGGCCCCGACGACGGCGTGATGCGTGACCTGGCCTGCTTCGACGCCTACGCTCTCGCCCGCGCACCGCGGAATCTCGACCACCGCCAGGCCGCCACGCTGCCGATCGCCGCACTGACCGCCTGGCAGGCACTGGACCTGGCACAGCTGACCAGCGGGCAATCGGTGCTGATCCTCGGCACCGGTGGCGTGTCGCTGTTCGCCCTGCAGCTGGCCCGCCTGCGCGGCGCGCGGACGATCGTGCTGTCGTCCAGCGACGAGAAGCTGGAACGCGCGCAGGGACTGGGCGCCGACATCGTGATCAACTACCGCCGGCACCCGCAGTGGAGTCCGCTGGTTCGCGAAGCGACCGGCGGCTTGGGCGTGGATGCCGTGATCGAGACCGTCGGCGCGGCGACCCTGGCGCAGTCGATCGACGCCGCCGCCATGCACGGCTTCATCGGCGTGGTCGGCTTCATGGGCGGCGACGAGGCGTCCATCCGCCTCACCCAGGCCGTGCTGAAGCGGCTGCGCATCCAGGGACTCTCGGTGGCACCGCTGGAGCAGCACGAGCGCATGGTCGCGGCGATCGAGCAGGGCCGTCTGGAGCCGGTGGTCGACCGCGTCTTTGGCTTCGACCAGCTGCGCGAGGCGATGGAGTTCATGGCCTCCGGGCAGCACTTCGGCAAGGTCGTGATCGACTTCGAGCGCTGACGCAGAACCCGGGCGGGACGGCCAGGGCGACGCCCGTCGCGTCTACCGGCCGATCGCCTGCCCGGTCGCGCGGCGCCAGTCGGCCAGCACCTGATCCATCGCCCAAGCGGTGCGCAGGGCCGCTTCCGGAGTGGACGGGCAGGCCCCCGCCTCGCCGCGCAGTTCGGCCACGATGGTCTCGATCAGCGGCTGCTGGATGTGCGGCGGGTTGGCCTCGACGAAGCTTTCGCTGCCCTGCGCGGTCTCGAGCTCGATCGGCCCGTCGCCGAAGGTGGCGAAGGCGAGCCGCCCCCGGTCGCCGGTGATCTCGATGCGGTCCTCGTAACGGAAGCTGCCGAACTGCCACAGACCGGTGCCGACCAGGCCGCTGGCGAAGGCATAACCCATCGCCACGCTGTCCTCGGCGGCATAGGCGCCGAGCTGGTTGGTGGCCAGCCCCTTCGAGGTCACGATCGGGCCGAACAGCCAGTCCAGCAGGTCGAGCGTGTGGCAGCCCAGGTCCATGAACAGGCCACCGCCGGAGATCGCCGGCTGCACATGCCAGTGCGATGCGGCTGGGTCGGCATAGCGCGCGTGCAACGGCTGGTGCAGCGACACATGCACCGAGCGCGGCGCGCCGATCGCGCCGGACTCCAGCAGCGTGCGCACGCGGCGGAAGCGCGGCAGGGCGCGGCGGTAGTAGGCGACGAACACCGGCACGCCAGCCGCCCGGCCCGCGTCGATGATCGCCTGGCACTCGGCCGCGTCCATCGCCATCGGCTTCTCCACGTAGACCGGCTTGCCGGCGGCGATCGCCATCAGCGCGTAGGCCTTGTGGGTCGAGGGCGGCGTGGCGACGTAGACCGCGTTGACGGCCGGATCGTCGACCAGCGCCTGCGCGTCGTCGTACCACGTCGGCACGCCGTGGCGCTGCGCGTAGTCGCGCGCCTTGGCGCCGTCGCGGCGCATCACCGCCACCAGCGAGGAATGGGACGCGCGCTGCAGCGCCGGCCCGCTCTTCACCTCGGTGACGTTGCCGCAGCCGATGATGCCCCAGCGCACCACGTCCATCGGCGCGAAGCTCATGCCACGCTCCGCAGGCGCAGGCGCCAGTCGGGACCGATGCTGCGCTGGTCGAACACCTCCAGCTGCCAGCGATCCGTCATCTCGGTCAGTGGCGGCAGTTCCATCAGCGGACGACCCCGGTCGCCGAGGAAGGTGGGTGCGACGTAGAGCAGCAGCTCGTCGGCCAGCCCCGCCGTGAAAAGCGCACCGCCCAGGCGCGGACCGGCCTCGACGTGCAGTTCGTTGACGCCGCGGGCCGCCAGCAGGGCGAGGATCTCATCCAGCGCCAGCCGCCCGTTGGCGTCGACCGCCACCCCGGCATGCTCGACGCCCTCGGGCACCGGCACCGGCGACGGAATCACCCGGTCATGCAGCAGCAGGGTCGGCGCGCTGCCGTCCATCACGTGGAAGCGCGCGGGGATGCGCAGATCGCGGTCCAGCAGCACGCGCAGCGGCGGCGTGAAGTCCTCCCCGGCGGGCAGGCGCACGGTCAGCCGTGGGTTGTCCGCCAGCACGGTACCGCTACCGGCCAGGATCGCCGAACTGCGCGCGCGCCAGCGCTGGCCGTCGGCGCGGGCCGCCTCGCCGGTGATCCACTGCGAGGCGCCGTTGGCCAGCGCGGTGCGCCCGTCCAGGCTCATCGCCAGCTTTACCCGCACATACGGCCGACTGCGCTCGACGCGGCTGAAGAAGCCGGGATTGAGCGCACGCGCCGGCTCGCGCATCAGCCCCGTCTCCACCACGATGCCGGCGCCGCGCAACCGCGCCAGTCCGGCGCCCTCGGCCTGCGAGGTGTCCTCGGCGGCGATCACCACGCGGGCAATACCGGCGGCGATCAGCGCATCCGCGCACGGCGGCGTGCGCCCGTGCAGGCCGCAGGGCTCCAGCGTGACGTAGGCGGTGGCGCCTCGTGCCCGCTCGCCCGCATCGCGCAGCGCGAACACCTCGGCATGCGGGCCGCCTGCGCGCTGGTGCCAGCCCTCGCCCACTACCTCACCACCGTGGGCGATGACGCAGCCGACGCGCGGATTGGGCTGGGTGGTGGAGAGCCCGCGCTCGGCCAGCGCGAGCGCGCGGGCCATGTGGGCGTGGTCGATGGCGGAGAACGGCATGGCGGGTCGGTGGCGGCGGATCCGGCCGGCAGCATACCGCCCGGGCGGCTACTTCTCGCCCTTGCGCGGCTTGCGCGACGGGTCGGCGCCGAGCAGCGACAGCTGCAGCTTTTCCAGTTCGGGCAGGTCGCGTTCGAGCTTCTCGATTTCCTCGCGGAACGCCTGCACGTCCTCGAACCGGCGGTAGACCGAGGCGAATCGCACGTAGGCGACCTGGTCGAGCTTGCCCAGCTCGCGCATCACCAGCTCGCCGATATGGCGCGAAGGCACCTCGCGTTCACCGCTGCGGCGCAGGTCGTTGATGATCTCGCGCACCGAATTGTCCACGTCGTGGCTGGCCACCGGGCGCTTCTGCAGCGCGCGCTCGAAGCTGGTGCGCAGCTTGCGCTCGTCGAATGCCTCGCGCCGCTCGCCGCTCTTCACGATCGCCGGCAACTTCAGCTCGGCGGTCTCGAAGGTGTTGAAGCGTTCGCCGCACTGCGGGCACTCGCGACGGCGGCGCACGGTGGCACCGTCGTCGGCGAGGCGCGAGTCGATCACGCGGGTGTCTTCGTGCTGGCAGAAAGGACAATGCATAGGGGATCAGGAGTGAGAGTTGAGAAGTGAGGAGTGAGAGGAAATCCTCAAGCCGGTCTTTCTCTCACTTCTCACTCCTCTTCACTCGCTTCTCGCTCAACCGTAGACTGGGAACTTCTTGCACTGCGCCTCGACCTTGGCGCGCACGGCGGCGATCACCGCCTCGTCGGTCGGTGCGTCGAGCACGTCGCAGATCCAGTTGGCCAGGTCCACGCAGTCCGCCTCGAGGTAGCCGCGGGTGGTGACGGCGGGGGTGCCCACGCGCAGGCCGGAGGTGACGAACGGCTTCTGCGGGTCGTTCGGCACGGCGTTCTTGTTGACCGTGATGTGCGCCTTGCCCAGCGCCGCTTCCGCGTCCTTGCCGGTGACGCCCTTGCCGATCATGTCGATCAGCATCAGGTGGTTCTCGGTGCCGCCGGAGACGATCTTGTAGCCGCGCGCGATGATGGTCTTGGCCATCGCCTGCGCGTTCTTCACCACCTGGGTCTGGTAGGCCTTGAACTCGGGTTCCAGCGCCTCCTTGAAGGCCACCGCCTTGGCGGCGATCACGTGCATCAGCGGACCGCCCTGGATGCCGGGGAAGACGATCGACTGCAGCTTCTTGGTGATCTCCTCGGCGGCCTCGCCCATGCCCTGGTTGCTGGCGACGATGATGCCGCCGCGCGGACCGCGCAGGGTCTTGTGGGTGGTGGAGGTGACCACGTGCGCGTGCGGCAGCGGGCTCGGGTAGACGCCCGCGGCGACCAGGCCGGCGATGTGCGCCATGTCCACGAACAGGTACGCGCCCACCTTGTCGGCGATGGCGCGGAAGCGCGCCCAGTCCAGCACCTGCGAGTAGGCACTGAAGCCGGCCACGATCATCTTCGGCTGGTGCTCGACGGCGAGGCGCTCGACCTCGTCCATGTCGACGATGCCGTTGGCGTCCACGCCGTACTGCACGGCGTCGAGGATCTTGCCGGACAGGTTGACCTTCGCGCCGTGGGTGAGATGACCGCCATGGGCCAGGCTCATGCCGAGAATCTTGTCGCCCGGCTGCAGCAGGGCGAAGTAGACCGCCTGGTTGGCCTGCGAACCGGAGTGCGGCTGCACGTTGGCGTAGTCGGCGCCGAACAGCTGCTTCACGCGGTCGATCGCCAGCTTCTCGGCCACGTCGACGTATTCGCAGCCGCCGTAGTAGCGCTTGCCCGGGTAGCCCTCGGCGTACTTGTTGGTGAGCTTGGAGCCCTGCGCTTCCATCACCCGCGGGCTGGCGTAGTTCTCCGAGGCGATCAGCTCGACGTGGTCTTCCTGGCGCTGGCCTTCATCGGCGATGGCCTGGGCCAGCTCGGGGTCGTAACCGGCGATCATGCAGTCCTTCGGGAACATTCGGGGGGCCTCGGCGGATCAGGGGGTGGACAAGACCCGAAAGTGTAGCGCCGGCGCCGGTTTGCAGCTACCGGCCCGCCCCTCGGCGGTGGACCGCCGAGACCATCACGTAGCTGATCACCATCAGCAGCAGCCAGGATCCCAGCTTGGCCAGCGGCACCGGGTGCCAACCGGCCCGCTGCGCCGGGTACAGCCAGGCATGGGTGTAGGTCCCCACGTTCTCGGCCAGCCAGATGAACAGCGCCACCAGCACGAAGCCCAGCAGCAGCGGCATCCGTCGGTGCCGGCGGCGGATGCGGAAGTGCACCCAGGTCGGCCCGAACAGCCACGCCAGCGCGGCAAACAGCAGCCAACGGGCATCCGGCAGGAAGTGGTGGCTGAAGAAGTTCACGTAGATCGCCACCGCCAGCGCCACCGTGGCGCCAAACGGCGGGTGCCGGGTAAAACGGAAGTCGAACAGCCGCCAGGCGCGGGCGATGTAGCTGCCCACCGAGGCGTACATGAAGCCGGTGAACAGCGGTACGCCACCGATGTGCAACAGCGACGGGCCGGGATAGCTCCACGAACCCACCGCGGTCTTGAACAGCTCCATCGCCGTGCCGACCGCGTGGAACAGCACGATCACCCGGGCCTCCTCCCGGCTTTCCAGCCCGCTGGCCAACAGGCCAAGCTGGATCGCCACCGCCGACAGGGTCAGGAAGTCGTAACGCGACAGCGCCGCATGATCCGGATACCAGCGCCAGCTGGCCGCCAGCAGGCCCACCATCAGCCCGCCGAACAGGCAGGCCGAGGCCTGCTTCAAGCCGAAACACAGGAATTCGTAGCCGAATGTCCCGATCCGGCCGAATCGGGCTGCCCGCCGGGCGAGCCTTAGGTCGAGCCTCCGCCACCCGGGCACTGGCCTTGTCCGGCGCGCGAACGCCTCCATCTTCGGGGCCATCGCTGTCCACCCTGCGGAAAACCTGCAGCGTGACGGGCCGCCGGGCGGCTCCGCGGGCCTTGCCATGGCAGTGCAAAGGCCGATCGGCGATAATCGGAGGCCTTTTCCCCTTTGTTCCTCACTTGCCGGGCCGCGCGCGAACGCGGCTTGCGGACCGCCTTTCGGGAGCCAGCATGCAGTACATCTACACCATGAACGGGGTGAGCAAGATCGTTCCCCCGAAGCGCCAGATCATCAAGGACATCTCGCTCAGCTTCTTCCCCGGCGCCAAGATCGGCCTGCTGGGCCTCAACGGTGCGGGCAAGTCGACGGTGCTCAGGATCATGGCCGGCGTGGACAAGGACTTCCAGGGCGAGGCCCGTCCGCAGCCGGGCATCAAGGTCGGCTACCTGGCGCAGGAGCCGGAGCTGGATCCGGAGAAGACCGTGCGCGAGGCGGTCGAGGAAGGCGTGTCCGAGGTGCTCGACGCGCAGAAGCGGCTGGAGGAGGTGTACGCCGCCTACGCCGAGGAGGGCGCCGATTTCGACGCGCTGGCGAAGGAGCAGGAAAAGCTGGAGAACCTGCTGGCCGCCAACGACGCCCACGCGCTGGAGCGCCAGCTGGAAGTAGCCGCCGACGCGCTGCGGCTGCCGCCGTGGGACGCCAAGATCGGCCCGCTGTCCGGCGGCGAGAAGCGCCGCGTGGCGCTGTGCCGACTGCTGCTGTCCAAGCCGGACATGCTGCTGCTGGACGAGCCGACCAACCATCTGGACGCCGAGTCGGTGGACTGGCTGGAGAAGTTCCTGCAGGACTACCCCGGTACCGTGGTGGCGGTGACCCATGACCGCTACTTCCTCGACAACGCCGCCGAGTGGATCCTCGAGCTGGACCGCGGCCGCGGCATTCCGTGGAAGGGCAACTACACCGAGTGGCTGGTGCAGAAGGACGAGCGCCTGAAGCAGGAAGCCCAGCAGGAGAAGTCGCGCCAGAAGGCGATCCAGAAGGAGCTGGAGTGGGTGCGCTCGGCCGCCAAGGGCCGCCAGTCCAAGGGCAAGGCGCGCCTGAACCGCTTCGAGGAGCTGAACTCGGTCGAGTACCAGCGCCGCAACGAGACCAACGAGATCTTCATCCCGCCGGGCGAGCGCCTGGGCCAGGAGGTGATCGAGTTCAAGAACGTCACCAAGTCGTTCGGCGACCGCGTGCTGATCGAGGACCTCTCGTTCAAGATCCCGCCGGGCGCCATCGTCGGCGTGATCGGCCCGAACGGCGCGGGCAAGTCCACCCTGATGAAGATGATCATGGGCAAGGAGCAGCCCGATTCCGGCGAGGTGAAGCTCGGCCATACCGTCAAGCTGGCCTACGTCGACCAGTCGCGCGACGCGCTCGATGCGAAGAACAACGTGTGGCAGGAAGTGTCCGGCGGCTCGGACATCCTCACCATAGGCAACTTCGAGATCCAGTCGCGCGCCTACATCGGCCGCTTCAACTTCAAGGGCACCGACCAGCAGAAGATCGTCGGCAACCTGTCCGGCGGCGAGCGCGGCCGCCTGCACATGGCCAAGACCCTGCTGCAGGGCGGCAACGTGCTGCTGCTCGACGAGCCGTCCAACGACCTGGACGTGGAAACCCTGCGCGCACTGGAAGACGCGCTGCTGGAGTTCCCCGGCTGCGCGGTGGTCATCTCGCATGACCGCTGGTTCCTGGACCGCATTGCCACCCACATCATCGCCTTCGAGGGCGACTCGCACGTGGAGTTCTTCCCCGGCAACTACAACGAGTACGAAGCGGACAAGAAGCGCCGCCTCGGCGACGATGCCGGCCCGCACCGCGTGAAGTACAAGAAGCTGGCCTGAGGCGATGAGCGACGCCAAGCCTCCCGTCGCGATCGATGCCGGTGACGCCCCCGTGCGCACCGGCTCGGGTTACCCCGCGCCGTTCGCCGCGCAGATGGGCGAGCGGCTCAGGCGCAAGCTGGGCGACGTGTTCGGCCTGACCGCCTTCGGCGTCAACCTGGCCCGCCTGGGGCCAGGTGCGCGCTCGGCACTGCGCCATGCGCACCAGCTCGAGGACGAGTTCGTCTACATCCTCGAGGGCACGCCGACCCTGCTCACCGATGCCGGCGAGACGCTGCTCAAGCCGGGCATGTGCGCCGGCTTCAAGGCCGGCACCGGCGACGGCCACGCGCTGGTCAACCGCAGCGACGCCGAGGTGCTCTACCTGGAGATCGGCGCGCGCTGCGCCGGCGAGACGGTCGATTACCCGGACGTCGATCTCAAGGGCGCCACCCTCGACGGGCGCTGGACCTACCTGCACAAGGATGGCACGCCGTACTGACGGCCGCCCTCCGAAAAAGGAACCCGCGATGCGTTTCATGCAGACCCTCGCCGACGCCTGGCAGCGACACGACTCGCTGGTCTGCGTCGGCCTCGATCCCGAGCTGGGCAAGCTGCCGGCGCATCTGAAGGGGCGGCCCGACGCGGTGTTCGAATTCTGCGCGGCGATCGTCGACGCCACCGCCGACCTCGCGTGCGCGTTCAAGCCGCAGATCGCCCACTTCGCCGCACTGCGCGCCGAAGACACGCTGGAACGGCTGATCGCCCACGTCCACGCCAGGCACCCCGGGGTGCCGGTGATCCTCGACGCCAAGCGTGGCGACATCGGCTCCACCGCGCAGCATTACGTCACCGAGGCGTTCGAGCGCTTCGGCGCCGATGCGGTGACGCTCAATCCGTACATGGGCCGTGACTCGATCGCACCGTTCCTGGAGCGCGCCGACAAGGGCGTGATCCTGCTCTGCCGCACCTCCAACCCGGGCGGCGCGGATTTCCAGGCGCTGGACTGCGGCGGCGAACCGCTTTACCTGCGCGTGGCGGAGACGGTCGCCCGCGACTGGAACGGCCACGGCAACTGCGCCCTGGTCTGCGGCGCCACCTGGCCGGAGGAACTGGGCCAGGTCCGCACGCGCGTCGGCGACATGCCCCTGCTGGTGCCGGGCATCGGCGCCCAGGGCGGCGACGTGGCCGCGGTGCTGAAGCACGGACTCACTGCCAATCACACCGGCCTGATGATCAACTCCTCGCGCGGCATCCTGTACGCCGGAAGCGGCGAGGATTTCGCCTCGGCGGCACGGGCGGCGGCACAGGAGCTGCGCGACAGCATCAACGCGCTGCGCCACTGATCGCCCAGGTAGGACGTCGATCGTTTCCGCCATCGAGCGGTCCCGCCAGGCGGTCAAAGGGAAGGGGCCGCGGCTTGCGCCGCGGCCCTTTTGTTTCCAGCGATACCGGAGCTCTTACTGCACGACCGGATGCGCGATGTCGCACTCGTTGGTGTCGTTCGACCAGGTGCTCTGCATGGCGTAGGTGCCGTTGGCCATCACCACGTCGGCCGACTTGCCCTGGCCGGACGAGATCCAGGCGCACTCGTCACCGTTCTCCTGGCCGTAGCTGCTGCTGCGGCGGTTCCGGTTGGTCCAGCCGCCGGCAGGGTTCTGGTCGGTCACCGTCTCGGCGTACTCGTGGCCTTCGACGATCGAGAAGCCATCCAGCTTGCCGCTGGCGCCACTGTTGACGAAGTTCTGCCCGCAGCTGGTGCCCATGTCGTACACGTACGGCATGTTGGTGAACGCCACATCGCCGACCGGCGAGCTCACGCTCCAGTCGCCATTCCAGTCGTGCCACGCACAGAACTGGCCGTTGGAGGTGTTGAAGCCATCCGGATGGGTACCGGTCGGCGACAGGATCACGTACTGCACGTAACGGTTCGACGCCGCCGTGGTGTTGCCGAAATGCTGCGCCGCCTTGATCGCTTCCTGCGCCAGCTGGGCACCGGTGGCGCTCGACGGCGAAGCCACCGAGTTGTCGTACCAGATGCCGGCAAAGGCGCCGCCCGTCGGATAGCCGATGTGCGGAGCCCCCGACGGACAGGAGGTCGCTCCCGTGGAGACCAGCGAACCGTCGCAGTATTGGGTCATCGTGCCCGACCACGATTCGCCGCCAGTGCCCAGGCCCTTGAACAGGCTCTCGAGGTACGGCACCGCACCGACCGAGTCACCCGACAGGGTCATGTTGCCGTTGGCATCGGTCCCGGCGGTGCCCCACTGGCTGCCGTAGACGACCAGGTAGACCTTGGGAGTGCCGCTGGTGACGCCAATGCCGTCGACGCCTCCGCCATAGCTCAGGGCCTTGCCCGATGACGTGGTGCGCGCACCCCTGGCTGCGTGCAGTGCCGCCCAGGCGCGCATCTGGCTGTGTGCTTCCCGGGTTGCCACCACGCCATGACGGTACGAGTGACCGTAGGCGGGCGAATAAGGGTTCATCCCGTCGTCCTGGGATGGGCCGGCGATCGCGCCGGCCGAGAGGCCGAGAAGCGCCGAGGCGGCCGCGACAGCGAGCCACCGACTGTTGAGTCTGGACATAAATTCTCCCCGCATGGATTGAGTTGAAAGCGAACTGAGACGTGTTGGCCTACGAAGCGCATCACGGGTACGCAAACAAACTCCGGCGCGACAAAAGACATCGCGACGAGGCCTGGTTTTCCTCCCCAGGAAAACCAGGCACGCGGAAACTAATCGAATGACACCGCCCCGCACAATGGGAATTTTTTCCCTAGTATCAGGGATCTACGTAGCCACCCGTGGCGCCGCCAGGACAAAAAGCGTTCCGCCGCAGAGGCTTGCAAAATCATGCGCTCGCATTATCTTGCGGCTCCGACAAAAGAGCTGCTTTATCTCGTATGAAACGCAATTTATTACGCGTCGGAAGTGCGATGCAGCTCAAATTTCCGTCACCGGCCTGATCGAAAAGCAGCGCCATCGGCACACGAATGCGGCCAGTGTGAAGCGCCCTTCGAACCAGGCCTGATCCAGACCCGGCCGCGGACGTCTGGCGCACCCCGCCGCAGCGATCACGACCGGGGAAGTGCTTCAGCGGGTATGCACCCAGTACACCTGGAGCCCCCGGGAACGATCCTCTTCGCGACGGCCCTCGCGGCTGTCGACCACCGCGCCCCAGGTCGACCGCAGGCCCCCGTGCTGGAACCGGTCCACCCGCACCTGCTCGCCTTTGGGAATGATCGCCTGACTCACCACGACAAGTACGCCCGGCTGCTCATGAACCAGACTGCCCGGCCGCCCGGTACCCGCCCCCCAGCCCACGTGGAGCTCGCAGGGAATCGGGTCGGATACGCCGCGGTTGTCCAGACTCCATCCTTCGGTCTTGCTCAGCAGCGACTGGAGCTTGGGATCGCTCCAGTCGACCGTGTTGGCCGAAGGACCCGATGGTGGCTTGCCGAAGTGATTCATGGTCGCAACGTTCTCTCCGCGGGCGTCAAGATCGCGTCGCGACCATTGGCGTTGCACCGGGTATGCAGGGAACGGGCCATGTCACCGGAGCGGGTATCCGGCACCGGGAAATGACGGATAGCCCCGTACGAAAGCGCATCCGGACGGGTCCTGCACGTCTTCATGCCGGGCATATCGACTGCCCGCGGGGAAACTTGAGCGTTTTCCGGGCGTCGCTAAAGCTGGCGCCTGCGCCACCAGCGTTCGCACGGCTGGGTAAAGAACCTGGCCAGGCCCCAGCCGAGCGCCAGACTGCCCGCCAAAGCCGGCAGATACCAGATCACCCCGCTGCGCGGATCCGCTCCGGCGAACCGCCACAGGCGCACCGTCGCGAACACCACGAACATGTGCGAAAGATAGATCTCGTAGCTCAGCCGGCCCCAGCGCTCCAGCCAGCGCCAGCCCCTGACCGGGCGTGACGGATGCGGTGAGCTACGCATCCCCACCAGCAGCGCTCCCGTCGCGGCAACCAGCACGAGCATCACGCCGTCGTGCAGCCATCGCCACAGCCACGGCATCGCCAACATGACGAAGGCGAGCCCCCCCGCTCCCGACCAGCGCATGAGCCGCGCCATCCAGGCCCGCGGCGGCCGACCGTGAACCCACAACGCCCCGAGCACGCCCGTCGCGATCGCGGCCATGCCGGGCAGGTAGGCCTTCTCCTTCCAGATCTCATTGCCATCGAGCGCCGCCAGCGACCATGGCAGCGATACCGCGAGCAACAACAGCAGCGGAACCAGCACGCGTCGCCGGCGCGTCAGCAGGCAGACCAGCGGGAAGCCGAGGTAGAACGCCTCCTCGATCGACAACGACCACAACACATCCCAGCTGCCCGGGAGGTAGCCGGTGCGCCCCTCGTACCAATTCAGGCAGAGCCCGAGCGCCGAGGCCACCGCGCCGGCCAGGGACTGTCCCGGGCGATGGATCACGTAGTCCGCCACACCCAGTCCATGCAGCAGCGCCAGCACCGCGACCAGCAAGAGCAGCAGCGGCAGAATCCGCGAGGCGCGCCGCGCATAGAACGCGCGCAGATCGATCCGCGCCAGGTCGCCCCAGCGGTCCAGCGCATTACCGGCGATCAGGAAGCCGCTGACCACGAAGAACACGAACACCGCTTCGTAGCCGTTGTAGTTGAGCGCGCCCAGCACGCGCCGGGGTAGCCAGTCGGCCAGCACGGTCTCGCGCAGCGGGATGCGCAGCCCGATGTGATGCAGCACCACCAGCACGATCGCCAGGCCGCGAAGGCGATCGATGCCGTGATGACGCGTCGGGACCGCACTCATCCGTAGCGCCGCAGCTCGCCCTCGTCCTTCAGGCTGAAAGGATTGAAGTGCGTGTCCTCATCCAAGGTATCCACGCCTTCATGGCGCTTGAGGAAGCCCACCACGGCGTAGGTCAGCGGGGTGAACACCACTTCGACCGTGACCTTCATCAGCCAGTTGAACGCGATCACCTTGGCGATGGTCTGGCCTTCCCAGATGCCGATGAAGGCGATCGGGTAGAACGTGAGGCTGTCCACGCCCTGCCCGACCAGGGTCGAGCCGATGGTCCGCGTCCACAGCCAGCGCCCGCGCGTGACCAGCTTCATCTTGGCCATCACGAAGGAATTGGCGAAATCGCCGATCCAGTAGGCCAGCAACGAGGCGGCCGCGATCCGCCAGGTGCCGCCGAACACCACCTCCAGCGCCGGCTGCAGCTGCGCGTTGAATGGCTCGGCCGGACTGGCCGGCATGCGCAGGATCACCTGGGTCATGAAGGTGGCGAACAGCATCGCGCCGAAACCGGCCCAGATCGCCCGCCGCGCGCGCGCGTAGCCGTACACCTCGGTCAGCACGTCGCCGAAGATGTAGCCGATCGGGAAAAACAGGTTGCCCGCGCCGAAGGTCAGCGCGCCGACGACCGGTAACGTGACCGTACAGACCTTGGCCGGCCCGATCAGGTTGGAACACAGCAGTACGGCGACCATGCCGCCGACCAGCAGGTCGTAGTAGCGGAAGCCGCGCAGGGGCGCGGTTCGGTCAGGAGAGTGCATGGTGATCCCCGGCGGACGAAGCGGGCAGCATACCCGCGCGTCGATACGACGGCGCGTCAGGCCCGGATGCGGCGGCTCAGTCGACGACCTGCACGCCCTTCCAGAAGGCGACGCGCCCGGCGATGGCGCGGGCGGCGTCCTTCGGATCGGGGTAGTACCAGGCCGCCGCCGGATTAAGGCGGTCGCCCACTGCCACGTCGTAATAGCTGGCGGTGCCCTTCCACGGGCAAACCGAGTGCCGGTCGCTGTCACGGAAGTACTCGCGCCGCAACGCCGTTGCCGGGAAATAGTGGTTGCCCTCGACCACGATGGTGTCGTCGCTCTCGGCGAGCACCGTGTCCTGCCAGATCGCGCGCATCTCAGTCGTCTCCCATGTCCTGTCCCGGGAACAGCACGTCGGTGAAGCCGAAGCGATTGAAGTCGGTAATACGCGAGGGATACAGGCGACCGATCAGGTGGTCGCACTCGTGCTGCACGACGCGTGCGTGGAAGCCCTCGGCGCGTCGATCGATCGGCGCCCCCTGCGGGTCGAGGCCCTGGTACCGGATCAGGCTGTAGCGACTGACCACCCCGCGCATGCCGGGCACCGAGAGACACCCCTCCCAGCCCTCTTCCATGTCCTGCGAGAGCGGCGTGATCATCGGGTTGAGCAGGATCGTGCGCGGCACCGCCGGCGCATCGGGGTAACGCTCGGCATGATCGAAGCCGAAGATCACCAGTTGCAGGTCGACGCCGATCTGCGGCGCGGCCAGTCCGACGCCGCCGGCCTCGTGCATGGTCTCGAACATGTCGGCGATCAGCGCATCCAACTCGCCGCTGCCGATCATCGCGTCGGGGACGGGCGGTGCCACACGCAGCAATCGCTCGTCGCCCATCCTGAGGATCTCGCGGATCATCCGTTTCTCCTTCGTCACGGGGATCCGGTTGGGATGAGGCCGAGCGGCGCCGGTTCAAGGGCGCCGCATCGGCGACTCAGCCGCCGCCGAATACCTTGCGCAGCAGGTCGGTCGTACGCGCCGCCGGGTTCTGCCGGATCGACTGCTCCTCGTCGCCGATCTCCGTGAACAGACCATCCATGGTCTTGCGGGTGACGTAGTCATCGAGATCGAGCGAGCCGCTCTCTTTGCTGGCGTGGCCGCCTCCCAGCGCGCCGAGCGAGCCCAGCGCGTTGCCCAGGGCGCCGCCGCTGCTGCCGGACATGAAGGCCTTGTACTTCCTGGTCACGCCGACCTTGTCGGTCGCCTCGGCCACGATCGGCCGGATCCGCGCCGCCAGATCGTCACCGGCCACGCGACGGAAGAAATCCGTGGCTGCATGATCGCCGCCGCTGAGGATGCCGCGGGCGTCCTGCAGGGTCATCTTGCGGATCGCGTTGCCGAAGATGTCGGCCACCTGCGGCACGGCCTTCTCGGCGGCACGATTGAGGCTGAGCTCGAAGGCATCCACCTTGGCGCCCTGGCCCAGTTCGCGAGCGAGCTTGCCCGCCTGCTCCAGCTTGCCCGGCAGCGGAATGCGCACCTTGGCGTTGTTCGAGAACCCGCCTTCGCGCCCCAGTGAATTGATCGCCTTGGTGGTGCCCTTGGCCAGCGCCTCCTTGAGTCCTGCCGCGATATCGCTACCGGGCAGCTTGCTGCCCTGCGCGTCGCCGTTGACCTGCGCCTTGGCGGCCTGCTTCGCCTTGTCGAGCAGATCCTTGAACTGGTTGTGGCCGGCGGCCGCCGCGGAGCCGGGCGCCAGGACGCTTGCAGCGAGGGCCACGCAGAGCGCGTGGCGACGGAAAACTTCACGCATGGGTTGCTCCCGCTTGACGTCGATGCGCGCAGTGTAATCCGGTGTCCCGGGACACATGCCAGCCATGACAACCATTCGACCAATGGCTAATGGGGCAAGGCGCTCCAGGGCATTGACCCCCCCTTCCCGGCGGCGGACCCTTGGGTATCTCCAGCGGAGGAACCCCGAATGAATGCCACTGCGTCATCTCCATCCAGTCCCGCAGGAAAAATCCTCTGGGCGGCGATCGCCATCGTCGGCGCCTTCTGCCTGGGCGTCGTCGCGCTTCGCCGGGGCGAGCCGATCAACGCGATCTGGCTGGTCGCCGCTGCCATCGCGGTATTCGTGATCGGCTACCGCTTCTACGGCACCTTCATCAACAACAGGGTGCTGCAGCTCGATCCCAGCCGTGCAACACCTGCCGTGCTGCGCAACGACGGACTGGACTACGTCCCCACCGACAAGTGGGTGGTCTTCGGCCATCACTTCGCCGCGATCGCCGGCGCCGGTCCGCTGGTCGGACCGGTCTTGGCCGCACAGATGGGTTACCTGCCCGGCACGCTGTGGATCCTGTTCGGCGTGGTGTTCGCCGGCGCCGTACAGGACTTCATGATCCTCGGCCTGTCGATCCGCCGCGACGGCCGCTCGCTCGGCAACATGCTGCGCGACGAGCTTGGGCCATTGCCGGGCATCGTGGCGATGTTCGGCGTGCTGGTACTGATGATGATCGTGCTGGCGGTGCTGGCGCTGGTGGTGGTCAAGGCGCTCACGCACAGCCCGTGGGGCACCTTCACCGTCGCCTGCACGATCCCGATCGCGCTGCTGATGGGCGGCTACCTGCGCTGGTTCCGCCCGGGCCGCATCCTGGAGGTGTCGTTGATCGGCGTGGTGCTGCTGCTCGGTTCGATCTGGCTCGGCAAGGCGGTGTACGACTCGCCGGTGTGGGGACCGATGTTCGACTTCGATGCCAGGCACCTGGCGTGGATGCTGATCTGCTACGGCTTCTTTGCCTCGGTGCTGCCGGTGTGGCTGCTGCTGGCACCGCGTGACTACCTGTCGACCTTCCTCAAGATCGGCACCATCGCCCTGCTGGCGCTGGCGATCTTCCTCGCCGCACCGATGCTGCAGCTGCCGGCGGTGACCAAGTACATCGACGGCACCGGTCCGGTGTTCGCCGGCAACCTGTTCCCGTTCCTGTTCATCACCATCGCCTGCGGCGCGGTGTCCGGCTGGCATTCGATCATCTCCTCCGGCACCACGCCGAAGCTGCTGGCCAACGAAGGCCAGGCGCAACTGGTCGGCTACGGCGGCATGCTGATGGAGGCCTTCGTGGCGATCATGGCGCTGGTCGCCGCCGCCTCGCTGCACCCGGGCGTGTACTTCGCGATGAACTCGCCCAGTGCGCTGATCGGCACCACCGTGGAGCACGCCGCCACCACGATCAGCCAGTGGGGCTTCGTGGTCACGCCCGACCAGCTCGCCCAGACCGCCAAGGACATCGGCGAGAACTCGATCCTCAGCCGCGCAGGCGGTGCGCCGACGCTCGCCGTGGGCATGGCCCAGCTGCTGCACGGCATCATCCCCGGCGAGGGCATGATGGGGTTCTGGTACCACTACGCGATCCTGTTCGAGGCCCTGTTCATCCTCACCACGGTGGACGCCGGCACCCGCGTTGGCCGCTTCATGATCCAGGAGATCGCCGGCCTCATCCACAAGCCGCTGCAGCAGACCGAGTCGTGGACCGGCAACCTGCTGGCCACCGCGATCTGCGTGGCGCTGTGGGGTTACTTCCTGTACCAGGGTGCGGTCGATCCGCTGGGCGGCATCAACACGTTGTGGCCCCTGTTCGGCATCGCCAACCAGATGCTGGCGGCGATCGCCCTGATGCTGTGCACCGTGGTGGTGGTGAAGCTCAAGCGCCAGCGCTACATGTGGGCGCCGGGCATCCCGGCAATCTGGCTGATCGTCTGCACGCTGACCGCGGGCTACGAGAAGCTGGTGGGACCGATCAGCTTCACCGCCGCGGCCAACAAGTACGCCCAGGGCATTGCCGAAGGCAAGCTGATCGCCCCGGCCAAGGACATGGAGGCGATGCATCGCATCGTCAGCAACAACCATGTCGACATGGTGCTGACCGGCCTGTTCATGGCGCTGGTGGTGGCCATGGCGCTGTTCGCCCTGCGCGCCATCGCCCGGGCGAGGCAGATGGATCGGCCGACGGCGCACGAGGAGCCCTATGTCGCCCTGAGCAGCGTGGCGCAGTCATGATCGCCGCGCATGCCACGCCACGCCACGCATTCCGCACCGCCGGCCGGGCGGTGTGGAAATGGGCCGTGCAGACCGCGCGGCTATGCTGTGGCGTGCCGGATTACGACGTCTACGTACAACATCTGAAACGCCACCACCCGGAACGGAAGATCCCCAGCTACGAGGAATTCTTCCGCGAGCGGCAAGCCGCCCGCTACAAGGGCACCGGTGGACGCTGCTGCTGACCGCCGGCTGACATCTTGCTCCCATGGGCTGCGCCGGGAACGGCGCGGCCCTTTTTCCCTCCCGCGGTCACCCGTCTTTCGGCGGGTAGCACGCAACGGGCCGGCCCGCGACAATGGACGGCCACAATCCGGCTTCCCCATGTCCCGGCTTACCTCCCCACGCAACCCCGACGACGACACGCCCGAGTCGAAGCATCGCTTCGGCCTGCGACTGATCGCGACCTACAAGATCGTGCAGGCGCTGGCGCTGGTGCTGGCCGGTGCCGGCGCCTTCCAGCTGCATCGGCAGCGCGCCATCGACGAACTGCTGGACTGGCTGGAGCACCTGTCGATGGGCGACACCGGGGGCCTGCGCCAGCACCTGATCGACGCCATCACGCAACTGGGTCCCGGTCGATTCGTGGCGATCGGCGTGATCGCCCTGGCCTACGCCGCACTGTTCATGACCGAGGGGATCGGGCTGTGGCTGCGCAAGCACTGGGCCGAGTGGTTCACCGTGATCGCGACCGGCTCGCTGATTCCGGTAGAGCTGTACGAGCTCTTCCGGGAGGCCAGCTGGATCAAGCTGGGCGTGCTCGTCGGCAACGTGGTGATCGTGGTCTACCTGGCGCGCATCGCGATGCAGCCGCACCGGCGGCGAGCTTGAGCTCAGCGCTGCGTCCGCGCCTGCCATTCCCGCGCCAGCAGGCCATAGAAGGCGGTGTCGGCCACCTCGCCACCAACGATCCAGCGCTCGCGCAGCAACCCCTCCT
Source organism: Dyella thiooxydans (assembly GCF_001641285.1). Classification (NCBI taxonomy): domain Bacteria; kingdom Pseudomonadati; phylum Pseudomonadota; class Gammaproteobacteria; order Lysobacterales; family Rhodanobacteraceae; genus Dyella; species Dyella thiooxydans. The sequence continues at coordinate 2,343,380 of NZ_CP014841.1, forward strand.
GACGGAATCCCAGCCGCTCCAGGCTCCGCCTCGATGCCACGTTTTCCGGATCGACGTCGGCCTCCAGCCGATGCAGGCCGAGCGGGCCGAATGCCCAGTCCAGCCATTGCGCGAGTGCCTCGTGCATCAGCCCCCGGCCCCACGCGGACCGCGCCAATGCGTATCCGATTTCCGCGCGCCGGTTCGACTCGCTGCGGTTGAACAGGGAAACCGTGCCGATCACCCGGTTCTCGTCGCGCAGGGACACGCCCAGACGGATCGCACCGCCGGCATCGAATGCCGCGCGGTCGGCGGCGAGCATCCGGTGGGCATCTTCCGGTCCCGACCAGGGTGACCCGCTCCAGTAACGCACCACCTCCGGGTCGCCGAAGATAGCCAGCAGGGCGTCGACGTCCGCATCGCTCAGCGGACGAAGCGCGATCCGGCCATGTCGCTGAATGAATGGGGGAAACGGCGACACGCGACCTCCTCAGCCGACCGCAGCGGTTGCCATGGGTGTAGCCCGGCGCAATGCATCGAGCAACGCCGGAAGATGGGCCATGTCGTCGAACACGCAGTGCGCGCCTGCTTCCAGGAGCCGCTCCGACGACATGCCACCCGCGTAGCCGAGCACGGTCATCCCGGCCGCGCGTCCGGCAGCGATACCGGTGGGCGAATCCTCCACCACCACGCAGTGTTCGGGCCTCGCCCGGAGGGTGCTCGCGGCCAGCAGATAGATGTCCGGAGACGGCTTGCCATGCTCGACATCGTCGATGCCGAACCAGCGATCCCCGAAGCGCTCGAGCAGCCCCGTCACCCGCAAGGTGATCGCCATCTTCATCCTCAGTCCATTGGAGGCGATGGCGCATGGAAGATCGATCGCGTCGAGCATCGCGCCGACGCCGGGCATCAGCGTGACCTCCTCAGCCAGGGCCGCGCGGCTGCGCTCGCCATAGCGTGCCGCGAAGTCCGGCGGCAGCGGCCGCCCAAGGAGGTCAGCGGCTATGCCAAGGGAATCGGCGGTACTGCGGCCGACGCAGAGCCCGGCCAGTTCGTGGTCGTCGACGTCGGCACCAAGCTCACGCAGCATGCCTGCAAACACGCGGCCAGTGATGCTCTCGCTGTCGACCAGCACGCCGTCGCAGTCGAAAACCACCAGATCGATGGGGTGCGGCGATGGATTCATGGCAGTGGTGACGTGATGGCGGAAGCCGCCATTGTTCCATGGCGGCTGTACAAAAAAACGCCCGGCCATGCCGGCCGGGCGTTTCGTCGATGGTGGGCCGTCCGAGACTCGAACTCGGGACCAATAGATTAAAAGTCTACTGCTCTACCAACTGAGCTAACGGCCCGTGAAGCGGACTCGCGTGCAGGCACGCAAGCCCTTCATTTTAAGCAGTGCGAACCAGGCACACAAGCAAATCGGCTCAGACGTAACGCGTCGGATCCGGCAGACCGGCGTCACGGAATCCCTGGGCACGCAGGCGGCAGGCGTCGCAGTGACCGCACGCACGCCCCTGGGCATCGGCCTGGTAGCAGCTCACCGTTTCGGCGAAGTCCACGCCGAGCCGCTGCCCCTCCCGCGCGATATCGGCCTTGCTCATGCTCATCAGCGGTGCATGGACGCGCAGGCCCTGGCCCTCGACACCGGCCTTGGTCGCTACGTTGGCGAGCTTTTCGAAAGCTTCGATGAAGGCCGGGCGGCAGTCGGGATAACCGGAATAGTCCACCGCGTTCACGCCACACCAGATGTCCCGGCTGCCGAGCACTTCGGCCCAGCCCAGCGCGATCGACAGCATGATGGTGTTGCGCGCCGGTACATAGGTCACCGGGATGCCGGTGCTCTCCTGGTCCAGTGGCACGTCGATATCGGCAGTCAGCGCCGAACCGCCAATGCTGCGCAGGTCGACGTGCACGGTCTTGTGCTCGACCGCGCCGAGCATCCGCGCAACCCGCGCGGATGCTTCGAGTTCGGAACTGTGCCGCTGGCCGTAGGCTACGCTGAGCGCGTGCACCTGGTACCCCTGCTCGCGCGCGATGGCGATGGTGACGGCCGAATCCATGCCGCCGGAGACGAGCACGACGGCCCGGGGAAGCGTGTTGTCAGACATGTGTTGCCTTCCTGCAGACGACCGGTCACCGGTCGGGGCGCGCCACCGGCAGCACAGGCCGGCGCGCGGATGCTTCGATGCCGTCCGGACTCAGTGGCCCGGCGCGTCGTTCCACAGCAGCTTGTGCAGCTGCAACTGGAAACGCACGGGCACGCGGTCCTCGATGATCCACTGGGCCAGCTCGCGCGGCTGCACTGCACCGTGCACAGGCGAGAACAGCACCATGCAGCGCCGATCGATGCCGTGCTCGGCCACCACGCCGCGCGCCCACTCGTAGTCGGCGCGGCTGGCGATGACGATCTTCACCTGGTCGTGCGGCAGCAGGTGCGCAAGGTTCGCCCAGAGGTTGCGGGCGCTCTCGCCGGAGTCGGGCGCCTTCAGGTCCATCACCTTGCGCACGCGCGGATCGACCGCCGAAACATCCAGCGCCCCCGAGGTCTCAAGGGACACCTCGTATCCGGCATCGCAAAGGCGCGCCAACAGGGGGATGCAACGCTTCTGCGCCAGCGGCTCCCCACCGGTCACACAGACATGGCGCGCGCCGTGGCTGGCCACCTCGGCCAGGATGTCGTCGACTGTATGCCAGTCGCCGCCGTGGAACGAATACTCGGTGTCGCACCACACGCAGCGCAGCGGGCACCCGGTCAGGCGAACGAACACCGTGCGCCAGCCGATCGCATCGGCCTCGCCTTGGATCGAATGGAAGATCTCGGTGATGCGCAGCCGGTCGGCCGCCTGCCCCGCCGGGCGGACCGCAGCCACGCCCGTATCGCTCTCGCTCACCGGGCCGGCCTCAGTTCGCCGACTGCGCGGACTGCAGCTGGATCCGGTTCAGGCGTTCCTGCGCCAGGCTGGCGGCCTTGCTGCCGGGATACTTCTTCAGCACGTCCTGCAGGGTCGCCTTGGCGGCGTCGACCTGCTTGAGCTCATACTGGGTGTATCCGACCTTGAGCAGCGCATCCGGCGCCTTTTCGCTCTGCGGAAACTGCGCCAGCAGACGCTTGAACGCTTCCAGGGCCACCGAATAGTTGGTGGTCACGTAATAGGACTCGCCCAGCCAGTACCAGGCATTCGGCGCCAGGGCGCTGTCCGGGTGCTGCTGGATGAAATCGCGGAACCCTCGCGACGCCGCGGCATAGTCGCCACCGCGCAGCGCGTTGAAGGCCGTGTCGTAGGCAGACTGCTCGTCTGCCGTGGCCGGCGTCGGTGCCGGCGTGGTACCTGCGGCCGTACCGGGCGCGCTCGCCGCAGTACCTGCGGCCTGGGTCGGCACGCCCGCTGCGGTACCGGCGGCTGCCGGAGCGGCCTTGGTCCCCGCGGCGGCTCCGCCCTCGAGGCGGCCGAGGCGGGAATCCAGATCCACGTACTGTGCCTTGCTCTTGTCGTCGAGCATCTGCAACTGATGCTGCAGCTCCTCGATCTGACCCTGCTGCTGTTGCAACTGCGATTGCAGCGCCTGCACCTGGTTGACCAGCCCGATGCCACCCTTGTCCTGATTCTGTGCCTGCTGCTCGAGCCGCGTGACACGCTCGGCGAGGCTGAGGCGGGAATCCTGTGCGGACGCGGGACCGGCCAACAGCATGGCGGACGCAAACGCGCCCGCCATGCCCACGCTGGCTACGAGACGATGAGCCAGACGCGTCTTCATCACTTCGCCGTGTAGACGATCTCGACGCGACGGTTCTTGCTCCAGCAGTCCTCGTTGTGCTCACGGCACACCGGCTTTTCCTTGCCGTACGAGATCACTTCGATCTGGCTGGCCGAACCGCCGGCCGCCTGCAGCGCGTCGGACACGGCATTGCCGCGGCGCTCGCCCAGGCCCAGGTTGTACTCGCGGGTGCCGCGCTCGTCGGTGTTGCCTTCGAGACGGACGTGCGCTTCCGGACGGTCCTGCAGGTACTTGGCGTGGCAGGCCATGATCTGCTGGAACTCCGGCTTGATCTCGCTCTTGTCGAAATCGAAGTACACGACGCGCTGACGCAGGCAGGCATCGGTGTCGAGATCGGCCGGGGTGTACTTGCCGTCGCTCGGCGCCGGCTGGGTCACGGGGGCCGGCTCCGGCTGCGGAGCAGGCTGCTTCACTTCCTGCTTCTTGGAGCAGGCAGCCGCACCCACGCAAAGCAGGGCGACCAGGGCAACGCGAACGGTCTTATTCATGGTGACGTTCCTTAGAAACGGGTTGTTTTCCGACAGTCAATGACGATTACGGTTTCGAGACAGCATGCGCCGGTGGTCCGGCTGTTCTTTTGACTAAAAGCAGAAGTCGAAATGGCGGGTTGCCTCGCCCCCTCGACCACGGGTTGCCGTCAGACACCCGGCAACCCAAAAACCGAGAGGACGCCCGCAGATGTCCTCGCGGGCCCACTCCGTGGGCTGCCGGCGCGGCGATGAGCTGCCGCGCCTGTAGAACCTCAGCGCTGCCGGAACGGGCCCCAGGCGGGTTCACGGACATCGCCGTCGGCCAGCACCAGTCGCTGCCGGACCATGCCGTCGGCCGACACGGCGTAGAGCACGCCACGGGGACCTTCGGTCGCGGCATACAGCAGCATGCTTGCATTGGGGGCAAAGCTGGGCGATTCGTCGATGGGACCCGGCGACAGGAAGCGCACTTGCCCGCCCAGACTATTGTCCATGACAGCAATACGATACACGTTCCCGTTGCCCTGCACCATGGCGATCTGCTTGCCGTCGTAGCTGATGTTCGCCTCGGCGTTGTACTGCCCCTGGAACGTCACGCGCTCGGGTGCACCGCCGGTGGCGGGCATCTTGTAGATCTGCGGCCGGCCCGAGCGGTCGGAGGTGAAGTAGATGGACTGGCCGTCCGGCGACCACTTCGGCTCGGTATCGATCGCCAGGTTGTTGGTCAGCCGGGTTTCCTTGTGGGTCGCCAGGTCCAGCACGAAGATCTCGGGGTTGCCCACGTAGGAAAGCGACACCGCCAGCTTGGTCCCGTCCGGCGACCAGGCCGGCGCACCGTTGATGCCCTTGCGGTGCGCCTCGACCAGCTGCCGGGCTCCGGTGGTGATGTCCTGCACGTAGATGTTGGAGTTGCCGCTCTCGAACGAGACGTAGGCGATCTTCTTGCCGTCCGGCGACCAGGTGGGGGACAGCAGGGATTCGCGCGAGCGGGCGACCACCTGCGGGTTGTACCCGTCCGAGTCGGCCACGATCAGCGAATAGGTGGTGTGGTTGCCGAGCCCGACCGCGGTGATGTAGGCGATGCGGGTCCAGAACGCGCCGCGCACGCCGGTGATCTTTTCGTAGATCTGGTCGGCGATCTGGTGGGCCACGCCACGCAGGTCGCCGACCGGTGCGGTCATCGACTGCGACAGCAGGCTCTGCTGCTTGTTCACGTCCCACAGCTCGTAGTCGACCCGGACCAGGCCGCTGCCGGCGTCGCTGATGTGGCCGACGGTGATGTAGTCCTGCTTGAGCAGCTTCCAGGTGGCGAAATGGATGTCCGAACCCTTGGAGGGGAATTCGACGATCTCGCTCTTGGCCAGCGCGCGGAACTTGCCCGAACGGTTGAAATCGTTGCGCATCACCTCGGCGATGTCGGTCGGCAGCGGCGTACCGCCGTCCTGGGCGAACGGCACCACGGCGATCGGGGTGGCCGTCTTGACGCCACCGACGATGTCGACATTGAGGGACTGGGCGGAGGCCCGGGGGCCGACCAGGGTCGCAAGAACCAGCGCAGCGAGGGCGAACAGCAGCTTGTGTTTACGCATGAGCCTCATCATTGCGGCCTGAAGGTGAAGGTGAGATCACGCTGGAACACGCTCTCGAATCCCTTGTAGGGCAAGGGTTGCGCGCGAAGTACCGCGTTTTCCACCGATCGGCGTCCGGCGTCGTCGTACGGGCAGCTGCTGTCGACCTTGGCGCTCATGACGTCGCCGCCGGGCAGCTGGGTGATATGAACGACACACGGAGCGCTCGGCATGTTATCCGGCCGCAGCCAGTTCTGCGTGACCGCGTTCTGAATCGCTGCTTGATACTTGGCCAGCAGGCTGTCGTCCTTGCCGTTGGTGCCGGTCTGCCGCTGGGTCGCCGCCGGCACGTCCGGCAGGCCGTCGTCCCTGGTGTTCTGCAGATCCTTGAGCTGCTGTTCCGCCTGGCGCTTCCTGTTGTCTGCCTGGCGCGTGGCCGCCGACGCCTTGTCCAGTTTGGCGAACAGCTCGTCGATCTTCTTCTTTTCCTCTTCCTTCTTCCTGGCCGCCTGGGCGTCCAGCTCGGCCTGGCGCTGGCGCTGGCGCTCCTCCTGCTCCTTCTTGGCGTCCTCGGCCTTCTGCAGCGCCTCGGCGACGACCTTCTCCTGGTCGACCACGTCCGGATGCTCCGGCGGCGGCGGCAGCGTCTTGACCTGCGGCGCCTGCACCGTCGGGGTCGGTGGCGGCACGGCCGGGGGCGGTGGCACCGAATCGGGGACCGGACGCGCCTTGGTCGGTTTGGGCGGCGGCGCGCCGGTCGGGCCGATCAGCACCGCCTCGATCGGCTGGCCCGGCAGCTCCAGCGGCTTGGCGCAGGCGATCGGGTTCCACCCGGCCGGCAGGTGCAGCAGCTCGAACCACTTCTCGTAGGTCGAGCAGGGCAGGATCGCCAGGTAGAGGAACGCCAGGATGCCAAGGTGCAGCAGGGCCGCCAGCACCACGGCCAGGGGCGTGCGCTTACTTTCGTCCATCGGACGCGCTCGTCCCCTGCGGCGGCTGGCTCATCAGGCCGACCTTGGCCACCCCGGCCTGCTGCAGGTCGGCCAGCACCTGGTAGACGCCGTCGTACTTGCCGTCGCGGTCGCCGGCCACCAGCACGCTGACCTCGGGGTTCGCCTTGACGAAGGCACCAACCTTGGTCTTCAGGCCCTGCTCGTCGATCGGCTCCTTCCTGGCGTCGCCCAGGGTGAGGAACAGCTTGCCGTCGGCCCCCACGGAGATGATGACCGGGTCCTTCTTGTCCTTCAGCGAACGGGCGTTGGCCTGCGGCAGGTTCACGTCGACGTTCGCGTTGAGCATCGGCGTGGTGACCATGAAGATGATCAGCAGCACCAGCATCACGTCGATGTAGGGAACGACGTTGATCTCGGACTTGAGCTTGTGCCGCTTGCGGTGGGTGGGACGCATGGCAGGCGGCCCCTCAGCGGATGTCGTCGGACTGGATCTGGCGCTGCAGGACCGAGGAGAACTCCTCCTGGAACACTTCGTAGCGCGAGGCGATCCGCTCGACCCGGTTGGCGTAGCGGTTGTACGCCCACACCGCCGGGATCGCCGCGAACAGGCCCATCGCGGTGGCAATCAGCGCCTCGGAGATGTGCGGCGCGACGGCGGCGATGGTCACGTCCTTCATCTCGCCCAGGCCCTGGAACGCGCCCATGATGCCCCACACCGTGCCGAACAGGCCGACGTAGGGCGCGATCGAGCCGACGTTGGCGAGGAACTCGAGGTTGCGCTCGAGCAGGCCGATCTCGCGGGTGCCGGCCACGCGCATGGCCCGCTCGGTACCTTCCATCACCACGCGCATGTCGTGGGTCTTGCGCTGGCGCTGGCGCGCGAACTCGCGGAAGCCGGACTCGAAGATGGTCTCCATGCCGCCGTTGTCGGCGCCACGCCCGCTCACCTCGCGGAACAGGCCGGCCAGGTCGCCACCGGACCAGAAGCGCTCCTCGAACTCCTCGGCGCTCTCGGTCGCGGCTTTCATCTGCGTGTACTTGCGGATGATGATCACCCAGGACATGAAGGAGAACGCCAGCAGCACCAGCATGACGAACTTGACCGGCCAGCTCGCGTCCGCGACCAGCGTGAAAATGTTCAGTCCACCGTTCATGGCTTGGGGAGTTCTCCGCAGGGATAAGGGAATCTAGGGGGTCAGGCCGGGGATGGCGTCGTCCGGTATCCGTACCGGCACCATCCGCTCGACATCGACGCAGGCGACGCGCACCTCGGCCTCGATCAAGCGGGTTCCGTCGCGACGCCGGATGACCTGACCGAACAGGATACTGGCTGCGCGACGCTCTTTGACTTCGACCGTCACGAGCAATTCATCATCCAGCAGGGCAGCCTTGAGGAAGTCCAGCTTCATCGAGCGGACCAGGAAGGCCAGGCCGGTCCGCGCCTTGAACTCGGACTGGGCCACCCCGAGGCTGCGCAGCCACTCGCTGCGGGCACGCTCCATGAAGCGCAGGTAGCTGGCGTGGTAGACCACGCCGCCGGCGTCGGTGTCTTCCCAATACACGCGTACCGGCCATTCGAAGGGGGGCATCGTCGGACTCTCTTGCGAAGGGGCAGGCCGGACGCCGCGCCGGGTCAGCGCTCGTCCGGGTCAGGGGTGAACAGTTCGGGGGCCAGCGCCTGGCGCGGCGGCGGGGCCAGACCAAGATGGCGCCAGCCCTTGGCACTGACCATGCGTCCGCGGGCCGTGCGCACCAGGTAACCCTGCTGGATCAGATACGGCTCGACCACGTCCTCGAGGGTGCCGCGATCCTCGCTCAGCGCCGCCGCCAGCGACTCCACGCCCACCGGGCCGCCGTCGAAGTTCTCGATGATCAGCGCCAGCAGGCGGCGGTCGAGTTCATCAAAACCCTGCGGATCGACCTTGAGCATGCCCAGCGCAGCCTGCGCCGCCTCCTGGGTGATCGCTCCGCCTGCCCGCACCTCGGCATAGTCCCGCACCCGGCGCAGCAGTCGGTTGGCAATGCGGGGGGTGCCGCGCGAACGGCGGGCGATCTCCTGTGCGCCCTCCAGCTCGCAGGGGATGCCCAGGATCCGGGCCGCCCGCCGCACGATGTCGGTGAGTTCCTCGGCCGTATAGAACTCCAGCCGCTGCACGATGCCGAAGCGGTCGCGCAGCGGGGCGGTGAGCATGCCGGCCCGGGTGGTGGCGCCGATCAGGGTGAACGGCGGCAGGTCCAGCTTGATCGAGCGGGCGGCCGGGCCCTCGCCGATCATGATGTCGATCTGGAAGTCCTCCATCGCCGGATAGAGCACCTCCTCGACCACCGGCGACAGGCGGTGGATCTCGTCCACGAACAGCACGTCGTGCGGCTCGAGGTTGGTGAGCAGTGCGGCCAGATCGCCGGCGCGTTCCAGCACCGGGCCGGAGGTGGTCCTCACGCTGACCCCCAGTTCGTTGGCGATGACATGGCTGAGGGTGGTCTTGCCCAATCCGGGCGGCCCGAAGATCAGCACATGGTCGAGCGCCCCGCCGCGCTTCTTCGCCGCCTCGATATAGATCGACAGCTGCTCGCGCACCGGCGCCTGGCCGAGGTACTCGGCCAGGCGCTTCGGGCGGATGGACGCCTCCAGCGCCTCGTCGTCGAGTTGGGCGGCGGCGGTCACGATGCGGTCGGTCATGCCGGCATTATGGCAGGCGGCGGCGCACCTGTAGGAGCGCACCCTGTGCGCGATGGCCTTCGCCCGAGACTGCATCCGGCACCGTCACGCACAGGGTGCGCTCCTACCCCGCGATCGTGCCGGCCCGCTCCGGCCGCTCAGATCTCGACCTGCGCACCCAGCTCGATCAGGCGGTTGCCGGGAATCTGGAAGAACGCCGTGGCGGGCAACGCGTTGCGCGCCATGAAGGCGAACAGCTTGTCGCGCCACAGTGCCATGCCCGGCCGGCGCGCACCCGCCACGATGCTCTCGCGCGACAGGAAGAACGTGGTGTCCATCAGGTCGAACGGCAGGCCGCTGCGCGAGCATTGCCCCAGCGCCAGCGGGATGTTCGGGTCCTCGGCGAAGCCGAAGCGAAGGATCAGCAGATAGAAGCCACCGCCCAGCTCTTCCAGCTGGATCCGCTCATCGGCCTCGGCCACCGGCGTCTCCAGCGTCTCGACGGTCAGCAGCACGTTGCGCTCGTGCAACACCTTGTTGTGTTTGAGGTTGTGCAACAGCGCGTGCGGCACCGCCTCCTGATTGGCGGTGAGGAACACCGCCGTCCCCGGGACGCGCAGCGGCGGATGCTCGGTGATGTTGGCGATGAACGGCTTGAGCGCCAGTCCGCTCTGCTTGATTTCGCGCACGACCAGATCGCGACCGCGGCGCCAGGTGGTCATCAGCACGAACATCACCAGGCCGAGCACCAGCGGGAACCAGCCGCCCTGCAGGATCTTCAGCGTGTTGGCACCGAAATAGCTCAGGTCCACCGACAGCAGCGCGATCGCGGCCACGATGACCAGCGCCCGGTTCCAGTGCCACATGCGGCGGGCCACGATCATCACCAGCACGGTGTCGATCGCCATCGTGCCGGTCACCGCGATGCCGTAGGCGCCGGCAAGGGCATTGGAAGACTGGAAGCTCACGACCGTGGCGATCACCGCCACCATCAGCGCCCGGTTCACCCACGGCAGAAAGATCTGTCCGATCGCCTCGCGCGAGGTGTGCACCACCTGCATGCGCGGCACGAAGCCGAGCTGGATCGCCTGCCGGGTCACGGTGAAGGCGCCGGAGATCACTGCCTGCGAAGCGATCACGGTGGAGGCGGTCGCCAACCCGATCATCGGGTAGAGCGCCCAGTCCGGCACGGCGTGATAGAACGGGTTGTCGATCGTGGTCGGATCGACCAGCAGCAGGCCGCCCTGCCCGTAGTAGTTCAGCAGCAGCGCCGGCATCACGAAGAAGAACCAGGCCGCGCGGATCGGGAAGCGGCCGAAGTGGCCCATGTCGGTGTACAGCGCCTCGGCGCCGGTCACGCAAAGCACCACCGAGCCCAGTGCCAGCGCCGAGGCCATGCCGTGGGTCATGAAGAACTGCACGGCGTACCAGGGGTTGAGCGCGTACAGCACGCCCGGCGCCTTGAGGATGTTCCACACGCCGATGGTGCCCAGGCTGAGGAACCACAGCACCATGACCGGACCGAACACCGTGCCGACCTTGGCGGTACCGTGCCGCTGCATCCAGAACAGGCCCAGCAGCACCACCACGGTGACCGGCACCACCCAGTGGGCCAGTCCCGGCGCCGCCACCTCCAGACCCTCCACCGCCGACAGCACGGAGATGGATGGCGTGATCACGCCATCACCGAAGAACAGCGCCGCACCGAGCAGTGCCATCAGCACGACCAGCTTGCGCATGCGCGCCGACTGGCCCACCGCCCGCTGCGCCAGCGCCATAAGCGCCATGATGCCGCCCTCGCCCTTGTTGTCGGCGCGCATCACCAGGCTCACGTACTTCAGCGCCACCACGATGATCAGCGACCAGGTGACCAGCGAGAGGATGCCCAGCACCGTCGCCGGTCGCGGATGCAGTCCGTGCTCGGGCAGGAAGGTCTCGTGCATGGTGTACAGCGGACTGGTGCCGATGTCGCCGAACACCACGCCGATGGCGCCCAGGATCAGCGTCGAGACGCTGCCGTGCCCGCCGCCCTCGGCGGATCCGTCCTGTTGCGTGACTTGCGTTGGCTGGCTCATGGAACTCCCGGCTGCCTAGCCGCCCAGGGCGGCGCGCAGCGCCTTGCGGATGATGGCCTCGGCGCTGTCGCCGTCGGCCGCGACCTTCTGCACCAGGCGCGTGACCTCGGCCGGCTTGTAGCCAAGCTGCTGCAGCGCGACCGTGGCCTCGCCGGTCGCGTCCAGCGGAGTGCCGGTGGCGGGCTGGCCGGGCAGCCGGACCTGGTCCAGTCCCTCCACCCGGTCACGCAGTTCCACCACGATACGTTCGGCGGTCTTCTTGCCGATGCCGGGGATCTTGGTCAGCGCCACCACGTCGCCGGCCTGCACCAGCCGGGCAAAGTCCGCGGTGGATACGCCGGACAGCACCGCCAGCGCGATTTTCGCGCCGATGCCGCTGACCTTCAGCAGACTGCGGAACAGGGCGCGCTCCGACTCGTGCAGGAAGGCGTAGAGGGCGACGCTGTCTTCCTTCACCGCATGGTGGGTGAGCAGGGTCACTTCCTTGCCGGTGGCCGGCAGGTCGAAGATCGTCGACATCGGCGCCTCGACCTCGTAGCCCACGCCACCGACATCGATGAGCAGCGACGGCGGTTGTTTGGACACCAGGGTGCCACGCAGGCGACCGATCATCGTCCGCGCCTCCAGGCCGTGCGCGGTATGCCGACGCGGGCCAGGCTTGAGCGGGTGTGCGCGTGGGTCACGGCGATCGCCAGTGCATCGGCGGCATCGGCCTGCAGCGGCCCCTTGAGCCCGAGCAGGACGCCGATCATATGCTGGACCTGGGTCTTGTCGCCACGGCCACTGCCGACCACCGACTGCTTCACTTCGGTTGCTGCGTATTCGTGCACCGCGATCCCCTGGCTGACCACCGCACAGATCGCGGCACCTCTCGCCTGCCCGAGCTTCAACGCCGAATCGGCGTTGCGTGCCATGAACACGCGCTCGATCCCGCATTCGGACGGACGATGGGCGGCGATGATGTCACACAGCTCGTCAAAGATGCGTTTCAGGCGCAATGGAAACGACGCCTCGTTGCCCACCACCAGCGCACCGTGGAACACGTGGCACAGCTTGCCCTGCGCGTCGACATCGATGATCCCGACGCCGGTGCGCTGGCTGCCGGGATCGATGCCGAGAATGCGGGTCATGCGCTGCACGCGCCGACGCGGCGCCGGGGCCGTCGCCGGATCAATCCGTCGCCTCGGTCGGCAGGATCGCGTTGTGGTAGACCTCGCTGACGTCGTCCAGCGCGCCCAACCGCTCGAGCAGGTCCTGCATGGTTTCCTGCGCGTCGGCGGGCACCGCCACGCGATTGTTCGGACGCATCCCGACGCCGGCATGGTCGGACTCCAGCCCGGCCGCGGCGAGCGCCTGCTGCACCGCCTCGAAGTTTTCCGGCGCGCAGATCACCGTGCTCTCGCCGTGCTCGTTCACCACGTCGTCGGCTCCCGCCTCCAGCGCCGCCTCGAGCACCTTTTCCTCGGCCGCCTCGTCGCCACCGGTGGCGAACACGATCTCGCCGCAATGGGTGAACTGGAACGCCACCGAGCCACTGGTGCCCAGGTTGCCGCCGTGACGCGTCAACGCGTGGCGTACATCGGCCACGGTGCGGGTGGGGTTGTCGGTGAAGCACTCGATGATCAGCGCAACGCCGGCCGGGCCATAGCCCTCGTAGCGCAGCTCCTCCATCGCCGCGCCGCCATCGGCGCCCGAGCCGCGCTTGATCGCGCGCTCGATGGTGTCCTTGGGCATGTTGGCCGAGAGCGCCTTGTCGACCGCGGCGCGCAGGCGCGGGTTGCCGGACGGGTCGGCGACACCGGCACGGGTGGCGACGGTGATTTCGCGGATCAGCTTGGTGAACACCTTCGCGCGCTTGGCGTCTTCGGCGTTCTTGCGACCTTCGATGGACGGGCCTCTACCCATGGCGTTGCGCAACCTGACTGTGGACAAGCGCCGAATTTTACTCCATCCCCCCGCGGGCGGTGGAAGGGCACCGCCGCGGACTCAGCCCGCCGGCACGACGGCTGCGGCGAAATGCCCCTCGCGCAGGAACCGGGCGGTCAGGCGCGCCACATCGGCCGAAAACAGCAGCCCGGTGTGGTTGGTGTCCACCACGCAGTGGTCGGCCAGGCCCGCCAACCGGGTCTCGGCGACCGCGACCGTACCGTCGTGGTCGCCCTCGATATGGGTCAGCACGGAGCCCAGCCCGATCGGCGACCGGCCGGCGATCACGCCCACCTCGCGCTCGGCATCCCAGCGCTCGAAGCCCTTCTCGATCAGGTCGCGGTTGTGGCCCAGCAGCACCTCACCGCCACGACCGAACCGCGCGAACTCGCGCGCTGCGGCGCTGCCGCGCAGGGGGGACCCCAAGCACACCACGCGCCCCGGCGGCAATCCGCGGGCACCATGGCAGGCCTTCAGCGCGAGCAGCCCGCCCAGGCTGTGTCCTACCAGGTGCACCGCGCCGCCGCTCTCGCCGATGTCGCGCATGCGGGCATGCAGGCGCTCGAGGATGTGTTCCTGCGTCGCCGCCACGCTGAGGTAGTCGAAGCGGTGCACCCGGAATCCGGACTCCATCATCCGCCGGTGCAGCATGGCCAGCGCGAAACCGCGCATCCACAGACCGTGCAACAGGATGATTTGATCAGTCATGGGCATCGATCAACCGGAAAGAGAAGGCCCAGCCCACCGGGCGGAGCGGTGCATTCTGCCGGCACCGCCCCCGGCCTTCCGCCGACAGCATCGCGCTTCAGGCCGACGGCTCGACGGCCGTGCGCACGTGCAGTTCCTTCAGCTGCGCCTCGCCCACCGGCGACGGCGCATCGGTCATCAAGTCCTGCGCGCTGGTGGTCTTGGGGAAGGCGATCACGTCGCGGATCGAGTCGGTACCGGCCATCAGGGCGGCGATGCGGTCGATGCCGAACGCCAGGCCGCCGTGCGGCGGCGCGCCGAACTTCAGCGCCTTGAGCAGGAAGCCGAACTTCATCTCGGCCTCTTCCGCGCCGATGCCGAGCAGCTCGAACACCGCGCTCTGCATCTCCGGACGATGGATGCGGATCGAGCCGCCGCCGATCTCGTTGCCGTTGAGCACCATGTCGTAACCGCGGCTCACCGCGATCGCCGCATTCGCCTTGAGGTCGGCGATGTCGTCGACCTTGGGCGCGGTGAACGGGTGATGCAGGGCGACGAAGCGCTTTTCCTCCTCGTCGTATTCGAACATCGGGAAGTCGGTGACCCACAGCGGCTTCCAGCTATTCTCCACCAGGCCGCGATCCTTGCCGACCTTCAGGCGCAGCGCACCCATGAAGTCGGTGACCGTCTTCCATTTGCCGGCGCCGACGAACACGATGTCGCCGGTCTGCGCGCCGGTGGCCTTGAGCAGACCGTCCAGCGCCGCGTCGTCGAGGAACTTCGCCACCGGCGAATTGATGCCCTCGCGCCCCTTGGCCAGGTCGTCCACCTTGATCCAGGCCAGACCCTTGGCGCCGTAGCGGGCGACGAACTCGGTCAGCGTGTCGATCTCCTTGCGCGATAGCGAGGCCGCCTCCGGCACGCGCAGCGCGGCCACGCGGCCGGCCGGATCGTTGGCCGGCTCAGCGAACACCTTGAACTCGACGTGCTTGAGCGCCTCGGCCACGTCCACCAGCTCCAGCGCGATGCGCAGGTCCGGCTTGTCCGAGCCGAAGCGGCGCATCGCCTCTTCCCAGGTCATGCGCGGGAAGGCGGCGTCCAGTTCGACGCCCTGCACTTCCTTGAACACGTGGCGGATCAGCTCCTCCACGAAGTCCTGCACGTCGTGCTCTTCGACGAAGGCGAACTCCAGGTCGAGCTGGGTGAATTCCGGCTGGCGGTCGGCGCGCAGGTCCTCGTCGCGGAAGCAGCGGGCGATCTGGTAGTAGCGGTCGAAGCCGGCCATCATCAGGATCTGCTTGAACAGCTGCGGCGACTGCGGCAGCGCGTAGAACTGGCCCGGATGCACGCGACTGGGCACCAGGTAGTCGCGCGCGCCTTCCGGCGTGGCCTTGGTCAGGATTGGCGTCTCGATATCCTGGAAGCCGCGATCGTCGAGGTAGCGGCGCAACGCCTGCACCAGCTTGATGCGCTTGCGCATCATCGCCTGCATCTCGGGCCGGCGCAGGTCGAGGTAGCGGTAGGTCATCCGCATGTCCTCGTTCGGGTTCTCGTGCAGCGCGAACGGCAGGTCCTTCGCCGCGTTCAGAACCTCCACCTTCTCGGCCAGCAGTTCCACCGTGCCGGTCTTCAGCTTGTCGTTGACCGAGAGCCGCGCGCGGATCGTGCCGGTCACGCGCAGGCAGTACTCGTAGCCCACCTCGCCGGCCACGGCGAAGGCGTCGGCGTTCTCGCGCTCCACCACCACCTGAGCGAGACCTTCGTGGTCACGCAGGTCGATGAAGGCGACGTGGCTTTGCAGGCGGGTCTTGTTGACCCAGCCGCACAGGGTGACGGTCTGGCCGACCAGGGACTCGTCGATGAGTCCGCAGTAGTGGGTGCGCATGCGCTTGGAACTCCGGGCCGCGATCGCGGGATGGGCAGGGAAAAGACCGGCAATGGTAGCACCGCAGCCGACGCAAGCCGCCGACGGCGGAGCGGGTCGGGACCCGCTCCGCGACCGCCTCACCAGCGCCGCTCCACCACGAACTGGCCGCGGCAACCATGGTCGACCCACACGCCCGCGCGGTTGTAGCCCCAACTGTAGCCCTCGGTACAACGGGAGCTGGAGAGCTGCCGCACCAGCCTGGCCCGGCCGTGCCGCCCCGTGTCGACCCGGCACATCTGGTAGTGGCGGCCATTGCTGTCGCACTGCAGACGGATGTCGCGATCCCAATCGCGCCCCGGACGCCAGCCGCCGCGGTCATCGTCGTCACGATGGTGCCAGCGGTCGCGGTCATCGCCATCGCGCCAGCCACCATCATCGCGGTCGCCGTACCCGCGGTCGGCGGCCACAAAGAGACCGCGGCAGCCGCGATCGACCCACAACACGCCGCGATCGACACCCCAGCTCTGCCCTCGGATACAGGCTGCCTTGGACTCCTGGCGGAGCAGGCGGGCATTTCGCCAGGGCATGACACAGCGGGCGTAGTGTCCGTCCTGGCTGTTGCAGCGGACCGGATCGTTCCAGCCCTGCCGGGCTTCCACCGGGCCAGGGAAAGAGAGGGACAGGATCGCGATGGCCAGAACGCCGAGAGCGGCGGGAGAAATCCGCATGAAAACCCCTTCGAAGTCAGGTAGCCGAACCCTATAGCCGCCCGCCCCAACGGGGTTTGAACCGTGGTCAGTCGCTGCTGGACGAAGGCGCCGGGGCCGCCGGAGCCGCTGGGGCTGGGCCGGCCACATCCCCGGCGAGGTTGCGCTTCTTGTCGCCGTCCTTCTTGAAGTCGGTCTCGTACCAGCCGCTGCCAGCCAGCCGGAACGACGGCGCGGTGACCTGGCGCTGCACCTGCTCGGCGCCGCAGGCCGGGCAGACGGTCGGATCGGCATCGGAAAGCTTCTGCAGGCGGTCGAATGCATGACCGCATGCCTTGCAGGCAAACGCGTAGATGGGCATGGATCGGAATCTCCAGGGAACCTCGATGGCGCCGGTCTATGGCGGCGCACCGGGGATTTTCAAGCACGGCGCCCGACGGTCCAAGGGACACCTTTGTTACATATTACTAACGTCAGGTTGACAGAACGGCGTCCGCTGCCTAGCTTCCGAAGACAGGGAATCATGCCGCATCGCAACATCTCACGCGATCCGGCCCACTGCTACAGGGATAACCGTCGCGCCCCACACGCGACCCGTCGACCCGGGGAGAAACATCATGCTTTCACGACCCACGCTGACCCGCACCGCTCTCGCTGCCGCCACGCTGCTTGCCTTGTCGCAGGTAGCCGTCGCGCAGGACGCCTCCACCAGCCAGGACGCCGCCAAGAAGAAAACCACCGAACTGCAGACCGTGGTGGTCACCGGCACCCGCTCGTTCGACCGCACCGAGTCCACCTCGCTGGCGCCGATCGACGTGCTGACCCCGAAGGACCTGCAGAACACCGGCGCCCCCAATCTTGCGAGCGCGCTGCGCACGCTGCTGCCGTCGTTCAACTTCCCGCAGCCCTCGGTCACCGACGCCACCGACGCGACCCAACCGGCGCAGCTGCGGGGCCTTTCGCCCGACCAGACGCTGGTACTCATCAACGGCAAGCGTCAGCACCCGACCGCCATCGTCAACGTCAACGGTTCACTCGGGCGCGGCTCGTCGCCAGTGGACATCAATGCGATCCCGATCAACGCCATCGACCACGTCGAAGTGCTGCGCGACGGTGCGGCCGCCCAGTACGGTTCCGACGCCATCGCGGGCGTCATCAACATCATCCTCAAGGGTGGCGCGCAACACGGCTCGGCCAGCCTGACCGGCGGCCGCTACGACACCGGCGACGGCAAGACCTGGCAGGGCGGTGCCGATGGCGGCTTCAAGCTCGGCGACAAGGGCTGGGTGCACCTGAGCGCCAATGCCAGCCACCAGGACCCGACCAACCGCGCCGGTCCGGACATGCGCTATCCGTCCGACCCGACCTACAACACCGTCACCTTCCATTACGGCCTGCCGCTGACCCGCTCCAAGCAGGCGGCGATCAACGCCCAGTACGACCTGAGCCCGGCGGCCCAGCTGTACGCCTTCACCCTGTTCAACAAGCGCAACGTCAGCTCCGGCGGCTTCTTCCGCTCGCTGTCGACCTACTCGGGCAGCCACCCCGGCGCACTGGCGCAGTACCCGAATGGCTACCTGCCGATCGAGAACAGCGCCATCCGCGACGACTCCGAAGTGCTCGGCGTGCGCGGCAAGGTGGCGGGCTGGAACTACGACCTGAGCGCCAATACCGGCGGCAATCACTGGAAGCTGCACACCGCCGACACCTACAACTACTCGCTCGATCCAAACTCGCCGACCGGCTTCTACATCGGCACGCTGAGCAACCGGCAGGACAGCTTCAACGGGGACTTCAGCCGTGACTTCAATGTCAGCGGTCTCGAGAGCCCGCTGACCGTGGCCTGGGGTCTCGAACATCGGCACGAATCGTTCACCATCAAGCAGGGCGATGCCGCCTCCTACGCCGGCGCCGGCGCCCAGGTCTTCCCCGGCTACCAGCCTGGCGACGCAGGCACCCACAGCCGCAACAGCGATGCGGCCTACATCGACCTCGAGACCGACCTGACCTACAAGTTCTCCGCTGGCCTGGCGGCGCGCTACGAGCACTACAGCGACTTCGGCAGCACGACGTCGGCGAAGCTGTCGGGCCGCTACGCGTTCACCGACACCGTGGCCGTGCGCGGCACTGTGTCCAACGGCTTCCGTGCGCCATCGCTGCAGCAGGAGTACTACTCCTCGACGGCGATCAACTTCGTCAACCAGGGCAACGGCGTGCTGGTGCCGTACACCATCCGCACCTTCCCGGTGAGCGACCCGGCGGCGCAGGCGCTGGGCGCCCAGAACCTCAAGCCGGAGAAGTCGCGCAACTACAGCGTGGGCCTGGTGCTGACGCCGGACAGCGGCCTGTACACCACCCTGGACCTGTACCAGATCGACATCGACAACCGCATCATCCTGAGCGGCAACCTGGTCGGTACCGCGGTGCAGGACTACCTCACCTCGGTGGGGATTCCGTTCGTCAGCGGCGGTCGCTTCTTTACCAATGCGGTGAACACCCGCACCCGCGGTGCGGACCTGGTATCCACCTACCCCATTGAACTGCAGAGCTCCTCGCTGAAGCTCACCGGCGGCATCAACTGGAACAAGACCACGATCCGCTCGATCGCGCCGAATCCGCCGCAGCTGGGCCTGGCGGGCCTGACCCTGACCGTCATCGACCGATCCGAACAGGGCCGCATCACCAAGGGCACACCCAAGACCAAGGCCTTCGTCGCTGGCGACTGGACCATGGGCAACTGGAGCCTGCATGGACAGCTGACCCGTTACGGCGAATGGACCACCTTCGCCACCAATCCGAGCGGCGACCAGACCTACGGCTCCGCCGTGCTGCTGGACCTTTCGGCCAGCTACAACTGGAACGACTGGAGCTTCACCATCGGTGGCAACAACGTGACCAACCAGTACCCCGACAAGAACCAGCCCCGCACCAGCGCCTTCAACATCATCCTGCCGTACCCGAACTCCTCGCCGTTCGGCTTCAGCGGCTCGTACTACTACGCGACCGTGGCCTACCACTGGTAAGTCACGCCGCGCAGGAAACGAAAAAGCCCGCCTCACGGCGGGCTTTTTCTTGGGGCGACGGTCCGGTAATCAGACCTTGCGGAACACCAACTGGCCGCCTTCGGCGTCCACCGCCACGGTGGCTCCCGGCGGGAAGTGTCCCTCCAGGATCTGCCGCGACAGCGGATTCTCCACCTGCTGCTGGATCGCCCGCTTCAGCGGTCGTGCGCCGTACACGGGATCGAAACCGACGTTGCCCAGCAGATCCAGCGCCTTTTCGCTGATGGTCAGCGACAACTGCCGCTCGGCCAGCCGCTTCTCCAGGCTGCGCAGCTGGATCCGCGCGATCTGGCGGATCTGCGGCTTGGTCAGCGGGTGGAACACCACGATGTCGTCCAGCCGGTTGATGAACTCCGGCCGGAAGTGCGCCTGCACCACACCCATCACGGCGGCCTTCATCTGCGTATAGGCCTCCGGGCTGTCGTCGCCGGCCAGCTCCTGGATCTGGTGCGAACCGAGGTTGGAGGTCATCACGATGACCGTGTTGCGGAAGTCCACCGTGCGGCCCTGGCCGTCGGTGAGACGACCGTCGTCGAGCACCTGCAGCAGGATGTTGAACACGTCCGGATGCGCCTTCTCCACCTCGTCCAGCAGGATCACGCTGTACGGCCGACGACGCACCGCCTCGGTGAGGTAGCCGCCCTCTTCGTAGCCGACGTAGCCCGGAGGCGCACCGACCAGCCGCGACACCGCGTGCTTCTCCATGAACTCGCTCATGTCGATGCGCACCATCGCGTCGGCCGAGTCGAACAGGAATTCGGCCAGCGCCTTGCACAGCTCGGTCTTGCCCACGCCGGTGGGACCGAGGAACAGGAACGAGCCACTGGGCCGGTTCGGATCGGACAGGCCGGCGCGGGAACGTCGTACCGAATCGGCAACCACCTTGATCGCCTCCTCCTGGCCGACCACGCGGGTGTGCAGCGCATCCTCCATCTTCAGCAGCTTCTCGCGCTCGCCCTCCAGCATCTTGGAGACCGGGATGCCGGTCCAGCGCGAGACCACCTCGGCGATCTCCTCGGCGGTGACGCGGTCCTGCACCAGCTTGAACTCGCCCTGCTGCTCGGCGGCCTGCGCCGCGGCCAGCTGCTTCTCCAGCTCCGGCAGGCGGCCGTACTGGATCTCGCTCATCTTGGCGTAGTCCTGCCGGCGCTGGGCGGCCTCCAGCTCGACGCGCGCGGCCTCGATCTGCTCCTTCACCTTGGTCGCGCCCTGCAGCGCGGCCTTCTCGGACTTCCAGACCTCGTTGAGGTCGGAGAACTCGCGCTCGAGCTTCTCGATGTCGGCCTCCAGGTCGGCAAGGCGCTGCTTCGAGGCGTCGTCCTTCTCCTTCTTCAGCATCTCGCGCTGGATCTTCAGCTGGATCAGCCGGCGCTCGAGGCGATCGAGCTCCTCCGGCTTGGAGTCGATCTCCATGCGGATGCGGCTGGCCGCCTCGTCCATCAGGTCGATCGCCTTGTCCGGCAGCTGGCGGTCCGGAATGTAGCGGTTGGACAGCGTGGCCGCGGCGACGATCGCCGGGTCGGTGATCTCCACGCCGTGGTGTACCGCGTAGCGCTCCTTCAGGCCTCGCAGGATCGCGATGGTGTCCTCCACGCTCGGCTCGCCCACGAACACCTTCTGGAAGCGGCGTTCCAGCGCGGCATCCTTCTCGATGTACTTGCGGTACTCGTCCAGCGTGGTGGCGCCGATGCAGTGCAGCTCGCCGCGCGCCAGTGCGGGCTTGAGCATGTTTCCGGCATCCATCGCGCCATCGGCCTTGCCTGCGCCGACCATGGTGTGCAGCTCGTCGATGAACAGGATGATCTGGCCCTCGTTCTTGGCCAGGTCGTTGAGCACCGCCTTCAGGCGCTCCTCGAACTCGCCGCGGAACTTGGCGCCGGCGATCAGCGCGCCCATGTCCAGCGCCAGCACGCGGCGGTCACGCAGGCCCTCGGGCACCTCACCCTTGACGATGCGCTGGGCCAGGCCTTCGACGATCGCGGTCTTGCCCACGCCGGGCTCGCCGATCAGCACCGGGTTGTTCTTGGTGCGCCGCTGCAGCACCTGGATGGTGCGGCGGATCTCCTCGTCGCGACCGATCACCGGATCGAGCTTGCCGCTCTCGGCGCGAGAGGTGAGGTCGATGCAGTACTTCTCCAGCGCCTGGCGCTGGTCCTCGGCGTTCTCGCTCTGCACCTTTTCGCCGCCACGCACTTTCTCGATCGCCGCCTCGAGGTTGGCCTTGGTCGCACCGGCCGCCTTCAGGGCCGCGCCCAGCTCGCCCTTGTCCTCCAGCGCCGCCAGCACGAACAGCTCGCTGGCGATGAACTGGTCGCCGCGCTGCTGTGCGAGCTTGTCGGTGAGGTTGAGCAGGCGCGACAAGTCATTGCCGACGTTGATGTTGCCTTCCTGCCCACTGACCTGCGGCAGCCGCGCGAGGATCTCGCCCACGCGCTGGCGCAGCGCCGGCACGTTGACCTGCGCCTGGGCCAGCAACGGCGCGGTCGAACCGCCCTGCTGGTCGAGCAGTGCCGCCATCACGTGCGCCGGCTCGAGCATGTTGTTGTCGCGGCCGACCGCCAGCGACTGCGCGTCGGCCAGCGCCTGCTGGAAACGCGAGGTGAGTTTGTCCATCCGCATGAGGTGATCCCCCTCCAGAAAATTGTTTGGCGGCCGTGCCGCCACTGGCCCGGAAGATGCGGACAGGGCCCGCCGATTCAAGCGATGCGCCTGGTCTTCACATGCTCCCGGCTACGCTGCCCGATCCATGAGCGCCGGCCTTCCTCCCTCCGACCTGCCCACCCCGCCCATGCCCACCATGGGCGAACGTTGGGCGCTGTTCCTCGACGTCGACGGCACTCTGCTGGAGTTTCACGACGACCCTGCGGCCGTCGCCGTCGAAACCGGGTTGAGCCGCCGGCTGCAGGCCGCGCACCGGGCGGTCCACGGCGCACTGGCCCTGATCAGCGGCCGCGCGCTGGCCGATCTGGACCGGCTGTTCAACCAACCCTGGGCCGCGGCCGGTCTGCACGGTCTGCAGCTTCGCCACGCCGATGGCTCCCGCCGCGACCTGCCGGTGGATCCGGCCGCCCGGGAACTCCTCCGGCGGCGCGCCCGACAACTGGTCCGGACGCTGGATGGCGTCCAACTGGAAGACAAGGGTGCCGCGATTGCCCTGCACTGTCGTCGCCAGCCGGATCGTTACGACACCCTCCTCGCCGCCGCGGCCGAACTGGCCGATTCGCTGGAAGGGTATGAGCTGCAGGCCGGCAACCTGGTGACCGAGATCAAGCCGGAGGGCATGGACAAGGGACGCGCCGTGAGCGAACTGCTCGAACGCCCCCCCTTTTGCGGCCGCCGACCGGTCTACCTCGGCGACGATCTCACCGACGAGCACGCCTTCGAGGTCGTCGGGCGGCGCGGCGGACTGGCGATCCGCGTCGGCAACCGGACGCCGACCGCCGCCCGCTTCACGCTTCCTAGTCCTGCTGCCGTGCAGCATTGGCTGAGTTGCGTCCTCGACGCGATCCAGCAAGGAGCCCCGTCCCATGCCCTCCGACCCGAAGGAGACTCCTCCGGCCCATCTTGAGCTCGGCGTGATCGGCAACGGTACCGTCGCCGCCCTGATCGATCGACGCGGGAGCATCGTCTGGTCCTGCCTGCCTACGTTCGATGCCGACCCGGCCTTCTGTGCCCTGCTCTCGCCTCGCGGCGGCGGCGGCGACTGGGGCATCGAACTGCTCGACCTGGCCTGCAGCGGGCAGCAGTACGACCCGAATACCGCCGTGCTGATCACCCGCCTGCACGACCACCATGGCGGCGCCATCGAGATTACCGATTTCGCACCCCGCTACCGTACCCACGGGCGGATGTTCCATCCGGTCATGCTGGTGCGGCGTGTGCGTCCATTGCACGGCTCGCCGCGCGTGCGCGTGCTGATGCGCCCGCGGAATCGCTATGGCGCCGAGGTACCGCAGGCCACCGGCGGCAGCAATCACCTGCGCTACCGGCTGGCCGACACTACCCTGCGACTGACCAGCGACGTGCCGGTGCCGATGATCGAGCGAGCCCTGCCGTTCGGGCTCGACCGGGCGGCACACTTCGTGTTCGGTCCCGACGAGACCCTGCACGACAGTCCGGCCGATTTCGTGTCGCTGGCCCTGAAGCGCACGCGCGAGTACTGGTTGGACTGGGTGCGCTACCTGTCGATCCCCTATGAGTGGCAGGACGCGGTGATCCGCGCCGCGATCACGCTCAAGCTGTGCCAGTACGAAGCCACCGGTGCCATCGTCGCCGCACTCACCACCTCGATTCCCGAAGCGCCCGGCACCGAACGCAACTGGGACTACCGCTACTGCTGGCTGCGCGATGCCGCCTTCACCGTGCGTGCGCTCAACCGGCTCGGCGCCACCCGTACGATGGAGAACTACATCCGCTACGTGTTCAACCTGATCGCCACCGACCGCGACGACGAGGTGGGGCCCGTGTTCGGCATCACCTTCGAACGCGAGCTGCATGAGCGGATCGAGCCGCACCTGGCCGGCTATCGCGGCATGGGGCCGGTGCGGGTCGGCAACGACGCCTGGCGTCAGCGCCAGAACGACGTCTACGGCTCGGTGGTGCTGGCCTCGGCACAACTGTTCTTCGACCGGCGCATCGAGCAGAGGGGTGACACCCGCACGTTCGAGCGCCTGGAGCGCATGGGACAGCTGGCGGTGCGCATGGCCGAGGAACCGGACGCCGGACTGTGGGAATTCCGCGGCCGCGCCGCCGTACACACCTATTCCGCGGCGATGTGCTGGGCGGCCTGCGACCGGCTCGCCCACATCGCCACCGAGCTGGGCCTGGACGACCGCGCCCGCCATTGGCACGACCATGCCGTGGCCTTGCGCGAACGCATCCTGGCACGCAGCTGGAACGAGCGCCTGGGCCATTTCGTCGATGCCTTCGACGGTGAACATCTCGACGCCAGCCTGCTGCTGCTCGCCGACATCGGCTTCGTCGATCCGATGGATCCGCGCTTCGTGGCGACGGTCGACGCAATCGGCGCGGCGCTCGGGCGGGGCGACTACTTGTTCCGCTACATCGCACCGGACGACTTCGGCACACCGGAGACCAGCTTCACCATCTGCACCTTCTGGTACATCGAGGCGCTCGCCGCGACCGGTCGCCGGCAACGCGCGCGGGAGATGTTCGAACTGCTGCTGGCACGCCGCAACCCGCTCGGCCTGCTCTCGGAGGATCTGGCGCCGGCATCGGGCGAGCACTGGGGCAATTTTCCGCAGACCTATTCGATGGTCGGCCTGATCCAGGCGGCGATGCGCCTGTCCCGTCGCTGGGAGGATGCACTGTGACCGGCGCCAAGGCCCAGGGGCGACTGGTCGTGGTCTCCAACCGGGTCGCGCTGCCGAAACAGACCGCCACCGGCGGCCTCGCCTCGGCGATGCGTGCGGCGATGCGCGAGCGCGGCGGTCTGTGGTTCGGCTGGAGCGGCAAGATCGGCAGCGACACCGGCCGCCTGCGCCGCGTGCGCGACGACACGGTGGAATACGTCACCCTGGACCTGTCCCGCCTCGACCACGACCAGTTCTATGCCGGCTTCGCCAACCGCGCGCTGTGGCCGCTGCTGCATTACCGCCCCGACCTGGTCGACTACCGGCGCGAGCAACTGGAGGGATACCTGCGGGTGAATGCGTTGTTCGCCGACCATCTCGTGCAGATGCTCGAACCGGACGACGTGATCTGGGTCCACGACTACCACCTGATCCCGCTGGCCGCCCGGCTGCGCGCCCGTGGGGTGAAGAACCGCATCGGCTTCTTCCTGCACACCCCGCTGCCCGCGGCGGCGCTGCTGATCGGACTGCCGCGCCACCAGGCGCTGTTCGAGACGCTGTCCGCCTATGACCTGGTCGGCCTGCACACCGCGCGCGACCTGCGCGCGCTGGAGGACTACTTCCTGCACGAGATCGGCGGCGCCATGCGCCCCGGCGGGCGTCTGCGCGGACCGGACGGGCGCAGTTTCCGCGCGGCGGTGTTCCCGATCAGCATCGATACCGCCCAGGTCGTGCAGAGCGCTCGCGAGGCAACCCACCTGGACGAAATCGCCCAGCTCGAGACCAGCCTGCAGGATCGCGCGCTGATCATCGGCGTGGACCGGCTGGACTACTCCAAGGGCCTGCCCGAGCGCTTCCGCGCCTATGACCACCTGCTCGAGCACCGTCCCGACCTGCATCGACGGATCAGCTTCCTGCAGATCGCACCGCCGTCGCGCGGCAGCGTGCCGGAGTACCGCCAGATCCGCCGCGAGCTCGAGCGCCTGGCGGGGCACATCAACGGCAAATACGCCGCGCCGGACTGGGTGCCGATCCGCTATGTCAACCAGTCCTTCCCGCATTCCCTGCTCACGGGCTACTACCGCACCGCCCGGGTGGCGCTGATCACCCCGTTGCGCGACGGCATGAACCTGGTGGCCAAGGAATACGTCGCCTGCCAGGACCCGAAGAATCCCGGCGTGCTGGTGCTCTCCCGTTTCGCCGGTGCGGCGGCCGAACTGGGCGATGCGCTGCTGGTGAACCCGGCCGATCCGGCCGAGCTGGCCGACGCGCTGGGGCGCGCACTCACCATGCCCTTGCGCGAGCGGCGCCAACGCTGGCGGGCGATGATGGACGTGCTGGAGAAGCAGGATATCGACGCCTGGTCGAAAGCCTTCCTCGAACGCCTGACCAGCTGAGGCTCAGGCCTGGTCCAGCCAGATCAGCGAGGCGAAGCGCCCGCTGCGGGCGCCGTCGCGGCGGTACGAGTAGAAGCGCGCATCGGCGAACGTGTCGAAGCCGCCACCATCGATGCGACCGACCCCGACGGCCTGCAGGGTGCGCCGCGCCAGGCCGGCCAGGTCGCACAACCAGTGGCCCGGGCGCGTCGGCGCAAAGCAGCTGACGCAATCCGCATCGCGGGCCAGGAAGGTCTCGCGGACTTCCTGGCCGATTTCGTAGCTCGGGGCGCCGATGCAGGGCCCGAGCCACGCGACGACCCGGGCAGGAGGCACGCCCATCGCCGCCACCGTCCGCTCCAGCACCCCGGCAGCCAGCCCGCGCCAGCCGGCGTGGGCGGCGCCGACCACTTCGCCGGCGAGGTCGCAGAACAGCACCGGAAGGCAGTCGGCGGTGAGGATCGCCAGCGAGCGCCCCGGCTCGCGGGTCACCGCCGCATCGGCGACCGGCTCGCCGGATACGGACGCGGCGCCGACCAAAGCCACTTCGCAGCCGTGCACCTGCTGCAACCAGCATGGGGCCGACGGTAGCGCCAGGGTGACCGCAACCGCCGCCCGGTTGCCCAGGACGACCTCGGGCGCGTCACCGCTGCGCAAGCCGAGGTTGCAACGGTCGAAGGGAGGCTCGGAGCTTCCCGGACCTTGTCGGGTGGTCACCGCGGCACGCACCCGCGCGGGTACCGACCAGCCGGGCACCACCCAGTCGGAGCCCAGGGCCCGCGGGCGATCAGAAGTCGTCATCGACCGGTCCGCGCTCGGCGAAATCCTGCCGCAGGGCGCCGATCAGCGCCTCGAAATCGGCCGGACGCGGCGCCGCGAACGCCAAAGCCTCGCCGGTGGCCGGATGCACGAACGCCAGCCGCTCGGCATGCAGGGCCTGTCGCCGGAAGCCGCGCAGCGCGAAGACGAGTGCGTCGGAGGCACCCTTCGGCAGGCGCAGGCCGCCGCCGTAGAGCGGATCGCCGACCAGCGGATGATGGATGTACGCCATGTGCACGCGGATCTGGTGAGTGCGGCCGGTTTCCAGGTTGCACTGGATCAGGGTGTGGGCGCGGAAGCGCTCGCGCAGGCGGTAATGGGTGACCGCGCGCTTGCCGTCCTCTTCGTCTCGCACGGCCTGGCGCAGGCGGTCGCCGAGATGACGGCCGATCGGCGCGTCGACCGTGCCGCCGGCAACCAGGGTACCCAGCACCACCGCCTCGTACTGCCGCTCGACGTCGTGGCGGGACAGCATGTCCACCAGCGCGGTATGCGTGGCCAGCGTCCTGGCCACCACCATCAACCCCGAGGTGTCCTTGTCGAGTCGATGAACGATGCCGCCCCGCGGCAGCTCGGCCAGTGCCGGGTCGTGGTGCAGCAGCGCGTTCAGCAGCGTGCCGGTCGGATTGCCCGCGCCGGGATGCACCACCAGCCCGGCCGGCTTGTTCAGCACCAGCAGATGCTCGTCCTCGTGGACGATGTCCAGCGCGATCGCCTCCGGCGCGGAACTGACCTCGACCTCGAGTTCGGCCTCCAGACGAACCTTCTCGCCGCCCTTGAGCAGCTGCCGCGGCGGCGCCTTGGCGCCGTCCAGGGTGGCTGCACCTGCCTTGATCCAGCCCGCCAGGCGGGAGCGGGAGTAGTCGGGGAACATCTCGGCCAGCGTCTGGTCGAACCTCCGACCTGCAGCAGCCAGCGGGACCACGGCCTCGTGGCGGATCAGGGTCATGCCCGCCCCCGCGAGGTCCGGCCGGTTTCGGCTATCATGCCTTTTCGATCAAACATCTGAATTCCTTGCCCATGCGCCTTTCCAAACTGCTCGTCGTGTTCGGTGTCACCCTCACGATGAGCGCCTGCTCGCTGTTCCACGGCAAGCGAGCCACTATCGACACGATGCCGCTGCCGCAGCTGTACGCAAAAGCGCACGGCGACCTGGAGAACAGCGACTACGCCGCGGCGGCGAAAGCTTATCAGCGTCTGATCGCGCGCTTTCCCTCCGGCGAGTACAACGAGCAGGCGCAGCTGGAACTGGCCTACGCGCAATACAAGGACAACCAGCCCGACGACGCGTATTCGACGATCAACCGCTTCATCAAGACGTATCCGACCAACAAGCACGTCGACTACGCCTATTACCTTCGCGGCCTGGTCAACTTCGGCCGCACCTCGGGCATCATCGAGCGCTACATCTCGCGCTCCGGCGCCGAGAGCCGCCGCGACCAGGGCTACAACCTGAAATCGTTCGACGATTTCACCGAGCTGACCCGCCGCTTTCCGGACAGCGCCTACGCCGCGGATGCCCGCCAGCGCATGATCTACCTGCGCAACGTGCTGGCCCAGTACGAGATCAACGTCGCCGAGTTCTACCTGCGCAACAAGGCCTACATCGCCTCGGCCGACCGCGCCCAGTACGTGGTGGAGCACTACCAGCAGGCGCCGCAGGTCGGCGACGCGCTGGCGATCCTTTCGCGCAGCTACCTGGCGCTGGACCAGAAGAAGCAGGCCGACGAGGTGCGCAAGGTGCTGGCGCTGAACTATCCGGACCACCCGTACCTGACCGACCCGAAGTGGCCGCACGCGCCGTCCACGCTGCGCAAGATGGTGCCGTTCTCCGGCCACCACTGACCGACGGGTCATCGAGGACCAGAAAGGCCGGCGAGCAATCGCCGGCTTTTTTGTGCCCGCGGGCGATGGCGGTGCGGGTCGCTCCGGCTCGCGGCGGGCTCGCCCGGGGCGAAGGCCCGCCGCCGGGAAACGGGCAAACAAAAAGGCCGCGCGATGCGCGGCCTTTTCGCGTCGGTGCCCGTGGGCGACCGGCTTACTTCATCAGCTTGGCCAGGGTCTTGCCCAGGTCGGCCGGGGACTTCACCGTGGTGACGCCCGCCTTCTCCAGCGCGGCGAACTTGGCTTCCGCCGTGCCCTTGCCGCCGGAGATGATCGCACCGGCGTGGCCCATGCGCTTGCCGGCCGGGGCCGAGGCACCGGCGATGAACGACACCACCGGCTTGGTCACGTACTCGGCGATGAACTCGGCCGCGTCTTCCTCGGCCGAACCGCCGATCTCGCCGACCATGATGATGCCCTCGGTCTGCGGATCGTCCTGGAACAGCTTCAGGCAGTCGATGAAGTTCAGGCCGTTGATCGGGTCACCACCGATGCCGATGCAGGTCGACTGGCCCAGGCCTTCGTTGGTGGTCTGGAACACCGCTTCATAGGTCAGGGTGCCCGAGCGTGACACGATACCGACCTTGCCCGGCTTGTGGATGTGGCCCGGCATGATGCCGATCTTGCACTCGCCCGGAGTGATGATGCCGGGGCAGTTCGGCCCGATCAGCACGGTTTCCGGATGCTGCGCCAGCACGTTCTTCACGCGCAGCATGTCCAGCACCGGGATGCCCTCGGTGATCGCCACGATCACGCGGATACCGGCGTCGATCGCTTCCAGGATCGAGTCGGCCGCGAACGGCGGCGGCACGAAGATCACCGACGCGTCGGCGCCGGTCTCGTTGACGGCTTCGTCGACCGAGTTGAAGACCGGCAGGCCGATGTGCTCGGAACCGCCCTTGCCCGGGGTCACGCCGCCGACGACCTGGGTGCCGTAGTCCAACGCCTGCTGCGCGTGGAAGGTGCCCTGCTGGCCGGTGAAGCCCTGCACCAGGACCTTGGTGTTCTTGTTGACGAGAACGCTCATGTTTCGATTGCTCCTCAGGCCTTGGCCGCAGCCACGGCTTTCTGCGCCGCATCGTTGAGATCGTCGGCCGGCGTGATCGCCAGGCCGGAGTTGGCCAGCAGCTCGCGGCCCTGATCCACGTTGGTGCCCTGCAGGCGCACCACCACGGGGATGGTCAGGCCGACCTCCTTCACCGCGGCGATGATGCCCTCGGCGATCAGGTCGCAGCGCACGATGCCGCCGAAGATGTTGACCAGGATGGCCTTCACCTTGTCGGAGGACAGGATCAGCTTGAACGCCTCGGTGACGCGCTCCTTGGTGGCGCCGCCGCCGACGTCGAGGAAGTTGGCCGGCTCGCCGCCCGCCAGCTTGATCACGTCCATGGTGGCCATGGCCAGGCCCGCGCCGTTGACCATGCAGCCGATGGTGCCGTCCATGGTCACGTAGTTGAGGTTGTGCTGCACGGCAGCGGCCTCGGCCGCGTCTTCCTGGGTCAGGTCGCGCATGGCGGCCAGGTCGGCGTGGCGGAACTCGGCGTTGTCGTCGGAATTGACCTTGCCGTCGAGCGCGGCGAGCGTGCCGTCGGCGAGGATCGCCAGCGGGTTCAGCTCGACCAGCGACAGGTCCTTCTCGTTGAACAGCTTGTACAGGCCCAGCATGATCTTGGTCAGCTGGCCGACCTGCTTGGCGTTGAGGTCCATGGCGAAGCCGAGCTGGCGGCACTGGTACGGCTGCAGGCCCTCGACGAAGTCCACCACGATGGTGTGGATGTCTTCCGGGGTGTCCTTGGCCACCTGCTCGATGTCCACGCCACCGTGCTTGGAGGCGATGAACGAGACCGACTTGGAGTCGCGGTCGACCAGCACCGACAGGTACAGCTCCTTGGCGATGTCGGTGGCGTCGGTGACCAGCACCAGGTTCACCGGCAGCGCGCGGCCGGCGGACTGGTAGGTCTCCATCCTGGTGCCCAGCATGCCCTTGGCGGCAGCGCGGACGTCGTCGAGGCTGCGGCAGAACTTGACGCCGCCGGCCTTGCCGCGGCCACCCGCATGGATCTGCGCCTTGACCATCCACTGCGTGCCGCCGAGCGCCTTGGCGGCGTCGACAGCAGCATCGGGGGAATTGGCAACCTTGCCCGGCGGTACGGTGATGCCGTACTGCGCGAACAGCTCTTTGGCCTGGTACTCGTGGAAATTCATTCGATACCTCGAGTGAATGGGGGACGTGTCGGTTCCACGCCATGGCGGCGGCGGGGATCCGGGAGAGTCGCTTCGGCAGTGGAGGAGCCCTGCCGGCACATGCACAGCGCAGCCGTGGCATCCGGCCGGCGCGCCCGGGGCGCGGGGACCGGTCACCGCAAAACGGCGCGATATGGCCGGGCATTTTCGCAGGCGCGGGGCCGGATGGAAAGGGCAGGCCGTCGCGCGAGCACGCTGCGCGCGGCCCGGCAGGGCGTCTATACTCGCGCGCAGATGCCCAGAAACCCCGCCGCGGAGTGCACCCGCCCGTGTCCAGCCCCGCCCTGATGCCTTCGCCGGCCCCCCGCCGGGCCACCACGGCCACGCGACACGAGCTGTTCTTCCTCAATTACTTCCGCCTGGCGCAGGCGGTGGTGTACGTGGCGCTGGCATTCGCCCCGGTCGACATGCGCTGGATCCGGCTGACCCACCCGGACCTGGCGCAGAGCGTGGTGATCGCCTACCTGCTCGCTGCCGTGGCCATCCTGCTGCTGACCCGCCGGCTCGCCGTGATCGCCCCGGTGACCGTATCGCTGACCCTGGTGGTCGACATCGGCGTGGCGGTGATGGCGGTGATCGCCATGCACGACGCACGCATCGGCATCGCGATGATGCTGGCGGTGAACCTGAGCGCCGGCGCACTGGTGCTGCCGCTGCGGCTGTCGCTGTTCTTCGCCTCCCTGGCCACGCTGGGCATGCTGGGCCACACCACCCTGGAGACCTCGCCCAACACCCCCATCGACAGCCATGAGCTGCTCGAGGCCGCGCTGTTCGGCCTGGCCTATTTCGCCACCACCACGCTGTGCCACGTGCTGGGCCGGCAACTGCGCGCCACCGAGGCGCTGGCCGAGCAGCGCAGCATCGACCTGGCCAACCTGGCCCAGGTGAACGAGCTGATCATCCGCCGCATGAAGACCGGCGTGCTGCTGGTGGACGACGCCAACCACATCCACCAGATGAACGAGTCCGGCTGGATGCTGCTGGGCAGCCCACCGGCCGACCAGCGCGACCTGGGCAAACTGGCGCCGGAGCTTTCGCGCCGGCTCTACCACTGGATGACCTCCGGCAAGCTGGACGAGACCGCCACCCAGCTGGCCGACGGCACGCCCGAGGTGGTGCCGCGCTTCACCCGCCTGGCACCGAACGACGATTCGCACGTGCTGATCTTCCTCGACGACACCTCGCTGGTGTCCCGCCGTGCCGAGGAGCTCACGCTCAGCTCGCTGGGCCGACTGTCGGCGTCGATCGCCCACGAGATCCGCAACCCGCTGGCGGCGATCCGCTACTCCGCCCAGCTGCTGGCCGAGTCGCGCAACATGCCGCCGACCGACCAGCGCATGGTGGAGATCATCAACAACCACTGCGTGCGGCTGAACGAGATCATCGAGAACATCCTGCAGTTGTCGCGGCGCGAGCGCTCGCGCCCGGAAACGCTGGACCTGGGCAACTGGGCCAATGCCTTCGTCGAGGAATATCGCCAGGGCAACGATCTCGGCGAGGACTCGCTGCGGGTGATCAACTCCAGCGCTCCCGTCGCCGCGGTGGCCGACCCGCAGCAGCTGCAGCAGGTGGTGTGGAACCTGGTGCAGAACGCCCTGCGCTATGGGCGCCTGCCGGGCGAGCCCGCCCGCGTCATGGTGGTGACCCGCCCGGGCGAGCACGGCGTGCCGATCCTGGAGGTGATCGATCGCGGCCCGGGCATCGCCCCGAAGGTGGCGGCGCAGATCTTCGAGCCGTTCTACACCACGCACGAGTACGGCACCGGCCTCGGCCTGTACCTGGCGCGGCAGATGACCGAGGCCAACCAGGCCTCGCTGGAATACGTTCGCGTGGCCGGCGGCGGCAGCTGCTTCCGCATCACGTTGACGCCCGCGCACGCGCGGCAGACCGGCGACCCGGCGATCGCCGACGAGAGCGTCAGGTAGCGCGCGCCACCAGGCTCACCGGCAACACCTGCGATTCCACCGGCTCGCCGGCGATCAGCGCCAGCATCTTCTGCGCCAGCAGGCTGCCGCCCGCCTGCCAGTCCTGCCGGACCGAGCTCAGCGCCGGCTGGAACGCCGCGGCCATCGGCATGTCGTCGTAGCCGACCACCGAACAGTCATCGGGGACCTTGCGGCCGAGCTCCTGCACCGCGCGGATGGCGCCCATCGCGAGCAGGTCGCTGCAGGCGAACAGCGCATCGAACGGCACCTTGCGGGTCGCCAGCGAGTGCACCGCATCGATGCCCGACGCGAGGGTGAATTCGTCCCGCCGCAGCAGCAGCGGCTTGATGCCGTGAGCGGTCAGCGTGTCCACGAAGCCGCTCAGGCGCTCGAAGATCTCCGGGTGGCTCGGATTGCCGACGAACACCGGATGGCGCCGCCCCTGGCGCAGGAAGTGCTCGGCCACCAGCCGGCCGCCCATGCGGTTGTCGCTGCCGACGACCGCGTGCGCGTCCTCGTCGCCATGCGCGCCCCACACCACCATCGGCAACCCCAGCTTGTCGAAGCGGCGCACCGCATCCTGGCGCACGCCCTGCCCGAGCAGGATCAGCCCGTCGGCGGCCTGCACCGCAGCCGCGGCAGCCCCCTGACGGGTGGTCAGCAGCACGCTGTACCCGGCCGCCGTGAGCTCCTGCGCGATGCCACCGAGCAGGGTCAGCGGATAGGGGTCGAGCATGGTGCGGTCGCTGGACGGCTTCATCTCCACGATGACCGCGACCGTGTGGCTGCGACGCAACCGCAGGTTGCGCGCACTCACGTTGAGCTTGTAGCCGTGGTCGCGCGCCAGCGTCTGGATCCGCTCGCGGGTCTCCGGCGTCACCAGCGGACTGTCGGCCAGCGCACGCGACACCGTGATCTTGGACACGCCGGCCAGCTCGGCCAGGTCCGCCATGGTGAGGCTGCCGGTGGGGCCCGGCCGGTCTTTGCGGGTTCGACTCAAGTATGTGGCCTCCGGGCCGGATTCCGGATCGGGCCAGGCGAGCCGGCCGCGTCCTGGCCAAGTGTGGCGATTTGCGGGCGCGGCGTCTAATCCGCCGCGCCGCCGCAACCAGGCCACATCGACACGGCAGCCCATCCCCGGAAAACGGCAGTCCGAAGCCCTTTGAAGACCACGAACGGTGAACCCTCGGCATGCTGTGCCGCACCAATGATATCGATGTCTTGATATCGATATCATTAGCTGTCATCGTCGCGCCCCGCCGGTCGGAACCAGACCGTCACGGCAGCCCGACCGAATGTCCATAGAGGGGTATCGCTTGGAAAAGCTCGACGCCGCGCCGGTGCCGCCACCGGCGCATACGCCACGCGGCGGTCAGCCCTGGCCATCGGTGACGGCAACATCGGATCCCTGGCGCGTCGTACGCCATGGCACCGATCCGGCCGGGTTTGCCCAGGACGAGAGCCTGTTCGCACTGGCCAACGGCGCGCTCGGCGTCCGCGGCGGACTGGAGGAGGCGCCCGGCGCCACCCAGGGCAGCTTCCTCGCCGGCGCCTGGGAGCGCAGCCCGATCGGGTACCACGAACGCTTTCCCGGCTTCGCCGCCCACACCGACACCCGCATTCCGGTGGCCGACGCGATCGGGATCCAGCTGCGCCTTGGCGAAGTCCCGGTGCGGCTGTCCGAAGGCGAATGGCTCGCCTTCGAGCGCGAACTGGACCTGCGCACGGGATGCTATCGCCGACACCTGCGCTGGCGCGCCCCGTCCGGGGCGACACTGGATATTCGCGCCGAGCGCCTGGTGCTGCTGGAAGAACCGGGCCTGCTGGCGATCCGCTACAGCGTGCAGTCGGGCGATTACGCCGGTCCGATCAGCTTGGAGTCCACCATCGATACCGGCCGCGACGCGGTCGAGCAGGGCTTCGATCCTCGCATCGGCACGCACGTGGACGGCGGCTTCCACACGCTGGCCGCGGCCGCCGACGAGCACCGCGCCTGGCTGGTCCAGGAAACCACCCACAGCGGCGTGCGCGTCGCCTGCGTACAGCAGCACCAGCTGGGCGACGCCCTGCACTGCCGCTACGGCGGTCATGCCCCGCACGGCGTGGCGCAGATCATCGAGGGCGAGCTGGCGCCAGGCCGTCCCGTGACGCTGGAGAAATACGCCAGCTACGCGTGGACCGCACCGCACGAGGACATCGATGCGGCCACCCTGCGCGACCGCGCGGATGCCGCCCTCCAGCGCGCCCATGACGCCGGCTTCGATGCCCTGCTGGCGAGCCAGGCCGCCACGCTGGCTCCGCTGTGGGACCAGGCTGATCTGGCGATCGACGGCGATCCCTCCGTGGAACAGGCGCTGCGCTTCAACCTGTTCCACGTCTACCAGTCGAGCAGCCGCGATGGCCGCGCCAGCGCCGCCGCCAAGGGACTGACCGGCGAAGGCTACGAAGGCCACTATTTCTGGGATGCCGAGGCCTTCATGCTGCCGGCCCTGGTGAACGTGGCGCCCGAGCTGGCACGCAGCATGCTGACCTACCGTCACGCCACGCTGGAGCGCGCGCGGCAGCATGCGCGCGAGATGAACCACGCGCGCGGCGCGCTCTATGCCTGGCGAACGATCAGTGGCGACGAGTGCTCGTCGTATTTCCCCAGCGGTTCGGCGCAATACCACATCAATGCCGCCGTGGCTTGGGCGGTCCGCCTGTACACCGATGCGACCGGCGATCACGCCTTTCTCATCGAAAAGGGCGCAGAAATACTGTTCGAGACCGCCCGCGTGTGGCTGGATGTGGGCCACTTCAACCTGCGCCGCGGCGGTGCGTTCTGCATCCACGCGGTGACCGGACCGGACGAGTATTCCGCCGTGGTGGACAACAACCACTACACCAACCGGATGGCGCAGAAGCACCTGCGCGATGCGGCGGCAGTGGCCCGCTGGATGGCCGAGGAGCGGGCAGCGGATTTCGATGCACTGGCCGCACGCATCGGGCTGGGCGCCGACGAGATCGCCGCCTGGACGCGCGCGGCCGATGCCATGTACCTGCCGGTCGACCCCGCCCTCGGCATCTTCCCGCAGGACGACGCGTTCCTCGACCGGCCGCGCCTGCCGCCGCGCCCGCGGGTCGAGGGCAAGCGCCCGCTGCTGCTGGAACTGCACCCGCTCACCATCTACCGCCACCAGGTCTGCAAGCAGGCCGACACCCTGCTCGCGCTGATGCTGGCCGGCGAGAACGTGGACCGTGCCACCAAGCGGCGCAACTTCGACTACTACGCGTCGGTCACGCTGCACGACTCCACGCTGTCGGCCTCCACCTTCAGCGTGATGGCCGGGGAAGTCGGTTACCCGGACGAAGCCTATCGTTACTTCCTGGACACCCTGCGGGTGGACCTGGACGATCTGCATGGCAACGCCGCGCACGGCGTGCACATGGCGGCGATGGCCGGCAGCTGGCTCGCGCTGACCTGGGGATTCGGCGGGCTGCGCGTGGTCGACGGCCTGCCCAGCCTTGCTCCTTCCCTGCCGACCGCCTGGACCGGCTATCGCTTCGGGCTGCGCTGGCGCGACGCGCAGCTGCGCGTGGAAGTGACCCGTCAGGGCGTGCGCTACACCTTGTCCGGTGCACGACCGCTGCGCTTCCGCCACGGTGGCGCGCTGCAGGAACTGGCGCCGGGCGGATCGATCGAGCTGCCGCTGGCGACGCCCGCGCGCCTGCCGCGCCCGCTCAAGGCGGTGATCTTCGACCTCGATGGCGTGATCGCCGACACCGCGGTGGTGCACGACGCAGCCTGGCGCCAGTTGGCGAGGGAGCTCGACCTGCCGTTCGACGAGGCCACCGGCGAGCGCATGAAGGGGGTCGACCGGCTCGGCTCGCTCGATATCCTGCTCGAACGGGCCGACCGCCGCTACGCCGAGCACGAGCGCCTCGCCCTGGCCGAGCGCAAGAACGGCTATTACCGGGAACAGATCGAGCGCTTCGGCCCCGAACAACTGCTGCCCGGGGCGCGCGACGCGATCGCGGCGACCCGCGCGGCGGGCCTGAAGGTGGGCCTGGCCTCGGCCAGCCGCAACGCGCCATTGCTGCTCGAGCGGATGGGCATCGCCGACCTGTTCGACCACGTGGTCGATGCCGGGCGCATCGCCCGCTCCAAGCCCGACCCGGAAATCTTCCTCGCCGCCGCCCATGGACTTGGCGTGGAACCCCACGAATGCCTCGGCGTGGAAGACGCCGCGGCCGGCGTGGACAGCATCCTCGCGGCCGGGATGGCCGCGGTGGCCGTGGGCGACTCGCCCGCGCTGGCGCATGCGGATGCGCGCATCCCGAACGTCGCCGCGTTCGATATCAAGCACTACACAACATGAAGGCGAACCGGCGGCCCCGGGGTGGGCGTCCGCCATCACAAACGATCCATCGTGGGGAGTACAAGCCGATGAACAACAAGCACCTGACCCGACTGGCCCTGTCCGCGGCGATCGCCGCCTGCCTG
This sequence comes from Dyella thiooxydans, assembly GCF_001641285.1. Lineage (NCBI taxonomy): Bacteria > Pseudomonadati > Pseudomonadota > Gammaproteobacteria > Lysobacterales > Rhodanobacteraceae > Dyella > Dyella thiooxydans. The sequence goes on from NZ_CP014841.1 coordinate 2,381,156, forward strand.
CTGCCTGCGATGGCCGCGGCCCAGGACGCCACCGCCACCAGCAAACCGGCCAAGAGCGCCAAGCCCAACGCCAGCGCCGCCAAGACCCTCGACCAGGTCGTGGTGACCGGCAACGCCGCGACCGGCGGCCTGAAGAAGATCGACACCAGCTACTCGGTGGTCAGCGCCAACGCCGAGCAGATCAAGATGGCCAACCCCAAGAGCACGGCCGACCTGCTGAAGATCTCCCCCGGCCTGTGGCCGGAATCCACCGGCGGCCAGACCGGCGCCAACATCGAGATCGCCGGCTTCCCGGGCGGCGGCGACGCGCCGTTCTTCTCGACCCAGCTGATGGGCTCGCCGCTGTACGGCATGCCCACGCTGTCGTTCTTCGAGACCACTTCGATCTTCCGCCTCGACGACACCGTGGACCGCGTGGAAATCCTGCAGGGCGGCCCATCGGTGGTGTTCGGTGACGGCCAGATCGGCGCGACCGCCAACTTCATGCTGAAGACCGGCACCGATACGCCCAGCGGCAGCATCGGCGTGACCTACGGCAGCGAGAACCTGCGCCGCGTCGACGGCTTCTACAGCTTCCCGATCGCCAACAGCTGGTATGGCACCGTCGGCGGCTTCTACCGCGACTCCGACGGCGTGCGCGATCCGAAGTTCTCCGCCGACAAGGGCGGCCAGTTCACCGCCACGATCAGCCACGACAGCGACAACGGCACCATGACGCTGTACGCCCGCGCGCTCAACGACAAGAACCAGTTCATCACGCCGATCCCGCTGATCCAGCACGGCACCGACCAGTTCAGCGCCTACCCCGGCTTCGATCCGCTGACCGACACCTACAACGGTCCGGAGATCCAGCACGTCTACCTGCCCGGCTACCCGGGCGGCGGCACCCACGCCAACCTGGCCAACGGCCGCGGCGCGAAGTTCAACTTCTTCGGCGGCAACTTCGACTACGACCTGGGCAGCGGCTGGACACTGTCGGACAAGTTCCTGCTCGACGGCGGCGACGTCGACACCAACGCGCTGTTCTCCGGCACCAATCCGGGCACGCTCAGCGACATGCTCTACACCGACGGCTCGAGCATCGGTGCGTTCAACCTGCCGGCCGGCTCGGCCACCGCCACCTACGTCAACGGCGGCGGCATGGTCGACCCGAACCAGAGCGTGATCCACCAGGGCTGGTGGTACATCCACAAGCACCTGAAGAACATGAGCAACGACTTCCGCCTGAGCAAGGAGATCTTCGACGGCAACACGCTCACCGGCGGCATCTACCTCGCCCACTACACGATGAACGACAAGTGGGCGCTGGGTAACCAGATGCTGATGACCAACACACCGAATGCGCGGCCGATCCAGGTCAGCTACCAGCAGAACGGCCAGACCATGTACCTGACCGACGGCCAGGGCTTTCTCGACTACGGCGGCTACAACATCGCCCAGCACGGCACCGCCACCAACAAGGCGTTCTACCTGTCCGACGTGTGGCGCGTGGGCAAGTGGCTGTTCGACCTGTCCGGCCGCATCGAGAACGAGGACGCGGTCAACAACGTCTGCAACCTGACCCAGCGGAACCTCGACGGCAACAACAACACGCTGTACGACAACAAGGTGCCGGTATGCGACGGCACCTACGCCCGCACCAGCTACAACAAGACCCACCCGTCGTGGACCTTCGGCGTGAACTACGAGCTCGCCGACAACATGAGCGTGTACTTCCGTGCCAACAAGGGTGCGCACTTCGGCGACTTCGACAACGCGCTTCGGGGCAACACCACCGGCAACACGCCGCCGCTGCAGAAGATCACCAACATCGAAGGCGGCTTCAAGTACCAGTCAGACATCGTCTATGCCGACATCAGCATCTACCACCGCCTGTTCGACGGTCTGGTCTACCAGCCGACCAACAACCAGGGCGTGCCGGTCGGCACGCAGTCGCTGTATGGCTCGGACTCCAAGGGCATCAACCTGACCGGTGCGGTCACCCCGTTCAAGAACTTCAAGGTGCAGGTGGTGGCCGACTACCTCGATGGCCACTACTCGCACAACAACTCCTGCTTCCTCTATACCGACCTGGCCAGCGGCACCACGCAGTGCATCAGCGTCAACGGCAAGCAGCTGCAGCGCCAGCCGAAGGTGCGCTTCATGCTGACGCCGAGCTACCGCATCCCGTTCGACTGGGGCGACGTCACCGCCTTCGTCACCTACACGCACGTCGGCCCGCACACCCAGGACCAGTCCGGCCTGCAGCAGCTGGGCAGCTACGACACCTGGGACTTCGGCGTGGTCGCCAACGTGCAGAAGAACTGGGAACTGCGCCTGCAGGGCACCAACATGACCAACGAGCTGGGCCTGACCGAGAGCAACTCGCGTATCTTCGGTTCGGCCGCCGGCACCGACGGGGTGATCCTCGCCCGTCCGCTGGAAGGCCGCGAGGTCAACGTGCAGGTCAAGTACAAGTTCTGATGGCCTGAGGGTTACCCCGGAACGGTCCGGGCCGCAGCGGCATCGCGGTCCGGACCGTCGTTTTGTCGACTGCCCGCGAGTACCGCATGAACCGATTCCGCATGATCGTCGCGCTGGCGCTGATCTACATGGTCTTCGCGATCCTGCTCAACAGCGTCGGCACGGTGATCCTGCAGTCGATGGCCAGCTTCGGCATCGACAAGCCGCAGGCCAGCCTGCTGGAACTGTTCAAGGACCTGCCGATCGCCATCACCTCGTTCATGGTGGCCTCGTTCCTTCCCCTGCTCGGCTACCGCCGGGCGATGATGGGCGCGCTCACCATCGTCGGCGGCGCCTGCCTGCTGATGCCGATGTTTCCCGGCTTCCACACCACCGAATTCCTGTTCGCCTGCGTCGGCGTGTCGTTCGCGCTGGCCAAGGTGGCGGTGTACTCCTCGATCGGCCTGCTCACCACCGATCGGGCCGAACACTCGCGCCTGACCAACACCATCGAAGGGCTGTTCATGGTCGGCGTGCTGGCCGGCGGCTGGCTGTTCAGCGCCTTCGTCGACCCGGCCGCCCCGGGCGACACCCGGTGGCTGCGGGTGTACTGGCTGCTCGCGGTGATCTGCGCCGCGGTGATCGCCCTGCTCGCCGCCTCTCCACTGGACGAATCGGCGGCCCGCGACCAGACCCCGCGCTCGGCAGCCTCCACCGTCGGGCAGATGCTGCAGCTGATGGCGCGCCCGCTGGTGTACGTGTTCCTGCTCTCGGCCTTTCTCTACGTGCTGATCGAGCAGAGCTTCAGCACCTGGCTGCCGACCTTCAACAACGAGATCCTCAAGCTGCCCAACGCGATGAGCATCCAGATGGCATCGATCCTCGCCGGCGCCACCGCGCTGGGCCGGATCGGCGCCGGCCAGGCGCTGCGCCGCGTCAGCTGGCACCGCCTGCTCAATCTCTGCGTGCTGGGCATGGCGGCGCTGGTGCTGCTGGTGCTGCCGATGGCACGCGGCGTCAGCGTGACGCCGGACGTGGGCTGGCTCAGCGCGCCGGCAGCGGCGTACCTGATCCCGCTGATCGGGCTGCTGATGGCGCCGATCTATCCGGTGATCAACTCGGTGGCGCTGAGCTCGCTGCCCAAGCCGCTGCATGCCTCGATGACCGGCCTGATCGTGATCTTCTCCGCCCTCGGCGGCACCCTCGGATCGCGCATCACCGCGATGGTGTTCGCCCGCTTTGGCGGTATCCACGCGTTCTATTTCTCGCTGGTGCCGATGACCCTGGTACTGGTGACGCTGTTTTTCTTCCGCCGGGAAACCGAGCGTGCCGGCGTGCTGGCGCCGGTGACCGTGGGTATCGGCGGCAAGTGATCCGATGATTGGCGCCGGCAGCGGCCGGCGCGACCTGCCCGGGGAGTCCGCATGCGCAGCTTCGCTTTCGCCCCTTTGCTACTCGCGTTCAGCTCATTGGCCAGCGCAGCCTCCGGCGCGGCGCAGACCGCGAGTGCGCTTCCCGGGGTGCAACCGGACGGAACCGTGACCTCCCCGGCGATTGCGGTCCCGTATTCGGAGCTCGCCTCGCCCGAGGCCCGCGCGTTCTTCCCGAAGATGCTTGCCGAGGGCGCCAAGGCCCCGCCGATCACCGCCCCCATCGCCGAAAGCCGTGCGTTCTACGACCGCATGAACAGCGACCGCGTGGCGCGCATGCGCAAGCTTTATCCAGTCGCCATCCGCCCCGAAACGATCGCTGGCGTGCGGACCCAGGTGGTGCTGCCGGCCGACGGCGTCGCACCCGCCAACCGGCACCGCGTACTGGTCAACCTGCACGGCGGCGCGTTCCTGTGGGGCGCCGGCAGCGGCGGCCTGGTCGAATCGATCCCGATCGCCAGCGTGGGCCGCATCGAGGTGATCACGGTGGATTACCGGCAGGGGCCGGAACACACCTTCCCCGCCGCCAGCGACGACGTGGAGGCGGTCTATCGCGCATTGCTCAAGCAGTACCGGCCACAGGACATCGGCATCTACGGCTGCTCGGCCGGCGGCATCCTCACCGCCGAATCGGTGGCGCGGCTGATCCGGGACAAGGTGCCGGTGCCCGGTGCGATCGGTACCTTCTGCGGCTCGCTGCTGGACCTGACCGGCGACTCGTCCTGGGTCGCGCCCCTGCTGAACGGCCAGGGCGTGCCGGCGCACCGCCTGGGCTTCTGGGACCTGCCCTATTTCCGGGGCGCCGATCCGCGCGATCCGATGGTGCAGCCGGGACTGTCGTCGACGCTGCTGGCCAGGTTTCCACCGACCCTGCTGATCACTGGCACCCGCGACATGGCGATGAGCTCGGAGGTGCGCAGCCAGGCGCTGCTCCAGCAGGCCGGCGTCGAGGCGGAGCTGCACGTGTGGGAGGGCATGTGGCACTCGTTCTTCTCCGATCCCGAGCTGCCGGAATCGCGCCAGGCCTACCAGACCATCGCCGGGTTCTTCGCCCGGCACCTGGGCCGGCGCGACACGGATCGGGGTCACTCAGTCCCAGACCGGAAGCCCTGAACGCCCCGGCCTGCTTTGCCGACGATGGACGCGGCGAGTATCCTGCCCGCCAGCCCACGATCCCCAGAGCCCATGAGCCTACAGACTGTCCTGGTCGTCGACGACGAACGCGACATCCGCGAACTGCTCACCATCACCCTCGGCCGCATGGACCTGCAGGTGGACGCGGTCGGCACCGTCGGCGAGGCCAAGCGCGCGCTGGCCGAACGCAGCTACGACCTGTGCTTCACCGACATGCGCCTGCCCGACGGTACCGGCCACGAGGTGATCGAACTGATCGCCGAACAGCACCCGGACACGCCGGTGGCCATGATCACGGCCTACGGCAACGTCGATGCGGCGGTGAGCGCACTGAAGGCTGGCGCCTTCGACTTCGTCTCCAAGCCGGTGGACATTCAGATGCTGCGGCGGCTGGTGCGCACGGCGCTGAAGCTGGCCGAGGAAAAGCGCGGCGAGGGCGGTGCCAGCACCGGTGGCGGCTCCAGCGACCGGCTGATCGGCGACTCGGCGGTGATGCAGCAGGTGCGCGCCACCATCGGCAAGCTGGCGCGCAACCAGGCGCCGGTGTACATCGCCGGCGAGTCCGGCGTCGGCAAGGAGCTGGTCGCCCGGCTGATCCACGAGCAGGGCCCGCGTGCCTCGGGTCCGTTCGTGCCGGTGAACTGCGGCGCGATTCCCACCGAGCTGATGGAAAGCGAGTTCTTCGGCCACAAGCGCGGCAGCTTCACCGGTGCGGCCAGCGACAAGGAAGGCCTGTTCCAGGCCGCCAACGGCGGCACCCTGTTCCTCGACGAGGTGGCCGAGCTGCCGCTGCACATGCAGGTCAAGCTGCTGCGCGCGATCCAGGAGAAGGCGGTGCGCCCGATCGGTGCCCGCGAGGAAGTGCCGGTGGACGTGCGCATCCTGTCGGCCACGCACAAGAACCTGGCGGCCCTGGTCGACCAGGGCCAGTTCCGCCAGGACCTGTTCTACCGCATCAACGTGATCGAGCTGCGTGTGCCGCCGCTGCGCGAGCGCCGTGGCGACGTGCCGCTGCTGGCCGCGCACATCCTGCGCCAGCTGGCCGCCAAGAGCGGCATGGCGCCGGGCCGCCTGCTGCCGGCCGCGCAGCAGGCGCTGGACGAGTACGACTTCCCCGGCAACGTGCGCGAGCTGGAGAACGTGCTGGAGCGTGCGATGGCGATGAGCGACGGCGAAAGCATCGACGCCGCCGACCTGATGCTGCCGCAGCGTGCATCGCGACCGGCCTTCGATGCCGGCATCGCCGCTCCGTCGGCTACCGTGGCCGGTGCCATCGAAGCCGCGCCACCGGCCACTCCAGGCAGCGGCGTGGCGCTGGAGGACTACATCAGCAACCTCGAACGCACGGCGATCATGAAGGCGCTGGAGGAGTCGCGCTACAACAAGACCGCCGCCGCCAAGAAACTCGGCATCACCTTCCGCGCGCTGCGCTACAAGCTCAAGAAGCTGGGTATCGACTGAGCCGCCCGCCGCCATGCGGTACACGCGAGGCCACCGCTTTCAGGTGGCCTCGCTGTTTTTGAGGGCCAGGCGCAGGGTCTGCAGCAGGCCGCGCGCGGTCACCGGCTTGTCCACCACATGCAGGTGCTCCAGCGACGGCAGTTCCTCCAGCCGCGGCGGCGCCTCGGGGCGGGCCAGCAACAGCACCGGGCCGGCATAGCCACGGTCGACCAGCGCGGCCAGCGTGCGCACCCCGGTGAACAGGTTCATCTCCGCGTCCATCACCACCACGTCGGGCAGGCCCTGGGCCTCGATCCACTGCAGCGCCACGGTGCCGCTCTGGCTGCCGTGGGCCTGGTAACCATAGGCGTCGAGCATGTCCGCCAGCAGCGAAAGCTGCGCGGCTTCCTCGATCACCACCAGCACCCGCTCGGCCTCGCCCTGCAGCCAGTCTTCGCCGCTTCCGGCTCCGTCCGCCTCGTCCTGCAGCGCCAGCGGCAGGTAGAGGTGGAACGCGGTGCCCTCGCCCGGCTCGCTCTCCACCCGCATCACACCGCCGTGGCTGGCGACGATCCGCTTGCACGACAGCAGCCCCAGGCCGGTGCCGGTCTGCTTGGTGGTGAAGAACGGCTCGAACAGGCGCTCCAGCGTGTCCTCGTCCATGCCGTGGCCGGTATCGGCAACGGTCAGGCGCAGGTATTCGCCCTCCTGCGGCTCTTCGTCGTCCAGGAAGAAGTCATCCGGCAGCGCACAGCGGCTGGATGTGATCTGCAGACGACCGCCGTCCGGCATTGCCTGGATGGCGTTCAGGCAAAGGTTCAACAGGCACTGCTGCAACTCGGTGTGATTGCCTTCGAACGTCAGCTCCGGATCGTCCAGCGTCATATCCATGGCCACCGCGCGGGGCACCGAACCCTGCAGCAGCAGTTCCAGAGCATTGGTCAGTGCGCCCAGCCGCACCTGCTCGGCACGGCGTGCGCCGCGGGCGAACGAGAGCATCGACTGCACCATTTCCAGCCCGCGCTTGCCGCAGTCACGCACCAGCGAGCCCAGCCGCGCCAGACGGGGATCGTCCTGGTAGTCGAGCAGACTGTCGCCGGCCAGCAACAGCGGCTGCAGCAGGTTGCGCAGGTCGTGGCTGAGACCGCCGGCCAGCATCGCCAGCGCCTCGAAGCGCTGGGCGCGGATCAGCTCGGCCTCGGCGCGATGGGCGGCACGTTCCGCCTCGGCCTCGCTGAGCGCGCGACGCACCGCACTGGCCATGCGCGCCGGGTTCTGCTTGAGAATGTAGTCGGTGGCGCCATTGCGCAGCGCCTCGATCGCCGCCTCCTCGCCCAGCGTGGCAGAGACGAAGATGAAGGGCGTATCGCTGTCGCGGGCACGCAGCAGTTCCAGCGCGCGCTGACCGGAGAAGCCCGGCAGGCTCAGGTCGGAAAGCACGATATCCGGCCGGAACGATTCCAGCGCCTCGAGGTAGCTGGCCTCGTCGTCGACCAGCCGTGCCGAATAGGCAAGACCGTCCGCCTCGAGCTCGCCGAGCACCAGCTCGGCGTCGAGCGCGTTGTCCTCCACCTGGAGGACGCGGATGGGAGAGAGGGTCCGATTCAACCTGTGAGGCATGGAAGCTGTATCCGATCTGCGTCCTTGTCTGCCGCGCAGCGTAGCGCGGCCACCTTGCCCCGTCGCGGTCAGTCCAACGCCGGCGACTGGTTCAGCACCGCCCAGAACTGGCCCAGGGTGCGTACCGCCTCGAAGAACTGGTCCGCGTCGACCGGCTTGATCACGTAAGCATTCACGCCCAGGTCCCAACTGCGGGCCAGATCGCTCTCCTCGCGCGAGGAGGACAGGATAACCACCGGGACCCGCCGCAGGCGCTCGTCGCTGCGCATCTGGGTGAGTACGTCCAGGCCGTTCATCCGCGGCATCTTGATGTCCAGCAGCACCACCGCCGGCTCCGCCCGCTCGCGGGTCGCCCAGGCACCGCGGGCGTAGAAATAGTCCAGGCACTCCACCCCGTCCTCGAGGTGGATGACCGGGTTGGCCAGGTTGGCCTCGCGCAGCGCATCCATCGCCATTTCGGCGTCGGCGAGGCTGTCCTCGACCAGCAGGATGGGGCGGATAAGGCGATTGCTCATGAACGGTCCTGTCGATGGGTGTCGCCGGCGTCCGAGGCCGGCAGGGAAAAGTGGAAGCGTGCGCCCTTGCCCGGCTCGCCCTCGGCCCAGACCCGTCCGCCGTGACGCGCCACGATGCGGCGGACATTGGCCAGCCCGATGCCGTTGCCGGGGAAGTCGGAGGCGCGGTGCAGCCGCTGGAACACACCGAACAGCTTGCCGGCGTATTCCATGTCGAACCCGGCGCCATTGTCCGCCACCGTGAACTGGTAGTCGCCGTTGGCCGCGCGCGTGGTCTCGATGCTGATCCGGGCCACGTCGCACTTGCCGGTGTACTTCACGGCATTGCTGACCAGGTTCTGCCAGACCATGCGAAGCATGTTCTCGTCACCGACCACGACCGGCAACGGCGCCACCTTCCACTCGACGCGGCGATCGGTGGTGTCCGGCTCGACCAGGGCGCGGGCCTCGTCCACCAGCGACTGCATGTCCACCGGTTGCAGGCGCAGCGCACCGCGGCCGAGGCGGGAGAACACCAGCAGATCGTCGATCAGCTGGGCCATGCGCTGGGCCGAGCCGGAGATCACGCCGAGGTAGTGGTGCCCCTTGTCGTCCAGTCGTTCGCCGAGGTGGCGCTCCAGCTTGCCGGCGAAACCGGCGATGTGTCGCAGCGGAGCGCGCAGATCGTGCGACACCGAGTAGCTGAAGGCTTCCAGCTCGCGGTTCACGTCGGAGATCTGCTCGACCTTGCCCTCCAGCTGCCGGTTGAGCTCCTTGACCTGCTTTTCCACCAGCGCGCGCACTGTGATGTCGCTCACCGTCACCAGCAGGGCCGGTTCGTCGCTTTCCTGCTGAACGCGGCGCGCATTGACCACCACCCGGCGATCGGCACCGTCCGCGGTGCGCTGGTTGAGCTCGTAGTCCCACAGCTCGCGGTCGCGCAGCATGACGTCGCCCAGCCGCTGCAGCAGCGGCCCGTCATTCCAGGCACCCCCACCCAGTTCGGCCAACGGCAGGGACTGCGTCTCGTCCGGGTCCATGCCGTACAGCTCGGCGAACGCGGCGTTGACCAGCAGCGTGTTGAGTTCCTTGTCCAGCAGCACGATCGGCTCGCGCACCGCCTGCACGATCTGCCGCGATCGACGCACCGCCTGGCTCTCGCGCTCCTCCGCACGCAGGCGTTCGCCGATCTGCCGCTCCGACACCACCACGATGATGCCCAGCAGCGCCATCTGCGCGAACGCACCGATGCCGAGCACGAGGCGATAGTTGCTCGACTGGGCCTGTGCCGCCTTGCGCCGGTCCACCAGCAGCCGGTCCTCGGTGCTGACGATCTTGTCGAGGATGTCGCCGAGCACGAACAGTTTGCCGGCGTCGCGCAGCGCCTTCTCCGCGCCGGGTCGGTCGTTGTGGCGGGCGCGCCAGAGTGCCTGCCACATCAGGGTGGAGCGGCCGCTGATGGTGGTCTGCAGCGAACCGATCAGCGCCTGCTGGTCCGGGTTGTCGCGCGTGAGGTCGCGCAGTTGCCAGATCAGCTTGGAAATCGCATGCGAAGCATCGTCGATCCGCCCCTGCGCCGTCTCGTCATCGCCGCTCAGCACGATCCGGTAGGAGGCCGCCTCGGCATCGCGGCTGAGATAGGCGATGCGGTAGGTGATCGACTTCACCTCCGAGGAATGCGTCACCCACTGGGACGCATCCAGCGCATCGTTCGAGGTATTGCGGGTGATCGCATACGGCAACGCAACGATCACCACCACCGACAGCAGCAGGCCGATGACCCGCCAGCGCAGGAAGCTCAGGTTCCTCATCTGCATCTACCGACCGCCCCCCGACAGGCTGGACGGGGCATTCTGGCACGCCCGCGCGTCATGCGGACCGGTCGCGGACGCGGCGTGCTCAACGCGCATCGCCTGCCGTCGCGCCGGCAGGCGGGCGGGCCACCATGGTGAAGTGCAGGGTGCCGCCGGCGACCAGGTCGCCGTGGTGCAGGAAAGGCTGCCTGAGCGGGTGGCCATCGAGGGTGATCTCGCCAACATACGGATGCAAACCGTCGAAGGGTGCCGCAGTGATCGTGAAGGTCTTGTCGCCGGCCAGATGCAGCACCGCCTTCGGCACGAACGGCCGGCCGATCGCGTAGACGTCGCTGCCCGGCGCCACCGGATAGAAGCCCAGCGCGGTGAACACGTACCAGGCGGACATCTGGCCCAGGTCGTCGTTGCCGGCCAGTCCCTGGGGCGTGGCCGCGTACTGGGTGTCCATGATCTGCTTCAGCCGTTGCTGGGTCTTCCACGGTGCATCGGCGTAGTCGTAGAGGTAGGCCATGTGGTGGCTCGGCTCGTTGCCGTGCGCGTACCAGCCGATCAGCCCGGTGATGTCCTCCACGTTCTTGAAGTGGGCCGGGTCGACCTTGGCATCGAAGGTGGCGTCGAGCTTGGCGATGAACTTTTCCTTGCCACCCATCGCCTCGATCAGCCCCGGCACGTCCTGCGGCACGTACCAGGAGTACTGCCAGGCATTGCCCTCGGTGTAGTCGCTGCCGTAGCCGGCGAAGGTCGGATCGAACGGCTCACGGAATTTTCCGTTGCTGAGCTTGGCGCGCATGAAACCGGTGACCGGGTCCCAGGCATTGCGCCAATAGGTGGAGCGCTTCATGAAGGTCGCCGCCGTGGCCGACCCGCCCATCGCCCTGGCCATCTGCGCCAGCGACCAGTCGTCGTAGGCGTACTCCAGCGTCTTGGAGGCGGCTTCCGGCTCATGGTCGATCGGCACGTAGCCGAGCTTCATGTAGTCGGCCAGGTCACCGTAGGCCTTGTAGGTGGCACTGGCCACCATGACCTTCAGTGCCTCGTGCGCATCGAAGCCGCGCACGCCCTTGACGTAGGCGTCGGCGATCACCGGCACGGCGTGGTAGCCGATCATGCACCAGGTCTCCAGTCCCTGGTACGCCCACACCGGCAGGATGCCGAACGGGCTGTCCTTGGCCGCGGCGACCAGCGAGCGCACGAAGTCGGTGCTCATGTCCGGGCGCAGCAGCACCATCAGCGGCTGTTGGGCCCGGTAGACGTCCCACAGCGACCAGGTGGAGTAGAAGTCGAACTTGCCGTTGGCGTCTTTCGCCTGGTGCACCTGGTGGTCCGGACCGCGGTACTGGCCGTTGACGTCCATGCTCAGCGTGGGCGACAGGAAGGCGTGGTAGAGCGCGGTGTAGAACTGCGTCTTCAGCGCCGGCGTGCCATCGATGTCGATCGTCGCCAATACCTTGTTCCAGGCCGCGGTGGCTTCGCGGCGGCGGGCGTCGAAGTCCCAGCCCTTGCCATCGGTGTCGAGGTTGGCGATGGCGTTGTCCGCGCTGACCGTGGAGATCGCGACCTTCACCTCCAGCGGCTTGCCCAGCGCGCCGAAATCGAACACCGCCTCGAGCGCGCGGCCGTTCTGGTCGTTCCGGTCCTGCGGCTGGTTGCCCGGGCCCTTGAAGCCCTTGTACGGCACGTTCTGCTCGCGGTTGTAGAGCGTGCGGCCGGTCATCGGCTGGTTGAAGCGCATCGCGAAGCACAGCTCGCGACCGCGCGCCCAGCCGTTGGTCAGCCGGCAGCCGGTGACGGTGCCGTCGTCGCGCACACGCAGGCGCGACCACAGCACCTTGCCGTCGTAGTCGTAGATGCTGGGGCGAAGGTCCAGCAGCAGATGCGCCGGCTTGCCCTTGGGGAAGGTGTAGCGATGCCAGCCGATGCGCTTGCCGGCGGTGAGCTCGGCGCGGACGCCGTAGTCGCTCAGGGTGACCGCGTAATAGCCGGCCTGCTCCACCTCGGTGGCATGGCTGAAGCGCGAACGGTAGCCGCTGCCGGGCCGGGTGGCATCGCCCGGATCGAGCTTCACGTCGCCGGCGATCGGCATCACCAGCACGTCGCCCAGGTCCGAATGGCCGGAACCGGAGAAGTGGGTGTGCGAGAAGCCCATGATGGTCGGATCGCCGTACTGGTAGCCGGCGGCCCATGCGTAGGCGTGGTGGAAGTCCGGCATGGCCGTGTCGGGCGACAGCTGGATCATGCCGAACGGCACCGTGGCGCCCGGAAAGGTATGACCGGCTCCGCCGGTGCCGATGCGCGGGTCGACCGAGGTGGCGTGTCCCGGGGGAGCGGGGCTCTCAGCGACGGCTGCCGTCGATGCCAGGGCCAGGAAGACCGACGTTGCGAGTACCCATTTGTGATCCATGACACGTCCTATTTAGATCGTTCTAAAAAATAACGCTATCATCCCCGTGCCGGTCGCCGCATGCTGCAGCGCCGGAGGGCGCACCCGCGCCGTTGCAGGTACATTCGAATCGATTTGCAGCCGATTGCACCCCATGCCCAGCACCCACGCCCCGATTCGCCGCAAGGTCACGCTCATCGACATCGCCGCTGCCTGCGATGTCTCGCGGGCCACCGTCTCGCTGGTGCTGCGCAACAGTCCGCTGGTGAACCGCCATACCCGCGAACGGGTGCAGGCCGAACTGCAGCGGCAAGGCTATATCTACAACCGGGCGGCGGCCAATCTGCGCAAGCGCACTTCTTCAAGCATCGCGCTGGTGCTCAATGACCTGGCCAATCCGTTCTTCGCCGAATTCGCCGCCGGCGTCGACGAGGAAGTGGGGGCAGCCGGTTTCGTCACCCTGCTCGGCAGCACCGGCGAGTCGCCGGAGCGACAGCAGGCCGTGCTCAGCTCGCTGATCGAGCACGGCCCCGGTGGCATCATCCTGTCGCCGGCCGAAGGCAGCGACGTCTCCCGCGTGATGGAGTCGCTGGGCCCGCAGATGCCGGTGCTGCTGTTCAACCGGGAGCTGGGCGGCGACCTGCCGGAGTCCGCCCACTGGGACCGGCTGATGCTGGACAACGCTCGCGGCGCCGAGCTGGCCACCATGCACCTGATCGAGCAGGGACACCGCCGCATCGCCTTCTTCGGCGGCCACGCGCAATCGAGCTCCTGCCAGCAGCGCCGCGCCGGTTTCATGAAGGCGATGAAGCGCGCCAGGCTCAAGGTACCCAGGGACTACCTGATCGAGAGTGCGCCGACCCGGCTGGACGCCGCGCGCGCCTGCGATGCCCTGTTCGCCAGCGATCCGGCGCCCACCGCTGCGGTCTGCTACAACGATGCGGTCGCGCTCGGCCTGATGCTCGGCCTTGGCCAGCGAGGCCTGCAGCCCGGCCGCAATTTCGCGCTGACCGGCTTCGACAACATCGGCGAAGCCGCCATGGTCTCGCCCTCGCTCACCACCATCTCCACCGCCCCGCGCGAGCGCGGTCGCCAGGCCGCCCGCCTGCTGCTGGCCCGCCTGGAGCACCCGCAGGAGCGCGGCGAACGCACGATCGTCCCGGTCGAGCTGATCGTCCGCGACAGCAGCTGCCCACCACTGGCGGCCTGAGCCGCTCTCTTTCCTCCCAACGGAATCCGTCATGGCACTCGCATCACCCATGTCTTCTCCGCGTACGCCCTCGTCGCCGTCCGGCAGCGGCCGCTACACCGATTACCCGATGGCGATGATGGTGCTCACCGTCATCTTCTTCATGTGGGGCTTCCTGACCTGCCTGAACGACATCCTGATCCCGCACCTGAAGTCGATCTTCCAGCTCAGTTATGCCCAGGTGATGCTGGTGCAGTTCACCTTCTTCGGCGCGTACTTCCTGATGGCACTGCCGGCCGGCAAACTGGTCGCCGGCCTCGGCTACAAGAAGGGCATCGTGGCCGGCCTGGCGATCGCCGGCGTCGGCGCACTGGGCTTCTGGCCCGCCGCCGGACTGCACTCCTACCCGGCGTTCCTCGGCGCGCTGTTCGTGCTGGCCACCGGCATCACCGTGCTGCAGGTGGCGGCCAACCCGTACGTCGCGCTGCTCGGCCCGGAAAAGACCAGCTCCAGCCGGCTCACCCTGGCCCAGGCGCTGAATTCCTTCGGCACCTTCCTCGCCCCCTGGTTCGGCGGCATGCTGATTCTTTCCAGCGTGGTCAAGTCGCCGACGGAACTCGCCGCCATGGCGCCGGCCGACCAGCTCGCCTACCAGGCACAGCAGGCACACGCGGTGCAGGGACCGTACGTCGGGCTCGCCGTGGTGCTGTTCCTGCTGGCGCTGTTCGTGTGGGCCTTCCGCCTGCCGGCACTGACCGAGGCCACCGACAAGGGCGATCACGACCGCCACAGCTTCGCCGAGGTACTGCGCCATCCGCACGTGCTGTTCGGCGTGATCGCGATCTTCTGCTACGTCGGCGCCGAGGTGTCGCTGGGCAGCTTCATGGTCAACTACCTGTCGATGCCGGACATCGGCCACATGAGCGAACAGGAAGCGGCCAAGTACGTTTCCTACTACTGGGGCGGCGCCATGATCGGCCGCTTCATCGGCTCCGGCCTGATGGCGACGATGTCGCCGCGCAAGCTGCTGGCCGCGTTCGCCTCGGTGAACATGCTGCTGGTACTGACCACCATGATGAGCCACGGCAACGTGGCGATGTACAGCGTGATCGCCGTCGGCCTGTTCAACTCGATCATGTTTCCGACCATCTTCGCGCTCGGCATCGAGCGGCTCGGACCGATGACCAGCAAGGCCTCGAGCCTGCTGATCATGGCCATCGTCGGCGGCGCGATCGTGCCGTGGGTGCAGGGTGTGCTGGCCGACCGCTTCGGCCTGCAACATGCCTTCATCCTGCCGCTGCTGTGCTACGCGTATATCGTGTTCTACGGCGTCTCCGGCTCGCGCGTGCGCGACGACGCACCCATGGCCCCGCACGCGTGAGGCGGACGCCATGAGCCGCCCCATCCTGTGCTTCGGTGAGGCGCTGATCGATTTTCATGGCGAAGGCCGTGACGACCGCGGCTTCGCCCGCCATTTCGTGCCGTTCGCTGGCGGAGCGCCGGCGAACGTGGCCGTGGCCGTGGCCAGGCTGGGGGGTGAAGCACGCTTCGCCGGCATGCTCGGCGAGGACCGCTTCGGCGACTTCCTGATGGCCCATCTGCGGGACGCCGGCGTTTGCACCGACGACGTGGCGCGTACCGCCGAGGCGAACACGGCGCTGGCGTTCGTGAGCCTGGACGCCGACGGGGAGCGGAGCTTCAGCTTTTACCGCCCACCCTCGGCCGACCTGCTGTTCCAGCTGTCGCATTTCCGCGAAAGCGCGTTCGAGGGCCTGCGTATCTTCCACGTCTGCTCCAACAGCCTCACCGAGCCGGAGATCGCAGCGGTGACGCTCGAGGGCATGCAGCGCGCGCATCGTGCCGGCGCGCTGGTGAGCTTCGACGTGAACCTGCGCCCGTCGCTGTGGCCGCGGGAACGCGACCCGCTGGACCATGTATGGCCGGTGCTGCACGCGACGGACGTCGTGAAGCTCAGCGCCGAGGAGCTGAGCTGGCTGGCGGTGGATGGCGAACAGGCGACGCTCGATCGCCTCTGGCGCGGACGCACCCGCCTGCTCGTCGTCACCGACGGGCCTCGCACGATGCGCTGGTTCCACCCCGACGCGGATGGCGAGCTGCCCACGTACGCGGTCGATACCGTCGACAGCACGGGGGCCGGGGACGCCTTCGTCGGCGGCCTGCTGTGCCGGCTGGCCCAGCTGGATGGCGATGGCGAGCTACTCGACCACCTGGTCGGCAAGCTGCCCTACCTGCACGAGGTGCTGCGCTACGCGGCGGCCTGCGGCGCCCTGTGCGCATCGCGCCAGGGTTCGTTCACCGCCATGCCGACCGACGCCGAAACCCGTGCCTTCATGGATGCCCACGCATGAGCGATACCACGACGCCCCCATTCCCCGATTTCCGTTCGCCCGCGTTCCTGCGCGACCACATCGCGCAGACGATGGCGTTCTACCACCCGCACGCGATCGACCCGGCCGGCGGCTTCTTCCAGTACTTCCGGGACGACGGCACGATCTACGACCGCAGCCATCGTCACCTGGTCAGCAGCACGCGCTTCGTCTTCAACTACGCGATGGCATGGCTGGCCTTCGGCGACCCGGACTACCTCGACGCCACCCGGCACGGCCTGCGCTACCTGCGCGAGGTACACCGCAACCCCGCCAACGGCGGCTATCACTGGACGATCCGCGACGGCCAGCCGGAGGACAGCTCCAACCAGGCCTACGGCGTGGCCTTCATGCTGCTGGCCTACGCCACGGCGGTGAAGGCCGGCATCGACGAAGCCCGGGCCTGGATGGACGAGACCTGGGACCTGCTCGAAGCCCGCTACTGGGACGCCGACGCGGGCCTGTACCGCGACGAGGCGGATGCCGACTGGCACTTTTCGCCCTACCGTGGCCAGAACGCCAACATGCACATGTGCGAGGCGATGATCGCCGCCTACCAGGCCACCCGCGAGCCGCGCTATCTCGACCGCGCGCTGACCCTGGCCGACCACATGACCCGCCGCCAGGCGGCCAAGGCCGGCGGCCTGGTGTGGGAGCACTACGACACGGCGTGGAACATCGACTGGGAGTTCAACAAGGACGACCCGAAGAACCTGTTCAAGCCGTGGGGCTTCCAGCCCGGCCATCAGACCGAGTGGGCCAAGCTGCTGCTGATCATGGATCCGCTGCTGCGCGAGCGCGGCACCGGGCAGGACTGGCTGGTGCCGAAAGCGAAGGAGCTGTTCGACCGCGCGCTGGCCGCTGCCTGGGACGAAGTGAACGGCGGCATCTGCTACGGCTTCGCGCCGGACGGCAGCGTCTGCGACGGCGAGAAGTACTTCTGGGTGCAGGCCGAGTCGCTGGCCGCTGCCGCGCTGCTCGAGGACCGCACCGGCGACGCCGGCTACCGCGAGGTCTACGAGAAGATCTGGCGCTACAGCTGGCAGCACATGATCGACCACGCCTACGGCGCCTGGTACCGGATCCTCACCCAGGACAACCGCAAGATCGACGACGAGAAGAGCCCGGCCGGCAAGACCGACTACCACACCATGGGCGCGTGCCACGAAGTGCTGGCGCTGCTGACCGGCTGATCGATTGAAACCCGGCGACCGGCTTCCGTCGGTCGCCACTCCCCCGCGCGGGCCGGGCAGGAACCGGTCCGCATCCGCAGTCTGTCCCGCGTGGCATCGCAGGAGCGGTCCGCGTCGGACTCTCACGACCGGAGTCTGCATGTCGCGCGTCCCTGCTCCCCGCCTGTCCGTCCTCGTCCCCCTGCTGCTGGCGGCCTCGTCCGCACTGGCCGGCACGGCCCTGCCTTCGCCCGCCGGGGCGGTCAATCCGCTGATCGGCAGCAGCCACGGCGGCAACACCTTCCCCGGCGCCATGCGGCCGTTCGGCATGCTGCAGTGGAGCCCGGAAACCACCCGCGGCAAGCACAACCGCACCACCGCGCCGGGCGGCTATGCCTACGACCATCCCCGCATCCGCGGCTTCGCGCTGACCCATCTGTCCGGCACCGGCTGCGCCGGCGCCAGCGGTGATATCCCGTTCATGCCGATCACCACGGCAGTGACCCGCTCGCCGTCCGCCGACGCCACCGACAGCCGCTACGCCAGCGACTTCAGCCACACCGACGAGACCGCCGAGGCCGGCTATTACCGGGTGAAGCTGGCCAATGGCAGCACGGTGGCGCTCACCGCCGCGATGCGCAGCGGCATGGCCGACATCGACTTCCCGGCCGGCAGGCCCGCCCACCTGCTGATCCGCGCCTCCGACTCCGAAGTCGGCTCCAGCGACGCACACGTCGCCGTCGACCCGGCCACCCGCACGGTGACCGGCTCGGTTACCAGCGGCAACTTCTGCGGCTACCTCGCCAGGGCCGACCGCAAGAGCTACTACACGCTGTACTTCGTCGCCAAGTTCGACCAGCCGTTCAGCGCCGGCGGCACCTGGGTGGACGGCACCGTGCACAAAGGTGCGCGCGCCGCCCGCGGCGGCACCACCTATGGCAGGAAGGGCTTCTTCCCCGACGGCAAGGGCTCGGGCGCGTGGATCGACTTCGGCGACAGGGGCGCCAGAGTCGGCGTGCGCGTGGGCATTTCCTACGTCAGCCTGGCCAATGCCCGCGCCAACCTGAAGGCGGAGATCCCGAAGGGCACCCCCTTCGCCACCGTCCGCGAGGAGGCCACCCGGTCCTGGAACGAGGATCTCGGCCGCATCGCCATCGACGGCGGCACGCCGGACCAGCGCACCACGTTCTACACCGCGCTGTACCACGTGATGATGCACCCCAACGTCTACAGCGACGTCAACGGCCAGTACCGCGGCTTCGACCAGAAGACGCACTCGGTGACCGGCACGCAGGAGATGCAGTACGCCAACTTCTCCGGCTGGGACATCTACCGCTCGCACCTGCAGCTGGTGACCTGGCTGGACCCGAAGCGCGGCAGCGACATCGCGCAGTCGCTGTACAACCAGGCGAAGCAGAACCACGGCGAGTGGGACCGCTGGACGCACAACTCCGGCGGCACCCACGTGATGAGCGGCGACCCCGCGGTGCCGGCGCTGGCCGACATCGTCGCCTTCGGCGGCCACGACTTCGATCTCGCCGGCGCCTACGCGTCGCTGAAGAAGGCCGCCACCGTGGTCACCGCCCACGACCTCTCCGACGCCGGCTGCAACGTCGAGTGCGTGGGCGAGCGCCCCTCGCTCGACCAGTGGCTGAAGCTGCACTACATCGCCAGCCAGTCGCACGCCTGGGGCGGCGCCGGTGAGACGCTGGAAGAAACCACCGCCGACTTCGCGCTGTCCGAGCTGGCCCGCCGGGTCGGCGATGAAAAGGGCCGTGCACAGTTCCTCACCCGTGCCGGCTACTGGCGCAACCTGTTCAACCCGAACGCGACGCCGGAAGGCGGCTACATCCAGAACCGCAACGCCGACGGCAGCTGGCCGAAGTTCACTCCGGACACCGACGACGGCTTCGTCGAAGGCAGCGCCTCGGTCTACCTGTGGATGGTGCCGTACGACATCCATGGCCTGTTCGACACGCTCGGCGGCAAGGCCACCGCAACCCGGCGGCTGGACGCCTTCTTCCACACGCCCGACGGCAAGTGGGCACTGACCCACACCGGTCCGCTGCACGCCGAGCTCGACAACGAGCCCTCGGTCGCCACGCCCTGGCTGTACGACTACACCGGCCAGCCATGGAAGACGCAGGAAGCGGTGCGCATCGTCACCGACACGATCTGGAAGAACACGCCGGACGGCATCCCCGGCAACGACGACCTCGGCGAGATGTCGTCCTGGTACGTATGGGCCGCGCTCGGCATGTACCCGGAGATTCCCGGCCGCGCCGAGCTGGTGCTGGGCAGCCCGCTGTTCCCGCATGCGGTGATCCACGGCAGCGGCGGCGACGTGACCATCGACGCCCCGGGCGCCTCGGTCGACACGCCATTCGTACAGTCGCTCACCGTGGACGGCCAACCGCACGACAAGCCGTGGCTGAGCGCTGCGCTGGTCGAGCACGGCGGCACGCTGCACTACGTGCTCGGCAGCCAGGCCGACACGCGCTGGGGCGCAGGCAATGCAGGCGAGCCACCGTCGTTCCCGCCGCCGCATAGCTGACACGACAGTGATCGCGTAAGGTGGAAGAACGGCTGCGGCAACGCGCCGTTCCTCCGCAACTTCTTGCCAACCCAGGGGAACCCCATCCCATGCGTATCCCATCGATGCGGCACGCCGCCGCCCTGGCGATGCTGTTCGGCGCGGCACTGCCGCTGCATGCCGCCAATACCACGTCCGGCTCGTTCAACCCGCTGGAAACCTTCGCCCCGTTCGCCTACCCGCACGCCTCCAACGCGATGCGCGACGCCGCCGGCAAACCCGGCCCGCTGTTCTGGCAGAACCGTGCCGACTACACCATCCAGGCCTCGCTCGATCCGGTCGCGCGCAAGCTCACCGGCAGCGAGACGATCACCTACAGCAACCACAGCCCCGACGCACTCGACGTGATCTGGCTGCAGGTGGAGCAGAACCGCTACACGAAGGACGCCCGCGGCGCCTTCGGTGGCGGCAAGTTCCCGACCGAGTTCACCGACGGCGAGCACATCCGCTCGGTGGAAGTGGAAGACGCATCCGGCCACAAACAGAAGGCCAAATGGGTGATCAGCGACACCCGCATGCAGGTGATCCTGCCCGCGCCGCTGAAGGCGCGCGACGGCAAACTCAAGCTGCACATCGCCTGGGATTACACCGTGCCCGGCGAATTCGGCGGCCGCACCGACTGGAACGCCAACAGGCAGGGCGACATCTTCGAGATGGCGCAGTGGTACCCGCGCGTATGCGTCTACGACGACCTGCGCGGCTGGGATACCCAGCCCTTCCTCAACAGCGAGTTCTACCTCGAGTATGGCAACTTCGATTACCGCATCACCGTGCCGTCGGACATGATCGTGGTCGGTTCGGGCGAACTGCTCAACCCGCAGGACGTGCTGACGACGACCGAGATCAAGCGACTGGACCAGGCCCGCCACAGCGACGCCACGGTGATGATCCGCACCGCGGCGGAGGTCACCGACCCGGCCTCGCGGCCAAAGCAGGGCGGCACGCTGACCTGGCACTTCGCGATCAGGAATGCGCGCGACGCGGTGTTCGGCGCCTCCAGGGCGTACATCTGGGATGCCGCGCGCATCAACCTGCCCGGCGGCAAGACCGCCCTGGCGATGTCCGCATATCCGGTGGAAAGCGCCGGCGACCAGGCCTGGGGCGTGGCCACCCAGGACCTGAAGAAGTCGGTGGAGTTCTTCTCCAGGACCTACTTCCCGTACCCGTATCCGGTCGCCATCAACGAGGCCGGAACCGCCGGTGGCATGGAGTACCCGGGCATTACCTTCGACCACAAGAAGGCCGCCGGCCCCGTCCTGCGCATGCTGATCGCCCACGAGATCGGCCACACCTGGTTCCCGATGATCGTGGGCAGCAACGAACGCCGTGACGCGTGGATGGACGAAGGCTTCAACACCTTCGTCGACGTCTACGAAGCCGAGGCCTTCGACGGCGGCAAGTACGCGCCCAAGCGCGACAGCGAGTACGCACCCGGCAAGGGCACCCCGGCCGACCAGATCGCCGCGCTGCTGAAGGACCCGGACGCCCCGCCGCCGATGACCTATGCCGACGCAGTGAAGGAGAAGTACCGCCACCCGATCACCTACTTCAAGACCGCCTTCGGCCTGGTGCTGCTGCGCGAGCAGATCGTCGGCCCGGAGCGCTTCGACCCGGCGTTCCGCCGCTACATCGCCACCTGGGCCTACCGGCACCCGAGCCCGTCGGACTTTTTCCGCTTCATGGACAGCGAAACCGGCGAGGACCTCAACTGGTTCTGGCGCGGCTGGTTCGAACACAACTGGCAGTTCGACATGAGCGTGGACAAGGCCGCGCCGGCCGCTGGCGGCTGGAAGAACGGCGCGGACATCACCGTGTCCAACCACGACAAGCTGGTGCTGCCGAACACCCTGGAGCTCACCTACGCCGACGGCAGCAAGCGCGACGTGCGGATTCCGGTGGAAACCTGGATGCAGCACACCAGCTACGTCGTGCACGTGGATAGCACCCAGCCGGTGACCTCGGTCGTGCTCGACCCGAAGCACGATCTGCCGGATGCCGATCGCGGCAATGACACGATCACGGTGAAGTAGGTCCGCGACCCGGCGGGCATGTTCGAAAGCCCGCCGCCCTGGCGGGCTTTCGTCTTTTGGGGGAAGCGCGCAGTGCCCGCACGCGCAGATACGGGTGACCGGCGGGCGTCGCGGCACAAGGCGGTGGATGACCGGCTTCCGCCGTTGAAGAACGCCTGCGGCTTTCGCCGGGATGACTGCTTTGGAGCGCGTCAACTATTGCGTTACATGTTTGGATGCGACAAAGCCTAACGAAGCCATGTGATCACTTCGCCCTCAAGCTGCACGACCGTCATCCCGGCGAAAGCCGGGATCCAGCGTCTTGGGCATGCGAGGCGCGCTCGACACCGGACTCACCATGACAGCCTATCCACCCATCCGCGTCGGCCTGATCGGCTACGGCTACGCCGGCAAGACCTTCCACGCGCCGCTGATATCCGCCACACCCGGCATGGAGCTGGTCGCCGTCGCCTCGCGCGACGCGGCCAAGGTGCATGCCGACCTGCCCGGGATGCGCGTGTTGCCCACACCCGACGCGCTGATCGCCGACGACGGCATCGACCTGGTGGTGATCGCCACGCCCAACGACACCCATGCACCGCTGGCCAGCGCGGCGCTGCGCGCCGGCAGGCACGTGATGATCGACAAGCCGATGGCGCTGGACCTGGCCGAGGCGCGTGCGCTGGTCGCGCTGGCCGACGCCTCGCCCGGCCAGCTCTCGGTGTTCCACAACCGTCGCTGGGATAGCGACTACCTCTCGGTGAAACAGGCCATCGACGAGGGCGCGATCGGCGAGGTGGTGCACTTCGAGTCGCACATCGACCGTTACCGCCCCACCGTGCGCGACCGCTGGCGCGAGTCCGCCGGCCCCGGCGCCGGCATCTGGTACGACCTCGGCCCCCACCTGGTCGACCAGGCGTTGCAGCTGTTCGGTCTGCCCGCGCGCGTGCACGCCGCTCTGGCGATCCAGCGCGCCGGCGGCCTGAGCGACGACTGGGCACACGTGCGGCTGGACTACGGCGTGCGGCAGGTGATCGTGCACGCCAGCATGCTGGTCGCCGGTGGCGCGCGGCGCTTCGTCGTCCACGGCACCCGCGGCAGCCTGGTCAAGACCGGCGCCGACCGCCAGGAAGCGCAGATGCTGGCCGGGCAGATCCCCGGCTCGGCCGGCTGGGGCGAGGATCCCGACCCGCTGGTCGTGATCGATGGCGAGGGTCGCGAGACCCGGCGCGCGCCAGCGCCGGGCGACCAGCGCGCCTGCTACGCCGGCCTGCGCGACGCCCTGCGGTGCGAGGCGCCGATGCCGGTGCGCGCGATCGAGGCATTGGCGACCATGGCGGTGATCGAGGCCGGCCTCGCCTCCCATCGAGAGGGCCGCGCCGTGTCCGTGCCGCTCACACCGGTCGAGCGGCAGGCGCTCGACCGTCCCGGATTCTGACCCTCGTCAAGCTTCGTCCCAATCGTCCGGAGGATGCTCTGGCCCACGTAAGCGGGGCGAAAGCCGGCACGCGCAGGCTCGGGGCGTCCGGGGTCCGTCCCCGCGATGATCGGGGAGATTCGCCATGCGCCGCCTTTGCCTTGCCTTGTGCCTGTTCGCCACGGTCCTGGTCACGTCGCCGGTTCGCGCCGCCGGCGGCCCGTTCGGCATCGACCACCGCCTGCACTACGACAACAGCGGCATCTGGAAACGCAACAACCAGCTGGCGCTGATGTACGGCAGCATCCTCACCGTCGGCGTCGGCGCGCTGGCGCTCGGCGACAACGACAAGCTCGGCGATACCTTCTGGCGCTCGGTCGATTCGATGGTGATCACCGGCGTCGCCGCCACCGGCATGAAATACACCTTCCGCCGCGAGCGGCCCTCGCACACGGCCAGCCCCGACCAGTGGTTCAAGAGTTCGAGCGCGCAGAGCTTCCCCAGTGGCGAGGTTGCGGCGATCTCCGCGGCGGTGACACCGTTCATCGTCAACTACGGCGACGAACACCCCGCAGTCTACGCACTGGCGCTGCTGCCGGCCTATGACGCCGTCGCGCGCATGAAAGTCCGCGGCCACTGGCAGAGCGACGTGCTGGTCGGCGCCGCGCTGGGCACCGGCATCGGCATCTGGTCGGCGAAGCGCAAGTCGCCGCTGATCCTGAGCTGGCTGCCGGGCGGCTTCCAGGTCGGCTTCATCCACCGCTTCCGTTGAGCGCCTGACAGGCCGCCAGAGGGGGCCCTCCGCGCGGCGATGCGCGGCGACCGGAACCGAGCGGAAGTTCGCGGGATGGTCTGCGCATGCTTGGCCGACACGGTCGGCCGACCCGTTCCACGCTCTCGTCCCGGCGCTCCTGCCCGCGATGAAGACAGGTGACAAACGACACTTCGGGGCGCCATTTGCACCGTGCTAGCTTGATCTGCGACAGGTCGGGGAGACCGGCGAACAGGGAGCAGTGCGCGTGTCCAGCATCAGCGTTGAATCGGTAACCAAGCGGTTCGCCGGCCATACGGCAGTGAGCAATCTTTCGTTGCAGGTACCGTCCGGTGGCATCTATGGCCTGCTCGGCCCCAACGGCGCGGGCAAGTCCACCACCATCCGCCTCATCATGGGCATCCTGCAACCCGACGAAGGACGCATCGCCCTGTTCGGTGCCGGCGGCAGCGGCCGCAACCTCTCCTCACGCATCGGTTACCTCCCCGAAGAGCGCGGTCTCTACAAAAAGATGAAGGTGCTGGATCACCTGGTGTTCCTGGGTGAAGTGAAGGGGATTTCGCGCACCGAGGCGCGGCGTCGCGCAATGGTCTGGCTGGAGCGCCTGGAAATCGCCAACTGGGCGCAGAAGAAGGTGGAGGACCTCTCCAAGGGCATGCAGCAGAAGGTTCAGTTCGCCGGCGCGCTGCTGCACGAACCGGAGCTGGTGATTCTCGATGAGCCGTTCTCCGGCCTCGACCCGATCAATGCCCAGGTCATGAAGGACATCGTGGTGGAGATCGCTGCCGCCGGCCGCACCGTGCTGCTCTCCACCCACGTCATGGAGCAGGCCGAACGCATGTGCGATCGCGTGGCGATCATCGCCCGCGGCAAGCTGGTGGCGAACGGGACCGTGGCGCAGGTGAAGGCCGACTTCGGCGGACGTCACGTCGCACTGGGGTTTTCCGGTAATCGGCCGCTCGCCGATGCGGTGCTCGCCGATCCGCGGCTGATCGCACGGATGGACGACTACGGTGCCAGTGCCGAACTGAAGATGGCTGAAGGCGCACAGCCCGAGCAGCTGCTCACCGCACTGGTCAACGCCGGCGTGGGCCTGCGCCGCTTTGAAGTGGTGGAGCCTTCGCTGCACGCCATCTTCGTGGCCAAGGTCGGCGCCGATCCCGACGCCGCCCCCCTGCCGGTTGCCACCGGAGCCGCCGCATGAACAAGACCTTTGCCGTGATCCGCCGCGAGTACGTGGAGCGCGTGCGTACCCGGGCCTTCCTGATCTCCACGTTGCTGTTGCCGGTGTTCATGGTGGCGATGGCGGTACTGCCGGCACTGTTGATGCGCGGCGGCGACCACACCAGCCGCGTGGCGGTGGTGGATGCCTCCGGCGCCGGGCTGGGTCAACCGGTCATGACCGCGCTCGAGACCGCCACCTTCGGCGGTGGCGCGCAGGTCAGGCCACGCTACGAGCTGACCCTGTTCACCACCGATACCGAACACCTCGACCAGGTACGAAGCGGCCTGATCGCCAAGGCCGGTTTCGCACGGGACACGCAGCCGGATGGCTGGAACGGCGTACTGGTTCTCGACGCGGACACGCTGGCCAGCGGCAAGCTGCACTACTACGGCGATGACGTCAGTTCGCCCAATGGCATGGGCCGGCTGCAACGCGAAATCTCCAAGGCGCTCGCCGGCGTGCGACTGGCGCATGCCGGCGTCGACCAGTCGCTGGTCGCCAAGGCGATGGCGCCCGCGGACGTGGACACCGCCAAGGTCACCGACGGCAAGCTCACCGGACAGAGCGGCAAGGCATCGTTCGTGCTCGCCTACGCGATGGGCTTCATCCTCTATATCGCCATACTGTCCTACGGCAGCCGCACGCTGACCTCCGTCATCGAGGAAAAGAATTCCCGAATCATGGAGGTGCTCACCTCCTCGCTCACCCCGTTCCAGATGCTGATGGGCAAGGTGCTGGGCGTGGGACTGGCCGGCCTGACCCAAATGGCGATATGGGTGGGCACGGCCCTCGTGCTCGGCAGCCAGGGCCCGCATCTGGCCGGCGCATTCGGCATCGGCGCTGCCGCAGGAAATTCCGCCATTCCCAGCATGCCGCCATCGTTGCTGGCGGTGTTCCTGCTCTACTTCACGCTGGGCTTCCTGATCTACGGTTCGCTGTACGCAGCGATCGGCGCGATGTGCAACACCATCCAGGAGGCGCAGCAGTACGCCGTCTTCGTCACCATGAGCATCGTGGTCGGCTTCATGTCGATGTTCGGGCTGATCAACAACCCCTCGGGCATGCTGGGCACCACTATGTCCTTCATCCCGTTCTTCGCTCCGTTCACCATGCCCGTCCGCTGGTCGATGACCGCCGTGCCACTCACGCAACTGGCGCTGTCACTGGGCCTGATGGTGCTGGGTCTGCTGGCCTGCGTGTGGCTGGCCGGGCGCATCTACCGCACCGGCATTCTGATGTACGGCAAGAAGCCAAGCTGGGGCGAACTGTGGCGGTGGATCCGGGCATAGCGCGCCGGACACGAAAACGGCAGCCCCGAGGCTGCCGTTTCTGCACCGATAGACTGAAGCAGCGACCGCTTCAGAACGGAATGTCGTCGTCGTCGAAACCGCCGGTGTCCGCCGGAGCAGGCGCCTGCCGGGGCATATCGTTGCCGCCACGCTGGAAGTCGTTGTTGTTGCCGCCGCGACCACCGCCGTAACCACCACCGCCGCCACCGGAACGGCCACCGCCGCCCTGGCCCCGCTGCTGGTAGCCGCCACCACCGCCACCGCCGCCCATGCCACCTTCGCTGCCGCCGCCGAGCATCTGCATCTCGCTGGCAACGATGTCGGTGCTGTAGCGCTCCACGCCCTGCTTGTCGGTGTACTTGTCGGTGCGCAGCGAGCCTTCGATGTAGATCTGCCGGCCCTTCTTCAGGTACTCGCCGGCGATCTCGGCGAGGCGACCGAACAGCTTCACACGGTGCCACTCGGTGCGCTCCTGCTTCTCGCCGCTCTGCTTGTCGGTCCAGCTCTCGGAGGTGGCGACGCTGAGCGTGGCGATGGCGGTGCCACTGCCGGTGTAACGCACTTCGGGATCGGCGCCCAGATTGCCGACCAGGATGACCTTGTTGATACCACGTGCCATGGAACTACCTCGCTGTGCTTGACCGGCCCGGAAGGCCGGCCGGCGGTCGTGGATGACCGGATGGTGTCGGCCGGCTCCGGAATGGCCCCCTATCATAGCCCGAGCCTACCGCCGCGGCTCGGCTTGTGCCCTGCCCCCCCCCCCCCCTCCCGCCGCATCCGCGGCCTATCGACACGCGTAAGCAACATGACCGGCGCCCATCCCACTGCGCCGACCGCTCCCGCCGGCGTGGAGGCCGACCTTGAGGACCATCTCCCTGTTGCCCGTGCTCGCGGGCCTGATCCTGGCCGCGGCTTCGACCGGCCGAGCCGTGGGCGCCGCGCCCACGGACAGCAGCGGCATCCGCCAGCTCGAGGGCCGGGCCTACGCCACCGGCGACGGCCACCTGATGTACACCGAGAGCCACTGGCTCTACGCCGACCACGGCGTGCCCGCCCGACTGGTGCTGTATCGCTGCCCCGACGGGCGACCGTTCGCGCGCAAGTGGCTGCGCGAGGACGGTCCGTCGCAGGCGCCGGACTTCGAGCTGACCGATGGCCGCAGCGGCTACCGCGAAGGCGTGCGCCGGACCGGTGACGGCCGGGTGGTGTTCACGCAACCGGGCGGCGGGTCCACCGAGCGGAGCGCGAAACTGCCCGATTCGCCCGATCTGGTGATCGACGCCGGCTTCGACGCCTACATCCGCCAGCACTGGGACCGCCTCGGCCGCGGCGACGCCGAAACGGTGCCCTTCCTGATCCCCAGCCGGCTGGGCGCGCTCGACTTCAAGGTGCGCCGCCTCGACGACGCGGTGGTCGAGGGGCGGCCGGCCCGTCGCTACCGGCTGGGGCTGGCCAGCTGGATCGGTTTCGCGCTGCCGCACATCGACGTGGCATACGACGCCGCGAGCCGCGAACTGCTGCAGTTCGTCGGGCTGGCCAATATCCGCGGCAGCAACGGCGACAACGTGCGGGCAAGAATCGTGTTCGACCCGGTCGCCGCGCGCCCGGCCACGCCCGAGGCGCTCGAAGCGGCACGGACCCAACCGCTGGACGGCCGCTGCCCGATTCCCTGAGCGGGCGGTTCAGGCGACGCGGTCGTGCGCTCCGCTGTGCTCGGCCGGCAGGGTGGCCACCGGGTAACCTGCCTCCTGCCAGGCCTCCAGCCCTCCCTGCAGCGGGCGCACGTTGCGGTAACCCAGCGACATCAGCAGGCTGGCGGCCTTGGCCGCCGAGACCTCGTTCGGACAGCTGCAGTAGATCACCAGCTCGCGGTCCCGCGGCACGTCGGCCAGGGCCAGGTGCACACCCTCCAGGTCGGCCAGCAGCGCGCCGGGAATAGCGCGCCCGTCCAGCAGTCGCGCCGCTGACGAACGCACGTCCACCACCACCGGGTTGCGTCCGGCGGCGATGGCGTCGTTGAGCTCCTCGACCGAGATCCGCGCCATCCGCAGCGAAACCAGCAGGCGGTGGCGCTGCCACCACTTGACGGCGATGTAGAGCACCAGCAGGAAGGCCAGACCCTGCAGGGCGACCACGCCGGCCTGCTCGATCGCGTCGATCACCCGGTCGATCTGCGGCGCGAAGACGTAGCCCACGCCCACCGCCGCGCCCGCCCACAGCAGCGATCCGACGCCGTCCAGCAGCAGGAAAGCGCCCGGGCGAAGGCCCATCGCGCCGACCAGCGGCGGTGCCACGGTGGACAGCCCCGGCACGAACTTGGCGACCAGCAGCATGCGTCCGCGCCAGCGCTGGAAGCGCAGTTCGGACTGTTTCACGCAGGAATCGGGTGAGAGCGAGATGCGGCACAGCGTGCGCATCACGCCGCCGCCGAAACGGCGACCGGCCAGGTACCAGCCGGTATCGCTGATCAGGCTGGCCGCCAGCGCCGCCAGCAACACGCCGGGCAATGGCAGCCGATCGCCGGCCGCCAACGCGCCGGCCACCACCAGGGTCGGCACCGCCGGCACCGGCACGCCGGCCTGTTCGGCCAGCACGTTGATGAACACCACGAACAGGCCGTAGTGCGCGATCAGCGCAATCAGGTCGTGAGCCATGCGCGACGTCCCTGGCGCGGCCGCAACCGGCCGCAGGACGTCATGATTGGGTCGACAGGCCCGTCTTGCAATCGGCTTCGGCTGCGACCGCCCGGGCCGCGATGCGGCGGGCACCGACCACCACCAGCGGAAGCCACAGCAGGGTCATCGCCGCAGCACAGGCGAACACGCCGGCCGGCCCCAGCCGCCCCAGCGCGAAGCCGCCCAGCGCGCCACCGACGAAGGCGCCGACGAACTGGCTGGTGGAGTAGGCGCCCATCGCCGCACCGCGCAGCTCGGCGGGCGCCAGCCGCGAGACCAGGCTCGGCAGCGAGGCTTCCAGCAGGTTGAAGCCGGAAAAGAACAGCGTCGCGGCGATGCCGAGCAGGATCAGATGATCGCCGCCCAGCGCGAACAGCACCAGCGACACGCCGATCACCACGATGCATGCCTGCACGATGCGCAGGCTCTGCGCGACCTCCTTCATCCGGTGCATCATCCCGCCCATCACCAGGGCGGCGATCACCATCACCGGCAGATACAGCTCCCAATGCTTCTGCACCGGCAGATGCAGCTGGTTGACCAGCAGCAGCGGCAGGCCGACGAAGCTGGCGGTCAGCAGCATGTGCAGGAAGAACACCGAACCGTTGAGCACCATCAGCCGGCCGTCGCCCAGCATCGAGGCGACGCCGCCGAAACTGCTCGCCGCGGGCGCCTTCGAACGCTCCGGCGTCGGCACGATGAGCCACAGCAGGATCAGCGCGAACAGCGCCAGCAGCGACGTGGCGGCGAACAGGCCGGGCAGACCGTCGATCGCCTCCAGCGGCGGCCCGAGGATCAGCGCGAGCAGGAAGGCCATGCCGATCGACACGCCGATGATGCCCATCACCTTGGAGCGGTTCTCCTCGCGGGTGAGGTCGGCCGCCAGCGCGGTACCGGCACCGGCCACTGCGCCCATGCCCTGCAGGGCGCGGCCGATCACGATGCCCACCAGGGTGTGCGACGCCGCGGCGACCAGGCCGCCGGCGATGAACACCAGCAGGCCGAGGGTGATCGCCGGCTTGCGGCCGATGCGATCGGACAGCATGCCGAGCGGGATCTGCAGCAGCATCTGGCCCAGGCCGTAGACGCCCAGCGCCATGCCGATCAGCCAGTCCGACGCATCGGGCATCGTCTGCGCGTACACCGAGAACACCGGCATGATCAGGAACAGGCCGAACAGCCGCAGGCTGATCACGCAGGCCAGGGTCAATGCGCTGCGGCGCTCGAGTCGGGAAAGTGCACTCACGGGAGGTTCCGGATCGGCGAAGGTATCCGGCGATTATACGAGTCGTGACCGGATTGGCCGTTGTGGTGACGTGTCGCGCCATCGCGCGATCGTGCGCCCGCCCTATAATCGGGCGCTTGTGACCACCCTGACCGCAAAGAATCCGATGCCCGCCGACGCCTCCCGCCCCGACGACTTCACCCGCGTGCGCGAACTGGCCGCCGGCGACATGCAACGCGTCGATGCGCTGATCCGCCATCGCCTGTCATCCGACGTGGTGCTGATCAACCAGATCGCCGAACACATCATCGCCGGCGGCGGCAAGAGATTGCGACCGATGCTGCATGTGCTGGCGGCCGGCGCGGCCGGCTACAGCGGCGACAAGCACACCAAGCTGGCGGCGATCATCGAGTTCATCCACACCTCCACGCTCCTGCACGACGACGTGGTGGACGAGTCCGACCTGCGCCGCGGCCGCAAGACCGCCAACGCGCTGTGGGGCAACGCGGCCAGCGTGCTGGTCGGCGACTTCCTCTACTCGCGCTCGTTCCAGCTGATGGTCGAACTGGACGACATGCGCATCATGCGCATCCTCGCCGACACCACCAACACCATCGCCGAAGGCGAGGTGCTGCAGCTGCTCAACATCGGCAACGCCGACGTCGACGAGGCGGCGTACCTGGCGGTGATCGAGCGCAAGACTGCGGTGCTGTTCGCCGCCGCCACCGAACTGGGCGGCCTGCTCGGCAGCCTGCCGGATGAGCAGGTGGCCGCGCTGCGCCGCTACGGCATGGAGCTGGGCTACGCCTTCCAGATCGCCGACGACCTGCTCGACTACGTCAGCGACGCCGACACGCTGGGCAAGAACATCGGCGACGACCTCGCCGAGGGCAAGCCGACCCTGCCGCTGATCTACGCGCTGCAGAAAGCCAACCTTGAGCAGGCGCAGTCGCTGCGCCACGCGATCGAGCACGGCGGACTGGATTCGCTGGACCGCATCGTCGCCGCGATCCGCGATTCCGGCGCGCTGGAGCGCACCCACGAGCGCGCCCTGCAGCACGCCCGCGCTGCCCGCGCCGCGCTGGCCGGACTGGCCGATTCGCCGCATCGCGACGCTCTGCTGGCACTGGCCGACTACTCGGTCGAACGCCGGCACTGATCCGGCACCGGCCGCCCCCGCCACGGTCGCCTGGAAACGAGGCCCGAACGGCTCTTTGACGCCATTTGCCCCCGGCGACACGAATCTGTGGCAGGGTCTGGCCGATGCAGATCAGATCGATCCAAATTTTCGCTCGCTGCTGCGCCTGGGGACTGCTAGCGGGACTGCTGCCCGGGCTGGCTTCGGCCGGTCCGACGGCGTTTCGCACGAGGCGTCTGGATCACGGCTGGGAACTTCGCCTCGCGCCCGGCTCACCGGCGGCGAAGGCGCATCCGGAAGCCGCCCAATGGCAGACCGCCGCCGTACCCGGCAGCGTGCAGGCCACCCTGCTCGCCCACGGCCAGTTGCCCGATCCGGACTGGCGCGACAACGAGGCGAAGGTGCAGTGGGTCGGGCTGGCCGACTGGCAGTACCGTCTGCGCTTCACCGTCGATCCCGCGCTGCGCCGGGAACGCCACCTCGCGCTGGTGTTCGACGGCCTGGACACGCTGACCGACGTCACCCTCGATGGCCGGCCGGTGCTGCACGCGGACAACATGTTCCGGCGCTGGCACGTACCGCTCGACGGCCTCGACCGGGCGGGCGAGCACACACTGGAGGTGACCTTCCATTCTCCGGTGAGCGCGCTGCAACCCTGGCTGGCGAAGCAGCCGTATGCCCTACCCGGCGAGTTCGATTCCGCCTTCGGCGACGAGCCGCCCGGCCGGCAGGTGGCCAATTACGTGCGCAAGGCGGCCTACCAGTTCGGCTGGGACTGGGGCCCGCGCATCGTCACCGAAGGCATCTGGCAGCCGGTGCGGCTGGAGGCCTGGAGCGGCTGGCGGCTGGACGATTTCCATGTCGCGCAGACGCAGGTCGATGCCGACCAGGCACAGCTGCGCGCCGGCTTCGCGATCCGCGCCGATGCCGCCGGCCCGGCGCGGCTCACCGTGCACTGGCGCGCACCGGACGGCCGCGAGGATTCGTCCGCGCGCGACGTGCAGCTGGTCGCCGGCGAGCAGCAACTCGACCTGCCGCTGACGATCGCCCAGCCGCAACGCTGGTGGCCGGCCGGCTACGGTGCACCGAACCTCTACGCGGTGTCGGCCGAAGTCACCGTCGGCGGCCGCGTGGTCGCGCAGGCGCAACGCGAGATCGGCCTGCGTTCGATCGAGCTGCGCCGCACGCCCGACCGCTGGGGTCGCAGCTTCGCCTTTGTCGTCAACGGCGTGCCGGTATTCGCCAAGGGCGCCAACCTGGTGCCGTTCGACTCGCTGCCCTCGCACACCACCGACGCCCGCATGCGCCGCCTGCTGGACGATGCGCGCGACGCGCACATGAACATGCTGCGCGTCTGGGGCGGCGGCTATTACCTACCCGACGCGTTCTACGCCATGGCCGACCGCCGCGGCCTGATGATCTGGCAGGACTTCATGTTCGGCGGGGCGATCCCGCCGCCCGACGCCGCCTTCCGCGCCAACGTGAAGCAGGAGGCGATCGAGCAGGTGACCCGGCTGCGCAATCACCCGTCGATCGTGCTGTGGTCGGGCAACAACGAGGTGCAGACCAGTTGGGAGAGCTGGGGCGACCGGCAGGCGTTCCGCCAGCGCATCGGCCCGGCCGAAAGCGCGCGCATCGAGCAGGGTATGCAGGCGCTGTTCGACGGCACCCTGCGCGAGGTGGCCACGGACCTTGATGCCGAGGTGCCGTACTGGCCGGGATCGCCGGAGAGCGAAGGCGGCGCGCCGGCCAACAGCCCGGACAGCGGCGACGCCCACGTGTGGAACGTGTGGGGCGGCTCGGCGCCGGTCGAGGACTACCTGAAGACCACGCCGCGCTTCCAGTCCGAGTTCGGGCTGCAGTCGCTGCCCGTGATGGCCACCATCCGCCGCTTCGCCACGCCGGCCGACATGTCGATCGACTCGCCGGTGATGCGCGTGCACCAGAAATTCGACCACGGCAACGGCAATCAGCGACTCCTGCTGTACGTGCGCCGCGGCTACGGCGAGCCGAAGGATTTCGCGTCGTTCGCCTACCTCAGCCAGGTGATGCAGGCCGACGGCATCGCGCTGGCGGTGGACCATCTGCGCAGCGCGATGCCGCGCAGCATGGGCGCGCTGTACTGGCAGCTCAACGACGTGTGGCCGGGCGCGTCGTGGTCGAGCATCGACGTCGACGGACGCTGGAAGGCGCTGCAGTTCCGCGCGCGGCAGTTCTACGCGCCGGTGCGCGTGGTGCCTCTGCGCCAGGACGGCCGCACCGGGGTGTTCCTGGTGTCCGACCGCCGCACGCCGCTGGCCGCGCAGCTGCGCACGCGGGTGATCGGCATGGACGGCACGATGGTCTCGGACACCACGCGCGCCGTGGCTTTGCCGCCGCTGGCCAGCACGCGCATCGATGACATTGCCGATGCCGAGCTGCTGCACGGCGCCGACCCGCGCCGCACGGTCGCGGTGTTCGAGCTGGTCGCCGACGGCAAGGTGTTGTCGCGTCATCTGCTGTACTTCCGGCCAGCGGTGGATCTTGCCCTGCCCGATCCGCTGATCCACGCCACGTTGCGACGGGACGACCAAGGTCTGTTGCTCGACCTCGAGGCCGGACGGTTTGCCCGTGCGGTGTGGATCGACTTCGGCGACCACGACGCCACGCTGTCGGACAACGACGTCGACCTGCTGCCCGGCGAACACCTCACCTTGCGCGTGACGTCGCGCGATACGCTCGACACGCTGCGCCGCGCGATGCACCTGCGCTCGCTGGTCGACGCCACCCTGCCGCATGGAACCACGCCATGACGATGACCCGCCGTACCCTGCTCAAGCTCGCTGGCGCCGCCGCCGGCGGACTGGCCTCGGGCACCGGCTTCGCCCGGGCACAGGCCGCAGCTACTACCCTGCACTACGCCAGCCATCGCCCACCGCCGGCCAAGCGCCTGTTCACCAGCGCCGCGGTGGAGCGGCAGCTGGCGCGGACCACAGCGAAGATCGGCGATCCGGAACTGGCCTGGCTGTTCGGCAACTGCTACCCGAACACGCTGGACACCACGGTGCACCTGGACACGCTGGACGGCCGACCGGACACCTTCATCGTCACCGGCGACATCGACGCGATGTGGCTGCGCGACTCGTCTGCCCAGGTCTGGCCCTACCTGCCGCTAGCGCGCGGGGACAAGGCCCTGCAGCGGCTCTACCGCGGCCTGATCCACCGCCAGGCGCTCTGCATCGCGATCGATCCCTACGCCAACGC
Source organism: Dyella thiooxydans (assembly GCF_001641285.1). NCBI lineage: Bacteria > Pseudomonadati > Pseudomonadota > Gammaproteobacteria > Lysobacterales > Rhodanobacteraceae > Dyella > Dyella thiooxydans. The sequence goes on from NZ_CP014841.1 coordinate 2,416,244, forward strand.
CTTCCTGCCCGATCCGCGCAGCCGCGCTGCGCTGAGCTGGGCCCTGCACGACGACACCGAGATGCGCCCCGGCGTCGCCGAGCGCAAATGGGAGATCGACTCGCTGTGCTGGCCGATCCGCCTCGCCCACGGCTACTGGCAGGCCAGCGGCGACACCGCCCCGTTCGACGACGACTGGCGCGCGGCAATGCACGGCGTGCTCGCCACCTTCCGTACGCAACAGCGCAAGCACGATCGTGGTCCGTACCACTTCCAGCGGATGTCCGAAGTGGCCTCGGAGAACCCGCCACTGAGCGGCTACGGTAATCCGACCCGGCCGGTCGGACTGATCCATTCGATGTTCCGTCCCTCCGACGACGCCTGCCTGTATCCGCTGTCTGTGCCGTCCAACTTCTTCGCCGTCACTTCGCTGCGCCAGCTGGCGACGATGAGCGAATCCATCCACCACGACTCGCGTTTCACTGCCGACTGCCGCGCGCTGGCCGACGAGGTGGAACAGGCGCTGCACCGCTACGGCCGCTTGACCGGCAACGACGACGTCTGGGCTTACGAAGTGGACGGCTTCGGCAACCAGGTGTTCATGGACGACGCGAACTCGCCCAGCCTGTCCAGCCTGGCCTATCTCGGCGCCTGCACTGCCGATGATCCACGCTACCGGCGCACCCGCGCGCTGGCCTGGAGCGACCGCAACCCGTACTTCTTCGACGGCAAGGCCGCGCAGGGTATCGGTGGCCCGCACCAGGGCCTGCGGATGATCTGGCCGATGTCGATCACGATGCGTGCGCTGACCAGCGACAGCGATGCCGAGATAGGCCAGTGCCTGCGCTGGCTCAGGACCACCCACGCCGGCACCGGCTTCATGCACGAGGCCTTCGACCAGGACGATCCGACCAAGTACACCCGCAGCTGGTTCGCCTGGGCCAACAGCCTGTTCGGCGAGTTGATCGTCACGCTGGCCGAACAGCGCCCCCGACTGCTCCAGGCCTGAACCCTCCCACCCTCCCCGCCCACGGAGAAACAGCACCATGGTGACCCGTCGCCGCTTCCTGCAAGGTTCCGCCACCGCCCTCACCCTGCTCGGCACCGGACTGGCGCGCACGACGCCACTGGCGGCCGCGCTGGGTGATGCGCTGCACACGCCGACATCCGCCGCGGCGCATGGCGCAGGGCTGGCCCGCTACGTCGACGTGTTCGTCGGCACCGGCGGCCACGGCCACACCTATCCCGGTGCCTCGGTGCCGTTCGGCATGGTGCAGCTCAGTCCCGACACCTACGACGCCGGGTGGGACGCCTGTTCGGGCTACCACCAGGGCGACGGCTCGATCATGGGCTTCTCGCACACCCACCTGTCCGGCACCGGCGCCTCGGACATGCTCGACGTGCTGGTGATGCCGGCCCAGGGACCGGTGGAGCTCGAGCCCGGCGACCGCGGCCGGCCGGACATCAACTACCACTCGCGCTACGACCTGCCGCCGGCACCGGGCAAGCCGCAGCAGCTGCCGCTGGACGCGGTGATCACGCCGGGCAAGGGCTACCGCCAGCGCTTCAGTCGTGACGAGGAATCGGCGCACCCCGGCTATTACCAAGTGCGGCTGAAGGACCACGACATCCTCGCCGAGCTGACCGCCACCGAGCGCACCGGCCTGCATCGCTACACCTTCCATCGCAAGGGCAAGGGCCACCTGCTGGTGGACCTCGCACACGGCTTCCACGACGACCCGAAAACGCCCTGCAAGGTCAGCGACGCGACCCTGCGCGTGGTCGGCCACGACACCCTGGTCGGCTCGCGCCGCGTGCACCAGTGGGCCAACGGGCGACACATCCATTTCGCCATGAAGCTCTCGCGGCCGTTCGCCCGCGCCGAGCTGTTCAGCGACGACCGCTCGCAAGGCGACGCCGGCGAAACCCGCGGCACGCACCTCAAAGCGGCGCTGCATTTCGACGAGGTGGGCGGAGCGCCGCTGCTGGTGAAGGTGGGCCTGTCCGGCGTCGACGTCGACGGCGCGCTGCGCAACCTGGAACACGAGCAGCCCGGCTGGGACTTCGACGGCACCCGGGCACGGGCACTGGCCGACTGGGAACGCGAGCTCGGCCGCATCCGCATCGACGCGCCATCGGACGAGGTGAAGCAGGTGTTCTACACCTCGCTCTACCACACCATGCTGGCGCCCACGCTGTTCGACGACGTCGACGGCCGCTACCGCGGCATGGACCTGAAGATCCACCAGCTCGAAACCGGCCAGCACAACTTCAGCACCTACTCGCTGTGGGATACCTACCGCGCGCTGCATCCGCTGTTCACCCTGGTCCAGCCCGAGCGCGTGCCGATGCTGGTGAACGGCCTGATCCGCATGGCCGCGGAGAGCCCGGACGGCCCGCCGGTGTGGCCGCTGCAGGGCCTGGAGACCGCCTGCATGATCGGCTACCACTCCGCCTCGGTGGTGGCCGAGGCGATCGCCAAGGGCTTCCCCGGCATCGACGTGGCCCGCGCCTGGCCGCTGTTCCGCCAGCGCGCGATGGTCGACGACTACCGCGGCCTGCCGTACTACCGCAGGCTCGGCTACATCCCCAGCGACAAGGACTGGGAGGCGGTCAGCAAGACGCTGGAGTACTGCTACGACGACTGGGCGGTGTCGCATATCGCCGATGCCGCTGGCGCGCACGACGAGGCGAAGGCACTGCGCCAGCGCTCGCGCAACTACCGCAACGTGTTCGACAAATCCGTCAGCTTCGTGCGGCCGCGCGGCGCCGACGGAAAGTGGCTGGAGCCGTTCTCGCCCGATGCCGTCGGCCACTCCGACAAGTGGCGTGACTTCACCGAGTCCAACGCCTGGCAGGCGACCTTCCTCAACCAGCACGACCTGGCCGACTACATGACGCTGTTCGGCGGCGACAAGGCGTTCGAGGCCAAGCTGGACGGCCTGTTCAACGCGCCGCCCTCGCTGTCCGGCAACGCCCCGCCGGACATCGCCGGCATGGTCGGCCAGTACGCCCACGGCAACGAGCCCAGCCACCACGTGGCCTATCTCTACGCCTACGCCGGCGTGCACCACAAGACGCAGTCGCGTGTGCGCATGCTGCTGGACACCATGTACCGCGCCGCACCAGACGGCCTGGCCGGCAACGAGGACTGCGGCCAGATGAGCGCCTGGTACGTGCTCGGCGCGCTCGGCCTGTACGCAGTGGACCCGGTCAGCACGAACTACGTGTTCGGCAGCCCGCTGCTGGACCGTGCCGAACTCGCCCTCGGCGGCGAGCGCACCCTGGTGATCGAGACCAGGAGCAACGGTCAGGACGCGCCGTACATCCAATCGGTGACCTGGAATGGCCAGCCGTGGACGCGCAGCTGGATCAGCCACGCCGAGCTGGCGAAGGGTGGCACCCTGGTGTTCACCATGGGACGCACGCCGAACCCGGCCTTCGGCCGCGACGCGAAGGACCGCCCGCCGTCGATGACGGTGTAAGAAAAAAGGCGGGCTTCGGCCCGCCTTCTTTCTAGCTTCCGCTCAATCCGTACCGGCGAACGCGTGGTCCAGCCAGTCGTGCATCAGGCGGTAGCTGCGCGCGGCGGCGGCCGCGTCGTACATGCAGCCGGGGCTGTGCTGGTCGGTCTCGGTGAAGCAGTGCACGGCATGGCCGAGCACCACGAACTGCCAGTCGGCCGGGCTGCCGCGCATCTCGTTCATGAAGGCATCGGCGTCCTTCATGGTCCAGGTGTCGTCGGCGCCGTTCATCGCCAGCACGCGGGCCTTGATCTGCTTGGCCAGCGCGGGGTTGTCGGTGGTGAGATCACCGTGGAACGACACCACCGCCGCCACGTCGGCGCCGCTGCGCGCCAGGTCGAGCACCGCCGCACCGCCGAAGCAGAAGCCGATCGCGGCCAGGTGCTTCAGGTCGATCGGCGCGTCCTTGGCCTGCGCCTTCAGCTGCGCCAGCGCCTCGTTCATGCGCTCGCGCAGCAGCGCACGGTGGGTATACAGCGGCTTGGTCGCGACTTCGGCTTCGGCGTTGCTGGTCGGACGCACGCCCTCGCCGTACAGGTCGGTGACCAGGATCACGTAGCGCTTGCCGGCGATCATCTCGGCCTTCTTCACGGCCATCGCGTTCACGCCGTACCAGTTCGGCACCATCACCAGGCCGGGGCGCTTGGCCGCGATGGCGTCGTCGTAGACCAGCACGCTCTTGAAGGTGGTGCCCTCGCGGGTCCAGGTCACCGTCCTGTGCACCATCGCCGCGTGGGCGACCACCGGACCGAGCGTGAGCAGCAGCAGCGAGGCGAAGCGAAGCAGGCGCATGGGACGACTCCGTGACGGAAGGGATGACTCAGCGGCCGGCGGCGTGGTCGGCCAGCCGCTGCTTGAGCGGAGCGAAACGGTCGATCAGCCGCACGCCCAGGGCACGGGCGGCGACCAGCGGCGGCGCCTGCCAGGCGTAGATGCGACCCAGCGTATCGAAGCCCAGGGCATCCAGCGTGTCGGCGCTGCGCCGGCGACGCGCGTAGCGACGCAGCACGTGCGGCGCGGCGATGTCACGACCGGCGCTGCGCGCATCGCGCAGGGTGTCGCGCAGCTCGATCACATCGCGCAGGCCGAGGTTCACCCCCTGCCCGGCCAGCGGGTGCACCGCATGCGCCGCGTCGCCCAGCAGCACGAAGCGTGGCGCGTCGTAGCGTTCGGCCAGCTGCAGGCGCAGCGGGAAGGCCGCACGCGCACTGCTGCCGGTGATGCGGCCGAGGCGGAAGTCGATCGCCACGCCCAGCTCGCCGCAGAAGGCTGCTTCGTCCAGCGCCAGCGCGCGTGCCGCTTCGTCCTCGGGCAGCGACCAGACGATCGAACTGCGCCCGTCGGCCAGCGGCAACAGGGCCAGCGGGCCGCCGGGCAGGAAGCGCTGCCAGGCAGTGAACTCATGCGGCTGCTCGGTCGTCACGTGGGCGACCACGCCACGCTGGGCGTAGTCGCGTCCGCGGGTATCGATGCCGGCCAGCGTACGCAGCGGCGAGCCGGCGCCGTCGGCGGCGACCAGCAGGCGTGCGGCCAGCGAGCGGCCGTCGGCCAGCGCGACGTCGATGCGGTCCTCGCGCGCCTCGAAACCGGCCACCTCGGCCGGGCACACGCGCTGCACGCCGGCGCCATCCAGCGCCTGCCACAGCGTCGACTGCACCAGCGCGTTCTCGACGATGTAGCCCAGCGCCGCCAGCCCTTCGCGGCCGGCGTCGAAATCGATCGCCGCGCCGCTGGCGGCGTCCCACACGTGCATGCGCTCGTAGGCGCAGGCGCGTGCTTCGCGGATCGCCGGCCACACGCCCAGCTCGTCCAGCAGGCGGATCGAGGAGGCGGCCAGGCCGACCACGCGCAGGTCGACCTCGTGTTCGCGCTGCCACGGCGCGGGCTCGCGCGACTCGACCAGGGCGGTGGCGAAACCGGCCCGGCCCAGCGCCAGCGCGGTGGCCGCACCGACCATGCCGCCACCCACCACCACCACGTCCAGCGCGGGACCGCGGCGACGCGCGCCTTCCTCCCGTCCGATCATCCGGCTCATGGCAGCGGCTCCCGCACCGCGCGCGGCGGCTCACCACGGAAACCCATGCCGTGCCGCGCCAGCAGGCGCTGCAGCGGCGGCACGCGGTCGTAGGCCAGCAGGGCCAGCGAGCGGAACGGCGCCAGCAGCGGCTGCGGCAGGCAGGCCAGTTGCACCAGGCCGTGGCTCATCGTCATGGTGCCTTCGCGGTCCGGCGCGCGGCGCGCAGCGTACGTCTCCAGCAATGCCGTCGCGCCGGGATCGGCCGCTTCGGCAACCAGCTCGGCCAGGGTCAGCGCGTCGCGCAGGCCCAGGTTGAAACCCTGCGCGCCGATCGGATGCACCGTCTGCGCCGCGTTGCCGACCAGCACCGCGCGCGGGCCGGTCAACCGCGTCGCCGCCACGCGGCGGATCGCCCAGGGCTGGCGCCGGCCGGGCCGGGACAGTCGCCCCAGCTTGCCGCCGAAGCGCTGCTGGGCGAGCTCCGCATAGGCCGCATCGTCCAGCGCGGCAATCGCGTCCGCCTGCTCGGCCGGCACGGTCAGCACCAGGCCGGCGCGGCGTTCGGCCAGCGGCAGCAGGGCGATCGGGCCGTCGTCGCCGAAGCGCTCGAAGGCACGACCGGCCGGGTCGCGCTCCGGCGTGATGGTGCAGACGAACAGGCTCTGGCCGTAGTCGTGGCGCTCGGCGGCAATACCCAGCCGCTCGCGCACGAAGGACTCGGTGCCGTCGGCGCCGACCACCAGGGCGGCATCCAGCGTCTGCGCCCCTTCGGCCGTGCGCACGATGGCCCGCCAGCCGCCGTCGACCGTCTCCAGCGCCTCGAGCGTGGCCGGCGCCATGCGGACCAGCTGACGGCAGCTGTCCAGCCGGCGCTCCAGCGCCTCGCCCAGCTCGCGGGCCGGCAGAGTCCAGCCCAGCGCGTCCACGCCGTGGCGGGCGGCGTCCAGCCGGGCGGTGCCGAACTCGCCGGCACGACTGACCTGGATGCGGGCGATCGGCGTGGCGCGCCCCTCGGCATGCGGCCACACGCCCAGGGCGCGCAAGCCGTTGACGGTGGCGCGGGCCAGCGCCAGGTTGCGTTCGTCGTAGCTGGCCGGGGCGACACGGCGCGGCGGCGCGGCATCGAGCAGGGTGGCCGGCACGCCGGCGGCATCGAGCGCGATCGCCAGACTGGCGCCGACCAGGCCGCCGCCGACGATGAGGACGCCGCGCGGAGCGGCCGGGTCGTTCAGGTTCATCCGCCAGATGATACGCGCCCGGCCCGCGGTTCCCGCAGCGGCGGCGCGTCGCGGCGGTCCGGGTCGCCAAGCGACGGACGGCCGACTAGACTAGGGGGTCGATTTTCGCCGCATTCCCAGGAGCCCTTACATGGCCATGACGCAGACCCAGCGCCTCGGCATCTTCAGTCTTCTTGCCCTGGTGATGGCCGCCACGCGCCTGCACCATTTCGACGCGATCCCGGATGCGTCCTGGGGCGTGTTCTTCCTCGCCGGCTTCTGGCTGCGCGGTTCCGCACGCTGGGCGTTCCCGCTGCTGATGGCGCTGGCCGTGCTGGTCGACTTCTTCGCCATCACCAGCCAGGGCCTGAGCTTCTGGAGCCATTACTGCGTCTCGGCCGGCTACTGGTTCCTGGTGCCGTCCTACTTCGCGCTGTGGCTGGGCGGCAGCTGGCTGGCCCGCCACCAGGCCGGCCTGCGCGTCTCCACCCTGGGCCTGACCGCGCTGGCGCTGCTGGTCAGCGAGGGCGTGTGCTACCTGCTGTCCAACGGCAGCTTCTACTGGCTGTCGCCGGTCACCGTCGCCGCACGCAGCCTCAATGGCTGGTTCGCCAACCTGGGCGACTGGTACCTGCCGTTCCTCACCACCACGGCGATGTACGTGGCGATCGGCGCGGTGTTCCACGTGCTGGTGAGCCTGCTGGCGCGCACCGCCGACAGCTCGCGGACCAAGCTGGCCGGCTGACGCCGCGATGGGCAACCGCCTCTCGAAGATCTACACCCGCACCGGCGACGACGGCAGCACCGGGCTCGGCGATGGTTCGCGCGTCCCGAAGGACTCGCTGCGCGTCGCCGCCTACGGCACCGTCGACGAGCTCAACAGCACGATCGGCATGGTGCTCGCCTGTGACGGCGTACCCGAGGACATCGCCGAGGCGCTGACCCAGACGCAGCACGAGCTGTTCGACCTCGGCGGCGAACTGTGCATCCCGGGCATGGCGATGATCGACGACCAGGACATCACCCGCCTGGAGCAGGTGCTGGACCGTTTCAACGACCCGCTGCCGCCGCTGAAGGATTTCATCCTGCCCGGCGGCGGCATGGCGGCCTCGTGCTGCCACCTGGCCCGCACCGTCTGCCGCCGTGCCGAGCGCGAAGTGGTGGCGCTGGGCCGTGAGGAAAGCATCCGCCCGCAGGCGTCGCGCTATCTCAACCGGCTCTCCGACCTGCTTTTCGTGCTGTGCCGGGTGCTGGCCCGCGCCAGTGGCCACGGCGAGGTGCTGTGGCAGCACGAGCGCCGCCGCAAACCCTCCGCGTCCTCGCACGATTGAGCGCGCATGCTGCGCCTGTATACCCATGAGAGCTGTCTGCGACACGACCCCTGCCCGGGGCATGCCGAGTCGCCGCTACGCCTCAAGGCCGTACTGCAGGCGCTGGACGCCGACCGCTTCGCGACGGTAGACCGCGTGGAGGCGCCCCGCGCCAGCCGCGAGCAGCTGTTGCGCGTTCACGACGCCGCGCACGTCGACCGCGTGTTGGGCAGCGCACCGCAAGAAGGGCGGGTCCAGCTCGACCCGGACACCTGGATGTCGCCCGGCTCCGATGAGGCTGCCCTGCGCGCCGCCGGCGCCACCTGTGCCGCAGTGGACGCAGTGCTTTCCGGCCAGGTGCCGCGTGCGTTCTGCGCCGTGCGCCCGCCGGGCCACCACGCGACGTCCGGCGAGGCGATGGGTTTCTGCCTGTTCAATTCGATCGCCGTGGCGGCCGCGCATGCCGTCGTTGCCCATGGCCTGCAGCGCGTCCTGATCGCCGACTTCGACGTGCACCACGGCAACGGCACGCAGGACATCTTCGAGCGCGAACCGCGGGTGATGTTCGTCTCCAGCCACCAGTCGCCGCTGTATCCGGAGACCGGCTTCGCGCACGAACACGGCGTCGGCAACATCCTCAACGCGCCGCTACCGGCTGGCGCCGGCTCGATGGAGTTTCGCGAGACCTGGCATCACGACCTGCTGCCACGCATGCACGCCTTCAAGCCGCAGCTGGTACTGGTCTCGGCCGGCTTCGACGCGCACCGTGACGACCCGCTCGCGGACCTGCGACTGGGCACCGAGGACTACGCGTGGATCACCCACCAGCTGGTCGAACTGGCCCGTGCGCATGCCGGCGGCCGGCTGGTGTCCAGCCTCGAAGGCGGATACGACCTGCGTGCGTTGGCCGCGAGCGCCGCCGCGCACGTCGAGGCGCTGCTCTACTGAGCTCGGCAAAGGCGGCCTGCGACTGAATCCGCAGACCCTTTCGACGCCTTCGAGCCTGCCGGCTGCGGGACGTTTCTGCTAGCTTAACGGGTCATTTCCGCCTAAAGACTGCCATCGTGACGATGACGCCGCGCCCGTTGCCTCCGCGCCGCCTGCTGGCGGTCGCTGCCGCCCTCGCCCTGCTCGGCGCACCGCTCGAGGCGGACGCTGCCACCGGCCAGACGCCGATTCCCGGCAACATGCGCGCTCCGGAAGAGGTCAGCTGCCCGCTCGGCTCGTTCCTCTGTCCGGCCCGCCCGATCAGCTACGCGATGTGCCGCCCCAACGCGCTGCTGTCGTTCTACGACCCGACGCTGCCGCTGGACAGCTCCGGGCGCGACACCGCCAACACGGATATCCACGCCGAGCGCGCGGACAGTTCCAACCAGTCGGTCTACCGGTTCACCGGCGAGGTCCGCATGCAGCGCGCCGATCAGCTGCTGCGTGCCGACCGCGTCGACTACAACGACCAGACCACCGATTACGACGCCCGCGGCAACGTGCGCTACCAGGAAGCCGGCGAGCTGCTGTCCGCCGACCACATCAAAGGCAACAACACGGCCAAGCGTGGGGTCGCCGACAACGTCACCTACCAGTTGCTGCAGTCGCGCGGCAACGGAGTCGCGAAGAAGGCGGTCATGACCGACGCCGAGCACAGCAATTACCGGGACGTGACCTACTCGACCTGCGATGTCGGTCACCGGCTGTGGGAGTTCAGCGCCTCGCGGCTCACCTTGAACCGCGACACCGGCGTCGGTGTGGCGCACAACGCCGTGATGCGTTTCGCCAACGTGCCGTTCTTCTATCTGCCTTATCTGAGCTTCCCGATCGACAACCGACGCAAGAGCGGCTTCCTCGCTCCAACTTTCGGCAACTCCAGCCACTCCGGCGTCATGGTCAGCGTGCCGTACTACCTCAACCTGGCGCCGAACTACGACGCGACGCTGGAACCACGCATCTACACCAAGCGCGGAGCGATGCTGGCCGGGCAGTTCCGATATCTGCTGCCGGGGACGACCGGGCACCTCGATTTCGAGTACGTGCCCAAGGATCATGGCCCGAACCTGACGGACTCGAAACTGATCACGCAAGGCAAGCAGCGCTACCTGTACAAGTTCGGCGACACCACCCGCCTGTGGCCGGGCTGGGTATTCACCACCAGCGTGAATCGGGTGTCGGACAAGAACTACCTGCGGGACTTCAGCAACGACCTCTACACCAACGCAACCAACTTCATCCCCTCCAACGCCTACGTTCTCGGATCGGGGAACTGGTGGAGCGCCTCGCTGGGCGTGGATGCCTACCAGAACACCGACCCCTATCTGAACGACAACTCTCTCCAGTACCGGCGCTGGCCGCGTGGCACCCTGAATCTCGACGTGCCGCTCAACAACTGGCTCGAGTTCGGCATGAACAACGAGGCTGTCGCCTTCCGCAAGAGCGGATACATCAGCGGCAATCGCGCCGATCTGTATCCGTACCTGCAGGCGGACTGGCAGGGAGCGGCGTGGTTCGTGCGACCGCGACTGGCCTATCGCTACACCGCCTACCAGTTGGACGACAATTTCCAACACTATGGTTTCGGCGGGCGGCTCGGAACAAATCAGCAGTCGCCATTCACCAGCCAAGACCCATCGCGCTCGCTCCCGGTCGCAAGTCTGGATACCGGCCTGATCTTCGATCGCAGCACATCGCTGTTCGGAACCGGCTACACGCAGACCCTGGAGCCCCGGCTCTACTACCTCTACATCCCCTACCGGAACCAGGACAACCTGCCGCTGTTCGACACGCGGCTGATGAATTTCGACTACTGGCAGCTGTTCTCTCCGAATCAGTATTCGGGCGCCGACCGGCAGATGAACGCGAACAACCTCACCGGCGCCCTGACCACCCGGCTGCTCGACGACAACGGTGTCGAGCGGTTTTCCGCCAGCCTGGGGCAGATCCGTTATTTCGATCCGCAGCGGGTGAAGCTGCCCGGGCAGATGGTCACCGACTGGACCGGCTCCGATTACGTCGCCCAGGCCGCCGTCCAGCTCAACGACCAGTGGCGGGCCAGCTCCGCTTACCAGTGGAGCCCGAACACGCGCCAGGTCGACCTCGGCACCTTCCAGATCCAGCGCCGGATCAAGACCGACGGCGTCCTCAACTTCTCGTACCGGTTCCGCCGCACGCCGGGCAGCACCTCCGTGTTGCTGGAACAATACGACGCGTCGGCGGTCTATCCCGTCTCGGATCGCTGGCGCCTGCTCGGACGGTGGACCTATTCGGTCAAGGATCGCCGCACGGTGGAAGCACTGGCGGGCGTCCAGTACGAGAGCTGCTGCGTGATCTTCAGTGTGGTCGGGCGGCACTACGTGAGCCAGTACGCTCCCATAGGCAGCACGTCGAAACGAATCCCCTCGAACAATGCGGTGATGTTCGAGCTGCAGTTCAAGGGACTGGGTGCGTTCAACGGCCAGGTCGAGGACTTTTTCCGGCGTGCTATTCTGGGATATCAATAATTTGTCGCATCGCCCGCAGGCGATCCAAGGCACCGTTCCGATGAAGCAATCTCTCGCGCTGTTCCTGTTCGCGGTCGTCGCCGCGTCCGTCGCCCCCGCACATGCCCAGCTCCTGGCACCAGCCGCCCCGACCGGCTCGAACTCCGGCGAACAGCCGCTGGACCGCATCGTGGCAGTGGTCGACGACGGCGTGATCCTGCAGAGCGAGCTGGACGATGCCGTCCGCGCCATCCAGCAGCAGTACGCCAGCAATCCCGGTCAGTTGCCGCCGCTGAACGTGCTGCAGCGCCAGGTGCTCGAACGCCTCATCCTGATGCGACTGCAGGTCAACAAGGCCAATGACCAGGGCATCCGTGTCTCCGACGGCGAAGTGGACCAGGCGGTCAACCGCGTGGCCCAGCAGAACCACATGACGGTGGACCAGCTGCGCGGCGCCATCGCGCAGAGCGGCGCCAGCTATGCCGGGTTCCGGCGCCAGATCGCCGAACAGCTGACGGTGCAGCGCCTGCACGACAGCGTGGTCCGCGACTCGGTGCAGATCACCGACAGCGAGATCAACAACCTGCTCAACAGCCCGACCTACAAGGCTGGCGAAGTGCACCTTGCGCACATCCAGATCAGCGTGCCGGCGGGCGCCACCGCTGCCGACATCCAGGCTGCCCAGACCAAGGCCACCGAGGCTCTCAACGCGATCAAGGGCGGCATGGATTTCAATGCCGCGGCGATCCGCTACTCCGACGCGCAGGACGCGCTCGACGGCGGCGACCTCGGCTGGCGCCGCATGGACGAGATCCCGCCGGCGTTCACCGATACTGTGGCCGGGATGAAGCCCGGCGACGTCACCCCGGCGCTGCGCGGCCCCACCGGCTTCACGATCCTCAAGCTGGTCGGCCAGCGGCAGCCCGAGCGCCAGGTGATCACCGAGTACCACGCCCGCCAGATCCTGATCAGCCCCAGCGAGCTCATCACGCCCGCCCAGGCACAGCAGAAGGCGCAGGACCTCTACCAGCGCATCGTCAACAAGCACGAGGATTTCGCCAAGCTGGCCAAGGCCGACTCCGCCGACGACACCACCGCCAATGCCGGTGGCGACATGGGCTGGTTCGCCAAGGACGCCTGGGGGGCTGCGGTCGCGGAGCAGTTGTCCGCACTCAAGCCGGACCAGGTCTCCAAGCCGTTCCAGACGGAAGCGGGCTGGCACATCATCGAGCTGCTCGGCACGCGGCAGGCCGACCGCACCGACGAGATCGCCCGCAACCAGGCGCGTCAGGCGATCGGCAACCGCAAGGCCGAGCAGGCGTACGAGGACTTCCTGCGCCAGCTCAAGGCCAGCGCGTACATCCGGATCCTGGTGCCGGAGCTGCGCGCTCCCGGCCAGCCGGACGACGGCACCGCCTGATCCCGCCACCATGGACATCCGACCCCGTCCCCGGCTGGCCCTGACTGCTGGCGAGCCGGCGGGTGTCGGCCCCGAGCTGTTGGCTCGCCTCGCTTCGATTCCGTTCGATGCCGAACTGGTGGCGATTACCGATCGCGAGCTGCTGAAGCGAGCCGCACGACGTTGCGACATCCAGCTCGAACTGCTGGACGAAGACGCACCCGCTCCCGCCATCTCCACGGCCGTCCAGTTGCGCGTCCGCCACGTGCCGCTGGGAGCGACCGAGCGCCCGGGCCATCCCGATCCCGCCAACGCTGCGCACGTACTCGCCACCCTGGCCGAGGCCGCCGACGGCTGTCTCTCAGGGCGCTACGATGCCGTGGTGACCGCTCCCCTGCAGAAAGCCTCGATCAACGAGGCCGGCATCGCCTTCAGTGGCCACACGGAATTCTTCGCCGAGCGGGCCGGTGCCGACGTGGTGATGATGCTGGCCAGCCCGGAGCTGCGGGTGGCGCTGGCCACGACACATCTGCCCCTGGCTGCGGTCCCCGCCGCCATCCAGGCCGATCTACTGACCCGCACCCTGCGCATCGTCGATGCCGAGTTGCGCGCGAAGTTCGGTATCGAGCGCCCCCGTATCGGTGTGCTCGGACTGAATCCTCACGCAGGCGAGAGCGGACACCTGGGCCGCGAAGAGATCGACATCATCATCCCGGCGCTGGACCGCCTGCGCGACGAAGGCATGGATCTGCTGGGCCCGCTGCCGGCGGATACCGCTTTCGTGCCTGTCATGCGCGCCCGCTACGATGCGGTACTGGCGATGTACCACGATCAGGCCCTGCCGGTGCTCAAGAGCGAGGCGTTCGACCGCACCGTCAATCTGACGCTCGGCCTGCCCTTCATCCGCACCTCGGTCGACCACGGTACTGCACTCGACCTGGCCGGCAGCGGCCGCGCCGATGCATCGAGCCTGATCGCCGCCACCCGCATGGCGCTGGACCTGGTCCAGCGCGCCCGCAACAACGCCTGACCCGACGTGCCGAGTCCACCCATGAATGCGCGTCCCAAGAAAAGCTTCGGCCAGCACTTCCTGCACGAGAAGCGCTACATCGAGCGCATCGTCAGCGCGATCGCACCGAAGGACGGTGACACGCTGGTCGAGATCGGACCCGGCGAGGGCGCCCTGACCCTGCCACTGCTCGCCGCGGCCCACCGGCTGACCGCGATCGAACTGGACACCGACCTGATTCCCGCGCTGGGCGAACGTGCGGCGCCGATCGGCGATCTGCGAATCGTCCACGCGGATGTGCTGAAAGTCGACTTCGCTGCGCTGGCCCGCGAGCTGGGAGCCAGCCGCCTGCGCATCGCCGGCAACCTGCCTTACTACATCTCCAGCCCGATCCTGTTCCACTGCGTCGAACATGCCGAGTCCATCCAGGACATGCACTTTATGCTGCAGAAGGAGGTGGTCGACCGGATGGCCGCCGACCCCGGCAGCAAGGTGTACGGACGCCTCTCGGTGATGCTGCAGCTGGCCTGCCGCGTGGTGCCGCTGTTGGATGTGCCGCCCGGCGCGTTCCGTCCGCCGCCGAAGGTCGACTCGTCGGTCGTTCGGCTGGTGCCGCTGGCGCCGGAAGAACGTCATGACGCCGCCCCCGACGACGTGCATGCCGTGGTCAAGGCGGCGTTCGCCCAGCGCCGCAAGACTCTCTCCAATGCGCTCCGGCAGCTGCTTGACGCCGACTCGATCCGGGGTGCCGGCATTGACCCCGGCGCGCGCGCGGAAACGCTGACCCCGGGCGATTTCGTGCGACTCGCCAAGGCGCTGCCGGCGCAGGCGGCGAAAGACTGAAGGCTCTGGCGCTCCACTGAGCGGATGCACACCGCAGGCCGTACAATCGCGACATGAGTCCGAAATCCCCCTACACGATCGATGTTCACGTGCACACGCGCTTCGTTCCCGACCAGTCGAAGCCTGACGACAACCGCTACGTGTTCGCCTACACGGTCACCCTGCGCAATGCGGGCGATGTCCCCGCCCAGCTGCTTCGCCGCCACTGGGTGATCACCGACGCCAACGGCAAGATCGACGAGGTGCGCGGCGATGGCGTGGTCGGCGAGCAGCCCTGGCTGCGTCCGGGCGACGACTACGAGTACACCTCCGGCGCGGTGCTGGAGACCGCGGTCGGCACCATGGCCGGCAGCTACCAGATGCTCGCCGACGACGGCACCGAATTCGACGCCCCGATTCCCACCTTCACCCTCTCGATTCCGCGCACGCTGCACTGATGGCGACCTACGCAATCGGCGACGTGCAGGGCTGTTATCCGGAGCTGCAGCGCCTGCTCGACAAGCTGCGCTTCGATCCGGTGCAGGACCACCTGTGGTTCTGCGGCGACCTGGTGAATCGAGGCGGGCAGTCGCTGGAGACGCTGCGTTTCATCCATGGACTGCGCGAGCGGACCGTGGTGACGCTCGGCAATCACGATCTCAGCCTGCTCGCCATCGGCCAGCGCAAGCCGGATGCCCAGGCCCGGGTCAACCCCGAACTGCGTGAAGTGCTGTTCGCCGACGACGCCCCGGTGCTTTTCGAATGGCTGCGCTCGCAGAAGCTGCTGCACCATGACGAGCAGCTGGGCTGGACGATGGTGCACGCCGGATTGGCGCCGAGCTGGACACTCAGACAGGCCCTGCGGTCGGCACAGGAGATCGAGCGGGAACTGACCAGCCCGCGCCACCCCCGATTGCTGAGGAACCTGTTCGGAAACCGACCGGCCGCCTGGTCGAGCCGGCTGCAGGGCATCGAACGGATGCGTGCCTCGATCAACACCCTCACCCGCATGCGCTACTGCGACATCCAGGGGCGCATCGACTTCGAGGGCAAGGGCATCCCCGGCACGCAGAAGCCCGGCATGTATCCGTGGTTCGAGGTCCCCGGCATGCGGCGGCGGGATACGCGCGTCGTCTGCGGCCACTGGTCGGCGCTCGGCCGTTTCGCCGGGCTGGGGGTATACGCCATCGATACCGGCTGCGTCTGGGGCGGCCAGTTGACCGCGCTGCGACTGGACTCCGAGGAGCCGGCCTATTTCACGGTGAACGCCGAACCGCATCGCAAGCGCCCGCCCGGCGCCGAGGACTGAACAAAAAGAAAGGGAGGCGATCGCCTCCCTTTCTTTTCTACCGTTACCCGAAAACTCAGCTCAGCTGGCCATGACAATGCTTGTACTTCTTGCCCGAGCCGCACGGGCAGGGATCGTTGCGCCCAACCTTCGGGCCATCCGCAGCGGCCACGGCCGGCAGGGCGTCACTGGCCGGAGCGGTCGGGGCACCGCCACCCGATGCGAGCATCTGGCGCTGCAGGCGCTCGGCCATGCGCTGCTGCTCGGCCTCCATCGCGGCGACCTCTTCCTCGCTGCGGACGCGGATCCGCGCCAGCATCTGCACCACCTCGGTCTTGATCCGGTCGAGCATGTCCGAGAACAGGTCGAAGGACTCGCGCTTGAACGCCTGCTTGGGATCCTGCTGGGCGTAGCCGCGCAGGTAGATGCCCTGGCGCAGGTAGTCCATGCTGGCCAGGTGCTCCTTCCAGGCATTGTCGACCACGCTCAGCATGATGTGCTTTTCGAGCTGGCGCATGGTCTCGGCACCGATCTGCGCCTCCTTGGCCTGGAACAGCCCCTCAACCAGGGCGCGAACATGCTCGAGAATGGCATCGGCATCCAGCTCGTGCTGCTGCTCGACCCACGACTTGAGCTCCGCGTGCAGGCCGAACTCGGACTCCAGCTCGCGGTCCAGCCCGGCGATGTCCCACTGTTCGTCGATGCTTTCCGGTGGCACGTGGGCGCGCACCATCTGCTCGACCACGTCCTCGCGGATATCGGCGATGGTGGCCGACACGTCATCGCCGTCGAGCAGCTCGTCGCGCTGCTTGTAGATCACCTTGCGCTGCTCGTTGGCGACGTCGTCGAACTCGAGCAGGTGCTTGCGGATGTCGAAGTTGTGCTGCTCGACCTTGCGCTGCGCCTTCTCGATCTGCCGGCTGACCATGCGGTCTTCCAGCGCATCGTCTTCCTTCATGCCGAACATGCGCATCCAGCGGCCGACCCAGTCGCCCGCGAAGATGCGCAGCAGGTTGTCTTCCAGCGACAGGTAGAAACGCGACGAACCCGGATCGCCCTGGCGACCGGAGCGGCCACGCAGCTGGTTGTCGATACGCCGGGACTCGTGGCGCTCGGTGCCGATGATGTGCAGGCCGCCGGCTGCCAGCACCTTATCGTGGCGCTGCTGCCATTCCGCCTTCACGCGCGCACGGTCCGCCTCGGTCGCCTCGGCCGGAAGCGCGGCCAGCGCCACTTCCAGGCTGCCGCCGAGCACGATGTCGGTGCCGCGGCCAGCCATGTTGGTGGCGATCGTCACCGAGTGTGGCGCGCCCGCCTGCGCGACGATATGGGCTTCGCGCTCGTGCTGCTTGGCGTTCAGCACTTCGTGCGGGATCTTTTCCTTGCTGAGCAAGCCGGACAGCAGCTCCGACACCTCGATCGAGGTGGTACCCACCAGCACGGGCTGGCCGCGCTTGTGGCAATCCTTGATGTCCTCGGTGACGGCGCGGTATTTCGCCGTCTGCGCGAGAAACACCATGTCCGGGTTGTCCTTGCGGATCATCGGCTTGTGGGTGGGGATCACCACCACCTCGAGACCGTAGATCTGCTGGAACTCATATGCCTCGGTATCCGCCGTGCCGGTCATGCCGGCCAGCTTGGTGTACATGCGGAACAGGTTCTGGAACGTCACCGTGGCCAGCGTCTGGTTCTCGCGCTGGATCGGAACGCCTTCCTTCGCCTCCACCGCCTGATGCAGGCCGTCCGACCAGCGCCGGCCGGCCAGGGTGCGACCGGTGAACTCGTCGACGATGATCACCTCGCCGTCCCGCACGATGTAGTCGACATCGCGCTGGTAGATGGCGTTGGCGCGCAGGGCCGCATTGAGGTGGTGCACCACGGCCAGGTTCTTGGCGTCGTAAAGGCCGCTGCCGGATTCGATCACGCCGGCCTGGCGCAGCAGTTCGTCGGCATGGGCCATCCCTTCTTCGGAGAGATGCACCTGCTTCTGTTTTTCGTCGACCCAGTAATCGCCGGCGCCCTCCTCCTCGGCCTGGCGCACCAGGTGGGGGACGATCTTGTTGACCTTGAGGTAGAGCTCCGGCGAATCCTCCGCCGGGCCAGAGATGATCAACGGCGTGCGCGCCTCGTCGATCAGGATCGAGTCCACTTCGTCGACGATGGCGTAGTTCAGACCGCGCTGGTAGCGCTGCTCCTTCGAGAGCGCCATGTTGTCGCGCAGGTAGTCGAAGCCGAACTCGTTGTTGGTGCCGTAGGTGATGTCCGCGGCGTAGGCGGCATGTTTGTCGGCATGGTCCATGCCCGGGTAGACCACCCCGACGGACAGGCCCAGGAAGTTGTAGAGCTTGCCCATCTGGGCCGAGTCGCGGCGGGCCAGGTAGTCGTTCACCGTCACCACGTGAACGCCCTTGCCCTCGAGCGCATTGAGGTACACCGGGAGGGTACCGACCAGGGTCTTGCCCTCGCCGGTCCGCATCTCGGCGATCTTGCCCATGTGCAGCACCATGCCGCCGATCAGCTGCACGTCGTAGGGACGCATGCCCAGCACCCGCTTGCCGGCCTCGCGCACCGTGGCGAAGGCCTCCGGCAGCAGATTGTCCAGCGTTTCGCCGGCGGCGAGTCGCTGCTTGAACTCGTCGGTCTTGGCACGCAGCGCATCGTCACCGAGGGCGGCGTATTCGGACTCCAGCGCATTGATGCGGGCGACGGTCTTGGAGAGCTGGCGCAGTACGCGGTCGTTACGGCTGCCAAAAAGGCTCGTCAGGGCACGATTGAACATCGATCATCCGGTGACTGGAGACAGGAAAACCCCGCCAGCGCGCGGCCGGCTGGGGCAAATTCACGATGATACTAGGGTCCGACGGCTATCCCAAACGCACCATCGGGCGCAAGGAAACGCGGCACCCCAGTCCGTCGCCGCAATGAGGGGTGGCGGCGGGACGGGGCTGTTTCAAGTCCCCGCCCCCGGTCTTCGCAACCCGTTTCAGCGGTGGCTGCGGACGTAGGCCAGCGGATTGACCACGCGGCCCTTGAACCAGACCTCGAAATGCACGTGGGAGCCGGTCGATCGCCCGGTCGACCCCGCATCGGAGATCACGTCACCCACGCGGACGCGCTGCCCCGGATGGGCGATCAGCTTGCTGTTGTGCGCGTAACGGGTCATGTAGCCATTGCCATGGTCGATTTCGATGACCTTGCCATAGCCGGTACGGATGCCGGCGAACGTGACCATGCCCTCGGCCACGGCGTGTACCGGCGTTCCCAGCGGGACGGCGATATCGATGCCCGTGTGGCGCGCGGCGTGACCGGTGAACGGATCGGGACGAACGCCGAAATACGATGAGATGTAACCCTGCACGGGCATGCCGGTAGGTTTGAGGTTGGATTCGATGCGCGCGTCCATCAGCAGGCTCTGCAGGGCGGTCAGCTGGGCCTGCTGGGCGTCGAACTGCGATGAAAGCTGGTCGATGCTCGACTCCAGCGACTGCGGCAGGGTGTAGGAAGATGCACTCGAATCCTCCACGCCACCTACCGGCGGAGCCTGATCGAAGTCGAATTCGCCGTTGTCCAGCTTGCCCATCTGGGCGAGGCGCTCACCGAGCGCGTTCAGACGGGTCGACTGCGCCTGCAACTGACCCAGCTTGATCGCCAGCGCGTCAAGATTGCGCTGGGCATCGCGCTTCACCTCCGTCAGCTGTTGATTCTGCTGATCGATGGTCTGTTGGAGCTTGCGAACCTGCGCAAGCGCCTGATCGCGCGGACTGGCCACGACCAGCGCTGTGACTGCACCCATGGCCATGCATGTGCCGACCGCGATGGCCGCCAGGGCGCCGATCCGCCAGCGCATGCGACGACTGGCCAGATCGAGGGTCTTGGGCACCTTCTTGGTGCGGGACACAAGTATGATTTGCATGCGTTTCCACGTTGAAGAAGTCGTCACCATGCAGCGCGCGGCCCCACCCATCTCTCGCCGCCCGGCCCCGGGGCTCAAACCCCTGGCCGAATGCGGCGCGTTCGCGCGGCTTGCCTCGAAAGCCGCGGAACTGGATGCGCTGGACCGAGCCCTGCGCCAGACGCTGCCGACATCACTCCGCGACCAGGTGCGTTTCGCACAAAAGCGCGGCGACCGCCTCGTCTTCCTGGCGTCTTCCCCGGCATGGGCTTCCCGTCTGCGCCTTGTTCAGACGCAACTTCTTGCCACCGCGCGCGCCTTGGGCGCACACGCCAGTTCAGTCACCGTGAAAGTGGCCCCCCAACCGCCGGTCGCAACGGAACCGGATCGGTCAAAACCGCTTTCTCCCGCTGCAGCCGTCCATCTCAAAGCGGCTGCAGAGTCAGTCACAGACCCCGAACTGCGGGCGCTGTTCCTGGAGTTGGCGTCCCTCGCCGAAACTGCTGATTGAGCCCCTGCCGGGCGTTGACGGCCTTCATGCCAACGCCCCTCATCCGACACTCTCGGCATCGAAAAACTGCCCGGCCGGAGCCGGGGGCGGTCGGTTTATAACACGCGGATATGAAGGCATGCCAATCCCGCGTGTCCGCAGCGTGAGGTACTCGTGAACTGTTGCGTGACACGGCCCACAAAACAAAACGGCCACGCTCTTCAGCGTGGCCGTCCTGCTTACCCTCGGGATTTGGTGCGCGTTATGCGGCTTAGATGGCCTGCGCAGGATGTGCGTAGGAGATCGGGGCAGTGGCCGGATCGTCCTCGTAGCTGACCTCTTCCCAAGCGCTGGCGTCGGCGATCAGGGCCCGCAGCAGCTTGTTGTTGAGCTCGTGCCCCGACTTGTGCGCATGGTAGGCGCCCACCAGGCTGTGGCCCAGCAGGTACAGGTCGCCGATCGCATCGAGGATCTTGTGCTTGACGAACTCGTCTTCGTAGCGAAGACCATCCTCGTTGAGCACGCGGTAATCATCGAGCACCACCGCGTTGTCCATCGAGCCACCAAGCGCCAGGTTGTGCTCTCGCAGCATCTCGATGTCACGCATGAAACCGAAGGTGCGGGCGCGACTGACTTCCTTCACGAACGACGTGGTCGAGAAGTCGATTTCCGCACGTGAGGTGCGCCTGTTGATGATGGGGTGGTTGAACTCGATCGAGAAACCAACCTTGAAACCTTCGAACGGCTCGAAACTGGCCCACTTGTCGCCTTCCTGCACCTTCACCGGCTTCTTGATGCGGATGAAGCGCTTGGCCACCGGCTGCTCCTCGATGCCGGCAGACTGCAGCAGGAACACGAACGGACCGGCACTGCCATCCATGATCGGCACTTCGGGTGCTGACAGGTCGACGTAGGCGTTGTCGATGCCGAGACCGGCCATCGCCGACAGCAGATGCTCGACCGTGGACACGCGGACATCGCCGCTGACCAGGGTCGTCGACAGGCGCGTATCGCCCACGCAATCCGGGCGCGCATGGATGTCCACCGGCGGATTGAGATCCGTGCGACGGAACACGATGCCGGTATTCGGCGCCGCCGGGCGCAGCGTCATATAGACCTTGTCGCCGGTATGAAGGCCGACGCCGGTCGCGCGAATAATGTTCTTGAGCGTACGCTGCTTGATCATTTTTATGGGTACCTGTGGAAGGCAGCAGCCAGAATGGACGGGGATGCTAACACAGTCTTAACCTCGGACAATAGCAAACCGGACCGTACAGTCTTTAACCGTCCTTCATGCTTCCAGCGTGTCTGCAGGGTTGCCCCCGATCGTGAAAGCACTCTGGAAACATCAGGTTGCATGAAACAAGAGACCTCATGGCCGGGGACGGGATTCCGGCCATGAGGCTTGCCGCGGGTCATCCGGACACGCGACCTTGCTGACGCCTTCACATTTTTGAAGTCATCAGCCATCCGGCTCGATCGACAGTGGACCCGGCCGGCAGTCGCAACGACCGGTTCCCGTGCCGCCAAAGGTGCACAGACCGGAGTACAGGGGAATGGTTCCTCCGGATCCGGCCATGTGCATCTTAGTCGGCCTGCCGGCGCAGGAAAGCCGGAATGTCGAGATAGTCGAAACTCGAGTCCGCCGACTTCGCCGGGGCGGTCTCCTGGCGACTGGTCGGCACGACATCGGGCTGGGCGTAGTCCACCACCTCGTTGCCGGTACCCGTGCGAAGCACCACGGGACGCGGACGCTGCCGCATCTCCACCTGCTGGGTCTGCACCGGGCGCACCGGCTGGCGGGCGGAGGCGCGGTTGAGGCCCGTGGCCACCACCGTGACACGCACGTCGTCCTGCATCTCCGGATCGAGCGAGGTGCCGATCACCACCGTGGCGTCCTCGGAGGCAAAGTCGTGGATCACGCGGCCGATCTCGTCGAACTCGCGCATGGTCAGGTTCGGACCGGCGGTGACGTTCACCAGGATGCCGCAGGCACCATTGAGGTTGACGTCCTCCAGCAGCGGGTTGTTGATCGCCGCCTCGGCTGCGGCCTGGGCGCGGTCGTCGCCGCGGGCGGTACCGGAGCCCATCATCGCCATGCCCATTTCGCTCATCACGGTGCGCACGTCGGCGAAGTCGACGTTGATCAGGCCAGGCGCGGTGATCAGGTCCGCGATGCCCTGCACCGCACCCTGCAACACATCGTTGGCGGCCTTGAAGGCGTTCAGCAGGGTCACTTCGCGGCCGAGCACCGACAGCAGCTTCTCGTTCGGCACGGTGATCAGCGAGTCCACGTGCTGGGACAGGTCCTCGATACCCTTCAGCGCGACCTGCATGCGGCGGCGGCCCTCGAACGGGAACGGCTTGGTCACCACCGCCACGGTCAGGATGCCCTTTTCCTTGGCCAGCTGCGCCACCACCGGCGCAGCGCCGGTGCCGGTGCCGCCGCCCATGCCGGCAGTGATGAACACCATGTCGGCACCCTCGAGCATCTCCTCGATGCGCTCACGGTCTTCCAGCGCGGCCTGGCGGCCGACCTCCGGGTTGGCGCCGGCGCCCAGGCCCTTGGTGACATTGGCGCCGAGCTGCAGGTGAGTGCGCGAGCCGCAGTTCTTCATGGCCTGCGCGTCGGTGTTGGCGACGACGAACTCGACGCCTTCGATGTTCGCATTGAGCATGTGGGCCACGGCGTTGCCGCCACCGCCACCCACGCCGATGACTTTGATGACCGCGTTGGGGGTCAATTTATCGATCAGTTCAAACATTTCCCGTCCTCCGTAGAGCTTTCGTTGTCGTTGTAACCGCGGTGGGCGACTCCTGTCGGACCGCGGTGGTGGGCGACTCCCTTCGCCCGGGGCGCGGCATCCGGCCGCGCCGATTCCGTCAGAAATTCTTCTTGAACCAACCCCGCAGCTTGTCCAGCGAGCTGCCCATGCTTCCGCCCACCGGCCCGCCGTGGCGCACGCCGACGCTGCGCGCTCCATGCAGCAGCAGCCCGACACCGGTGGAATGCAGCGGGTTGGCGATCACTTCGCCGAGTCCGCCCACGTGCTGCGGCACGCCGACGCGCACCATCTTGTGGAACATCTCCTCGGCCAGCTCGAGTGCGCCTTCCATCTTCGCGGCGCCGCCGGTCAGCACGACGCCCGCGGCGATCAGGCTGTCGTAGCCCGAGCGGCGCAGTTCGTCCTGCACCATCTCGAAGATTTCCTCGTAGCGCGCCTGCACGCTCTGCGCGAGCGACTGTCGGGCCAGCCGGCGCGGGGGGCGGTCGCCCACGCTCGGCACCTGGATGGTCTCGTCGGCATGCGCCAGCTGGGCCAGGGCGCAGGCGTACTTGATCTTGATTTCCTCGGCATGCGCGGTCGGCGTGTGCACGCCGTAGGCGATGTCGTTGGTGACCTGGTCGCCGCCGACCGGCAGCGATTTGGTGTAGCGGATCGCGCCCTGCGTGTAGATGGCGATGTCGGTGGTGCCGGCACCGATATCGACCAGGCACACACCCAGCTCGCGCTCGTCGTCGGTGAGCACCGACTTGCTGCTGGCGACCGCCGAGGGCACCAGCTCGTCCACCGACAGGCCGCAGCGCTGGATGCACTTGGTGATGTTCTGCACCGCGGCGGCCGCGCCGGTCACCAGGTGCACCGAGGCCTCCAGACGCACGCCGCTCATGCCCACCGGCGAGCGGATGCCATCCTGGCCGTCGATGCGGTATTCCTGCGACTCCTTGTAGAGCACCTTGCGGTCGGCCGGGATCGCCACCGCGCTGGCCGCCTCGAGCACCTGCTCGAGATCGCCCGGGGTAACCTCGCGGTCGCGGATCGCCGCGGTGCCGTGCGAATTGCGCGTTTCCAGGTGGCTGCCGGAGATCGAGGCGAATACCGAGCGGATGTCGCAGCCGGCCATCAGCTCGGCCTCTTCCACGGCGCGCTGGATCGAGTGCACGGTGGATTCGATGTCCACCACCGAGCCGCGCTTCAGGCCACGCGAGACGTGCGAACCGATGCCGATCACCTCGATCGGCTCACCGGACTCGTACTCGCCGACGATCGCCACCACCTTCGAGGTGCCGATGTCCAGTCCGACGACCAGCTGCTTGTCGTTGCGCGTCTTCATAGGCAGGAGTTCTTCATGTGCGGGGCGCGCCCCTGTCGTTGGACGCCGGAGCCGCCGGCGGCAGCCAGCGCACGGCAAAACCGTTGGTGTAACGGAGGTCCGCGTAGGCGAAGCCGGTGTCGTGCCCGGCGATCACCTTCGGATACACGTCCAGGAATCGACGCAGCCGCTTGCCGGCCTGCTCCCGGTCACCCAGCACGATCTGCGCGCCATCCGCGGTGACCAGGCTCCAGCTGCCGCGCTCGGTCAGCGTCACACCGGTGATCTGCAGGTGGGTGCCGGCGAAGGCCTTGCGCGCATCTGCGTAGAAGCTCACCACCTCGGCCAGGTGGTCGTCCGGACCGTGCAGGCTGGGCAGGTCCGGAGACAGCTCGTCAGCCGGCACGCTGAACACCTTGCCCTGCCGGCTGATCAGCTGCCTGTCGTTCCAGCGGGCGAACGGCTGGCGCTCATAGATGCGCAACAGCAGCGTGTCCGGCCAGCGCTTGCTTGCCTCGACCGACTCCACCCAGGGCAGCGATGCGACCGCCTTCTGCACCGCGTCCAGATTCAGCGCGAAGAATCCGCGCCCGAGGTGCGGCAGTACCGCCGCGCGCACCTGTTCGGCCTTCACATGCTTGAACTCGGCCTGCACGGTGAGCTGCGTCACCGGCCAGCGATCGGCCGCGAACCAGCCGCGCAGCACGCCGACGACCGGCAGCACCACCAGCGTGATGGCCAGGCACCAGGCGACGAGGCGCAGGCTTCCTTTCACGCGCGCCCTCCGGGGATGCCGCGATCCCGGTCGAGGCTGGTCTCCAGCACGCGCCAGCACAGTTCCTCGTAGGTGATACCGGCCGCGGCCGCAGCCTTCGGCACCAGCGAGTGCGAGGTCATGCCCGGCGCGGTGTTCACCTCCAGCAGCCAGTTGCGGCCGGCGCGGTCGCGCATCACGTCGACGCGGCCCCAGCCGCTGCAGCCGAGCGCGTCGAACGCCGCCAGCGCCAGCATGCGCAGCTCGCTCTCCGCCTCACCCTGCAGGCCGGGGCAGATGTAGCGGGTGTCCTCGGCGACGTATTTGGCGTTGTAGTCATAGAACGCGCCCTGCGGGACGATGTGGATCGACGGCAGCACCTCGCGGCCGAGCACCGCCACGGTCAGTTCGTCGCCCTCGATCAGGGTCTCCATCAGCAGATCGCCGGGATACCGCGCCGCAAGCTCCACCGCCGCGTCGAGGTCCTTCTCCTCGAACACGCGCGTCACGCCCACGCTGGAGCCCTCGCAGGCCGGCTTCACGATCAGCGGGAAGCCGATCTCCCGCGCCGCCACGTGCACGTCGGCGCCGCGCGGCAGGGCGGCGAACTTCGGCGTCGGCAGGCCCAGCGACTGCCACACCCGCTTGGAGCGCGTCTTGTCCATCGACAGCGCCGAGCCGAGCAAGCCCGAGCCGGTGTACGGCACGTTGAGCGACTCCAGCGCGCCCTGTAGTACGCCGTCCTCGCCACCGCCGTGCTGGCCGTGCAGGATGTTGAACACACGCGCGAAGTGGCCGGCGCGCAGGGCATCCAGCAGCGCCGGGATACCGTCGATGGCGTGTGCGTCCACGCCGCGCGCCTTCAGCGCAGCCAGCACGTTGCGGCCCGAGTCGAGCGACACCTCGCGCTCGGCCGAGCTGCCGCCCATCACCACGGCGACGCGTCCGAACTGGGCCGGGTCGGTGATCTTGCTCATGACTTGTTCGTCCTCAGGCTGCCCGACTGGGCCAGCTCCAGCGCCGCCGCGCCGATGTCGCCGGCGCCCAGCAGCAACAGCAGGTCGCCGTCGCGCAGCAGCGTCGGCAGGGTTTCCTTGAAGTCGCGCGGACGCTCGACCAGCACCGGATCGACCTTGCCGCGCGCACGCACGGCGCGGGCCAGCGCACGGCCATCGGCGCCGGCGATCGGCGCCTCGCCAGCCGGGTAGACCTCGGTGAGCACCAGCACGTCGGCGTCCGCCAGCACGTTGGCGAAATCGTCGAGCAGGTCGCGCGTGCGGCTGTAACGGTGCGGCTGGAAGGCCACCACCAGGCGGCGGTCCGGCCAGCCGCCGCGGGCCGCGGCAAACACGGCGGCGAGCTCGCGCGGATGATGGCCGTAATCGTCCACCAGCAGCGCGGTACCGCGGTCCAGCTGCAGCTCGCCACGCGCGTGGAAGCGGCGCCCCACGCCCTGGAAGCCCGCCAGCGCGCGACCGATGGCCTCCGCCTCGACGCCCAGCTGCCAGCCGATCGCGGCGGCGGCCAGCGCGTTGAGCACGTTGTGGCGCCCCGGCAGGTTCAGCTGAACCGGCAGTGCGTCGCGACCGGGCAGGAGCAGGTCGAAGTACATCGTGAAGCCGCGCTGGGAGACATTCGTCGCGCGCACATCGGCATCGGTGCGGTCGATACCGTAGGTCATGATCCTGCGCGAGGTGTCCCGGGCCAGCTCGGCCACTTCCGGATCGTCCAGGCACAGCACGGCCAGGCCGTAGAACGGCAGCCGGTGCAGGAAAGTGGCAAAGGCCTTCTTCACCTCGGCGAAATCGCCGTGGTAGTTCTCCAGGTGGTCGGCATCGATGTTGGTGATCGCGGCGACCACCGGCGACAGCAGCAGGAACGAGCCGTCCGATTCATCCGCCTCGGCGACCAGGTACTGGCCGGTGCCTAGCCGCGCATTGGCGCCGGCCGCATTGAGCTGGCCGCCGATCACGAAGGTCGGGTCGTAGTTGGCCTCGGCCAGCACGCTGGCGGCCAGGCTGGTGGTGGTGGTCTTGCCGTGGGTGCCGGCGATCGCGATGCCGCGGCGGAAACGCATCAGCTCGCCCAGCATCTCCGCGCGGGGGATCACCGGGATGCGCGCCTCGCGCGCGGCCACCAGTTCGGGGTTGTCGGCGCGGATCGCGCTGGAGGTCACCACCACGTCGGCGTCCCCCACGTGGGCGGCCTCGTGGCCGATCCGCACGTCGATGCCGAGCCCGGCCAGGCGCTGGGCGGTGGCCGAATTCGACTTGTCCGAGCCGGACACGGCATAGCCGAGGTTGTGCAGCACCTCGGCGATGCCGCTCATGCCGACGCCACCGATGCCGATGAAGTGGACCCGGCGGAAGGTGGTCATGAGATCTTCATGCTGGAGCAGGCGACGCAGGGTCATGCGGCAACCTCCAGGCAGGCGCGGGCGATTTCCGCAGCCGCGCCGGGCTTGGCCAGCGCGCGCGCCGCCGAGGCCATCGCCAGCAGCGCGGCGCGGTCATGCAGCAGGGCATCGAGGCGCCCGGCAAGGGTCTGTACGTCCAGTTCGCTTTCCTTTGTCAGTTCGGCCGCGCCGGCGGCGACCAGCGCCTCGGCATTGCGGGTCTGGTGGTCGTCCACCGCATGCGGGAACGGCACCAGCAGCGCGCCGAGGCCCGCACTGGTGAGCTCGGCCAGCGTCAGGGCGCCAGCACGGCAGACGGCGAGATCGGCCCAGCCGTAGCGGGCCGCCATGTCGTCGATGAACGGCACCACCTCGGCGGTCACGCCCGCTTCGGCATAGGCCAGGCGGGTCTCGTCCAGCCCGCGCTTGCCGCATTGGTGCAGCACCTCGGGGCGGCGCGCGGGAGGCAGCAGGGCCAGCGCCTTCGGCATGGCGAGATTGAGCGCGCGCGCGCCCAGGCTGCCGCCGAGGACGAGCAGGCGCGGCGTGCCCTCGCGGCCGGCCATGCGCGCGGCCGGCGGCGGCAGAGCAGAGATGGCATCGCGCACCGGATTGCCGACCCAGGTGCCGTCCGGCAGGGCGCCGGCGAAGCCGGTCAGCACCCGGCGTGCGAAGCCGGCGAGCCTGCGGTTGGTGTAGCCGGCGACCGAGTTCTGCTCGTGTACCAGCAGCGGGGTGCCGGTAAGGCGCGCGGCGATCCCGCCGGGTCCGGCCACGTAGCCGCCCATCGACAGCACGCTGCGCGGACGCAGCCGACGCAGCACCCGCAGCGAGGCCAGCAACGCGCGGGCCAGCATCAGCGGTGCGCCGAGCCGGGTCTTCCAGCCCTTCCCGCGCAGGCCGCCGACCGGCACCACGTGCAGCGGCAGCCCGTGCGCGGGCACCACCTGGGTCTCCATGCCGCCGGCTGCACCCAGCCATGCCACCGGCACGCCCTGCGCGCGCAGCGCGTCGGCCACGGCCAGGCCGGGGAAGATGTGGCCACCGGTACCGCCGGCCATGATCAGCACGGGACGCTGCGTCGCGTTCATGCGGCCACCGCCTCGCGCTCACGCGGCGCGTTGGCCGGATTGGCATCGGCCACGGCCAGCGCCGGCATGCGCGTGGCCATCTGGCGCGCGTCGAGCGCCCGGTTGATCTCGTAGGTGGCGCGCAGCAGTACGCCGGCCATGGCGCAGGTCAGCAGCACCGAGGAGCCGCCCGAGCTGATCAGCGGCAGGGTGAGCCCCTTGGTCGGCAGCGCACCGAGGTTCACGCCGATCGACACCAGCGCCTGCAGGCCGATCATCAGCGAGATGCCGAAGGCGACGTATCCGGCGAAGCGCTGCCCGACCTCGACGCCCCGCAGCCCCATCACCAGTCCGCGGGAGATGACCAGGGCGAACAGCGCCATCACCCCGATCACGCCGGCCAGGCCCAGTTCCTCGCCGATCACCGCGAGGATGAAGTCGGTGTGCGCTTCCGGCAGGTAGGACAGCTTGAGCACACTCGATCCAAGCCCGACCCCGGTCCACTCGCCGCGACCGATCGCCATCAGCGACTGGGTCAGCTGGAAGCCGTCGTTGAACGGATCTTTCCAGGGATTCATGAACGAGGTCAGCCGCTTCATCCGGTAGCTTTCGCTGGTCGCCGCGATCGCCAGCAGCGGCATCAGCGGCAGGCCCATGCCGAACAGGAATACCGGCCGCGCGCCGCCGAGCCAGACCATGCCGATGGTGACCGCGATCACCAGGGTGGCCGAGCCGAAGTCCGGCTGCGCCAGCAGCAGCAGCACGATGACGCCAGCGACGATGATCGGCCGCAGCAGGCCCCAGAAGGTGTTTTCCACGCTTTCACGATGACGCACCAGGAAGCTGGCGACGTACACCACGAGGATCAGCTTGACGGCCTCCACCGGCTGGAAGCTGGTGACGATGAAGTTGAGCCACCGGCGCGCGCCGTTGATACGCATACCCAGGTGCGGCACGAAAACCGCCAGCAACATGCACAGGGCGGCCAGCAACAGCGGCACGGAGTACTTCTCCAGCAGCTTCAGCTCCACGCGCATCGCGACGCCGGCCAGGATCACCCCCAGCGTCAGGTAGGCCAGATGCTTCTTCAGGTAATAGAACGCACCCAGATGGTCCGCATCGGCCACGGCGATCGAGCTGGAAGCGACCATCACCACGCCGACGCTGGCCAGGCCGACCAGCCCGAGGATCAGCCACAGGTCGTAGCTGCCCCGCGGTCCGGTGCGCTTGATCGCCTGGCTGTTGCCGAGTCCGAACATCAGCGCACCTTCAGCGTGGCAAGGCCGATCAGCACCAGCACGACGCTGATGATCCAGAAGCGCACGATCACTCGGGGCTCGGGCCAACCCTTGAGCTCGAAGTGGTGATGGATCGGCGCCATGCGGAAGATGCGCTTGCCGGTGAGCTTGAAGCTGGCCACCTGCATCATCACCGAAACCGTTTCCATCACGAACACGCCGCCCATCACCAGCAGCACGATCTCCTGGCGCACGATCACTGCGATCGCCGCCAGCGCCGCACCGATCGCCAGCGCACCGACGTCGCCCATGAACACCTGCGCCGGATAGGTGTTGAACCAGAGGAAGCCGAGGCCCGCGCCGGCCAGCGCGCCGCAGTAGATCGACAGTTCGCCCGCACCGGGAATCGAGGGGATGCCCAGGTACTCAGAGAACACCTTGTTGCCGGCCAGGTACGCGAACACGCCGAGCGCGCCGGAGACCAGCACCGTCGGCATGATTGCCAGGCCGTCCAGACCGTCGGTGAGATTCACCGCGTTGGAGAAGCCGACGATCATGAAGTAGGCCAGCACCACGAACAGCACGCCGAGCGGCACCGCGACCTGCTTGAACAGCGGCACGTACAGGGCGGTCTCGGCCGGGATCTGCGCGGTGTGGTAGAGGAACCAGGCGGCGATCAGGCCGAACACCGACTGCCAGAAATACTTCCAGCGCGAGGCCAGTCCGCGGCTGTCGCGCAGGACGATCTTGCGGTAGTCGTCGTAGAAGCCGATCGCGCCGAACCCCAGCGTCACCGCCAGCACCACCCACACGTAGCGGTTGTGCAGGTCGGCCCACAGCAGCGTGGAGACGGCCACCGAAAGCAGGATCATCACCCCACCCATGGTCGGCGTGCCGGCCTTGGTCAGGTGGGTCTGTGGCCCGTCGCTGCGCACCACCTGCCCGGCCTTGAGCATCGCCAGTTTGCGGATCACCGCCGGGCCGAACAGCAGCGACAGCGCCAGCGCGGTCAGCGCCGCCATGATGGTTCGGAAGGTGATGTACTGGAACAGGTGCAGCGTCGCGAAATGACGCGCCATCCAGTCGGCCAGATCAAGCAGCATGAGGCGCGCCTCCGGTATCGGTGGGGGGGCGCAAGGCCGATGCCACCTGGTCCATGCCCGACGAGCGCGAGCCCTTGACCAGGCAGGTGACGCCGGCGTGCAGCAGCGGCTGCAGCGCGGCCACGAGGGCTTCCTTGCTGGCGAAGTGCATCGCACCCTCGCCGAATGCCTCCACGGCGGCAGCGCTCAACGCGCCGACCGCGAACAGTCGATCCAGTCCGCGCTCGCGCGCGTGCGCGCCGACGGCGGCATGCAGCGCGCGCGCGCCGGGGCCGAGTTCGGCCATATCGCCCAGGACCAGGAATCGCTCGCCGGCCGCCAGCGCCAACGTGTCGATGGCGGCGGTGACCGACCCGGGGTTGGCGTTGTAGCTGTCGTCGATCAGCGTCCAGCCCGCAGGCATGGCCTCCACTCTCAGCCGTCCGGCCACGCCGCTCACCTGCTCCAGGCCGGCCACGATGATGTCCAGCGGGACGTCCAGGGCCAGTGCGACGGCCGCAGCGGCCAGCGCGTTGGCGATGTTGTGACGACCGGCCAACGGCAACGAAACGTCGGCATCGCCCATCGGCGTGCTCAACACGAAGCGTGAACCATCCACGCGCTGCTCGACGATCTCCGCACCGACGTCGGCGGAATGGTCGAGCGCGTAGCGCAGGATCCGGCGCGTACCGGCGAGGCCGATGAAGAATGAGGCGAACGCATCGTCGGCATTGATCACCGCCACACCGTCGGCCGGCAGCGACTGGTACAGCGCGCCCTTGGTCTCGGCCACGCCCTCGATGCTGCCCATCCGCTCCAGGTGGGCCGGCGCGACACAGGTGATCACGCCCACGTCCGGCCGTGCGATCGATGCGAGGTAATCGATGTCGCCCGGCTTGCCCGCGCCCATCTCCAGCACGGCGTACTGGGTGTCCTCGGGCATCGCCAGCAGGGTCAGCGGCAGGCCGAGTTCGTTGTTGTAGTTGCCGGCATTGACATGCGTGTGACCATGGCGCGAGAGAATCGACGCCACCAGCGTCTTCACGGTGGTCTTGCCGTTCGAGCCGGTGATGCCGATGACCCGCACATTGCGCTGCGCACGCACGGCGCTGGCCAGGTCACCCAGTGCGGCCGCCGCGTCGTTCACCAGCACCTGCGGCAGGTCGATGTCCAGCTTGCGCGTGACCATCGCCGCCGCGGCGCCGCGCGACTTCGCTTCGGCGACAAAATCATGTCCGTCCACCCGCTCGCCCGGCAACGCCACGAACAGGTCGCCCGCAAGGAGCTTCCGGGTGTCGATCGCCACGCCCTGCACGGCCACGTCGTCACCGTAACGGCGACCGCGGGTCCACAGGGCGATGGTGTCCAGTTGCATCATGCGCAGGCCTCCAGCGCGACGCGCGCCACTTCCATGTCGTCGAACGGGCGCTTTCCGTGCGCGCCCTCCTGATAGGTTTCGTGGCCTTTGCCGGCCACCAGCAGCACGTCGCCGGCACGGGCCATCGACAGCGCCAGGCGGATCGCCGTCTCGCGGTCACGCTCCACGCGTGCCCTCGCCGGATCGGCAAAGCCGGCCACGATCTGCGCCACGATGGCGTCGCCATCCTCGCCGCGCGGGTTGTCGTCGGTGACGATCGCCACATCGGCGAGCCGCTCGGCAATCGCCCCCATCACCGGACGCTTGCCGGCATCGCGCTCGCCACCGCAGCCGAATACGCACAGCAGGCGACCGGCGCAGTGCGCACGCAGTGCCGTGAGGGCCTGCTCCAGCGCGTCCGGCGTGTGCGCGTAGTCCACCACCACGAGCGGCTGGCGCAGACCGTCGCCGAGGCGGTTCATCCGGCCATTGACCGGCGCCAGCGCCTGCACCGCCTCGACGATGTCCTCGAACGATTCGCCCAGCGCGCCGAGGCAGGCCACCACGGTCAGCAGGTTGGCCACGTTGAAGCGGCCCAGCAGCGGGCTGCGCACCGGCCGGGACCCCCAGGGCGTGCGCAGCAGGAAGGCAAGGCCTTCGCCAGACGTCACCACCTGTTCGGCCACCACGTCCGCACCGCCCAGGCCGGCGGCGCTCACGCGCAGGACTGCCACCCCGGCCGGCAGGCGCTCGGCCAGCGCCGCACCGAACGCGTCATCGACGTTGATCACGGCGGCCCTCAGTCCCGGCCAAGCAAACAGGCGGGCCTTGGCTTCGCCGTAGGCTTTCATGGTGCCGTGGTAGTCGAGATGGTCGCGGGTGAGATTGGTGAAGGCGGCCAGCTCGAACGCGACTCCGTTGACCCGCCCCTGCACCAGTGCGTGGGAGGAGACCTCCATCGCCACGTGGCTGGCCCCGGCGTCGCGAAACGCCGCCAACGTGGCCTGCACATTGATCGCATCCGGCGTGGTGCGCTCGCCCTCGCGCAGCTCGCCGACCAGTCCCGTGCCGAGCGTGCCGATCGTCGCCGCCCGATGGCCGAGCGCGTGCAGGGCCTGCGCCAACAGTTGCACGGTGGAGGTCTTGCCGTTGGTGCCGGTCACGCCGATCACGCGCAAATGCCGCGAGGGCTCGCCATGGAAGCGCGCGGCGATCTCGCCGATCCGCGCGGCCAGACCGTTCACCCACACCACCGGCACCCCCAGCTCGGGCAGGTCGGACGGCACCGGAGCCTCGGCGATCACCGCCACCGCACCACGCGCCACCGCATCGGCGGCGAACGCCATGCCGTGCTGGCGGGTGCCCCGCAGGGCGACGAACGCGACACCCGGCCGGGCATCGCGCGAATGGAGGGTGAGCCCGGAAACGGCAAGACCGCCCCATGGGGCGGTGTCGGCGAGGCCCTGCAGCAACTGGTCGAGTCGCTGGATCGTCATGGCGTTACCCGGTCCACCGGGGCCTCCTCGATATCGGGTGCCTCTGGGGCCTTGCTGCCGATCAATCCGTTCTTGTCCTGCAGCGGCTGGCCGACGTACCAGCGGCCGATGTTGTCCGGCGGGATGTCCAGCAGGCGCAGCGCGCCGTCCATCACCCGGGCGAACACCGGGCCGGAAACCAGGCCGCCGTAGTAGCTGCCCTTCTTGGGGTTGTCGACCACCACGGCCGCGACCAGGCGCGGGTGGGTCGCCGGCACGATGCCGACGAAGGCGGAGGTATAGCTGTTCTTCGAATAGCCTCCGGCGCTGGCCTTGTGCGCGGTACCGGTCTTGCCCGCCACGGCGTAGTTGGCGACGTAGGCGTAGGGCGCACCGGTGCCGCCGGGCTGGATCACCGTTTCCAGCATCTGGATCAGCTCGTGCGCGATCTGCGGCGAGATGATCGCCCTGGGGGGCGAGTCGCTGCCCTTGATGAAGCTGGGCGAGTGCATCACGCCGCCGTCGGCGATCGTGGCGTAGGCGTTGGCGAGCTGAAGCACGGTCACGTTCAGGCCGTAGCCGTAGCCCATGATCGCCTTTTCCAGCGGACGCCAGTCGCGGCCGATCTTCAGGTAACCGGAGGCTTCGCCCGGAAAGCCGCTGTCGGTGCTGTTGCCGAAGCCGAACGCCCGGTAGGTGTCGTACATCAGCTTGGTATCGAGCGACATCGCGATGTGCGCCGCACCGACGTTGGACGACTTGGTGATCACGCCCGTAGGCGTCAGCACGCCCCAGTTGTGGGTGTCGTGGATATCGTGGCCCTGGAAATACCAGTGCCCGCCGGTGGTGTCGATCAGCGGGCCGGTCGGGGTGTACTGGCCACTGGAAAGCGCGGCGGCCATCAGCACCGGCTTGATGGTCGAGCCGGGCTCGAGCACGTCGGTCATGGCGCGGTTGCGCCGCGACGACGCCGTACTGGACCCGATCGCGTTCGGGTTGTAGGTGGGCATGTTGACCATGGCCAGCACCTCGCCGGTCTTCACATCGAGGATCACCATGGAGGCGGAGTCCGCCTCCGACTTCTCCACCGCGTTCTTCAGCTCGCTGTAGGCGAGGAACTGGATGCGGCGGTCGATGCTCAGCGTGAGGTTGTGGCCGGGCTTGGGCGCGCGGATCTGCTCCACGTCCTCGACGATGTGACCCTTGTTGTCGCGGATCACCCGCTTCCGGCCGGGCTGGCCGGACAGCCAGTCGTCGAAGGCCAGCTCCAGCCCCTCCTGGCCGTGGTCGTCGATGTTGGTGAAACCGAGCACGTGCGCGGTCACCTCGCCCGAGGGGTAGTAGCGACGGAACTCGCGCTGGCCGTTGATGCCGGGAATGCCCAGGTCGAGCACGGCCTGTGCAGCCTCCGGGCTCATCTGCCGCTTCAGATAGGCGAACTCGCGATTGGACCGTTGCTCGAGGTAGGTCCGCAGCTGGTCGGTGCTGGTGCCGAGCGCCGCGGCGAGCGCCGGCAGCTGGTCGTCGCTCTCCAGCACCTGCGAGGGCACGGCAGTGATCGAGACCATCGGCGTGGAGACCGCCAGCGGCTCGCCATTGCGGTCGAAGATCGTGCCGCGCGAGACCGGGATCGGCACTTCGCGCAGGAAGCGGGCGTCGCCCTGCTCCTGATAGAAGTCCTTGCGGATCACCTGGATATCGAACGCGCGCGCAACCAGGCCCGCCGAGGCCAGGCCGAGCAGGCCGACGACCAGGGTCAGGCGACGGCGCGCGCTCGGCGCCACGGCACGGCGACGGCTGCTGCCGGAGTTCGCGGGCACGACCTTGCGCGGGCGGCTCATCGGCCCACCAGCTGGATGTCCTGCGGCGCAGGCGTGACCATGCCGAGCTTGCTGCGCGCCTCTTCGTCGATGCGACGCGGCTCGGCCCAGGTGGCCTGCTCGAGCTCGAGTCGGCCGTATTCCACGTTGAGCGCGTCGCGCTGGTTCTGCAGCGTGGTCAACTGCACGAACAGCACGCGACTCTCGTGACGCGTCCACACCACGCCCAGCGCGCTCAGCAGCACCAGGCTGAGCAGGCCGACCAGGGCGATGGCGCCGAACACCTTCATGCGAGCTTCTCCGCCACGCGCAGCACTGCCGAGCGGGAGCGCGGGTTGGCCGCCTGCTCCACATCGGAGGGGAACTGCGCCTTGCCGACCGCCGCCAGGCGGGCAGGTGTCGCGGCCACGGGCGGGCCGCGGCGGCTGCCCTGGACGCGGCCGGAGTGGTCGCGGATGAACAGTTTCACCGCACGATCCTCCAGCGAGTGAAAGCTGATGATCGACAGCCGTCCGCCGACGTTCAGGCGCTCGAGGGCCGCCTCCAGCCCGCGCTGCAGGGATTCAAGTTCACCATTCACATGGATGCGCAAGGCCTGGAAGCTGCGCGTGGCCGGGTGCTTGCCCGGCTCACGGCGGCCGACGATGCGCTCGATCAGCGCCGCCAGCTGGCCAGTGCGGGTGAACGGCGAGGCCTCGCGGTCGGCAACGATCGCCCTGGCGATGCGACGGGCCTGCCGCTCTTCGCCGAATTGCCACAGTACGTCGGCGATCTCGCGCTCGTCGGCACGGGCGAGGAACTCCGCCGCACTCTCGCCACGGGTGGGGTCCATGCGCATGTCCAGCGGAGCGTCGGCCATGAAGCTGAGGCCGCGGGCGGCCTCGTCCAGCTGCGGCGAGGACACGCCGAGGTCGAGCAGCACGCCGTCGAGCCCGGCGGCGGTCTCGTCCCAGTCGGCAAGGGCGGAGAAATTGTCGTGGCGGATCGCCACCCGCGGATCATCGGCGAACGCGGCGCGCGCGGCGGCGATGGCTTGCGGATCGCGGTCCATCAGCAGCAGCCTGCCGTCGTGACCCAGGCGCGACAGCACGGCGCGCGCGTGTCCGCCGCGTCCAAACGTGCCATCCAGGTAGCGCCCGCCCGCTTTCACGGCGAGACCCTCCACTGCCTCTTCCAGCATCACCGGAATGTGCTGCAGCGGGGCGGAGCCTGATTTTGTCATCCGGCTCTCGCCCATACCGCACTCCCGCTCCCGTCCCGCCTTTGTCGTTGCGCCGCCTGCAATCTCAGAGGCGCAGATCTGCCATTTCGTGGGTGATGTCGTCTTCGCCGAGGGTCTGGCGGATCTTTGCCAGATGGGCCTGCTCGCTCCACAGCTCGAACTTGTTGCCCATGCCCAGCAGCACCGCCTTCTTCTCGATCCCGGCGGTACTTCGCTGGCTCGCCGGCAGCAGGATCCGCGCGGCGCTGTCCGGCTCGACCACCGCCGCGGCACCCACCAGCTTCATCTGCAGGTTGCGATGGGCGGCCTTGACGCTGGGCAACGCATTGACCTGATCGCGCACCTGCTCCCACTCCGCATGGGGAAACAGCCAGAGACAGCCGTGCTCGAACGGGTTGTAGGTCACCACCAGCCGATTGGCACAGGCGCCCGCGACCAGCTCCCGATACGTCGTCGGGATGGCCAGCCGGCCCTTGTCGTCAACGCTGATGGCGGTCTCGCCCTGGAACACGGCCCAATGGCTCCACAAAAACCCACGATTTCACACCGAAACCCACGATAGTCTCGCCCCCTGAGACTGTCAAGGGAATTTCTTTTGTGAATCAAGGAGTAAAGGCAAAGAGGTGACCAAATTTCACCTCTTACCTGAGGAAGCCCGGCAAGATGCTTGAAACCATGGAATTTTTGTCCCACGCCAGTGGCGCAGTCCCACGCCACCCGGGATGAACCGGCATTCAGAACCGGCCGCACCACAAAAAACCCCGGACGGTCGCCCGCCCGGGGTGGAAAAAGGTGGAGTCGGCCTGTAAGCCGGGTTCTGTACGTCTTGCGACGCGACAGTCATTCCTCTCGGCCAGGCGTCGCCGCCTGGCTCCAGCAACCTACCCGGGAACAACGCGGGCCGCGTTATCGTCCCCCTATTTGGTCTTGCTCCGAGTGGGGTTTACCGTGCCGTACGGCGTTGGCCCCGTACGCGGTGCGCTCTTACCGCACCCTTTCACCCTTACCTGTGCCCTTGCGGGCCATCGGCGGTCTGCTCTCTGTTGCACTGGCCGTCGGCTCACGCCGCCCAGGAGTTACCTGGCACTCTGCCCTGTGGAGCCCGGACTTTCCTCGACGCACCGAAATGCGACGCGACTGCCCGGCCAACTCCACCGACGATTCTAGTAGGAGCGCACCCTGTGCGCGATGCTTTTCGCCCTGATCTCTTCGCAGAGCAAGAGCATTCGCGCACAGAGTGCGCTCCTACGCTTCGTAGAGAAGCTTGCGCGGGGCGCCGCTGATCGCCGCGGCCAGCTTGGCTGCCTTCGCCGGCGGCAACTCCCCGCGCAGGATCGCGAACACCCGCTCGCCCTCGGCCAGCCGGGCGTCAGCTTCCTCGCCGCGCCCGGCCACCAGCACCACGCATTCGCCGCGCTGCTGGTCAGGGTCGGCGGCGACCCGCGCGGCCAGCTCGCCCAGCGGCTCGCCCAGCACGGTCTCGAACAACTTGGTCAGCTCGCGGGCCAGCACCGCCTCGCGCTGCGCGCCGAAAGCGTCGCGCATGTCCGCCAGGCTCTCCGCCACGCGGTGCGAGGACTCGTAGAAGATCAGCGTGCGCCCTTCCCCAGCCAGCTCCTGCAGGCGGGCGCGCCGCGCTGCAGCCTTCGGTGGCAGGAAGCCCTCGAACACGAAACGGTCGCTGGGCAACCCGGCCACCGACAGGGCCGCGATCGCCGCGCAGGCACCCGGCACCGGGATACAGCGCACGCCAGCGGCGCGGGCGGCGCGCACCAGCCGGAATCCCGGATCGGAGATCAACGGCGTGCCGGCATCGGAGATCAGCGCCACCGACTCGCCCTCGGTCATACGGCGAACCAGGCCGTCCACCACCTCGCGCTCGTTGTGTTCGTGCAAAGCCACCAGTGGCGTACCGATGCCGTGATGCTGCAGCAATGGGCGGCTGTGCCGGGTGTCTTCGGCGGCGATCACCGCAACTTCGCGCAAGGTCTGGATGGCGCGTGCGGAAATATCGTCGCGGTGGCCGATCGGCGTGGCGACCACCCACAGGGAACCGGATTGGCTGGATGGCATCGACTGGGATCCTCGTCCGCCGCGGCGCGACGGATTGATCGTCTATCATCGCGCAGTCCTACCTTTCCGATCACGACCCAAGGGATTCTCCATGCGCCTGACTCGCGCCGCCGGCCTCGGCCTGCTGATCAGCCTTGCGCTCACCGCCTGCGTACCGACGGCCACCCAGCGCTCGCCCGCCGAGATCGCCGCCTTGCATCAGGCCGACACACTGCGCCAGCAGGGCAATTTCGACCAGGCCGCACAGGCATACCTGACCCTGGCCGGCAACAGTCCCGCCCATGCCGACGCCTACCGCCTCAGCGCGGCGGAGGCGTACCGGCAGGAAGGCGACCTGGACAAGACCGCCGCCGTGCTCGCCAACATCCGCCGCGATCGCCTCAGCGGCGACGAGCCGGTGCGGCTGGATCTGCTGCGCGCCGAGATCGCCCTGCACCACAACGATCCGCGCACCGCACTCAGCCTCACCACGCAACCGAGCCTGCGGGTACCGCAGGATCTGCAGTTGCGGCTGCTGGAAATGCGCGCCCGCGCACTGGATGCCATCGGCGACCACTGGACCGCAGCGCGTACCCGTGCGCAGATGGACGACTCGCTCAGTGGACTGGACCGGGCACAGAACCAGCGCGAGGTGCTGGCGCAGCTCGGCAAGCTCAGCGTGGCCGAACTGCAGCAGCGTGCCCGCGCCATGACCCCGTCGGACCGCATGCTGCCGTGGATCAACGAATCCCTCTCGCAGCGCGGCATCACCGTCGCCACGCCGCAGCCATCGCTGGACCAGCCGGTGGGCACGATGATGCCCGGCGCCGACGCCAACGTCCGCGAGGGCTACCAGATGCCCGCGCGGATCGCCCTGCTGTTGCCCGATTCGCCGGAGTTCGCCAGCGCATCCACCTCTGTCCGCGAGGGCTTCTTCGCCGCCTATGCCGACGCCAGCCGGAGCCATGCGCCGCGTGCGGAAGTGCGCGTCTACGGCAGCGACGGCACCGCCGCCGGAGCAGTGAAGGCCTACCAGCAGGCCGTGAGCGACGGCGCCGAACTGGTGGTCGGTCCCCTCACCCGCGCGGCGGTCACCGCCGTCGCCACCCAGGCCATCCTGCCGGTACCGGTGCTCGCCCTGAACCATGCCGACGACAACACGCCTCCCTCGGCCAACGTCACCGAGTTCGGCCTGCTGCCCGAGACCGAGGGGGCCCAGGCCGCCGACCACCTGATCGAGCGCGGGCTGCACTCGGCCTACGTGATCGTGTCTGCCCAGGATTTCGCGCAGCGTGCCGCCGCGGCGTTCAAGGCCGAGCTGGTCGCGCGCGGCGGACAGGTGGTGACGCAGGCGTCGCTTGCCGTCGGCGCCATCAACTTCACCCAGACCATCGCCGGCATGAACATTCCGGCCGCCCAGCCCGACGCGGCGATCTTCATCAGCATGCGTCCCGAGCAGGCACGCCTGCTGTTGCCGCAGCTGCGCGTGGCGCACATCACGTTGCCGGTCTTCGGCACCTCCCACATCTACGGCGGCACCGACGATGCCGGCGATGACCGCGACCTGGAAGGCGTGGAGTTCTGCGACGCCCCCTGGCTGTTCGATGCCCAGCCCGGACTGCCGCCGCACGCCGGCATCGCCGCCCTGCTCCCGGCCGCCAGCGGCAGTGCGGCGCGACTGTTCGCCTTCGGTATGGACGCATGGAACCTGGTGCCGTACCTCGGCTGGTTGCGCGACCACCCGGGCAGCTACCTGCCCGGCGCCACCGGCCAGCTCGCCGCCGATCCCTTCGGCCACGTGCGGCGCGTACTGGTGTGGGCGAAGTTCACCGATGGCGTGGCGCGCCCGCTGACCGGCAGCCTGCAACTGGATGCCCCGTCGGTTGCTCCACCGGAACAAGCTCCGGGCAGCGGACTGCCGGCACCGGCCAGCAGCGCCGGCCAGCCCTGATGCGCCAGGCCGGCGCCGCCTTCGAGGCGCTCGCCCGGCGCGACCTGGAACGCGCAGGACTGGTCCTGCTGTCGTGCAACTACACCACCCGGCATGGCGAACTGGACCTGGTGATGCGCGATGGCGAGCAGATCGTCTTCGTCGAAGTGCGCCAGCGTGCGCGCAACGGCCAC
Organism: Dyella thiooxydans; assembly: GCF_001641285.1. NCBI lineage: Bacteria > Pseudomonadati > Pseudomonadota > Gammaproteobacteria > Lysobacterales > Rhodanobacteraceae > Dyella > Dyella thiooxydans. The sequence continues at coordinate 2,457,345 of NZ_CP014841.1, forward strand.
GGCGGTGCCGCGGCGTCGATCACCGCCAGCAAGCGCGGGCGCCTCATCCGTACCGCCTCGCTGTGGCTCGCCGCCCATCCGCAGCATGCCCGGCGGACCTGTCGCTTCGACGTGGTCAGCTACGACGGCACCGGCGAGGAAGCCCGGATGCGCTGGCTGCGCGGCGCGTTCGAGGCCGACTGAGCCACGGTGACTTCAGACCGGGCGCTCGCCCAGCAGCAAGCGCAGGCCGAACAGCACGAACACCGCACCCGCCAGCGCATCGATCGCGCGGGCCATCCGCAGGTAGCCGCGACGGACCGCCGGCAGGCCGAAGCACGCCGCCACCAGGGCGAACCACGCCAGCGTCTCGCCCACCACCAGTCCACCGATGAGCCAGCGCGTGCCCGCGCTTGCGGCCGGCCCCACCAGCACCGAGAACACACTGCCGAAGTAGACCAGCGCCTTGGGGTTGGAGAGATTGGTCAGCAGCCCGGAGCGCAGGCTGTGCCAGGCATCGGGCGCGACGCGTGCGGGCGCGGCGCGGCCGGAACCTCGCCAGGTGCTGCGCAGCAGTTGCACGCCCAGCCAGATCAGGTAGGCCGCCCCTGCCGTGGCGATCGCCTTCTGCAGCCAGCCCAGGCGCGCCATCACCAGATGCAGCCCGAGCAGGGCCAGCGCGGCCCACACCGCCACCCCCAGCGCGATGCCGCACACGCCGGCCATCGCCTGCGCGCGCGAACGGGCCGCCGCGGTCTGCGAGACGAACAGGAAATCCGGCCCCGGGCTCGCAAGCGCGAGCAGGTGGACCACGGCGATGGTGAGGAGGCTGCCCATGGAAACCGATCCGGCGAAAGCTAGGGCAGCCAGTGTAGGGGGCCCATGCCCACCGCGGCGCGGCTTGCTCCTCGCCGGCCGGCTCCTCTACGCTGCGGCGCACTGCATCCCGCCCCGGCGGGACCGATCCGGGGAATGCCTCCTGTCGCTTCCGGTCGAAACCGTGGCCCTGGCCGCGATCGCCGCCGCGTGCAGAAACGCCCCACCCACTTGCCGCACGAAGCCGACCGATGAGTATCAAGTTCCGCCTGGTGGTGATGAATTTCCTGCAGTTCTTCGTCTGGGGATCCTGGCTGATCACCATCGGCGCGTACTGGTTCCAGAACAAGCACTGGGGCGGCGCGCAGTTCGGCGCGATCTTCTCGACCATGGGCATCGCCTCGGTGTTCATGCCCTCGCTGATGGGTGTGGTGGCGGACAAGTGGATCAACGCCGAGAAGCTCTACGGCCTGCTGCACATCCTCGGCGCCATCGTGCTGTGCATCGTGCCGATGATCGACCAGCCCGGCGTGCTGTTCTGGGTGATGCTGGTGAACATGTGCTGCTACATGCCCACCATCGCGCTGTCGTATGCGGTGGCCTACAACGCGCTCAAGCGCGACGGGCTGGACGTGGTGACCGCGTTTCCGCCGATCCGCGTGTGGGGCACGGTGGGTTTCATCGCCGCGCTGTGGACGGTGAGCCTGCTGCACCTTGAAACCACCCCTGGCCAGTTCTACGTCGCCGCCGGCGCGGCGCTGGTGCTGGGGCTTTACGCATTCGCCCTGCCGCCCTGCCCGCCCAAGCTCGAGCGCATCGCCTCCAGCCGCTCGCTGCTGGACACGCTGGGCCTGACCTCGTTCAAGCTGTTCAAGAACGCCAAGATGGCGATCTTCTTCATCTTCGCCATGCTGCTGGGCGCCTCGCTGCAGCTGACCAACGCCTACGGCGACACCTTCCTGCACGACTTCGCGACGGTGCCCGCGTACCAGCACCTGATCGCGGTGAAGTACCCGGCGATCATCATGTCGATCTCGCAGGTCTCCGAAACGCTGTTCATCCTGGCCATTCCGTTCTTCCTCAAGCGCTTCGGCATCAAGACAGTGATGTTCATCTCGATGGCGGCCTGGGCGCTGCGCTTCGGCCTGTTCGCCTACGGCAACCCGGGTCCGGGGCTGTGGATGATCGTGCTGTCGTGCATCGTCTACGGCATGGCCTTCGACTTCTTCAACATCTCGGGTTCCCTGTTCGTCGAGGGCCAGAGCGACCCGGCGATCCGCGCCAGCGCGCAGGGCCTGTTCATGATGATGACCAACGGCATCGGTGCCATCCTCGGCAGCTCGATCAGCGGCGTGGTGATCGAGGCCTTCTTCACCGCACCGGACGGCGCCAAGGACTGGCGCGGCATCTGGCTCAGTTTCGCCGCGTATTCGGTGGTGGTCGCGATCGCCTTCCTGATTCTGTTCCGCCACAAGCACGTGCCGGGGCGCGACCTCGGCGGCGCCATCGCGCACTGATCGACGGCGGGGCTAGTCTATCCTTGCAGCGGCCACCGCCTGGTCGCGACCGGATGACTTGGCGGCATACAGTGCGGCATCCGCCGCGCGCATCCAGCCGTCCAGATCGAGGTGCCGAAGGGCATCGAACACCGCCACCCCGATGCTCACCGTCACGCGCTCCGGGCCGACCTTCGATGACAGCGGCAGCCCTGCCACGCCCGCCCGCAGCGTCTCGGCCAACCGCATGCCGGCCTCGGCCCCCAGCGTCGGGCAAAGCACCGCGAACTCCTCGCCACCGATGCGCGACACGCGGCCGTGCGTGCCGACCGCTTCGCACAGGAATGTCGACACCTGCACCAGCACGCGGTCGCCCTGCGGGTGGCCAGCGCTGTCGTTGATGCGCTTGAAGTGATCGACGTCGATCAGCATCAGCACCGGCGCCGGCGCATCCCCGCGCAACGGCAACAGGGCGTCGGCGTGCTGCAGGAACGCCCGCCGGTTGTCGATGCCGGTGAGCGGATCGCGCAGCGCCTGCAGCCGCAGCTCGGCCGCATGCCTGCGCTGCGCCCGCAGCAGCAGGAACAGCAGCACAGCCACCAGCAGCAGCCCGGCCAGCGCGCCGCCGGTGACCCGGCCCACCAGCACGTCGCGCCGACGCGCTTCTTCGCGCTGTCGAGCCTCGGCGCGGGCCGCCTTCAGGGCCAGATCCTTGATCCGGTTCTCGCGCTCCAGGTCGTGGATCCGCAGCTCTTTCTCACGGACCGCATAACGCGCCTCCAGCTCGGCCTCGATGGCACGCAACGCAGGCGTGCTGGTGGCGGCCGTCCGCTTCAACGCCTCGCGCAACTGGGCCACCGCGTCGTGCATGCGGCCGGCCCGCTCGGCCAGTTCGCTCTCACTGCGCAGGAGGTCGACCAGTTGCCCATCGATCCCGGCGGCACGAGCGCGAGCCACGGTGGCCTGCATCATGGCGTAGGCCTGATGGGGATGCCCCAGCGCCGCCTCGGCGCGCGCGATGTCGGTGCTGGAATCGAGCGAATCGCTGATCCGGCCCGCGGCCAGCTCGTGCGCCAGCGAGGTGCGCGAGAGCGCCAGCGCTTCGCGCGGCCGACCCAACTTCAGGTACATCTTGGACAGGTTGTCACCAACCATCACCGCCAGCTCGGTGGCCCCCAGTCCGGCGAAGCGGCGGCGCGAGCGCTGGTAGGCCGCGGCCGCCTCCCGGGTCCGTCCGAGGGTGGCCAGGGCAATGCCTTCGTCGTTCTCGGCATCGGCGATACCCCAGGCATCGCCGACGGCACGATAGCTGTCCTCGGCCCGACGACACAGCGGCAGCGCCTTGGCGGCGCTCTCGGCCAGCGCGTAGGCATCGCACAGCTGGAACCGCGCCCAGGCGACAAGCTGCGCATCACCGCTGCCCTGCACCCGCGCGGCAGCGCGCAGCGCCTCGCCCAGCCCATCGCCGATGCCGTTGGCCACGTCATGGCGGGCGCGCAGGAACCCCGACGCCGCCAGCGCGACCGCGTCTCCCCCGGCGTGGCCGAGGCTGTCCAGCCGCAGCGTGGATTCGGTCAGTGCGGCTTCGTCGTCGGCGTTGATCGCCGCCGTGCCCATGCCCCAAAGCAGGGCGCGCTCGTCCGCCTGCGCCAGGTTCGGCCCGCCATGATCGAGACGCTGACGCACGTCGGCGATCACGCCGTGCGGATCGGTCACGGCCCGAGCACGCAGCGCATTGATCGACATGACGCCGCCCGCATGTGCTGCCAGCGGCAGCAACAGCACCATCGCGGCCAGGTGTCTGGACATCGTATCCCTGAGTCTCCCTTGGAGCTCCCGGCCACCGCGACCGCCACGGCCCGGCGCGGGTGCATCTCCGCCCAGACGTTACACTAACGCCATGCAGATCGGCCCCTACCGCATCGACCCGCCGGTGGTGCTCGCCCCTATGGCGGGCGTCACCGACAAGCCGTTCCGCCTGCTGTGCAAACGGCTGGGCGCGGGCCTGGCCGTGTCGGAGATGACCACCGCCGATCCCAGCCTCTGGCACACCCGCAAGTCGCTGCGGCGAATGGACCACGACGGCGAGCCCGAGCCGGTCAGCGTGCAGATCGCCGGCTACGACCCGGCGATGCTGGCCGAGGCGGCGCGCTTCAACGTGGCCAACGGCGCCCAGATCATCGACATCAACATGGGCTGCCCGGCGAAGAAGGTGTGCAACGTGTGGTCCGGCTCCGCCCTGCTGCAGGACGAGCCGCTGGTCGCGCGCATCTGCCGGGCGGTGGTCGAGGCGGCCGGGGTGCCGGTCACGCTGAAGATCCGCACCGGCTGGGACCGCGAGAACCGGAACGCCCTGAACATCGCCCGCATCGCCGAGGATGCCGGCATCGCCGCGCTGTCGGTGCACGGCCGCACCCGGGCCGACAAGTACGAGGGCGAGGCGGAGTACCAGACGATCGCCGCGGTGAAGGCCAGCGTGCGCATCCCGGTACTTGCCAACGGCGACATCACCACGCCGGAACGTGCCCGCCACGTGCTCGATGTCACCGGCGCCGACGCGGTGATGATCGGCCGCGGCGCGCAGGGCCGGCCATGGATCTTCCGCGAGATCGCGCACTACCTGGCTACCGGCGAGACGCTGCCCGAACCGACTCCGGACGAGGTCGCCGCCATCCTGCTCGGCCACCTCGAGCACCTTCATGCGTTCTACGGCGAGCTGGCCGGGGTGCGCATCGCGCGCAAGCATCTGGGCTGGTACGCCAAGGACCGCCCGGAGAACGCCGCCTTCCGCCAGGTGGTGAACCGCGCCGACAGCGCACGCGAACAGATCGCACTGACCCGTACCTATTTCGCCGCCCTGGCTGCCGGCGAGCCGATCCACGAAGCCGCCGCCTGATCTCCAAGCCACCCGTAGGCTGCGCAATTCGCTGCATCCGGACCATCGCCCCCGCCGCACAAAGGCGGTGCACAACATGGACCGCGCGCGTACGATAAGCCACCCGCCGTCCACCAGGCCCCCATGGAAGCCATCCCCACCGCAGCTGCTGCCAGTGATGCTCTTGCACAGCTCGAGCGCAGCCGCGCGCAGTGGTCGCTGCTCGACGCGCTGCTGCGTCGCCTGGTCACCCGGCTGACCTACGCTGCCGACGGGCGGGGCCCGGCCCTGGACGCCGCGCTCGCGACGATTCGCCGCCAGGTCCGCGAGCCGGTCGGCGAGGCGGAACTCGAACCCCTGCTCACCGAGCTCGGCGAGGCGATCAAGGCGCTGGACGAACCCGAGGCCGCCGGCGGGCGCGCCCCGGATCCGCTGCCGTTCACCGAATCGCTCTCGGTCGGCCAGATGCTGCTCGCACTGGTGGACCGCCTGAAGCTTGGGGACGAGGCACTGGACCGTCTCGAGGCCCTGCGCCAGACCATCTCCGACAGCACCGACCCGGGCACGCTGGCGGTCCAGGCGGAGGCCATCGCCACCCTGGTCAACCGCCAGTGCGAACGGCTGACCGAAGCGCGCGATGCCGCCGAGCGGCTGCTCAAGCACGTCACCGAGCAACTGGAAGAACTGGCCGTCTACCTGGCGCGCGAGGACATGTCCCATCGCGACGGCGCCAGCGCGCGGGAGCAGCTTGACCAGGAGGTGCTGGGCGAGATCCGCGAGCTGGAATCGGAAGTGGCCAGCGCGTGCGAGCTGGGGGCGCTGCAGACCCAGGTGCAGCAGCGCCTCGGTGCGATCAGTGGCCACCTGAAGAACTTCCGCCAGCGCGAGGACGCCCGCGAGCGCGAGTGGCAGGCGCGCACCGAGCAGATGAGCCAGCGCATCCGCGAACTGGAACGCTCGGCCCAGGCGATGGAGACGAGCCTGCGCCAGGAGCGCGCGCTGGCCTCGACCGATCCGCTGACCGGCGTCGCCAATCGCCTGGTGTTCGAGCAGCACATTGCCGATGCGTGCCTGCGCGCGGCGCGCTCCGGCGCCCAGAGCAGCCTGCTGGTGCTGGACATCGACCGTTTCAAGCAGATCAACGACAACTTCGGCCATGCCGCCGGCGACCGCGCCCTGCGCATCGTCGCCGAACAGCTGCGCGCCGGCCTGCGCTCGGACGACCTGCTCGCGCGCTACGGTGGCGAGGAGTTCGTGGTGGTTCTCGCCGGCGTGGGTGCCGAGGCCGCCCTGCGCGCCGCCGAATCGCTGCGTCGGCGGATCGAGAGCCTGGGTTTCCACGGCCAGCAGCGCCCGGTCCGCATCACGCTGTCGTGCGGCGTCACCGTGCTGCGCGCCGACGACTCCCCGGAGAGCGCCTTCGAGCGCGCCGACAGCGCCCTGTACCGGGCCAAGCGCGGCGGCCGCAACCGCTGCGAGCTGGCCTGATCCGGGATGCCGGCACAGCCGTCCAGACGGCTGAACGGGAGGCAGGCCACCCCATCCGGCCGCCGCTGCAAACCCTCGACCGGCGTTGTATCATCCCCGTTTTCTTTTTATCTCTTTATCCGAAAGGAAGGATATAGCCCGCGATGAGCAGCCATCTCTTCACCTCCGAGTCGGTCTCCGAAGGCCACCCGGACAAGGTCGCCGACCAGATCTCCGATGCCGTCCTCGACGCGATCCTCGCGCAGGACCCGCGTGCCCGCGTGGCGTGCGAAACCATGGTGAAGACCGGCGTGGCGATCGTCGCCGGCGAGATCACCACCAGCGCCTGGATCGACCTGGAGGCACTGACCCGCAAGGTCATCGTCGACATCGGCTACGACTCCTCCGAAGTCGGCTTCGACGGCGCCACCTGCGGCGTGCTGAACCTGATCGGCAAGCAGTCGCCGGACATCAACCAGGGCGTGGACCGCAAGAAGCCGGAGGAACAGGGCGCCGGCGACCAGGGCCTGATGTTCGGCTACGCCACCAACGAGACCAGCAGCTTCATGCCGGCGGCGATCCACCTGTCGCACCGCCTGGTCGAGCAGCAGGCGAAGATCCGCAAGAAGAAGAACTCGCCGCTGCCGTGGCTGCGCCCGGATGCCAAGAGCCAGGTCACCCTGCGCTACGAGAACGGCAAGGCCGTGGCCATCGACGCGGTGGTGCTGTCGACCCAGCACGACCCGGACATCAAGCAGAAACACCTGATTGAGGCCGTACGCGAGCACATCCTCAAGCCGGTGCTGCCTGAGAAATGGCTGCACAAGGGCACCAAGTTCCACATCAACCCGACCGGCAAGTTCGTGATCGGCGGCCCGGTGGGCGACTGCGGCCTGACCGGCCGCAAGATCATCGTCGACACCTACGGCGGCTGGGCCCGCCACGGCGGCGGCGCGTTCTCCGGCAAGGACCCGTCCAAGGTCGACCGTTCGGCCGCCTACGCGGCTCGCTACGTGGCCAAGAACGTGGTGGCCGCCGGCCTGGCCGACCGCTGCGAGGTGCAGGTCTCCTACGCCATCGGCGTGGCCGAGCCGACCTCGATCTCGGTGACCACCTTCGGCACCGGCAAGATCGCCGACGAGAAGATCGAGAAGCTGATCCGCAAGCACTTCGACCTGCGTCCGTACGGCATCATCCAGATGCTCGACCTGATCCACCCGATGTACCAGCAGACCGCGAGCTACGGCCACTTCGGCCGCAAGCCCTACGAGATGAAGGACGCCGCCGGCAAGGCCTTCACCGCGTTCTCCTGGGAGCAGACCGACAAGGCCGAGGCGCTGCGCGCCGACGCCAAGCTGAAGTAAGCGACCCGCTCCGCCGGGAGTCGCCCAAGGCCCCGCGCTCCGGCGCGGGGTCTTTTTTTCGCCCTCGGTCGGCCAGGTCGTCCGCCCCGGCAGTCTCCCGGCTCAAGGCAGCTGGGGCGACTTGGCGGCGCCGAGCATGCTCAAGGCCTCCTGGCGTTCGCCGCGAAGGCTCGCGTTGAGCTTGCCCGGATCCATCGCGATGACCGGATCCATGTAGCGCTGGCGCACGGCCTGGGCCGCCGCCGTGTCATGCAGGTGTTCCAGCACGCCGTACAGCCGCGATGCGCTCTCGATGGTGTGCGCATCGCCCTTGCCGAGCAGCTCGTTGCGCCCTTCCAGGGCCTTTTCGTAGGGATCGCGCGCCGCGGCCCAGTGGCCGGCCGCGGCCTCGATGTCGCCCAGCAGGTTGTAGGTCGCGAACACGATCGGATGCTGCGGCCCGAGCACGCGGATCTGTCCGGCCAGGGTCAGCCGCGCCTGGCTCAGCGCCTCCTGGTACTGACCGTCGTAGCTGAGCAGGTTGGCGAGACTGCCGTGGGCCATCAGGGTGTCGGGGTGGTTCTCGCCCAGTTGCCGCTGGTGCGCCGCGAGAATCTGCTGTTCGATGGCGATCGCACGGGCCATGAAGGCATGCCGCACGGCCGGGTCGTCGGTGGCATTGCCGCGCTTGGCCAGCAACCGGACCATCAGGGTCATCGAGGCGATGGTCGCGGGGTGATCCGGCCCCAGGACGCGGCTGCGCGCCTCGATCACCGCCTTCACATCCTGATCCGCCTTCGCATAGGTCGCCTCGTCACCCGACAGATAAACCTCGTCCATCGCCAGCATGTGACGCGCGGCCAGCGTGTCGGGGTGGTTCGCTCCCAGGCGCCGGGTACGGATCGCAACCACCTCGCGCGCCAGTACCAGCGATTTCTCGAAGTTGTGGCGGTAATGCTGCAGCTGCGCCAGGGTGATCATCGCGTCCAGGGTTTCCGGCGCCTCGGCGCCGAACGTGGTCCGGTCCAGCTCGACCATCGGCTGGGCCAGCTCCAGTGCCTCGTCGCGCTGGCCCAGCCCGATCAGGGTGATGACCAGATCGCGTCGCAGCCGCAGCAGCCCCGGGTCGGTGGCCGGCATGGTCCGGCTGAGCGCGTTGAAGAGAGACTGCTGCTCCTGGCGCGCCTCTTCCAGATGCCCCTGGCCCGACAGCACCTTGGCTCGGCCGGCCTGGGCCCGGACCCGCACCGGATCGCCGATCGGCCGCAGCGCGGTGGCCGCGACCACGCCGGAGTAGAGCGCGCCCGCCGAGGCCAGGTCGCCCTGGCGCAGGCGCACGCGCGCCAGGTCCAGCTGCGCCGAAAGCACTCCGTCCGGATCGGCCGGCATCAGCCTCTGGCGGGCCGCCAGTACCTGTTCCAGCTCCGTCGCCGCATGGTCGTAGCTGCCGATGTTGAGCAGCACCCGTGCCAGCGACTGGCGGACGTCCGCGGCCAGCCGCGGCGCATCGGCGAAATCGGGGCCGATCCGGTCCAGTGCGTGATTGACCACGAAGGTGTCCAGCATGCGCCGGGCCAGGTCGGTGGAACCGGCAGGGTTTGTCGAGGTATCGGCCAGGCGCGCGCGGGTGATGGCGTGCCCCATCGCGTCGATGTCCACGCTGTCGAGCATCGACTGCTGGAAGGCCACCACGCGCTCGAGCTGCTGCTGCCGCTGCTCGGCGAGACTGCGTGCCGCACGCGCATCGCCGAGGGCGACCAGCGACGCGAACAGGCCCGCCAGCATGGTGAGCAGCACGGCCGCCGCCGCGGTCAGCGGCCAGCGGTTGCGCTGCATGTAGCGGCGCGCGCGGTACCAGTGCCGGCCGCGCCGCGCCTCGACCGGACGACACTCGAGGAAGCGCCGCAGGTCCACCGCGAGCGCGGTGACGCTGGCGTAGCGCTCGTCGATCCGGCGGCGCAACGCCTTGAGGATGATCGCCTCCAGGTCCGATGGCACTGCCCGTCCGCGGGCCGGCGGCAGGCCGGCCTCCTGCCGGGCCAGGCGGGCGGCACGGCTGGGCGACACGAGGTTGCCGGCGATGATCGCGTTGGACAGCACGTGCGGAGTCACCAGCTCCTGATAGGGCCGGCGACCGGCGACCAGCTGGTACAGCACCACGCCCAGCGAATACACGTCGGCCGCGGCCGTCAGCGGCAACCGCTCGATCTGCTCGGGACTGGCGTAGGCCAGTGTCATCGCCTGGGCGGCGGTCGCGGTCCGCTGGGGGTCGAGGTGATCACCGACCATCCGCGCGATGCCGAAGTCCAGCAGCTTCGGCGATCCGTCCGCCGTCACCAGGATGTTCGCCGGCTTGATGTCGCGGTGGATGATCAGGTTGCGATGGGCGTACTCCACCGCCGTACAGACTTTCAGGAACAGTTCGATCCGTCCGGTCAGGTCCAGCCCGCGGCGGTCGCACCAGACGTCGACCCGCTCGCCGTCGACGTACTCCATCGCCAGGAATGGCCGGCCGTCGGCGAGCAGGCCGCCGTCGAGGAGGCGTGCGATGCCGGAATGCTCGAGCCGGGCCAGCAGCTTGCGCTCCTGGCAGAACCGCTCGGTCAGGACCGGCGAACCTTCGGCGGCGGCGGTCAGCAGCTTCAGCGCCACCTGCTGGCTGAAGTCGTCGTCGACCCGCTCGGCCAGGTAGACCGTCCCCATGCCGCCCTCGCCGAGATGCCGCAGCAACCGGTAGTGGCGGGTATCCCGCGCCTGGGCGTCCTGTCCCGTCAGGTCCGGCGACGTGACCTGCAGCACCGGCAGCGGTGCGGTGTGGGTGGAATCGATCGCCGCAAGCATCCAGCGCACCTCGTGCAGCAACGCCTCGTCCACCCCGCATTCGCCCACGACAAACCCGTCCCGCGCGGACTCCGGCAGGTCGGCAGCGGCCAGCGCAACGCGCTTGGCCTCGGCATAGCGATCGGTTTGTGCCCCCTTCATGCCCTCCTCCCGAGGGTCGCTCCACGCCCGGACTCAGCCGGGCTTGCGTACCACCAGATCAATCAGCGCGGACATCCCCCGATGGCCGGCACCTTCGTCCAGTTCGGCGTCGTACGACGCCAGATGTTCGATCTGCAGGTCGGCGAAGGCCTCCCGCAGCATCGGTTCGGTATACAGATGGGCGAGCTCGGACGGCCCGCCGGTGCGGTATTCCAGCTGCTCGGGGCGATAGCCCTCCAGCAGCAGCACGCCGCCGGGCTTCAACGCAGCCCGGATGCCCTCGAAGATCCGGGCGCGCAGCGCCGGGTCGGCGAACTGGAAAAAGATCGCCGCGATCACGTCGAAGCGCTCATGCCCGAAATCCCAGCGGGCCAGGTCGGCCAGCTCCCAGGTGAGGCTCACGCCGCGCTCGGCGGCCAGGCGGCGGCTCTTGGCCAGCCCGGCCTCGGAGGCATCCACGGCCAGCACGTCCAGGCCCTGTTCGGCGAGCCAGACGCCGTTGCGCCCCTCGCCGTCGGCCAGCGCCAGCGCGCTGCCACGGGCCGGCAGCCGACGCCGCTCGGCGCGCAGGAAGGCGTTGGGCGCGGTGCCGAACAGGAAGTCCTCGCCCGCGTAACGTTCATTCCATCGATTCATGACCGATCCCGGAGGGAAGCCGCCGGAGTCTAGACCACCCCGCCCGGCTCCGCATGTACCGACATCCAGACAAGCGCCCTGCACCCGTACAATGGGCGGATGTCCCTGATCCAATTGCAGCGCGTCGACTTCTCGATCGGCGGCCCCCTTCTGCTCGAACACGTCGACCTGTCGATCGACCGCAACGAGCGCGTGTGCATCGTCGGTCGCAACGGCGAAGGCAAATCCACCCTGATGAAGCTGATCGCCGGCGAGCTGCAGGCCGACGACGGCGAGGTGCGCGTGCAGAACGGCATCGTCGTCGCGCGCATGGCGCAAGAGGTGCCGCAGGGCACCGAAGGCAGCGTGTTCGACGTGGTCTCCGATGGCCTGGGCGACCTCGGCCACCTGCTGGCGCGCTACCACCATCTGCTGGCCGAGGGTGACCTCGACGCACTCGGTGACGTGCAGCACCAGATCGAGGCGCGCAACGGCTGGGACCTGGACCGCCGCGTCGCCGACGTGATCGCCCGGCTGGAACTGCCCGGCGACACCGACTTCGCCGCGCTGTCCGGCGGCATGAAGCGTCGCGTGCTGCTGGCCCAGGCGCTGGTGCGCAAGCCCGACGTGCTGCTGCTGGACGAGCCGACCAACCATCTGGACGTGGAGGCGATCGACTGGCTGGAGGGTTTCCTCAAGTCGTTCGACGGCAGCATCGTGTTCGTCACCCACGACCGCGCCTTCCTGCGCGCGCTGGCCACGCGCATCGTCGAGATCGACCGCGGCCAGCTCACCGACTGGCCCGGCGACTACGACAACTACCTGCGCCGCCGCGAGGAGCGCCTGCACGCCGAAGCGCAGGCCAACGCGCTGTTCGACAAGAAGCTGGCGCAGGAAGAGGTGTGGATCCGCCAGGGCATCAAGGCCCGGCGCACCCGCAACGAAGGTCGCGTGCGCGCGCTCAAGGCGCTGCGCGTGGAACGTGCGCAGCGGCGCGAACTGTCCGGCAACGTGAGGATCACCGCCGCCGCGGCGCAGGCCTCCGGCAAGAAGGTCATCGACCTCGAACACGTGCACCAGAGCTACGGCGGCCGCGTGCTGATCGACGACCTCACTACCACCGTGATGCGCGGCGACCGCATCGGCATCGTCGGCCCCAACGGCGCGGGCAAGAGCACCCTGCTGAAGATCATGCTGGGCCAACTCACCCCCGAGCGCGGCACCGCCACGCTCGGCACCGGCCTGCAGATCGCCTATTTCGACCAGCACCGCGCGCAGCTCAACGACAGCCTCAACGCGCTGGACAACGTGGCCGAGGGCCGCGAGTTCATCGAGCTCAACGGCCAGCGCAAGCACATCGTCGGCTACCTGCAGGACTTCCTGTTCTCGCCGGAGCGCGCGCGGGCGCCGATCACCCGGCTGTCCGGCGGCGAGCGCAACCGGCTGCTGCTGGCCAAGCTGTTCGCCCAGCCGTCCAACCTGCTGGTGATGGACGAACCGACCAACGACCTCGACGTCGAGACGCTGGAACTGCTTGAAGAGCTGCTGACCGACTATCCCGGCACCCTGCTGCTGGTCAGCCACGATCGCGCCTTCCTCGACAACGTGGTCACCAGCACCCTGGTGCTGGAAGGCGATGGCCGGATCGGCGAATACGTGGGCGGCTACAGCGACTGGCTGCGCCAGCGTCCTGCGACCACCCCGGTCGCGGCCGCGACGCCCGCGGTCGCATCGTCCGCTGCTCCGGCCGCGCCGGCGCCGGCCGTGGCCAAACGCAAACTCAGCTTCAAGGACCAGCGCGAACTGGACCAGCTGCCCATGCGCATCGAAACGCTGGAGAACGACATCGCCGAGCGCACCGCCGCGATGAGCGACCCGGCCTTCTTCCGGCAGGACAGCGCCGCCGTCACGGCAGCCAACGAAGCGTTGGCCCGGCTGCAGTCCGAGCTGGACGCGGCCTACGCGCGCTGGAGCGAACTGGACGGCTGAGGCGCAAACGCCCTCAGCGGGCGGGAGCCAGCTGGGCCTTCACCGGTTCCGTGGCCGGCGGCATCGCGACCTGCAGCGGCGGCGGACGCAACGTCTCCGCTTCGGCCGTGCCGATCGGCGAGAGCGCACTAAGCACGCGATGAGCCAGACCGTGGCGCTGCGGATGCGGCGCCGACGCGAACACCGCGGCCTCGCGTGCACGGTCGGCGAAGCCGCGGTCGAGCAGCTCGGCCATGCGGTGGTCGCGCGCGCGCCAGGTGTCTCCGCCGAGCACCACGCCGAACAGGCGGTGGCCGTTGCGCACCGCGGTCGAGGCCAGGTTGTAGCCGGCGGCGTTGGTGTAGCCGGTCTTCAGTCCGTCCATCCCCGGGTAATGCGCCATCAGGTGGTTGTGGCCACGGACCAGGCGACCGCGGAAGCGGAACCGGGTCGTTGCGAACAGCTTGGCGCGGGCGGGGAAATCGCGGTACAGCGCCATCGCCAACCGGCTCATGTCGCGCGCGGTGGTGGTCTCGTCGCCCCCCGGCAGGCCGGAGGCGTTGGTGAAGTGGGTGTGGCTCATGCCCAGCAGCAGCGCCTGCGCGTTCATCGCGTCGACGAAACGGGCCTCCGAGCCCTTGCCGAGCCGCTCGGCCACCACGGTGGCCGCATCGTTGGCGGACTTGGTGATCATGCCGAGGATCGCGTCGTGCACGGTGATCGTCTGCCCCGCGCGAAGACCGAGCTTGGTTGGCTCCATGCCCGCCGCATGCGCCGAGACGCGCATCTTGTCGGTCATCTTCAGCCGACCGTCGCGCAGCGCCTCGAAGGCCAGGTACATCGTCATCATCTTGGTCAACGATGCGGGCGCATGCGGATCGTCCGCATGATGCTCGCTGAGCACCAGCCCGGTGGTGCCGTCGATGATCACCGAGGTTTCCTCGGCGTGCGCCACGCCGACGAGCGCCAGCGCGAGGATCGTCGCCCTGGCCAGCCAGGCAGGCCAGGCGCGGGGGGAGGAGGCAGGAAAACGAAGGACGGACATGCGGACAGCGCTCGATGAACTGATGCAAACCGTATCGTGAAGATGGCATCAAATCCACAGGTCACTGCTCAGAATGCGCACCTAAATGATTGTTTAACCTTTGGTTGTCGGTTCAGGTTTCCCCTGTGGGAACCGCCAGGACCGGGCCCGTCGCCGATGCGGCCCCGCAGCGAGCCCACATCCCCGCCAAGTGTTTGTATGGCGTACGTTTTTGCGATTTTGCACATGACTTTTGGCAGGCCTTTGCAGTGACCCTTGCAACGTTATAGCGTTCGTTGTTTCCGACCCGCCCGAGCGACGTCCCGGATGCTCCGATCACGGCCCCCTGCGTTCCGAAACCCACCGCTCCGGCTCGCTCGGCACCAGGCCAGCCTGCTGCTGATCGCCACCACCCTCCTCGGTGGGTGCGCAGTCGGGCCGGACTTCAAGCCGCCGGCCGCGCCGGCCACCACCCGCTATCTCGCCAGGACGCCCGCCGGCACAACCGGACGATCCGATGTCGCCGAGGGTGCGACGCAGCACTTCGACGAGGGCGGTTCGATCCCCGCCGACTGGTGGACGCTGTTCCATTCCGCGCCGCTGGACGCGCTGGTGCGCCGGGCGCTGGCCAACAACCACGATCTGAAGGCCGCGCAGGCAGCGCTCACCGTGGCGCACGAGACCACCCTGGCCGGGCGCGGCAGCTACTTCTCGGCGGTGAGCGCGGGCGTGTCGGCCAGCCGCGAGCAGGATCCGCCCGGCGCGCTCGCCCCGGTGCCCAGCTCCAACGCCTATCTGTACAACCTGTTCACGCCGCAGGTCAGCGTGTCCTACGTACCGGACGTGTTCGGGCTGAACCGGCGCACGGTCGAATCGCTGTCGGCGCAGGAGGAAGCCACCCGCTACCAGTTGGTCGCCGCGCGGATCTCGCTGAGCGCCAACGTGGTGAACACCGCGGTGCAGGTCGCCTCGCTGCAGGCACAGCTCGATGCCACGCAGGACCTGCTCAAGCTCAACCGGCAGATGCTGGAGATCGTCCAGCGCCAGTTCGACAAGGGCTACGCCAGCCGGCTCGACCTGGCCGCGCAGCAGTCGCAGCTCGCCCAGGTCACCGCGACGCTGGCGCCGCTGCGGCTGCAGCTGGCCCAGCAGCAGCACGCGCTGGCGGTGCTCACCGGCCAGTTCCCCGGCGACGCGGATGCGGCGCACTTCACGCTCGACGGTTTCGCCCTGCCGACCGAGCTGCCGCTGAGCCTGCCTTCGCAGCTGGTGGCGCAGCGGCCCGACGTGCTGCAGGCGCAGGCCAACCTGCATGCGGCAAGCGCGGCGATCGGCGTGGCCGAAGCGGCACGGCTGCCGCAGATCGAACTGAGCGCCACGGCCGGCAGCACCGCGCTGGCGATCAACCAGGTGTTCCACGCCGGCACCGGCTTCTGGAACGTCGGCGCCGCGATCACCGCGCCGCTGTTCCAGGGCGGCGCGCTGCGCCACCAGGAGCGCGCGGCGCGCGCCGCCTACGTGGAAGCCGCCGAGCAGTACCGCAGCACGGTGCTGGTCGCTTTCCAGAACGTGGCCGACACCCTGGTCGCGCTGCAGCAGGACGCCGACGGACTGAAGTCCGCGGCGAATGCCGCGGACGCGGCCAAGGTCACCCTCGATCTCTCGCAACGGCAGTGGAAGGACGGCTACGCCGACTACCTCGCCGTGCTCAACGCCGAGCAGGCCTACCAGCAGGCGCGCATGACCCTGGTGCAGGCACAGGCCGCCCGCCTCGCCGACACCGCCGCGCTGTTCCAGGCACTCGGCGGTGGCTGGTGGCATGCCGAAACCCACACCCCGCCCCCTTCCGACGGGAACACCCATGACCAGTAATGCTCCCCGCCTGGTGCGGATCCACGCCGGCGCCCTGGCAATCGCGCTCGGCGCCGTGGCGCTGACCGGCTGCTCGGACGGCCGGCACGACGCCACCGACGCCGCGAAAGTCACCGCCCACGACGTCACGCTCACCGCCGCGCAACGGCAGCACATCCACCTGCAGGCGGTGGCGATGGGCAGCTTCCATCCGGCCATCGCCACCACCGGCCGCGTGGACTTCGACAACGAGCGCGCCACCAGCGTGATCGCGCCGTTCACCGGTCCGGTGGTGCGCCTGCGGGTCGCACCGGGTGACCACGTGGCGAAAGACCAGGTGCTGGCCACCGTGGCCTCGTCCGACTTCGCCGCCGCGATCGGCGGGTATCGCAAGGCGCTGGTCGCCGCGCGCAACGCCCGCCACATCGCCGACATGGATCGGGACCTGCTCGCCCATCACGGCGTGTCGGCACGCGAGGCGGCCCAGGCGTCCACCGACGCGGCCAGCGCCGAGGCCGATCGCGATGCCGCGCGCCAGGCCCTGCTGGCGATGGGCGTAGACGAGAGTTCGATCCGCGCGATCCAGGCCGGACGCGCGGTGCCCGACGCCGGTGGCGCGATCCGCGCGCCGATCGCCGGCACCGTGGTCGAGCGGCTGATCAGTCCGGGCCAGTTGCTGCAGGCCGGCAGCACCGCCTGCTTCACCGTGGCCGACCTCTCGCACATGTGGGTGATGGCGCAGGTGACGCCTGCCGAAGTGGCCCGTGTGCACCTCGGCGACCACGCCGAGATCCGCACCGGTGACGGCGGCAAGCCGACCGCCGGCACCGTCACCAGCATCGGCGGCGTGGTCAATCCGGATACCGGACTGGTCGACGCGCGCGTCAGCGCCGCCAACCCCGGCGACACGCTGCGCAAGCAGATGTACGTCAACGTGACGCTGAGCGCCAAGGCCGTTGCACAAGGCCTGCTGGTGCCGGTCTCGGCACTCCTGCGCGACGACGAGAACCTGCCGTTCGTCTATGTCGCGCAGCCCGACGGCAGCTTCGCCCGTCGCCACATCACGCAGGGCCAGCGCACCGGCGACAACGTGGTGGTGGACAAGGGACTGCAGCCCGGCGACAAGGTGGTGGTCGACGGCGGCCTGTTCATGCAGTTCATGCAGAACCAATGAGTACGCCGACGCCCGGGGGCGAGAACCCCTCCCGCACCGCCTCGCTGATGAACCGCATCGTCGGCGCCTCGCTCGGGCAGCGCCTGCTGGTGCTGCTGCTCACCCTGATCCTGGTCGGCGCCGGCCTGCGCTCGATCGGCCGGCTGCCGGTGGACGCCTACCCCGACCTGTCGCCGCCGATGGTCGAGCTGGTGACGCAATGGCCCGGCCATGCCGCCGAAGAGGTGGAGCGGCTGATCACCGTACCGGTCGAGCGCGGCATGACCGGCATCCCGCACACCAAGGTCACCCGCTCGATCTCGCTGTACGGCCTGTCGGTGGTGGACATCACCTTCGCCAACGGCACCGACAAGTATTTCGCCCGGCAGGAAGTGTTCAACCGGATGGCCGACCTCGGCCTGCCCGACGGCGTGACGCCCTCGGTGTCGCCGATGTCCTCGCCCTCGGGCCTCATCTACCGCTACGTGCTGCAGAGCCCGGACCGTTCGCCCACCGAGCTGAAGACGATCGAGGACTGGACCGTCGAGCCGGCCTTCCGCGCCGTGCCCGGCGTGGCCGACGACTCCGGCTTCGGCGGCGGCACGCTGCAGTACCAGGTGAAGCTGGACCAGGCCAGGCTGGCCGCGCTGGGTCTCACCGCCACCCAGGTGGAATCGGCGCTGGCGGCCAACAACGCCAATGCCGGCGGCGGCTTCTACACCCAGGGCAGCCAGTTCTATTACATCCGTGGCGAGGGCCGGCTGAAGACACTGGAAGACATCGGCAACGTCGTACTGACCCAGCACAACGGCTCGCCGGTGCTGGTCAAGGATGTCGGTGAAGTGACCACCGGCATCGCACCGCGACTGGGCGAATTCGGCTACCAGGACCAGAACGACGCGGTCGAGGGCGTGATCTTCCTGCGCACCGGCTCGAAGACCCAGGACGTGCTCAAGCGGGTCGAGGCAAAGACCCGCGAGCTCAACGAGGACGTGCTGCCTAAGGACGTGAAGATCGTCCCGTTCTACGACCGCAGCGAGCTGATCAGCCGCACCACCGACGTGGTCCGCGACAACCTGGTACGCGGCATGCTGCTGGTGGTCGTGGTGCTGGTGTTCTTCCTGTACGACCTGCGCGCCGGCCTGATCGTCGCCACCACCATCCCGCTGGCGCTGCTGTTCGCCTTCATCGGCCTCGATGCGCAGGGCGCCTCGGCCAACCTGCTGTCGATCGGTGCGATCGACTTCGGCATCCTGGTCGACGCCGCGGTGGTGATGGTGGAGAACATCTACCGCCAGCTGGCCGAACGGAAAGATCCGGACATCAGCGTGTTCGAGGTGATCCGCGCCGCCGCGGCCGAGGTCGATCGCCCACTGTTCTACGCGGTGGCGGTGATCGTGGTCAGCTTCCTGCCGATCTACGTGCTCTCCGGCCCCTCCGGCATTCTGTTCAAGCCGATGGCCGACACCATGATCTTCGCCCTGGTCGGCTCGCTGGTCGTGACCCTGACGCTGCTGCCGGTGCTGTGCTCGTGGTTCATGCGCAACGGCGTGCGCGAACGGCGGAACCGCGCGTTCGAGGCGGTCAAGTCGGTCTACGCCAAGGGCCTGGACTTCTGCCTGGCCCGCGCCCGCGGCACCGTGCTCGCCTCGGTCGTGGTGCTGGCGGCCTCGCTGCTGCTGGTCCCGCGCATCGGCGCGGAGTTCATGCCGCACCTGGACGAAGGCGCGCTGTGGGTGCGCGCCACCATGCCGTACACCATCTCGTTCGACGAGGCGGCCAAGGTCACGCCACAGATACGCGCGATCCTGCGCAGCTTCCCGCAGGTCACCACCGTGTCCAGCGAGCTGGGCCGCCCGGATGACGGCACCGACCACACCGGCTTCTTCAACGCCGAGTTCTACGTCGGACTGAAGCCGTATTCGCAGTGGACCGGCGAGTACCGCACCAAGCCCGAGCTGATCGCGGCGATGAACCGCAAGCTGGCGCAGTTCCCCGGCATCAGCTTCAACTACACCCAGCCGGCCGAGGACGCGGTGGACGAGGCCGAAACCGGCCTGAAGAGCGCGCTGGCGGTGAAGGTGTTCGGTCCGGACCTGGCCACGCTGCAGGCCAAGGGCCTGGCGATCAAGCACGTGCTGGAGAAGGTCCGCGGCATCACCCACGTGACCCTGGTGCAGGAGCTCGGCCAGCCCAGCCTGACCATCGACGTGAACCGTGCGGCGATCGCCCGCTACGGCGTCAACGTGTCGGACATCAACGACCTGATCCAGACCGCGATCGGCGGCGACGTGGCCACCCAGGTGGTGCAGGGCGAGAAGGAGTTCGATCTGGTCGTGCGGCTGCAGAAACGCTATCGCGACAATCCCGAAGCGATCGGCAACCTGCTGGTGGTGACGCCCGAAGGCAAGCAGATCCCGCTCAAGGCACTGGCCGACATTCGCGTCACCAACGGCGCCTCCTTCATCTACCGGCAGGACAGCTCGCGCTACATCGGCGTGCAGTTCTCGGTGCAGGGCCGCGACCTGGCCGGCGCGGTGGGCGACGCCATCGCCCAGGTGAAGAAGCAGGTGGCGCTGCCGCGCGGCTACCACACCGACTGGGGCGGCGAGTACTCCGAGTATGTGGCCTCCAGCGCCCAGCTGCGCGTGATCGTGCCGTTGACGGTCGGCCTGATCTTCCTGCTGCTGTTCACCTTGTACAGCAACTTCAAGTTCCCGTTCATCACCGTGCTCGGCGTGGCGTTGTCGGCGCCGGTGGGCGGACTGATCGCGCTGTGGCTCACCGGCACGCCGTTCTCGGTCTCCTCGGGTATCGGCTTCCTGGCGCTGTTCGGCGTGTCGGTGCAGACCGCGGTGGTCTACATCTCCTACGTCAACGAGCTGCGCCTGGGCGGCATGGCGCTGGCGCCGGCGATCCGCGAGGCGGCGATCCTGCGCCTGCGACCGATCATGATGACCGCGCTGGTCGCCGCGCTCGGCCTGCTGCCGGCGGCACTGGCCACCGGCGTCGGCACCGACACCCAGCGGCCGTTCGCACTGGTGATCGTCAGCGGCCTGTTCACCCGCCTGCTGATCAGCGTATTCCTGATGCCGGCGCTGTACGCCCTGGTGGCCCGCCCCGACGACCGGTTGGAGGTGTAGGCCCGCCGACCGGTTGTAGGAGCCCGCTCGCGGGCGATGCTCTTCTGCTTCGATGTGGATCAGGAGCAAGGGCATCGCCCGCGAGCGGGCTCCTACAGAGTTTGGCGGTACCGGACGGCTGCATGCTCACAACGCTCCCCGGCACGCTCTGGCGATGCGCACGTTCCCTGCCACCGGCCACTCGGCGCTACGACGCGGCCGTATCTCGCTGCCGGGCCAGGTCTACCTGATCACCGCGACCACCCGGCACCGTCAGCTGCTCTTCGGTGATCACGCCGCGGCGCATGCGGCCAGCCGAGTCATCCACACACGCGATCACTGGGGTGACGCACAACTGCTCGCCTGGGTACTCATGCCCGATCACTGGCACGGGCTGCTCGAACTCGGCGCAGAACCGCTGGAGCGCGTGGTAGCGCGCGTCAAGGCTGCCGTCTCCCGCGCGCTGCATGCGTCCGGGCTAGTCGAAGGGACGCCGTGGGACCGCAGCTTCCACGATCACGCCCTCCGCCGCGACGAGGATATGCGTCGCGCGGCGCGCTACATCGTCGGCAATCCCGTGCGCGCCGGCCTGGCGGATTCGGCGCTTCTGTACCCCTACTGGAACGCCGTCTGGCTGGATGACAGCGATACGCCATCTCTGTAGGAGCCCGCTCGCGGGCGATGCTCTTCTTGCGTCGATGTGGATCTGGAGCAAAGGCATCGCCCGCCAGCGGGCTCCTACAGGGCGTAAACGAGCGTCAGTGGGCCTCGCGCATGCGCGCCACGCCGGCCTGCATGATGCGGTCGGTCCAGGCGATGCCGATCGCCGAGGCGATGAACACCACGTGGATGATCGTCTGCCACATCACGCCGACCGTGGTCAGGGTCGAGCACTTGAGGGTGCTGGCCGGGTCCATGGTGTCGGCCATCGTGGCGAGCACCTCGGCCGAGCAGAACGGCAGGCCCTGCAGGGCCCCGGCGGCGATGAAGGTCTTCAGCAGGTGGATCGAGGAGATGCCGATGATCGCCATCGCCAGCTTCACCTTCAGCACCGACGCGTTGACGTGGCTGAGCCACTCCGGCTGGTCGGGGTGGTGCTCCAGCCCCAGTCGCGAGACGAAGGTCTCGTAGCCGCCGACGATCACCATGATCAGCAGGTTGGAGATCATCACCACGTCGATCAGGCCGAGCACGATGAGCATGATCTCCTGCTCGCCCAGGTGCGACGCCTCGTGGATCAGGTGCCACAGCTCCTTGCCGAACAGGAACACGTAGACGCACTGGGCGACGATCAGCCCCAGATACAACGGCAGCTGCAGCCAGCGCGAGCTGAAGATGAGGAAGGCCAGCGGGTTGAGGCGGGGTGGAGCGGTGGCAGTCATGGCATGCAGTTCCAGTGGGGAGCCAGAGCGTACCCGGGAGCGCATCCTCCCGCCACGCATCTGCACCCCCGCCACGACCTCGCCTGTAGGAGCCCGCTCGCGGACGATGCTTTTCTGCTTCGATGTGGATCAGGAGCAAAAGCATCGCCCGCCAGCGGGCTCCTACCGGGTTTGTGGATGCTCGCCAGGCTGGGGCAGCCAGAGCGTCGCCACGGCACCGCGCGTGTTGGTGCGGGCCAGCAGGCTGATCCCGCCGTCGTGCGCCTCGGCGATCTGCCGCGCCAGCGCCAGCCCGATCCCCGAGCCGCCCGGCTTGGTGGTGAAGAACGGCACGAACAGGTTGTCGCTGGCCGGCGGGCCCTCGCCCTCGTCCAGCACCTCGATCAGGATTTGGCCATCATCGACACGCCAGCGCAGGATCACCGCGCCCTGTGCGGGCAGGCTGGCCTCCACCGCGTTGCGCAGCAGGTTGATCAGCGCCTGCTCGAGCTGATCCGGATCGGCCGTCAGCGAGAGCGCCGGCCCCGGCTCCAGCGTCACCGGCAGCCGCAGCTCGAGCCGTGCGACTTTCTCCAGCAGCGGTGCCAGCGGCACCTCGCGCTTCTGCGGCGGCGGCAGCCGGGTCAGCCGGCTGTAGCTGGCAAGGAAGCGCGCCAGCGCGCCGGCGCGATGGCCGATCAGCTCCAGGCCGCTGCGGAAATCCTCGCGCCAGTCTTCCGGCAACGGGTCGCGCAGCGCCAGCGTGGCCAGCGTGCCGGCCATCGACTGGATCGGCGCCAGCGAGTTGTTCACCTCGTGGCCGAGCACGCGCAGCAGTCGCTGCCAGGCCTGGCGCTCCTCCTCGCGCAGCACGCGGCCGACGTCGTTGATCACCAGCAGGCGGCCGCCGTGACCCTCGGTGCGCAACGGCGCATGGCGGATCTCGAAGCGTCCGCTGCGGCCGGCAAACCGATGATTCAGCAGCTGGCCGGAGGGCTGGTCCAGCAGCGGCTGCAGGCCCAGTTCCTCGGCGCGGCGACCGAACAGCTGGTGCCGGTCGGCCTGCAGCAGTTGCTGCGCGGCGGGGTTGAGCAGGCGCAGGCGGGTGTCCTGGTCGAACACCAGCACCGCGTTGTCCAGCGCCGCCAGCGTCTTGCCCAGCAGGTAGGACGACTCCTCGAACTGCAGCCGTTCCTGCTGCAGGCGCTCGGCCAGCGCATTGATGTCATAGACCAGGTCGTCCAGCGCGCCGCCTGCGCGGCCGCGCAGGCTGTAGTCGCCCAGCCGCAGCGCATCGAGCAGGCTGGCGAAGGACTGCAACGGATAGACCAGGCGTCGCCGCTGCCAGCGCACCAGCAAAGCGGCGACGACCACCGCCGCCGCCAGCACCCAGCCGTCCGCCTCGCGCCAGCCGCGGCCGCCCCAGGCCATGAACGCCGCCGCCAGCAGGCCCGGCGCGGCGATCAGCGCGCTGCCGCCGAGGATGCGCCGCTCGTAGGCCGGCAGCCGCGCCGATGCGGGGCGCGCGGGCGTCGAGGGTGGCGGTTCAGGCGTCGCCATCGTCGGCGTCCAACGGATCGCGCAGGCCGTGCTTTTCCAATCGCCGGTACAGCGCCTGGCGGGTGATACCCAGCGCGTCGGCCGCGCGCAGCAGGTTGCCGTCGAAGCGATCCAGCGCGCGCCGCACCAGCCAGCCTTCGGCCTGCTCCAGCGTCATCTGTTCGAAGCCCTCGTCGGCCGACTCGGTGCGACCGAAGGCCAGCGCCGCGGCACCGACCTCGTCGTGCTCGGCGAGCAGCGCGGCGCGCTCCATCAGATGGCCCAGCTCGCGTACATTGCCCGGCCAGGCATAGGCCTGTAGCGCCCGCTCGGCCGACGGCGCCAGCCGCAGGCCTTGACGACCGTAGCGCTGCGCACTGCGTGCCAGCGCCGCACGCGCCAGCGGCACGATGTCGTCGCCGCGCTCGCGCAGCGGCGGCAGCACGATCTCCAGCGTGTTGAGCCGGTACAGCAGGTCGCGGCGGAAGCGTCCGGCCGCCACGTCGGCGGCGAGATCCGCGTTGGTGGCCGAGATCAGCCGCACGTCGGTGCGCTGGGTGCGCGAGGAACCCAGCCGCTCGAACTCGCCGTCCTCCAGCACGCGCAGCAGCTTGGGCTGCTGCGAGGCCGGCACGTTGCCCACCTCGTCGAGGAACAGCGTGCCGCCATCGGCCAGCTCGAAACGGCCAATGCGCTCGCTCTTGGCGTCGGTGAACGCGCCGCGCACGTGGCCGAACATCTCCGACTCGAACACGGTCTCGGCGATGCCGCCCATGTTGACCTTCACGAACGGCTGCGTCGCCCGCGCCGACAGCGTGTGGATGCGCTGCGCGATCACACCCTTGCCGGTGCCGTTCTCGCCCAGCACCAACACGTTGGCGCCGCTGGGCGCAACCCGCGCCACCAGCGCCAGCACCCGCTGCATCGCCGGCGACTCGGCGATGAATTCGGCATCGCCCTCCTCGCGCAGCAGCGCGTTCTCCGCCTCCAACCGGTGCTGCCGCCGCACGCTTCTCGCCAGCGCCATCTGCGTGCGCAGCACGCCGAGCAGGCGGGCGTTGTCCCAGGGCTTCTCGATGAAATCCGCGGCGCCGCGGCGCATCGCCTCCACCGCCAGCGGCACGTTGCCCCAGGCGGTCATCACCACCACCGGCAGATCCGGGGCAAGCTGGCGCAGGCGCTCGAGCAGCTCCATGCCTTCGGCGCCCGAGGTGGTGTCGCGGGTGTAGTTGAGGTCGACCAGGGCGACGTCGAACGCGCGCCGGCGGGCCTCGTCCAGCGCCCCGGCGGGGCCGTCGACGCCGGTACTGGCGATGCCCTCGGACTTCAGCAGCAGACGCAGCGCCTCGCGCACATCGGCCTGGTCGTCGGCCAGCAATACCGTCGGATTCGATTCACGCGCCACGCTGTCGTCCATCCCGCCAGTGTAGTGGTCACTCGTAGCGCAGGGCGACGGCCGGGGCGACCCGCAGGGCTCGCAACAATGGCACCAGCGAGGCCAGCATCGACACGCCCGCCACCAGCAGGAAAACCGTCACGAACACCGCGGGGTCATGGGCCCGCGTGTGCAGGCCGGGATCGGCCAGCACGTTCGACCAGGGCACCGACAGCAGCAGGCCGATCCCCAGCCCGATGCCGAGCTGCCACAGCAGTTGCCGGCCCGAGTCGCGCAGGATCGCGCCATGCCCGGCGCCGATCGCACGACGGATCCCGATCTCCCGGGTGCGCTGCGCCACCGAGAATGCCAGCACGCCGTACAGGCCCGCGCCGGCCAGCAGCAGGGCGACCAGCCCCAGCGCGCCGAACACGCTGGTGAGCACGGTGAGGTACACGCGCCCCTCCGCCACCGCCGCCGCCTGGCTGCGCACGCCGTAGACCGCCGCCTGCGGGTCGACCGCGCGCACGGCATCGATCAGTTGCCGCTCGAAACGCCCGGCCACGGCATGCGTGCGCACGGCCAGTCCGACGTCGTGCAGCGGCCGCTGGCCCACCGACTGGTCCAGCGGCAGCAGCAGGCCCGGCAGCGATCGCTCCAGCAGGCGATCGAGCTGCAACGGCTCGATCACGCCGATCACCGTCAGGCGTCGCGCCTGCGTCCGGCCAGGCCACAGCACCAGGGTGCGGCCCAGCGCATCGCCATGCGGCCACATCGCCGCAGCCATCTTGGCGTCCACCACGGCCACGGGCGCACTGTCGGTGCGATCGCGCGCGTCGAAGAAGCGCCCTTCGCGCAGACGCACGCCGTAGGTGGCGAGGAAGTGCGGATCGACCAGACCCATCTGCGCACGGGCCCAGCCATCGGACGGCTCGGGCTGGCCGGGCAGCGAGATCGATTCATGGCTTCCCAGCACCGCACCCGGCACCGTATCCGATGCCGTGGCATCGACCACGCCGGCATCCTGACGCAGATGCCCGGTCACCGCATCGAAGAAGCGGATGCGCTGCGCATCGTCTGTGTAGACGGCAGGCGGCAGAAGCACGTCGGCGGTGATTACCTGTGCCGCATGCGACGCACCCGCCACCGGCTGCGACAGCAGGCTGTCGACCGCGCGCACGAAGGTGCCCGCACCCACCAGCAGCACCACGGTCAGCGCGATCTCGGCCATCACCATGATCCTGGCCATGCGCGCAAAGCCGCCGCCCGAGCCTTTGGCGCCGTCACGCAGGGCATCCTGCAGGTCGGGTCGGGATGCACGCCACGCGGGAACCACGCCCGCCAGCAGCGTGCTGAGCAGGGCCGCCAGCAACGCCGCCGCCAGCACGCGGGCGTCGATGCTGAAGTTGTATACGGGCACGCTGTCGGGCGAATGGGCGAAGACGATCGCCATGAACCAGCGATTGCCCCCATGCACGATGGGCAGGGCCACCGCCAGCGCGGCGAGGCTCAGCAGCAGGCTTTCGACCAGCGCGCCGCACATCAGCCGCGCGCGGCCGCCACCGAGCGCGCTGCGCAACGCCAGCTCGTGCCGTCGCTGCAGCGCCTGCACCAGTTGCAGGTTGGCCACGTTGACGCAGGCCAGCAGCAGCACCAGCACGGCAGCACCGAACATCAGCCACACCCAGTGGCGCATGTCCTCGGGCACGAAGCCGTATTTCCACGGCTTGATGGTGACGCCGCGCATGCGCATGCCCGCGGGCATCGCGGCCTGCAGCCGCGCATTCCACGCGTCCAGTTCCGCACGCGCCTGGGCGAGCTGGACGCCAGGGGCCAGGCGCGCCACGCCCCAAACATCGCGATGCTCGCCCGGGCGCAGCGTCATCGGCATCCATATCTGGTTGTCGGTGACCGGCAGGCGCGTCATGCGCGCCGGCACCACGCCCACCACCGTGGCCCAGGCGCCATCGACCCGGATCGCGCGGCCGATGATGTGCGGATCAGCATGGAAGCCGTGTCGCCACAGGGACTCGCCCAGCAGCATCACGCTCGCCGCGCCGGGAGTCTCGTCCGACGGCTGCAGCACGCGACCCAGCAACGGCTCGATGCCCAACAGGGACATCATCGACGCGGTCATGCGGCTGCCAACGTGGTAGGTGGCGCCCTGCCCCTGGTCCACGCTTACGCCGGTGCCCTGGTAGGCACCCATCGCATCGATGCTGTGCATGCCCTTGCGCAAGGCCATGTAGTCCGCGCTGTCGATCGTCTCGATACCGTTGTCATGGAACGACGGCGCGCCCACCGCCATCAACCGGTCCGGCTGTGGCATCGGCAGCGGGTCGATGATCAGCGTGTTGACCAGCGAGAACAGGAACAGCGTCACGCCCAGCCCCACCCCCAGCACCGCCACCGACAGCAGCGCATACCCCGGCCGCCTGGACAGCCGCCGCCACGCCTCGCGAAACTCCTGCACGATCATCTTCACTCTCCCCTCAGCGCGCGCATCGGCTGCACGCGCGATGCACGCAGTGCCGGCAGCAGGCAGGCCACTGCGCCGGTTGCTGCCAGCACCGCGCTGGCGGCGGCAATCGACCAGGGGTCGAACACACTCTGGCCGAGTTGCACCACCACGGCGCGCAACACACCGGAGCCCAGGAAACCCAGCGCGAAGCCAGCAAGCAGGCCGAGGACGATCTGCACCATGCCTGCGCGCAGCACCAGCAGAAGCAAACCCCGGGGTGCCGCGCCCAACGCAGCACGCACGCCGAACTCGCGCTCGCGTGCCGCCACCGCGACCGCCATCACGGCGTACACACCCACGCAGGCGAGCAGCAGCGCCAGGCCGCCGAACAGGCCGACCAGCATCAGGTTGAACTCGGTATCGGTAATCGTGTCGTGCACCACATGGGCCATGCTGTAGACATGGTCGATCGGCTGGTTGGGCGCCACCTCGGCCACGGCCCGCTGCACGGCATCGCGATAGCTGTCGGGATCGCCCTGGACCTTGAGCGCGAAGCGCAGCGGCTCGTACATGCGGAACGCGCGCAGGGCGTCGTCGGGCATCTGCGCCAGCGGCAGGTACAGGATCGGCACCACCGAGTCCGGATCCTCCGGCCCGAACTGGTAGGTATCGGCCACTACCCCGACGATGCGCGCCGACCACATGCCGTTGCCTTCGCCCCGCTGGATCGTCTGCCCCAGCGCATGGCCCTGGAAATGCACATCGGCAAAGCGCTGGTTGACCACGGCGACATCCTCGCCGCCGCGCACATCGCTGGCGGCAAACGAGCGGCCCTGTAGCACATGGATACCGAACACCCGGAAGAACGCCGGGTCGGCCGCATGGAACTGCGCACCAAACTGCTCGCCTCCCGGCAGGTGCAGCCCGCCCATGTTCCACTGCCCGCTGAAGTCACCCGCCGGCAGGTTGGTCCCTGCCGCGGCCTGGTGTACGCCTGGGATCCGCTGCAGCCGGTCCACCAGTTGCCTGGACAACTGCTGCACCGAGGCTGCATCCGGATAGGTCGCCTTGACCGGCGCCAGCTCGAACGTGAGCACGTGGTCCGGCTTGAAGCCCAGGTCCACCCGGGCGCTGGCCAGCAGGCTGTGCAGGAACACGCCCGCCGCGCACAGCAGCAGCGAAGCCAGCGCCACCTGTGCCATCACCAGCAGGCGACCGAGCAGGCCGCTGCGACGACTGAGGCCGCTGCGGCCACCCTCGCGCAGGCTGTCCATCGACAGCGCGGCATGCCCGCGCCACAGCCCGAGCGCGGTCGCGACCAGGGCACCGAACAGGCCGGTCGCGACGGCGATCGTCCAGGCCATCCCGCCCAGGCTCAAGCCCCCGGGACGCGTCCACTCCACCGCCATCCAGTCCACCGGCATCCATGTGCGCACGGCAAGCAGGGCCAGCGCCGCCAGCCCCTGACCGACCAATACACCGACCACGCCGACCAGCAGGCCCTCGGCGATCGACGGCAGTGCAACCCGCCCGCGCGAGGCACCCAGCGCACCGCGCACCGCGGCGTCGTGGCTGCGTGCCATTGCACGCAGCAACATCAGGTTGGTGAGGTTGACCAGCGCGATCAGCAACAGCAACGTGGCGCAGGCCACCCACATCAACGACGTGCTGCGCTGCCCGGCGTGCTGCGCGGCACTGAAATCCTGGGCGCCGAAGTGCACGCGCTGCCAGAAGCTGCCGGCATAGGCCTGGCCACCCTGCTCGGCGTAAAACGCGTGCAGGCGGGTATTCACCTCCGCGGCCAGGCTATCGACGGTGGCGCCGGACGCCAGCCGCGCCACCGCCGTATAGTTGGTGCCATCGTCCCGCGAGTGCGCGGGGAACGCCGTGGGCAGGGCGATCGAGGCTTGGCCCAGATCGAAGCCGGCAGGGAGAACGCCGACGATGGCGTGCGGTACGCCCTCCACCGTCAGGGTCTGGCCGATCGCCGAGGGATTGCCGCCGAAGCGGCGCAGCCAGAAACCGTGGTACAGCATCACCGCGGGCGGGCCGTGCGGCTGGTCTTCCTCAGCGCTGAAGTTGCGGCCCAGCGCCGGCTGCACGCCGAGCGTCGGCAGCAGGCCCCGGTCGATCTCCAGCGCCGCAACCTGTTCCGGCCGGCCGTCGCCGGCGATGTTGGACGCCGTCTGGCCATCCTTGAACAGACCCATCGATGCGATCCCGGGCAGCCCGGCGAGGTGCTGGTACTGCTGCGGCGAGACCGCCTGCACATCGCCCTGTTCGACGGGGCCAACCGCGACCAGTTGATGCGGCTGTTGATAGGGCAACGGCTGCAGCAACACACCATCGATCAGGGTGAACACCGCACTGGCCGCGCCAACACCCAGCGCCAGCACGCCACTGGCCAGCAACACGAGACCCGGCCGGCGCAGGCTGGCCCGCCAGGTACGCCAGATCTCACTCAACCAGACGCTCATGCCGAATTCCCTTCAGAAGATGGAGCCATGGAAGTCATCACCGCTCAGTCGCCGCGCAGCACCGACATCGGCTGCACCCGGCTGGCACGCAGCGCCGGCCGCAGGCAGGCCAGCAGTCCGGACAGGGCGAGCACGGCGCATACGCCGAGCGCCGCGACGGGATCGAAGATGCCGATGCGACCGATCGACGACATCGCCACCGCCATCGACAGGCTTGCCAGCACCCGCGATGCGCCGAGCGCGAGCCCGACACCGATCACCAGGCCGACCACGATCTGGCCCAGGCCGCCACGCAGCACCAGCCGCGTCATGCGCGAAGGCGAAGCGCCCAGCGCCGTGCGCACGCCGAACTCGCGTTCGCGTGCGGCCACCGCAACCGCCATCACCGCATACATGCCGGCCACCGCCAGCAACAGCGACAGCGCGGCGAACAGGCCGACCATCAGCATGCCCAGACGTGCATCGGCGGTGGTCTGGCGGACGACACTGCGCATCGATTCCAGGTGGGCGATCGGCTGGCCGGGAGCGACTTCGGCTACCGCGTGCTCAACGCTCGCGCGCCAGTCGGCCGGGCGACCGTGTCCGCGCAGCACGAAGCGCAGCGGCTCCAGCCCAAGAAAGATGTCCATCGTGTTGCGAGGCATCTGCGCCAGCGGCAGGTACACCATCGGCTGCCGCGGCTGCAGCGGCCCGCGCTGGTAGGTGTCGGCGACCACGCCGACGATGCGTGCCGGAAGATCGGGGCCGTGGCTGACTTCGACCAGCACGGTCTTGCCGATCGCGTCGCCGTCGTAATACCGGTCGGCCAGGTCGCGGCTGACCACCGCCACCGGCTCGCTGCCGGCGGTGTCGTCACGGCCGAACACCCGCCCCTGTTTCAGGGCGATGGAAAACACCTGGAAGAAGCCGGTGCCCACGCCATGCAACTGCGCCTCGAACTGTTTGCCCTCCGGCGTCTTCATGCCATTGTTGAACTGGCCGTAGAGCCCGTCGCTGGCCGGCAGGTTGGTGGTGACCGCCGCCCCGGTGACCCCGGGAATGGCGCGCAGACGCCGCGCCACGCGCTGCGCCAGGGTCTGCACGGCTCCGACATCCGGGTAATGCGCCTTCACCGGCACCAGCTCGAAGGTGAGTACCTGGTCGCTGGCGAAGCCGAGCTGCACCCGTGAGGCAGCAAGCAGGCCGTGGGCGATCGCGCCCGCAGAGCACAGCAGAGCCACCGCCAGCGCCACCTGGACCACCACCAGCACGCGCCCGAGCCGCCCGCTACGCGCGCCCATGCCGCTGCGTCCGCCCTCGCGCAGCTCGTCGACGCCGGTCCCGGTCGCACGACGGCTTCGCCACAAGCCGAGCGCTGCAGCCAGCAGGGCACCGAGTAGTCCGACAACAAACGCCATGGCCCACTGCGACGCCCCCATATCGATCCGGTCGCCGTGCAGCCACTGGCCGGGGATGAAAGGCAGCAACAGGCGCAGCCCGGACCATGCCAGCAGCATGCCCAGTGCCGTCCCCACCAACCCGACCAGCAGGCCCTCGGCCACCGCCGGCAACAGCAACCTCAGCAGCGGCGCGCCCAGCGCGCTGCGCACCGCCGCATCGTGGCTGCGCGACAGTGTCCGCAACAGCATCAGGTTGACCAGGTTGAC
Source organism: Dyella thiooxydans (assembly GCF_001641285.1). Taxonomy (NCBI): domain Bacteria; kingdom Pseudomonadati; phylum Pseudomonadota; class Gammaproteobacteria; order Lysobacterales; family Rhodanobacteraceae; genus Dyella; species Dyella thiooxydans. The sequence goes on from NZ_CP014841.1 coordinate 2,488,895, forward strand.
CAGCGCGATCAGCAGGATCAGTACCGCGCTGGCCACGAACAGCAGCATCACCGGCCGCTCGCCGCGATGCAGCGCGGCCTGCAGGGAGGTGGCGCCGAACCAGGGCTGCTTCCAGTTCCCGCCCATCGCCATGTCACGGTACATCGCGCGCTCGCGCGCATCCGCCTGGGCACCGACCGACGCCAGGCTCACCCCATCAGCCAGACGCGCGATCGCCAGGTGGCCGTTGTGGTTGTAGTCGCGGCTGGCCGGCGGCAGGGCCAGCGGCAGCGCGATGCCGCCGGGATCGGAGAGCGTATCGAACGCCCGCGGCAGCACACCGACGATGGTCGCCGGCCGGCCTTCCACCTGAATGACCTGACCGACGACGCCCGGAGCGGCGCCGTAGTCGCGTTGCCAGAGACCATAACTCAGCATCACGGCCGCCGGTCCGTTCGGCTGATCCTCGGACTTGCTGAAATTGCGCCCGAGCACCGGTGGGGTGTCGAGCACCGCCAGTACGCCGCGATCAATGTAGGTCACCGGCACCTGCCGCGGGGAACCGACGCCGGCGATGTTGGCGACCGAGCCCGGGCGCATCAGGCCCAGCGCCTTCACCCCGTGCATGCCGTCGAGGAACTGGTACTCGTGCGGCGAGATCGTGGCGACCTCGCCACCGAAGATCCGGCCGACCTCCGCGATACGCGATGCCTGCGGAAACGGCAGCGGCCGCAGCAGGGTGGCATCGAGCAATGCGAACACCGCCGCGCTGGCGCCGACGCCCAGCGCCAGCACGCCGCTGGCCAGCAGCAGGAAGCCGGGCCGGCGCAGGCTGGCCCGCCAGGCTCGCCACAGCTCGGCGAGCCTGGGACTCATGCCTGCAGCCCTTCGCGTGAACCGATCAGCGCATCCAGCCGCTGCTCGTCCTCGCGGCGCAGGCGGTCGAAGGTTTCCTCGTCGACCACGCGGCCGTCGAACAGGCGGATCTTGCGCTGGGCCAGTTCGGCGTAGCGCGCGTCGTGGGTGACCATGCAGATGGTCGCGCCGCCCTTGTGCAGTTCGTCGAGCAGGGCCATCACCGCCTCGCCGTTGCGCGAGTCGAGATTGCCGGTCGGTTCGTCGGCGAGCAGGATCGCCGGCTTGCCGACCAGCGCACGTGCCACCGCCACGCGCTGCTGCTGGCCGCCGGAGAGCTGCGCCGGGTAGTGCCGCATGCGGTGCGCCATGCCCACCCGCTCCAGCGCTTCGTGTACCCGCGCGCGCCGCTCGGCGGTGCCGATGCCGCCGCGGTAGGTCAGCGGCAGCTCCACGTTCTCCTGCACGGTGAGGTCGCCGATCAGGTTGAACGCCTGGAAGATGAAGCCGATCTCGGCGTTGCGGATGCGCGCCCGCGCGGCGGCGTCGAGCTTCGCCACGTCGTGGCCGTTGAGCACGTAGCTGCCGGCGCTGGCGGTGTCGAGCAGGCCGAGGATCGACAGCAGCGTGGTCTTGCCGCAGCCGGACGGGCCGGAGATCGACACGTACTCGCCGCGATGCACCGCCAGGTGCACGTCGCTGAGTGCGTGGGTCTCCACTTCGTCGGCCTGGAACACCTTGCGGATGCCGTCGAGGGCGATGACGCTGGACGATGGGTTCATCATGATTCCCGTCTGCATGATTGAGTGTGTGTAGGAGCCCGCTCGCGGGCGATGCTCCTGCTCCTGATGCGCATCAAAGCCGAAGAGCATCGCCCGCGAGCGGGCTCCTACCCTGCGGCATGGGTCACTTCACGCGGATCTTGTCGTAGCGGTCCCATTGGCTGGTGTCGGAGAGGATCACCTGATCGCCCGCCTTCAGGCCACGGCGGATCTCCACCCGGTCCACCGAGGCCGCCCCCAGCCGCACCGGCACACGGGTGGCAACGCCGCTGGACGGATCGAGACGGAACAGGGTGATGTCGGCGCCGGCACGCGCGGAGGCCGGCCGACCGACCGACAGCACGTTGTCCAGGGTGGCGACACGGATGCGGCCGTCCACCGACAGGTCCGGGCGCGCGCCCGGCGGCAGCGTGCCGGCCAGCCGCACATCGACCTGCACACTGCCGTCGCGCACCGCCGGATCGATCCGCTCGACCGTGCCGTCGACCGTACCGTTGTGGGTATCCACGTTCACCGGCATGCCGAGCGCCACGTCCTTCGCCTGCACCTCGGGCACCTGCAGACGCGCGATCAGCACGTCCGGCCGCGCCACCCGCGCCAGGTTGGCGCCCTCGGCCACCTGCGCGCCCTCCTGCACCGCCACTTCCTGCAGCACGCCGGCGATACCGGCCTTCACCCGCAACGCATCGGCCTGGCGCTGGCGCAGCTGCAGGTTGCTCTGCTGCTGCATCAGCCGGGCCTCCACCGCGTCGAGTTGGGCGCGCATGTTGCCGGCGAAGGCAGCCACGCGCTGCTGCTCGATATCGCGGCGGGTCGCCAGCTGCTTCAGAGCGATCTGCCCCTGGCGGAACTGCACGTCGGGAATCAGGTGCAGCGCGGCGGCCTTGGCGTCGGCATCGGCCTTGACCTTGGCCGAGGCGAAGTCGGATGCGGCCTGCGCCTGCGCCGAGCGTTCGTCGAGCAGCTGCGACTGCAGCTCCGCGCGCTTGGCCGCGACCTCCGCCTTGGCCGCCGCCACCTGCGCCTGTGCGTTGCGCAGCGCGTCCTCCACCTCGGGGTTGGCCAGCGTCATCAGCACGGTGTCCGGCTGCACCCGGGCGCCCGGCCAGACCAGGATCTGCTCGACCTGTGCCGCCGTGGCCGCCGCCACCCAGCGGGTGGAACGCGGCACCAGGGTGCCGGTGGCGCGTACCTCGCGCAGCATCCGCCCCTGCTGCACCGTGTCGATCCACAAACTACCCCGCTCGGCCACGGGCAGCGCCGGCCCCAGCCGCACAATCAGCACCACGATGGCGACCAGCGCGGCCACGCCGCCACCGATCGACCATTGCAGCCGACGCCGCCGGCGGATCCTGAACTGGGGGTTGGCGATATCCATGCGACGGGGCATCGCAAGCGGCGTGCCAACATCCCCGGGAAGCGAAAACGGCGCCGCAGCGCCGTTTTCGGGTGACGGACACGCGGGAGTGTCCGCCAGGAGTGTCCACTTCCGGAATCGCCCGCCCAAAGACGGACAGCGCCGGCCGCGTCGCCGTCAACCGGTGTTCTGGAGCCCCTGCGAGACGCCGTTGACGCAGGCCACGAGGGCGCGCAGCAGGGCCTCGTCCTCGCGGTCGCTGGCACGCCAGCGCCTGAGCAGGTCGATCTGCAGCACGCTCATCGGGTCCACGTACGGGTTGCGCAGGCGGATCGACTGGGCCAGCCGCGGCGATTCGTCGAGCAGCGCCTGGTCGCCCTTCAGGCGCAGCACCCAGTGGCAGGTGCGTTCGAACTCCTCGCGGATCAGCGCGAAGAACGGCGCGTGCAGCTCGCCGGCCAGCTTCGAGAACGCCTCGGCGATGGCCAGGTCGCACTTGGCCAGCACCATCTCCACGTCGTCGAGCATGTTGCTGAAGAACGGCCAGTCGCGCGCCATCTCGGCCAGCGCCTCCTCGCCGAATTCGGCTGCGCCCTGCTCCAGCGCGGTGCCCAGGCCGTACCAGCCGGTGATGATCGAGCGGCACTGGGTCCAGGAGAACACCCACGGGATCGCGCGCAGGTCCTGCACGCCGCGCATGCTGCGACGGCGCGAGGGGCGCGAACCCAGGGTCATCCGCTCGATCACGTCGATCGGCGTGGCCGCGCGGAAGTATTCGACGAAGCCCTCTCGGTCGACGAAGGCGCGGTAGTGCCTGCGGCTGGTCGCCGAGAGTATGTGCATGCGCTCGCGCCAGGCGTCCTCGCGCGGCTCTTCGTCACGCGGGCGCAGGCTGGCGCGCAGCACGGCGCCGACGGTCTGCTCCAGGTTGCGCAGCGCCAGCGCGCGGATGCCGTACTTGCGGTGGATCACCTCGCCCTGTTCGGTGACGCGCAGCACGCCGGCGACCGAACCGCGCGGCGAGGACATCAGCGCCGGCGTCATGCGCGCGCCGCCGCGGCTGGCCGAGCCGCCACGGCCATGGAAGAAGGCGAGCTGGATGCCGGCCTCGTTCGCGATGTCCAGCAGTTCCACCTGGGCGCGCTGCAGACCCCAGCGCGAGGCCAGCGTGCCGCCGTCCTTGCCGCTGTCGGAGTAGCCGAGCATCACCCACTGGCGGCCACCCCGCGAGGCGAGGTGGGCGCGATAGACCGGATCGGCCAGCAGCGCGCGCAGCGTGGCCGGGGCGTTCTTCAGGTCGTCCACCGTCTCGAACAGCGGTGCCACGTCCAGCGGCACCGGCTGGCCTTCCACGGCCAGGCCACCGTGGCGGGCCAGCGCGAGCACCGCCAGCACGTCGGCGGCGGTGCGCGCCATCGAGATGATGTACAGGCCGACCGCCTCGGCGCCGTAGCGGCGGCGAGCCGTACCCATCGCCTGGAACACCGCGCGCATGCGCTGGGCGTTCTCCTCGTCCACCGGGGCCAGTTCCTTTTCACCGCTGGCGAACGGATGCAGCTTCTCCACCCGCTCGGCCGGACTGCGCTGTCCCCAGTCGGCGTCGCCCTGCAGCGCGGCGAGGGCATCGTCATGCACCTGCGAGTCCTGCCGCACGTCGAGCCGGGCCAGGTGCAGGCCGAAGGTGCGCACACGGCGGACCAGTCGCTGCACCGCATAGGCACCGGCATGCAGGCCGTGGTGGTCGATCAGGCTGTGCGCGATCAGTTCCAGGTCGCCGGCCAGTTCGTCGACGGACGTATAGCCTTCCGGATGGTCATCCTCGTGGGTCGCCTCCAGCCGTGCACCGATCAGGGTCAGCAGGGTGCGGTAGGGCATGTCGGCGTGGCGCGGGCGGATCTTCTTCGCCGCTTCCGGGAAGCGCGCGCGGTAGTCCTCCAGTCGCGCCAGCAGCTCCGGCGACACCGCCACGCGGCCCTCGGTCTGGCTGAGCAGGCGGGCCAGCCCGGCGACGTCCTGCGCGTAGTGCTCGAGCACGTGGGCGCGCTGGCTGGCCAGGCTGGCGGCGATGGTGTCGGCGCCCACGTTGGGGTTGCCGTCCATGTCGCCGCCGACCCAGGTGGCGAAGCTGAGCAGGCGCGGCATCGGCACCGCGATGCCGTAGACCTGCTGCAGCGCGTCGGCCAGCGATTCGTACAGCGCCGGCACGATGCGGTAGATCGGGTTGGCCAGATAGAAGCCGACGTGGTGATGCTCGTCCTGCACGGTGGGCTGCACCGGCGAGGCCTCGGCGGTCTGCCAGCCGGAGGACAGCGCCATGAAGATGCGGTCGTCGTCCTCCTTGCGTTCCTGCGGGGTGCGGGTGGGGTCGAAGTTGTCCACCAGCGAGCGGACGATCGCCTGCTCCTTCTCCAGCAGCGAGCGGCGCACGGCCTCGGTCGGATGGGCGGTGAACACCGGCTCCACGTGCAGGCGGCCGAGCCAGTCGACCAGCTCGGCGGCGGTGACGCCCTGCGCCTTGAGCCGGGTCAGCACGTCGAGCAGGGACTCGGGCTGCGGGTTATTGCCGCTGCGCTGGTAGTCGCGGCGGCGGCGGATGCGATGCACCCGCTCGGCGATGTTGACTGCCTGGAAGTAGGTGGCGAAGGCGCGGGCCAGCGCCTCGGCCTCCTCCGCCTGCATGCCGCTCAGCGCGCGGTCCAGCAGGGCCACCGGTTCGTCCTCGCGGCGGCGGCGGATCGCCGTGGTGCGCACCGCCTCGACCTTCTCGAAGAACGCCTCGCCGCGCTGCTCGGCGAGCATCTGCCCGACCATCGCGCCGATCCGGCTGACGTCCTCGCGCAGGGGGGCGTCGTGCGGCAGGTCGGGGGTGTCGGGCTGGAATGGCATGGAGGTCTCCCTTGTGTGAATCCGGTCAAGACTAGCAAATGCTGCGAGTGCAGCATGTCAAGAATCGGTCCACGGCGCACGCCGGCACCGGACACGCGCGGCCGGTTGCAGCTACAATGCCCAGATGCCCGTCGAGGGGCGCTGCGACCACAGGCAGGCGGAATACCGCCATTCCGTCCGGTTATCCGAACCGGGAAGCACCGGTGGCCAGGCTCGACGCGGCAGGTTCGAAAACGGCGCCCGGTTGCTATCACGCGGCAGTCTCGCGAGCGACCTTCCCCGGCGCCGCGGGGCTCCTGCACAGAACTGGAGCTCTCCGAATGAATGCTGTGACCCGCGAAACCGTTTCGCACGACTACAAGATCGCCGACATCGGCCTGGCCGACTTCGGCCGCAAGGAACTGGACATCGCCGAGCAGGAAATGCCTGGCCTGATGTCGATCCGCAAGAAGTACGCCGCCAGCGCCCCGCTCAAGGGCGTGCGCGTGACCGGCTCGCTGCACATGACGATCCAGACCGGCGTGCTTATCGAGACGCTGAAGGACATCGGCGCCGACGTGCGCTGGGCCTCGTGCAACATCTTCTCCACCCAGGACCACGCTGCCGCGGCGATCGCCGCTTCCGGCACCCCGGTGTTCGCCTGGAAGGGCGAGACGCTGGAGGAGTACTGGGACTGCACCCTCGAGGCGCTGTCCTTCCCGGACGGCAAGGGCGGCTACCTCGGCCCGCAGCTGGTGGTGGACGACGGCGGTGACGTGACGCTGCTGATCCACAAGGGCTACGAGCTCGAGAATGGCGACACCTGGGTCGAGACCGCCTCGGAAAGCCACGAGGAGCAGGTCATCAAGAACCTGCTCAAGCGCGTGCACGCCGAGCGCCCGGGCTTCTGGCACACCGTGGTGAAGGACTGGAAGGGTGTCTCCGAGGAGACCACCACCGGCGTGCACCGCCTGTACCAGCTGGCCGAGGCCGGCAAGCTGCTGATCCCGGCGATCAACGTCAACGACTCGGTCACCAAGAGCAAGTTCGACAACCTGTACGGCTGCCGCGAGTCGCTGGCCGACGGCCTGAAGCGTGCGATGGACGTGATGCTGGCCGGCAAGCTGGCGGTGGTCTGCGGCTACGGCGACGTCGGCAAGGGCTGCGCCCACTCACTGCGCGCCTACGGCGCCCGCGTGGTGGTCACCGAGATCGATCCGATCAACGCCCTGCAGGCGGCGATGGAAGGCTTCGAGGTCAACACCGTCGAGTCGACCCTGGGCCGTGGCGACATCTACGTCACCACCACCGGCAACAAGGACGTGATCACCCTGGAACACATGCAGGGCATGAAGGACCAGGCGATCGTCTGCAACATCGGCCACTTCGACAACGAGATCCAGGTCGAGCGCCTGCAGAAGTCGGGTGCCAGCAAGCTCAACATCAAGCCGCAGGTGGACAAGTACACCTTCAAGGACGGCCGCGCGATCTTCCTGCTGGCCGAGGGTCGCCTGGTCAACCTGGGCTGCGCCACCGGCCATCCGAGCTTCGTGATGTCGAACTCGTTCGCCAACCAGACGCTGGCGCAGATCGACCTGTGGGCGCACAAGGATATCTACGAGCCCAAGGTCTACATCCTGCCGAAGAAGCTGGACGAGGAAGTGGCCCGCCTGCACCTGGAGAAGATCGGCGTGAAGCTGACCACGCTCACCGCTGCCCAGGCCAAGTACCTCGGCGTGGCCGTGGAAGGTCCGTACAAGCCGGAACACTACCGCTACTGATCAGCGGCGGCGTTCCGCAACACCGAAGCGAAGGGCGCAGCGATGCGCCCTTCGTCGTTTCCGGCGACCGTAGCTGTAAGAATCGGGCGGGCCGGTGCGTCTGAAGGGGTGAATCCACCCGGAGACGCACCATGCCCCTGTCACTTTCCCGCGGAGGCGAGCCCGTGACGGACACCGCACCGCCCGACGTCAATGCCCTTGCCCGCGGCTACGGCCGCGCGGTGTATCTCGCCGCGTACCGAGTGCTCGGTGATGCCGGCCAGGCCGAAGACGTGCAGCAGGACGTGTTCCTGCGCCTGCTCGAGAAGCCCCCGACCGATGTCGCCTCATGGCCGGCCTACCTTGCCGCGATGGCCACGCGCCAGGCGATCGACCGCCTGCGCAGCCGGCATCGCTGGCGCCGCCTGCGGCCGCTGTGGAAGGCCGCCGAGCCCGAGGCCGCCGACACGGTCGAAGCGGATGCCGAACAGGCCGAACGCGCCCGGCGCCTGCGTGACGCCTTGGCCCGACTGAAGCCGCAGCACGCCGAATGCTTCGTGCTGCGACACCTCCACGGCATGGACACCGCGGCGATCGCCCGCGCCACAGGCCTCACCGCCAACCATGTCGGCGTCTGCCTGCACCGTGCGGCGCAGGCGCTGGAATCGATGCTCAACGACCATGCGCGCTCCGCGCAGGAGGTGCTGTGATGGAACCGACCCTGTCCCCCGCCCTGGCCAGCCACCTGCAGGCGCTGGTCCGCGAGCCGACCACCGCCGCGCTCGACGCCGCGCAGGCGAGGCTGGAGCGCCGCCTCGTCGATGCCCGCCCACGGCGCGTCCGCGCGGCCCGCTGGATCGGCGCACTCGCCACCGTCGCCACCGCCTGCCTGGTGCTCGCCCTGGTGCTGATGCCGACCTCGCGTGGCGTCGCCTTCGACCTGGCGCTGAAGCACCTGCGTGACTTCCGGACGCTGTCGATGACCATCGAGCAGCAGTCGCAGGGCATCGCGATGCCGGCCATCCACGTCCGCATGGACCGCGCCGGCAACGCCCGCACCGACATCGGCGAGGCCACCAGCGTGGTGGTGAACGCCGCCGAGCATCGCGTGCTGACCCTGCTGCACGGCCCGCGCATGGCCATGCTGGTCACGCTGCCGGCGGATGCGAAGCCAACCCCCGACGCCGCGTTGAAGTGGCTGGAGGCGATCCGCCAGTTCCAGGGCAAGGCCGCCGAACTGCCCGGCCAGCGCATCATCGACGGCCGCATCGCCCACGGCTGGCAGCTCGACGTGCAGGGCATGCGCATCGCGCTGTGGGCCGATGACGACGGCGTACCGCGGGCGGTCGAGGTCGGCGGCCACGGCATGGCGATGAGCCAGCGCATCCACGTCAGCGTCGATCCGCCGCTGGATGCCGCTCTCTTCAGCACCGCGATCCCCGCGGGGTACCACGAGGCGCAGCCCGACCGGGACTGACGCAACGCAAGCGTCGCGTGCGCCGCGGGCAAGACACCCGCGGCGCCATGCGCTCAGCGGGAGCGCGGCCCGCAGCCGAGCGCGCCGAGCGCCGCGTGCAGGGCCGGTATCTGCATCAGCCAGGGTGCGGCCATGGTCAGCAGGCCGGCGACGATCACCAGCGCCCCGGCCCCGTGGCGGATCCCGGGGCGCTGCAGCCAGCGGCCCATACGGGCACCCGACCAGGTCAGCGGCAGCATCACCGGCAAGGTGCCGAGGCCGAACGCCGCCATGGTCAGCGCACCGTGCACCGCACTGGCCTGCATCCACGCGGCCGCCAGCAGCGTGGTGCTGAGACCGCACGGCAGCCAGCCCCACAGCATGCCGGCCGCCAGCCGCCGCGGCACGGTGTTCGCCGGCAGCAGGGGGCGTAGCAGAGGCTGCAGCGCGCGCCAGACCCGCGCACCCGGGCGCGACAGCACGTTGAAGCGACCGCTGCGATCGAGCAGGCGCAAGCCGGCAAGCACCAGCACCAGGCCGACGGCCACCCGCATCGCCACGGCCAGGCCGGGGATCTCGAACACGCGCAGCAGGCCATCGCCCACGCCGCCGACCAGCGCCCCGGCAAGCACGTAGCCGCCGACCCGGCCGAGGTTGAGCTGCGCCGCGCCCGCCCATCCGGCCTGCGGCGCACGCGCGGAGAAACCGGTGGCGATACCACCGCACATCGCCGCGCAGTGCGCGCCACCGAGCAGACCGCTGAGCAGCGCCGCGGTAAGCGTCAGGCTATCGAGCGTCATCGTCCGCTTCGGTCGGCGTGGCGGGCGGATCGTCGCGCAGGATGTCCAGCGCCGGCGTGTCCAGATCGTCGAACTGGCCCTTGCGCACTGCCCACACGAACGCGCCGATGGACACGGCCAGCAGCACCACGCTGAGCGGAATCAGCATCAGCAGGATGGTCATGGGCGATGCTCCTCGCGCGAACGACGCATCAGTCGCAGCGCGTTCAGGGTGACGACCAGCGAGGATAGCGCCATTCCCAGCGCAGCCCAGCCCGGCGTGACCCGCCCCATGGCAGCCAGCGGCAGCGCGATCAGGTTGTAGCCCACCGCCCAGGCGAAGTTCTCGCGGATGATGCGCCGCGTGCGCCTCGCCAGCGCGATGGCGGCCGGTACGCGCATCAGCTCCGGCGCGGTCAGTACGAGGTCGGCGGCGCGCTGGGCCAGCGCCGCGCCCTCGCCCATCGCCAGCGAGACATCGGCACCGGCCAGCACCGGGGCATCGTTGAGCCCGTCGCCGACCATCGCCACGGTACGTCCCCGCGCCTGCAGCTCGTGCACCAGGGCGAGCTTGTCTTCCGGACGCTGCCGGGCCCGCGCATCGTCGATACCCAGGATCGCGGCCATCCGCTCCACCGCGGCAGCGCCGTCGCCACTGGCCAGATGCACGGTGAGACCGAGCGCCCGAAGTGCGCGGAGGGTATCGGCCGCGTCGGCGCGAAGCCCCTCGCGCATGGTGAAGCGAGCGAACGCGCGCGTACCGTCACCCAGCCATACCTGGCCGTCGTCGGCGCGGCCGGCAGCGAACGGTGCGAGACCCAGTCGCCAGTCGACGCCCTCGATCCGGCCGGCGAGCCCCTGCCCCGCGACCAGTTGCAGCGACTCGACCGCGAGATGCTCTTCTTCGCCGGCGAATGCGGCGGCGATCGGGTGGCCGCTGTCGCGCTCCAGCGCGGCGGCCAGCGCGCAGGCACGTGCCTCGTCCATGCCATCGAAAGCCTCGACCGCCTCGAGCACCGGATGCACGCGGGTCAGCGTGCCGGTCTTGTCGAACACCAGGTCGGTGACGCGCGCCAGGCGGTCCAGCGCTCCCGCACGCACCGGCAGGATGCCTCGCCGGGCCAGCGCACCGCTGGCCGCAGCCAGGGCGGCCGGCACCGCCAGCGAGAGCGCGCATGGACAGCTCACCACCAGCAGCGACAGCGCCACCTCGAATGCCCGCTCCGGCTCGACGAGCCGCCAGCCCTGGTACACCGCCAGCGCGGCCAGCAGCACGCCGCCGACGAACACGGCGCCGATGCGATCGGCCAGTTGCGCCAGCGGCGGCCGCTGCGCCTGGGCCTGCTCGACCAGCCGGGTCAGCTGCGAGAGTCGTGTGGCCGTGCCGATGCCGGTAATGCGCAGGCGGGCGGGCGTCTCGCGGCAATGCGTGCCGGCGTAGACCGGATCGCCGCTGCGCTTGGTGACCGGGTGCGATTCGCCGGTGAGCAGCGCCTCCTCGAACAGCGCCTGCGGATCGAGCAGTTCGCCGTCGGCCGGCACGGCCTCGCCCACCGCCACGCAGGCGATATCGCCGACACGCAGCGCCGACAGCGGCACCGATTCGCGCGCGCCGTCGGCACGCTCGCGCACGGCCAGCACCGGACGCGCGCGCGCCAGCGTGTCCACCTGGGCGCTGGCGATGCGCCGCGCGCGCTGCTCCAGCAGGCGCGCCAGCAGCAGCAGGAACACGAACATCGCGGCTGCGTCGAACCACACGTGCGGTCCGCCGCGCACGGTCGCGACGGCACTGGCGAAATAGGCCAGCAGGGTCGAACCGGCGACCAGTACATCCATGCCGAGGTGACGGCGCTTCAGACCGTTCCAGGCGCCCTCGATGAACGGCCAGCCGGAGTAGAACACCACCGGAGTGCAGACCAGCAGGGTGAACCAGCGGAACAGGTCGCGCGTGGGCACGCTCATGTGGTGGCCGAAATCGAGGTACGAAGCCTCCGACAGCATCATCGTCTGCATCGCCGCGAGTCCGGCGACGCCCAGGCGCAGCAGCCATTGCCGACGATCGGCCACACGCTGGCGCTCTGCGGCCGGGTCTCCCGCCAGGTAAGGCCGGTAGCCGAGCATCGACAGCTGGCCCAGCACCGCCGAAAGCCGCGTGCGCGCGGGATCCCAGGCGATGCGGATGCGCCCGGTCACCGCATTGGCGCCGGCATCGAGCACGCCCGGCGTGCGCTCCAGGGCCCGGTCGACCAGCCAGGCGCATGCCGCGCAGCGCATGCCGTCGGTGAGCACGGTGATCTCGCAGCCGCCGTCGACCGGCACGGTGTGCTCGGCCAGCAGCTCCTTGCCGTCCCAGGCGCCGAGATCGGCCGCCTCGGCATCGACCCGCGCACCGGGGTCGCTGCGCAGGCGGTAGTAGTCGCCCAGATCCGCGTCGCGGATCCACTGCGCGGCGGTGGCGCAGCCGTGGCAGCAGAACGGCTGCGGCCGGCCATCGAGTGCCACGAACACCGGTGAGGGCGGCAACCGTGCGCCGCAGTGGTAGCAGCTGTGAACGACGCGCTGGTCCACCGGCACGGCCCGCCTTACGGCGCGAGCCGCGCGAATCGCGCCTCGGCCGGCCACTGTCCCTGCAGTCGCCACGGTGCGCGGTCGGAGGTGGCCTCGATGCGCCAGTTGCGCGCGTCGCTGATCACCCCGGCGCCGCGCCAGCCCAGTTCGCTGGGCTTGAGGTGCAGGGTCAGCACCTCGGCGGACGCGTCCTGCGCGGTCAGCACGACGGTAAGGTCGCCGCCCCGGGTGATGCGCGCGTCGGTCGGCACCGCTTCGATCATGCCGCCGTTGTGGCGGAGGATCAGCTCGGTCACCGGCTTGGACCCCCGGGTCTGCGGCGCCTCTTCCGCGGTCAGCTGCAGGTGGCCCAGACGGGTGACCTTGTCCGGCGTCTCGGCGGTCGGGCCGGCGTGATCAACGGCGGCGAACAACAGCGCGAACCCGATCGCCACCGACGCAAGCGGCAGGCCGATCAGCATCCACACCATGGGTTCGCGCCAGGCTTTGCGGGGCTTGTTCATGGCGAAGGTCCGAAGAAGCTGCTGTCAATGGTCACGATCGCCTGCGTATCGACGCCGTGCACGGTGAAGTGCACCACGTGGCGCCCGGTCGTTTCCGAGGAGGCCGCCACGGTGACCGGCACCGAGAGCACCTCACCGCTGTTGGCGACGACCACCTTCGGGCCGCCGCGCAGCGAGAGATCCTCCAGGTCCGTCCCGCCGGCGACCTCGATGCGGTAGCGATGGGTCTGCTGGCTCTTGTTCACCAGCTTGATGGTGTAGCTGTTCTCGACATTGCCGTCGTCGGCCTGCGCATACATCGCATTGCGGTCGCGCAGCGCCTCGGCCAGCAGCGGACTGCGATGGGTGACGCCCCAGCCCCAGGCGGCGGCCAGCGCGGTCAGCAGCAGGCCGTACACGATGATGCGGGGGCGCAGTACCTTCGCCGGCGCGCCATCGATCGCATTCTGCGTGGAGTAGCGGATCAGGCCTCGCGGATAGCCGACCTTGTCCATCACCTCGTCACAGGCGTCGATGCAGGCGCCGCAGGCGATGCACTCGTACTGCAGGCCGTTGCGGATGTCGATGCCGGTCGGACAGACCTGCACGCAGATCGTGCAGTCGATGCAGTCGCCCAGTTCTTCGAGGGTGAACTTCGGCAGCGGTTCGACCTTCACGCCCGGTCCGCTTAGCGTGATCGTGCCGCTGGCCTGGGTGCGGTTGTCCGCGGCCGACGGATGCCGGCTGGCGCGGAACACGTAGTCGTAGGCGACGACCTTGTCGAGCAGACCGCGGGCGCGCTCCAGCACGGTCGTCAGGCCGCGCTTGCGCGGACCGCGCGGTTCGCCACGCATCGGGTCGTAGGCGATGATCAGCGTGTTGCGGTCGAACATCGCGCTCTGGAAGCGCGCGTAGGGGCACATGTACTTGCACACCTGCTGGCGCAGGAAGCCGGCGTTGCCCCAGGTGGCGATGCCGTAGAAGACGATCCAGAACGCCTCCCAGCCGCCGAGCTGGAACGGCACCCGCCGCGCCAGGTCGACGATCGGGCTGAAGAAGCCGACGAAGGTGAAGCCGGTCCACAGCGAGAACAGCGCCCAGGCGAGGTGACGGCCGCCCTTGCGCAGGATCTTCTCGCGGTTCCACGGCATCGCGTCGAGCTTGATCCGCTTGTTGCGGTCGCCCTCGATCCACTGCTCGATCCACAGCGACACCTCGGTCCATACCGTCTGCGGGCAGGCGTAGCCACACCACAGGCGCCCGGCCAGCGCAGTGAAGAAGAACAGCGCCAGCGCGGCGATCATCAGCAGCATGGCCAGGAACAGGAAGTCCTGCGGCAGGAACAGCAGCCCGAAGATGTGGAACTGCCGCGCCGGCAGGTCCAGCAGCACCGCCTGGCGACCGTCCCAGCGCAGCCACGGGAACAGGTAGAACATGCCCAGCAGCCACACCACCGCGGCGACGCGCAGGCGGTTGTAGCGGCCGGAGACCTCGCGCGGGTAGACCTTGCGCTCGCTCACGTAGAACGAGTCGCTGCCTTCCTCGACGAGCTTGAGCGGAATGCGTGATGTCATGGTCGGTGTTCAGGCGTACCGGGCACGTGGTGGAAGGCCTTGCGCGGTCGCAGGAGGATCCAGGTGAACAGGCTGGACGAGGCGGTGCCGATCCAGGCGAGGAAGAAGCCGAACGTGTAGCCCAGCTCGCGATCCAGGTGCAGCGTGGGGAAGGTCATGTCCTGCAATGCCTGCGGATCGACGTAGGCGAAGAACACCATGGTCATCACACCCGCCGAAAAGAAGCTGGGCCAGAGGATGGCGCCGGCGCGCCGAAGCAACCGGCGCGCCGGGGCGGAGGGTTGCCCTTCCGCCAGCCGGTTCACGGAGCGGCCTCCGGCGGCGCCGCGTCGTCATGCTTGGACAGCGTCCAGACATAGGCGCCGACCAGTCGCACGCGGGTCTCGCCCAGCCGCGGTTCCCACGCCGGCATGATGCCGTTGCGGCCTTCCGCGATGGTCTTGTGCAGGGCTTCCTTGCTGCCGCCATACAGCCAGTGGGCCGTGGTCAGGTCGCGCGCGCCGAGCATCGGGTTGCCCTTGCCGTCCGGGCCATGGCAGGCGATGCACAGCGTGCCGAACATCGCCTTGCCGCGCTGCGCCGCAGCGTCCTCGACGTGGCCCGGCTTGGACAGCGACTGCACGTAGGCGACCACGTCGTCCACCGCCAGCGGGCCGCCCTGCGCCGTGAGCACGGTGCCCCAGGCCGGCATCACCGCGTTGCGGCCCTTGAGGATGGTCTCCAACACGCGGTCGGGCGAGCCGCCCCAGTACCAGGCCTTGTCGGTCAGGTTCGGGAAGCCCTTGGCGCCCAGGCCGGTGGAGCCGTGGCAGGCCGCGCAGTTGTCGGCGAAGATCGTGCGACCGATCGCCACCGCACCCGGATCCTTGGCCAGCACGTCGATCGGCTTGCCGGCGTAGAGCTTCAGGGTTTCTTCCAGCCGCGCATCCTCGGCGGCCTTGTCCAGCGCCCATTCCGACTTGGAACTCCAGTGGCCGAAGCCGTGCATGCGGCCCACGCCATACCAGAACAGGTAGCCGATGCCGAAGACGATGGTGATGTAGAACAGGTTGATCCACCAGCGCGGCAACGGCTTGTTGTATTCGGTGATGTCACCGTCCCACACATGGCTGGTGTCTTCCGGCGCAGGGTCTCCGGGGCGGCGCTTCACGTTCGCCATCAGCAGCCAGAAGCAGCCGGCGATGTTCAACGCGACCAGGATGACCACGTACCACGTCCATCCCGAGGTCATCATGGCGTTTCCTCCCCGTTGTCGTCTTCAAGCGGCATGCGCGCGGCGGCATCGAGTGCCGGCTTGTTGCGCGGCAGCCACAGCCAGATCCAGCCGCCGACGAACAGCACCAGCAGTACTGCGGTAATCACTCCGGCCACCATGTCAGTCACTCCCCTGCGGTGCGTTGTCGTCGGCCGGCGTCAGGTGCGTACCGAGATGCTGCAGGTACGCGACCACCGCGTCCTGCTCGGTCCTGCCCTTGACCTCCTCCGGCGCCGCGGCGATCTCGGCGTCGGTGTAGGGCACGCCGATGCGCTGCAGCGCCTTCATGTGCCGGGCGACCTCTTCGCCGTCGAGCTTGTTCTTCTCCAGCCATGGGTAGGCCGGCATGATCGACTCCGGCACCACGTCGCGCGGGTTGTGCAGGTGCGCGCGCTGCCAGTCGTCGGAGTAGCCGCGCAGGCCGACGCGGGCCAGGTCCGGTCCGGTACGCTTGCTGCCCCACTGGAACGGATGGTCGTAGACCGACTCGCCGGCCAGCGAATAGTGGCCGTACCGCTCGGTCTCGAAGCGCAGCGTGCGGATCATCTGCGAGTGGCAGTTGTAGCAGCCCTCGCGCAGGTAGATGTCCCGCCCGGCCAGCTGCAGCGCGGGGTACGGCTTGATCCCCGGCAGCGGCTTGATCGTCTCGGCCTGGAACATCAGCGGGACGATCTCGGCCAGGCCGCCGAAGGACACGGCGGCAGCGATCAGGATGGCCATCAGGCCGATGTTCTTTTCGATCTTGTCGTGGAAATGCGTTGTCTCGGTCATGTCCGTCCCCTCAGGCCCTGGCATCGGCAGCGTCCGCCGGCAGCACCGGCTGCGCGACGATCGCGCCCCGCGCCTGCTGGAAGGTCTTGAACACGTTCCACGCCATCACGAACATGCCGCTGAGCACGATCAGGCCACCGCCCAGGCGGAACAGGTAGTAAGGCTTGGTGGCATTCAGCGACTCGACGAACGAGTACACCAGGGTGCCGTTGTCCGGGTCGGTGGCACGCCACATCAGGCCCTGCATCACGCCGGCGATCCACATCGAGGCGATGTACACGACCACGCCGATGGTGTGCAGCCAGAAGTGCGTGTCGATCAGCTTGACCGAGTACATCTGCTGCTGGTTGAGCAGGCGCGGCAGCATCGCGTAGATCGAACCGATCGAGATCATCGCCACCCAGCCCAGCGCACCGGAGTGCACGTGGCCGATGGTCCAGTCGGTGTAGTGGCTGAGCGAGTTGACCGTCTTGATCGACATCATCGGCCCCTCGAACGTGCTCATCATGTAGAACGAGAGCGAGACGATGAGGAACTTCAGGATCGGGTCGGTGCGCAACTTGTGCCAGACACCGGACAGCGTGAGGATGCCGTTGATCGCACCGCCCCACGAGGGCGCCAGCAGGATCAGCGAGAACACCATGCCCAGCGACTGCGCCCAGTCGGGCAGCGCCGTGTACATCAGGTGGTGCGGACCGGCCCACATGTAGATGGCGATCAGCGCCCAGAAGTGCACGATCGACAGCCGGTAGGAGTAGATCGGCCGGCCGGCCTGCTTGGGCACGAAGTAATACATCATGCCGAGGAAGGCGGTGGTCAGGAAGAAGCCGACCGCGTTGTGGCCGTACCACCACTGCACCATCGCGTCGACCGAGCCGGAGTAGATGGAGTAGGACGTCATCCATCCGGAGGGAATCGACAGGTTGTTGACGATGTGTAGCAGCGCGATGGTGATGATGTACGCGCCGTAGAACCAGTTGGCCACGTAGATGTGCTTCACCTTGCGCTTGGCGATGGTGCCGAAGAACAGCACCGCGTAGGACACCCAGACGATCGCGATGGCGATGTCGATCGGCCATTCCAGCTCGGCATATTCCTTGCCCTGGGTGTAGCCCAGCGGCAGGCTGATCGCGGCCGCCACGATGATCAGCTGCCAGCCCCAGAACACGAACGCGGCCAGCTTGTCCGACAGCAGCCGGACATGGCAGGTGCGTTGCACCGTGTACAGGCTGGTGGCGAACAGCGCGCAACCGCCGAACGCGAAGATCACCGCATTGGTGTGCAACGGCCGCAGGCGGCCGAAAGTGAGCCACGGCACGTCGAAATTCAGTGCCGGGAAATAGAGCTGCGCCGCGATCAGCACGCCTACCAGCATGCCGACCACGCCCCATACCACGGTCATCACGGCGAACTGCCGTACGACCTTGTCGTTGTAGTTGCCCACTGGGCCCCCTCCTGAGCGTCGGAACGGGTGGCATGGTCGACGATCGGGCCAGGGGGCTAACTGATGCCGGTCAAAAATACTTGCGATTGCGTGAAGGACAGCTTGTCGCAGGCATCCGGCTCGCCGCGGCCATCAGCCATCCATCTTTCCATCGCGAATGAAGGATATATACTTCGACAATCGCTCTGCTGGCCCTCAACTCATGCCCCCGATCAGTTTCGAGTTCTTCCCGCCCAAGACGGACGAGCAAAGGTCCCAACTGGACCGCACCGCCAGTCTGCTGAAGGCCCGGAGACCGGAGTACGCATCGGTGACCTTCGGCGCCGGCGGCTCGACGCTCAGTTACACCGGCGAGACGGTGGCCCGCCTGCATCGCGAGCACGGGCTGGAGGTGGCGCCGCATCTGTCCTGCATGGGCGGCACCCGGGCGGAGATCGCCGAGCTGCTGGACGGCTACCGTGCCGCCGGCTACCGCCGCATCGTGGCCCTGCGCGGCGACCTGCCCTCGGGCATGGCCTCTCCGGGCGACTTCCGCTACGCCGCCGAACTGGTGCGTTTCATCCGCGAGCACTCCGGTGACCATTTCCATGTCGAGGTGGCCGCGTATCCCGAGACGCACCCGCAGGCCGACGACGCCCTGGCCGACCTGCACCACTTCAAGGCCAAGGTGGAGGCCGGCGCCGACGGCGCGATCACCCAGTATTTCTTCAATGCCGACGCTTATTTCCGCTTCGTCGACGACGTGCGGCGGCTGGGCGTCGAGGTGCCGGTGGTGCCGGGCATCATGCCGATCGGCAACTTCAGCCAGCTCAAGCGCTTCTCCGACGCCTGCGGCGCGGAAATCCCGCGCTGGATCGTCAAGCGCATGCAGGCGCACGGGGACGATGCCGAGTCGGTCCGCCAGCTCGGCGCCGAGGTGGTGGCCCAGTTGTGCCGACGCCTGCTCGAAGGCGGTGCGCCGGGGCTGCACTTCTACACGCTGAACCGTGCCCGGCCGACACTCGCAATCCTGGACCAGTTGCACTGATCGCCTACGGCGGCGGCTCTATGCTGCCCTGATGCGCCTGCCGTCCTCCCTGGTCCTGCCGTTGCTGGCCCTTGGTGCCATTCCGGTCGCACACGCGCAGGGGGCGATCCACCGCTGCGTCGATCCGGCCGGGCACCCGGTGTTCACCGACCGTCGCTGCAGCACGCTGGATGCCACCCCGGTGCTGCCGGCCGCGACCGTCGCCGGCCCCGCCCAGCCACCCGCGCCGGACCGGGCGGAGCAGCTCTGTGCCGCCGATCCGGCGACGCTGCGGCGACAGGTGCTGGAAGCGTTCGCCCGGCACCAGCCCAACCGGCTGGCCGGCATGATGCTGTGGGACGACTACGGCGAGCGCGGCGCCGTCGACCAGATCCAGGCACTCGGCGCACTGGTCGCACGGCCCCTGCTGGACCTGCATGACGACGCCGATGGCAGCCGGACCGCGAGCGCGGGGCCGGCCCCCTCGATCTACGACCCCACCCGCCCGTTGCGTGAGCAGCTCGACGCCCCGGCCGCGAACGCGCCGCCGGCTGCCGCCGCGCCGGACCCGCAGGCGCTGATCGCGGTCACCGTCGGTGCCGACGGCGGCCCGCAGAGCACCCGTTTCGTGATCGAGCGGCGCGCCGGTTGCCTGTGGCTGCTGCCGCCGGCCGGATGACCTTCGTCCGGGGCGGCTGCCGGGGCGATCCGTTATCATGGGCGGTCCCCAACGGAGAACCGTCATGGCGCAGCAATACCCCGAATGGATCTGGCAGAACGGCGAGATCAAGCCGTGGAAGGACGCCACCACCCACGTGATGTCGCATGCCCTGCACTACGGCTCGTCGGTGTTCGAAGGCATCCGCAGCTATGCCACGCCCGACGGTGCCGCGATCTTCCGCCTGACGGACCACCTCAAGCGGCTGTACCAGTCCGCGCGCATCTACGACATGGAGCTGCCGTACTCCATGGACGAGCTGGCCCAGGCCTGCCGCGACATCGTCAAGAAGAACGGCCTCACCGCCGCTTACCTGCGCCCGGTGGCCTATCGCGGCCTGGGCGGCTTCGGGCTGTCCGCCGACACCCCGATCGACGTCGCCGTGGCCACCTGGCCGATGGGCCCCTACCTCGGGCCGGGGGCGCTGGAAAAGGGCATCAGCGCCTGCGTGTCCAGCTGGCAGCGCTTCGCGCCGAACACCATCCCGGCCGGCGCCAAGGCGGGCGGCAACTACCTCTCCGGCCAGCTGATCGCGCGCGAGGCGCGCCGACTCGGCTTCGGCGAGGGCATCGCAATGGCCTCCACCGGCCTGCTCAGCGAGGGCGCCGGCGAGAACCTGTTCCTGGTCTTCGACGGCGTGCTGCACACCACCCCGGCCAGCGCCTCGATCCTCACCGGCATCACCCGCGACACGCTCAAGGTGCTGGCCCGCGAGGAAGGCATCGAGGTGGTCGAGCGCGACCTCCCACGCGAGTACCTGTACCTGTGCGACGAGCTGCTGATGTGCGGCACCGCCGCCGAGATCACCCCGATCAACGCGGTCGACGGCAAGCAGATCGGCCACGGCACCGCCGGACCGGTCACCCGCCGGCTGCAGGAGCTGTACTTCGGCCTGTTCGACGGCCGCACCAACGACAAGTGGGGCTGGCTGGAGCCGGTCTGACCCTCGTCACGGCTCCGTGATGCGAAAACGCCCCGCGATGCGGGGCGTTTTCGTTGGTGGAGGGGCTGGCTGCGGATCAGCCGAAGACGAGACTGGCGATCGCACCGTTGCGGTCGCCACGCGGCCGCATCGCCACCTGCCAACCGTACAGTTCACACAGGCGGCGCACGATCGCCAGGCCCAGGCCGGCACCGCTTCCGCCGGCACCCTCGCCGCGCACCCCGCGCTGGAACAGCCGCTCGGCGTCCTCCGGCTTGATGCCCGGGCCGGTGTCGATCACCTCGATGCCGTTGGCGTCGACCTCCACCCGCACCTCGCCTTCCAGCGTGTATTTGATCGCATTGCCGATCAGGTTGGTCAGCGCCACCGCCAAGACGGAGGCCGGCGCGTTCACGCTGACCGGCGTGCGCACGTCCAGGTACACGGCGATCGGCTTGTCGCGGATCTGCGGACGCTGGCTCTCGATCACGTCGCCGGCGACCTTGGCCACGTCGGTGGTCTCGCCACGGGTCGGCCCGCGGCGCTCGGCGCGAGAGAGCAACAACAAGGCTTCGATCAGCTCGGTGGCCTGGCGCGAGGCGCGCTCGATGCGCTTGAGCCGCTCGGCCAGCTTGGGCGTGAGGTCGGGCGAGCCCTGCAGCAGTTCGGTGGTGCTGGCGATCACCGCCAGCGGCGTGCGCAGTTCGTGGCTGACGTCGGAATTGAATTCGCGGTCGCGCTCGACCATCGAGGTGAGCCGCGCGGCGTAGTCGTCCAGCGCCTGCGCCAGTTCACCCACCTCGTCGTCGGCAAACTCCGGCGCCAGCGGCTCGGCCTTGCCCAGCCGGCGGAACTCGCGCAGGCGTTGCGCCAGTTGGCTGACCGGCTTGAGCACCTTGCGCGACAGCCACAGGCCGATCGCCAGCGAGAGCAGGCCGAACAGGAACACGGCGCCGATGACGCTGAATAGGAGTTGCTGCTTGCCAAGCTCGTCGCGCGACACGTCGTAGCGCAGAAAGCTATAGATCCCGTCCTTGTGCTCGACCGCCAATTTGTAGCGGTGCAGCCGCCCATCGGCACCCTTCTCGGAGATGTCGTGCACGCCATTGGCCAGACTTTGCCATGCAAGAGGAGCCTTGTAGATGGTGCGATCGCTCCAGGTCCATGCCTCGACGATCCCGAACCTGGGTTGCTGGTCAGGGTGTTCGTGCACCTGCTGATTGAGGTTGTTCACCTCATCGATCAGCGTCGCAGTGACCAGCTGGTCCTCCACCCGCGAACGGATGTTCAGCGCGGCAAAAGCAAACAGCGCACTGAGGCCGAAACCGAACAGCGCGAAGGAGACGACGAGGCGGAACCGCAGCTTACGCCTGGACCGCATCCGGATCGACCATGCGATACCCGATGCCGTGGCGGGTGTGGATCAACGGCTTCTCGAACGGCTTGTCGATCGCCGCGCGCAGTCCATGGATGTGTACACGCAGCGAATCGCTGTCCGGGAGCTCCTCGCCCCACACCTTCTGCTCCAGATCCTGCCGGGTCACTACCGACGGGCTCGCTTCCATCAGCGCCTGCAGCAGCTTCAAGCCGATCGGGTTGAGCTGGATCGACTTGCCCTCGCGGTTCACCGTGAGCGTGTCGAGGTTGAAAGTGAGGTCGGCGACCTTCAGCACCCTGCTCTGCGGGCCCTTGCCGCGGCGCGCCAGCACTTCCAGCCGGGCGGCCAGTTCCTGCAGCGCGAAGGGCTTGGTCATGTAGTCGTCGGCGCCGGACTCGAAGCCGGTGAGCTTCTGCTCCAGCGCGTCGCGCGCCGTCAGCATCAGGATCGGCGTCTGCTTGTGCGCCTCGTGGCGCAGCTTCTTCGCGACTTCCAGGCCGTCCATGCCGGGCAGGGTCAGGTCGAGCACGATCACGTCGAAATCGTGCACCACCGCCAGGTGCAGGCCGGTCACGCCGTCGCCGGCGAAATCGACCACATGACCGCGGTCTTCCAGATAATCGCCGATGTTAGTCGCGATATCGCTGTTGTCTTCGATCACCAGTACGCGCATGCGGCACTCCAGGTAGCCGGTGTGCGGACCGGCCCATGGTCATCAAGCTTAACAAGCCGGCAGGCGTGTGGCGGAAGCCGCGCCGGCCGGAGGATAGGTCCGGTGCAAAGAAAAAGCCCGGATGACTGTCCACGCGGGATCAGCGCACCCGGGCCCAAGCTACTGCCCCGATACCGAATCTGCTGCCACCAGACCTTGAGGCTGAGACGCCAGACAGATTGCAGTGGACACGTTATAGGGGTGGAACGGTTAGGACGCGGTTAATCCTCCGAAGGAGCCCATGCCTTCATTCAGCGGACGCCATGGCGCTCGAGGTGCCGCACGATGTGCGCCGCCACGTCCACCCCGCTGGCGGACTCGATCCCCTCCAACCCCGGGGAGGCGTTCACCTCAAGCAACAACGGTCCACGGTTGGACCGCAGCAAGTCGACTCCGGCGACACCCAGCCCCAGCGCCTGGGCAGCCTTGACCGCTATCCGCTTTTCCTGCGCGCTCAGCGTGGCCTTGTTGGCGGTGCCGCCGCGATGCAAGTTGGCGCGGAATTCGCCAGCGCTGGCATCACGCTGCATAGCGGCCACCACCTTGTTGCCGACCACGAAGCAGCGCAGGTCGCTGCCGTTCGCCTCGGCGATGAACTCCTGCACCAGGAAGTTGGCGTACAGGCCGCGGAACGCCTCGATCACGCTCTGCGAGGCGCTGCGTTTCTCGGCCAGCACCACGCCGGTGCCCTGGCTACCCTCGTTGAGCTTGATCACGTGCGGCGGGTCGCCCAGCATCGCCAGCACGTCGTTGGTGTCGTCCGGGTTGTCGCCGAACACCGTGGCCGGCATCTGCAGGCCGTGCGAGGCGAGGATCTGCAGGCAGCGCAGCTTGTCGCGCGCGCGCAGCACCGCGTCGGACGGATTGGGCGTGTACACGCCCATCATCTCCAGCTGGCGCAGCACCGCGGTGCCGTAGAACGTGCTCTGCGTGCCGATGCGCGGGATCGCCGCGTCGATGTCGCGCAACGCCTTGCCCTTGTAGCGGATCGCCATGTTGCCCGGCGCGATGCGCACGTAGCAGCGCAACGGGTCGAGCACGCGCACCACGTGCCCGCGCTCGCGCGCCGCGTCGACCAGGCGCTGGGTCGAATACAGCCGCGCGTTGCGGGAGAGGATGGCAATCTTCATGGGGTATCCGTGACGGCGCGCTCCGCGCGCGGCTGGGTGTAGGAAAGCCGGGGATCCACCGCGAAGCGCCCGGCGATCGCCGTGCGCCCCAGCAGCATGGGAAACAGCATGTGGCGGCGATCGGTCAGGCTGATGTCAATCGGGTACACCTCCCCGGCCACGCTCACCAGGCTGCGGACGAACCAGCGCTCGCTGCGGTGCCCACCGGTATCGGTGACCACGCGGCGATCGGATGCCGCTGCCTCGGCCTGCCAGACGCGTACACGGCGGCGCCCACTGCTCACCTCGAAGCGCAGCCAGTCGGCGCCGTCACGCCGGAACACCTCGAGCGTGTCCACGTGCAGGGCGCTGGAGCGGGCACCGGTATCGAGCTTGGCCTTGAGTCCGATGATGCCGAGATCGGGCAACGCGACGCGCTCCCGCCAGCCGAGGGTGATCACAGCCGCCATGGTCAGCGCACGCGTCGGGAGGTAGGGGTCGGTTCGGGGGAGAGGGAGTGGAGCGGGTGAAGGGAATCGAACCCTCGTCAGTAGCTTGGGAAGCTACAGCTCTACCATTGAGCTACACCCGCGTCGGCGTCGGATGTTAACCGCCAACGCCAGCCGGGGGAAGGCGTCCGCGCCCAACGCCGGGTGAACCGGACATGGCAGCTGGCTGAACCGATGTCATCCCTCGGGTCCTCAGGCCCATGAAGTCGACGGTGGCCCACCCATAATGCCGACGAGCCGTCTTCACGATGGCTTGATCATCGCAACGATCCGGGCGATGCCGGATCGCCGGTCCCAAGGAGAGGTCCATGCGCCAGTCACGGTCCGACCGCCATGCCCCCATCGCCCGCTGGCGGATGCTTGCCATCCTCCCCGTCCTGTTCGCGCTGGGCGGGATCGCCCGCGCACAGACGACGGACACCGACCCACCCGATCGCGTCGCCCGCCTGTCCTACCTCGCCGGCGATATCGGCCTCCTGCCCAGCGGCGCACGGGACTGGAGCGACGCCTCGGTGAACCGTCCGCTGACCCGCGGCGACCGTCTGGCAGCCGGGGACAACGCACGGGCGGAACTGGAACTGGACCGAGCCGCGCTGCGCCTGGACCGCGACACCGACCTGGGCGTGCTTCGCCTGGACGATCAGGTGGCCCAGTTCGAACTGACCCGCGGTACCGTCAGCCTGTCGGTACGTGCGCTGGCACCCGGCGAGAGCTACGAGATCGACACGCCGCGGGTGGCGCTGGTCGTGGATCAACCGGGTACGTTCCGCGTCGACGTCGACGCACGCGACGGCGACACCGAGGTCACCGCCTTCGACGGCCAGGCCACGGTCTACGGCGCCGACCAGGCCATGCGCCGGCTGGTGGGCGGGCACACCTACCGCTTCGACGACAGCTCGCTGGCGCAGGTCGACGAATCCTACGCCGGCAGCCGGGACGCCTTCGATGTGTGGAGCGCGGACCGGAACCAGCGCTACGCGGACGCCCAGAGTGGCCGTTACGTCTCCGAACAGGTGATCGGCTACCAGGACCTGGACGATTACGGCCGCTGGCAGGACGACGACCAGTACGGCGAAGTCTGGTATCCCAGCGATGTCGACGCCGGCTGGGCACCCTACCGCTTCGGGCACTGGGCCTACGTGGCCCCGTGGGGCTGGACCTGGATCGACGACGCCCCCTGGGGCTTCGCGCCTTATCACTACGGCCGCTGGGTCTACGTGCGTGACCGCTGGGGCTGGATCCCGGGGCCGCGTGGCCTGCGTCCGATCTATGCCCCCGCACTGGTCGCCTTCGTCGGCGGCAGCGGCTGGAGTGCCTCGGTAGGCGCTGGCCCGCCGATCGGCTGGTTCCCGCTTGGACCGGGCGACTTCTACGACCCGTGGTATCCCGTCAGCCTTGGTTACTACCGTCGGCTGAACGGACACGACGGGCGCTGGGATCACGACCATCGCCGCGACCGCGATGGACACGACCGGCGCGAGGCCGACGAGCGCTACTTCAACGAGCGCTGGCGGCGCTATCACGAAGGCCGCGAGCCCGAGTTGCGATACAGCCGCGAGCGCCCTCCGCACGGCATCACCGCCATGTCGCGCGAGGCTTTCGCCGAGGCACGCCCCGTCCAGGCCCATCGACTGCACCTGGATGCAGCCGAAGCACGTCGTGCGACGATCCTGGGGGGTGCCAGCGGCCTGCCCCGGGCACGTCCCACGGCGGCGGGGAACCGCCGGGCACCGCCGCGCGCGGCCGAAACGGGCGGCTTCGCCCGACCCGTGGTGATGCACCGCGACGCCGAGCGGCAAGCCGGTGACCGGGTGTTCCGGGCCGGCATGCCACAGGCACGCCCGGCGGAGGTACCGGCCGAGCGCCGGATCGCCTCGCCGGCAGATGCATCGAGGTTGCCAGCGGCACGCGTGGCGCGCGGCCGGATCGACGCACCATCGGCACGCCCGGAAAACGAGCGTGAACTCCGCCCGGCAATGCTGCCTTCGGTACCCCGATTCGTGCAGGAGCCCGCGGCGCCACGACAGGAGCCGGTGGTCCGCCGCGAACCCTCGCT
This sequence comes from Dyella thiooxydans, assembly GCF_001641285.1. Taxonomy (NCBI): domain Bacteria; kingdom Pseudomonadati; phylum Pseudomonadota; class Gammaproteobacteria; order Lysobacterales; family Rhodanobacteraceae; genus Dyella; species Dyella thiooxydans. Next base: position 2,515,232 of record NZ_CP014841.1, read on the forward strand.
GCAGAACCGGCTGCAGGCGCGTGAGCTGCCGCCCCTGCCCCGCTTCGAGCAGGTGCGCCCGGCGATGACCGAAACACGCCGCGGGCCCGAAGCAGAGCCTCGCGTGGTGCGGCCGCCGGGCGTACGCCCCGCGAGTCTGCCCGCGCCGCCGCCGATGCAGCTGGAGCCCCGCCGACCCGCCATGAGCGAAGCGGCACCTGCCCCTCGCCGATTCGAGCCGGCACCGCGCGCCTACGCCCCCCCACGTCAGGCCGCACCCGCGCCCCGCCCGGCGCCAAGCCCGCATACCGCGCAGCAGAACCGGCCGTCAGCACCTGTCCGTCAGGAGCGCGAAAACCCGGGCGCGGAGCGCTTCAAGCACCGCTGAGACCGCACGCGGGAACGGACGGCGATACAATCGACGTTTCGACAAACCATCGACCCGCCAACTGGCGGGTCGGTCAGCGCGCCGGCCGCAGCGGCCGCCCGACCCGGATCATCCATGAGCGACGACTCCCACCCCGACGACGCCCCGGCGGGCGCCGACCACGAGACGCATCTGCGTCGCATCCGCAGCTTCGTGCTGCGCGAGGGCCGCATGACCCCAGCCCAGCAGCGCGCCTTCGACGCGCACTGGTCGCGCTTCGGCCTGGACTACCGCGGCGAACCGCGCGATTTCGCGGCCACTTTCGGGCGACAGGCGCCGCGAGTGCTGGAAATCGGCTTCGGCAACGGCGAGGCATTGGCCTGGGCCAGTGAACACGACGCCGACCGCGACTTCATCGGCGTGGAAGTGCATGGCCCGGGCGTGGGCCGGCTGATGAATGCCCTGGCCGCGCGCGACGCGCGCAACGTACGCATCTACAAGCACGACGCGGTCGAGGTGTTGGAGCATGAAGTGGCGCCCGGCGCGCTCTCCGAGGTGCGCATCTGGTTCCCCGACCCTTGGCACAAGAAGCGCCACAACAAGCGGCGCATTGTGCAACCGGACTTCGTCGCCCTGCTCGCCTCGCGCATGGCGCCGGACGGCCTGCTGCACCTGGCCACCGACTGGCAGCCCTACGCGGAACACATGCTCGAGGTGATGGAGGCGGCGCCCGACTGGCGCAACGCGGTCGCCCCCGGCAGCTATGCCGAGAAGCCCGACTGGCGCATCGAGACCCACTTCGAGCGCCGCGGCCTGAGGCTCGGCCACGGCGTCTGGGACCTGCTCTACCGCCGCCGTTGAAGACGGCTTCGACGAAAGGATTCACCAGCCGTCACGCATGCCCGCATATACTGCGCTCCAAGAGAGGGACGGGGCGCCGCGTGAGGCTTACTTCGCACCACCGCATGCAGTCGTGCGGCCTGGCCCGGTGTGCTGACGGCGTGCGATTCCCAACCCGGCGAGACCTTCCCCCTTGGGCCTGACCCTCACTCCCGAAATGATCCTGGTGATGGCCCTGGTGGCCTTCACCATGATCATGCTGGTGCTGGAGTGGATCCGCGCCGACATGGTCGCCCTGCTGGTGGTGGTGGTGATCGGCCTGACCGGACTGATTCCGTCCGACCGCGTGTTCAACGGCTTCGCCGGCAACGCGGTGATCGCCATCATCGCGATCATGATCATGGGCGCGGGGCTGGACCGCGCTGGCGTGCTCTCGCTCACCGCCAACTTCGTGATGCGCATGGCGCGCGGCATGGAATCGCGCCTCGGCGTGGTGATCAACTCGGTCACCAGCCTGTTCAGCGCGGTGATCCCCAGCCAGGCGCTGGCCGCGCTGATGATCCCGGTGATCAGCCGCCTGTCCGCGCGCACCGGCGTGCCGATCTCGCGGCTGCTGCTGCCGATGGCGTTCTGCATCCTCACCGCCACCAACACCACGCTGATCGCCAACTCGCCGCTGATCATCCTCAATGACCTGATCGCCAGCGCCAACAACAACCTGCCGCCCGGGGCACACACCATCCCCAAGTTCGGCCTGTTCAGCGTGACCCCGATCGGTCTGGCGCTCGCCGTGCTGGGCGTGATGTTCTTCTACTTCTTCACCCGCAAGCTGCTCCCCGACCGCGAGGACGACCGCCTCAAAGTCACCCCCGGACGTACCGAGAGCTACTTCGCCGACACCTACGGCATCGTCGGCGACACCGCCGAACTCACCGTAACCGCGGAAAGCCCGCTGGTCGGCATGAGCATCGGCGAAGTGGAGCAGCTGCGCGAGGCGCCGCTGATCCTGGCGATCAAGAGCGGCAACGATTCGCGCATGGCACCGCCGGTGGACCAGGTGATCTGGGTCGGCTCGGTGCTTGGCGTACTCGGACCTCGGGAGCAGCTGGCGCAGTTCGCCAACAACCAGCTGTGCCGCCTGTCGCCGCGCATGCGTCAGCTGGGCGAGCTGTTCAACCCGACCCGCGCGGGCATCTCCGAGGCGGTGATCCCGCCGAGCTCGCGCTTCATCAAGCAGACCATCGGGGCGCTGCGACTGCGCAAGCGCTACGGCATCTCGGTGCTCGCGGTACACCGCGGCGACCAGGTGCTGCGCGACGACGTGCGCAGCATCAGCCTGCGCCCCGGCGACACCCTGGTGCTGCACTCGAGCTGGCGCGAGCTGGCCCAGGCCACCGAGGACAAGGACCTGGTGGTGGTCACCGACATCCCCAAGGAGGAACAGCGCCCCGGCAAGATCTGGCACGCGGTGGGTTTTTTCCTGCTGGCCAAGGGCCTGGCGCTGTTCACCAACCTCGACCTGTCGGTGGCGATGATGACCGGCGCCATCGGCATGCTGCTCACCGGCGTGCTCAACATGGACGAGGCCTACAAGGCGATCAACTGGAAGACGATCTTCGTCACCGCCTGCCTGATCCCGCTGGGCTGGTCGATGGATGCCACCGGCACTGCCGCCTGGCTGGCACAGGAGGTGCTGGTCTATCTCGGCCACGCCGCGCCCTGGGTCCTGCAGCTGGCGCTGGCCATCCTCACCCTGCTGTTCTCGCAGGTGATGTCCAACGTCGGTGCCACCGTCATGATGGTGCCGATCGCGATCAGTGTCGCCGTGGCCACCGGCGGCAATCCGTCGGCCTACGCGCTGATCGTCGCGGTGTCCTCGTCCAACACCTTCCTGATCAGCTCCGGCCACCCGGCGCTGATGATGGTCGCCGGCCCCGGCGGCTACCGCGGCAAGGACTTCCTGCGTGTGGGCGTACCGCTGACCCTGGCGGTGCTGCTGGTGACCATGGTGATGATCAATCTGATGTTCCACTGAGCCAGGGGCACCAGAGCACAGCGGCGGAGGACCGACCGGCGCCGCCCATAGCAGCCCGGTCGAGCGGGCATCTCCAGCCTATCCGCAGCGCACGCGATCCATCCGGCGCAGCCCGACCACGCGGCGAAATCTGCATGCCCGCCATCCCCGCCCGGGAAACGTCCTCCGTGCGGTGACCTGTGTCCCGGCCATTGACGCGAAATGCACCCGACGGTCATCGCGGGGAGGCCACGCTCGCTACAAGTTCCGGCTTCCATGGAACCAAAAGCAAGGGGCCTACCTTCGATTTACCTGGTTGCCGCAAGGCAACCAGGAGGCCGTGCAGTCCTGACCCACCATCAGCCCGGCATTGCTTCCGCCACCAGGACGCAACGGCAATGCTGCATTTGAGAGTTCTCGCGTCCTGCGCGACCGCGCTGCTGTTCTGCGCGGCGACGCTCGCGCTGGTTTACGGCCATGCGCCGGCGCTCGGCCTGATCGATCACCCCGACGGGCGCAAGAAGCACCTCGGCCATATTCCCCTGATCGGCGGCATAGCGGTCTTCACCGGCGTGCTCTGCGGGGCATGCGTTGCCGGACAGGCCGATATGCTCACCTGCGTCATCCTCGGCACGACGGCCATACTTGCGCTTACCGGAGTGCTGGACGACCGCTTCGAACTCGGCGTCCTGACGCGCCTGCTTGTCCAGGCTGCGGCGGTGCTGACGGTGATTGGCTTCACCGGCCTGCATATCCACACGCTCGGCCGAGTATTCGGCGTCGAGCTGGAACTCGGCGTACTGGGCATTCCACTGACGCTGCTAGCGGTGATCGGCCTGCTCAACGCGTTCAACATGATGGATGGCATCGACGGACTCGCCGGAATGCTGGCGATCACCTCCACAGGGGCGATCGTCTACTTCCTCGGACTCTCGATGTGGTCGAGTATCGGCTTGCTGCTGTTACTGAGTGCCGCGCTGCTGCCCTACCTGGCCGCGAATCTCGGGCTGGTCGGGCGCAAAGTGTTCCTCGGTGATGCAGGCAGCGTCGTGCTGGGCTACCTGCTGGCCTGGACGCTGATCCGCCTCAGTCAGCAGGCCCATCCGCAACTCTCCACGGTGGATGTCCTGTGGTGCGTAGCGCTGCCCGTCCTAGATACCCTCGCCGTGATGATCCGCCGCCTCGGCGAGCATCGATCACCGTTCAAGCCGGATCGCGGACACATTCATCACCTGCTGCTTGATGCGGGCATCGGGCCAGGCATTTCGCTCGCGCTGTTGATCGGTCTGGCGATCGTGTTCGTCTGCTTCGGTGCGCAGACCAGCCGACTGAATCCCGGGAGCAACCTGTTGGCGTTCGGGGCGCTCTCCGTGATCTACATCGCGGCGCACGGAGGAATCTACCGGCGGCAACGCACGCGGCGGGTCACGGCGAGCACCGGTATCGCACACGTCGTGGGCACTGTCGGCCTGATCCTGCCACGCGCGCGCGCCCTGAAGGCCAGGCCGGGATACCCCCTGAAGCCCCGCACGGCGGCCACTTCCCGGCGGCCACCGGCGCCGCTGTTGTGATGCTGATGGACTCGTGGCGCGTGTGCACTCCCCAAGAGGATCCGATGAACGCATCGGCAGGTGCCGCGCATGACAGGGAGACGCCATGGCCGCCGTCGGCGAGGCCATCGGGATCGGTGCATACCGGGGAGAAGGGTGTCCGGGCGGCCGCATGTTGAAACTGACGAGGAGGGAACGCATGGCGCTCGAAACGCAAGTCGAGTCGAATCATGGCGATACTGAATCCGCCCGTCACGCCCGGCTGATATTGCTGCTCGCGGCCGGACATACCTGGGCAGATATCCGCGCGCGGCTCGGTTGCAGTGACAGCTATATCGCACGGTGGAGCAAGCGTTTCGCCGCCGAGCGCCTGGCCGGACTCTACACACGCCACGCCGGTCGGGGGCGATACAAGGTCACCGACAAGCTGGAGCGTCGCGTGCTCGATCAGACGACCCAGCGCACGCCCGCAGACGGCTCGCGCTACTGGTCGTCTCGCAAGCTGGCTGCTGAACTGGGCGGTGCCATTTCGTACATGACGGTTACCCGCATCTGGGCGAAACACGGAATCAAGCCGCACCGGCTCAAGAGCCTGCTGGCGCCAACCGGGCCCGACTTCAACGCAAGCGCCGCCGACATCGTCGGACTGTATCTGGACCGCACCCAGCACGCCGCGATCTTCTGCAGGGTAGACCATGGTGCCGCTCACAAACGGTCCGAATCGGTGGACCTGCCCCCCTGCAAGGGTCGCCCCGGCATGCCCGCACTTTGCCGGGCCCTGACGGGACGCCCGGGGGAGGTGGCCGGGACAGCACGATCCAAACGCCCGGCAGCCGCCGAACTAACGGCCTTCCTTGTCGCGGTAGTCGCCCACGTTGCCGACGGCAAGGAGACTCACATCATCACCGACCGAGCCGGGGCGGGCAGGTCCCATCGCTTGGCCAGCCTGCTCGCCGCACGTCCCGAACTGCACCTGCACCTCACCTATACCTTTGCATCGTGGATCGCCCAGGTGGACTGCACCCTGGGGAAAATCGAGCTCGCCTTTATCGCATTCAACCCGGCCCACCATGCTCCCAAACTGAAGAACACGATCATGCGCGCGATCCGGCGCTGCAATCAGCGTTCCGTCCCGCTGAAATGGAGCCATCTCGACCAGGCATGCTGGGCCGGCGGCCTGTGCGATCCCGATGCCGCACGCTGATCGCAGCAGGCCGAACGAGGCTCCGGTCGGAGCCATACCGCACGCACACCGCCTGCGGTAGCGCTCAGGGCTTCGGCGACAACACGTTGGAGGCCAGATAGATGCCGCTGGTCGTGCTGTCGATGCGAAGGTCCCGAGCGCTGCTGGTAAGGGTATAGATGGACTTGTTGTTGGCGTAGAACCAGCGCGTACTGTTGTAGTTGATGGTGTTTCCGGTGATCTTCACGTCATGCGTGGTGGATGTCACGGCGACGCCGTCGAGGCCGTTCTCAGCAATGGTGTTTACGGCAATCCAGGCCTTGTAGGCCCCCACGCTCAGGATGCCAAAGCCATTGTTCCGCTTGATCGTGCTCGACTTCACTACCAGGCCGCTCACGTGGTCGTGCAGCTCGAGCCCGTTACCGAGGTTTCCGGTCATCGTGCTTGCTTCGATACGGACGTCCTTGGAGTTGCCCTGTGTCGACGGTTCGATGTCGATTCCGGCCTGAGGCGCCGTGCCGTTCGAATTGAGGAATGTACTGTTGACCACGTACGCACGCGCCACCGGTCCGAACGACAGACCCTGCCGGCGATTGTTGCTGGAGGACACCCGATTGAGCGTCACGTCGGAGGAGGGAACCGCGCTTCCCGGCGAACCAATGGCTCCGACGTAGATGCCATCGCCCCAGCAGTCGGACACCTTGAGGTCGTGCACATACACCTTGCTCGACGCCAGGATGTCCAGACCCATGCCCCACTCACCCGCCGTGCCGACATGCCGCACCCGATCGCCGACGATCTGGCCACCACTGATTTCCACGTCGGTCAGCTTCCAGGCCTTCACGACGTAGTAGCGCGATTGACTGTTGGGGAACGCAACCAGTTGCGCGGCGACATCCATCTTCAGGCGAGTATGCGAGCGCAGGCTGATCGAGCGGGTGGCATCGATCATGTAGCGACCGGGCGGTACCACGATCGTTCCGCCCGTGGAAGGCAAAGCATTGATGGCCGCCTGGAACGCGGCGGTGTCGTTGTGCACCCCATCGCCAAGCGCACCGGCGTTGCGAACATTGATCGTTGCCGCACCGATCGTGAGGCTGGGCGTGGGGGTCCACCAGTTGGTGGCGGATGCCGGCAACGACGTGCTACCCAGCAAGAGCGACAACACCGCCAGCAGTGCATGAAGCGGCGCTTTCCGTCTTGAGCTGCGACGACGGACGGAAGGACTTGCCAGGGGGCGGCAGATCAGGGGAACAGCAAGGGAACGGATCATGGACGTCTCACGAGAATGATGGGTAGGTACGTATCGCGTTTTCACCATGCCTTAATCGGTCCGTCGGGGAATGTGTTCGGGAGCACGCAATGGAAACTCTTTAAATTGTTGATATTAATTAATTTGTCACCAAAAGATCGGTAGTGGCCAGGGCGTCCCGCACCGCCGCTATGCACTCTTGCGTGCCCCGACGGGTTGCCGGAATCGATCGGGCCGAATGACCGGCGTGGCCCGGGATGGCGGTGCGCGGCGCCACTTTGGCAAAGGCGGTTGGCGCTCGGAGACGCATGCGGCAATCGCTTGCCCGACACGCCGACACGCCGCTCTCCCGCGACTGGCAAGGAGGGATCGACGCCAGGGTGCGGGCGTCCACGCTGTCTGGAGACATTGAAGGCCTGGGCGATCGGCGTCGGAGAAATCGTCGGCACGACACGGACGCGAGCCAGAGGTTCGACAAGTGATCGTGCAACGCCGGCGATGCGGCGCACCCTATGGGCTAAATGCATGCGATGTGTGAATCACGCACGGATAAACCGGCAGTGCCCATGCGCCAGCCCTGGCTGCGCCTGGGCTCAGGCTGGATGAACAGGCGCCATCCGCGGTGATTTTCGGCGTCGCGGTGGTCGCTACCACCGCGTCCGCCGAGTCCGTTACGGCATCGGACGAACCGTCGGTCGCGTTGCCGACGGTGCCGGACGCAGCAGTTCCCGGTAGACATCGACCGTGCGCTGGATCACCAGCTGTTCGTCGAACTCGCTCAGCGCCCGTTGCCGTGCGCGCGCTCCCAGCCGCGCCAGCAATACGCGATCATCGTCCAGCTGGGCGATGCGATCGGCCAATGCACGGGCATCGCGGACCGCGACATGCAAGCCATCGACGCCGTGGTGCGTCACCACTTCGCGGCACCCCGGCCGATCCGTTGTGATGATCGCCAGGCCGCATGCTGCCGCCTCGATCAGGCTCCTGGGAACACCCTCGCGGTAGTAGCTCGGCAGCACCATCACCTCGACCTCGCGAAGCAACGCGGGCATGTCCTCGACATGCCCGAGGCAACGCACCAGTCCCTCACGGCCCCAGCGCTTGACCTGTGCCTCTTCGACCGATCGCGGATTGCCCGGATCCGGAGTACCGGCGAGCAGGAATTCGACCGACCGCCCCTCCCTCCGCAGCAGCGCGGCGGCATCGACGTATTCCTGCACACCCTTTTCCCAAAGCAGACGCGCCGCGAGCAGCACGCGCAGGCGGCCGTGTACCGGCGAGTCCGACGCGACCGGTGTGAAGCGGCGCACATCGACACCGGAGCTGCGAATCACCCTCACCCGGTCAGCCGGAACAAGGCGCGCGGCAGCGAATGCCGTCGCGTCGTCAGGATTCTGCAATATCAGCAGTGAGCGCGGGCGGTCGAGGCTCAACCGGAGCAGCCAGGACACCAACGGGCGTAATACGCGCGCCTTGGTGCGGTTGCTGGTGAACACGTAGCCCATGCCGGCCACCGCGTTCACCACTGCCGGTACGCGGACCACCCGGGCCGCCAGCGCACCGTAGATCGCGCATTTGAGCGTGAAGTTGTGCAACAGGTCGGGGCGTTCCCTGCGCAGGGCGGAGATCAGCGCGAACAAGGTGCGTGCCTCGCGCACCGGGCCCAGGCTGGCACGGTCCATACTCAACGTTATCCAGCGCAGGCCGCTGGCCGCGAAGCGTGCTCCGAACGGACCCGGTGGCGACAGCATCACTACCTCATGGCCATCGGCCTTGAGGCGTAGCGCGGTAGCCAGCCGGAAGTTGTACAGATACCAGTCGGTATTGGCGAAGAAGACGAATTTCACGGGTGATGCCTCGTGTTGAACGCGCACTGGAATGGCGTGCGCGCTGCGATGCATCGATTCGGCCGTTTTGTGTGCGGGGTACGTGCTGCCCGGCATGCGAAAGGCAGCCGGTACCGGAGGCCGGCAAACGCGCCGACCGGCACCGGCCAAAGAAACGTCGAACTAATCGATCATCGTGTTGTTTTGCAGCACGACAGAGCGCGCCTCGCCCAGCACCTGGACGTTGCGATCACCGTGCACTGCGGAGGCCCCGGACAACGCCCGCGCGATGCGCTGGAGCGATCCGCGGAACAGGCGGGTGCCATTGCCACTGAACGTGTTGTGCTCGATGCGGCTGTCGCGGACACCCTCGCGCACCAGCAGGCCGGCCAGGCCGTTTTCGTCCACCGTGTTCCGATGCACCTGGCCGTCGCGTGCATCGACCAGCAGCAAGCCGAATCCGTGATTGCCAGCCACCGTGTTATCTACCAGGCGGAAACCCGACACGCCGCCGAGCAGGCCGTAAACCTGAATCCCGCTGCCCCGGTTGGCCGATACCGTGCAACCGCTGATGAGCACGTCCTGTGCACCCATGCGCACCGTGCCGGGCTCCACGTCGATGCCACAGCCGGGTGCAGTGCCGCCGTTGCCGATGAACTGCGAGTCGATCACCGACACGCGGCGGGCGGAGGTGATCGAAAGGCCCTGGCGGCGATTTCCACCGCAGCGCACCCGGATCAGTGTCACATCCTCGGCGACGACCTTGCCGCTTCCTGCACCACGATCGAAGATCGTGCCGATCGCCATGCCGTCACCCCAGCAGTCGTCGATCCGGAGGTCGTGCACATGCACGTCGCGTGCACCCAGAATGGCCACGCCGTGCCCCCACTCGCCGGTGGTACCGAGGTGCCCATTCCGCTCTCCGACGATACGGCCACCGCTGATCTCGACGTCTTGCACGTCGCGCACCAGCAGCACGTAGGAGCGATCCAGCCTGTTGGGCATCGCGATCAGTTCAGCGCCGACCTCCATCCGCCAATGCATGTGCGAGCGCAGGCGGACGGATCGCGCCGCGTCGATCCGGTATCGGCCCGCCGGCACGATGATCGTGCCTCCAGCGGCCGGTAGCGCATCGACCGATGCCTGCAGCGCGGCGGTATCGTCATGGGAGCCGTCACCGAATGCACCGTGAGCGCGCACGTCGACCGTGCTCCCGAAGAAGGCCGGATCGGTCATGGCTGCCGTGGAACCCACCCGGGAAAGTACCGGCCCGATGGCCAGCCACAGTGCGCGCCGCAAGAAGTGGCGGCGGCCGAGGGACAGTGCCGGATCCGGCCTGACGGGCACATTCATGCGGGTGGCCCGCCTGATCCAGAAGCGTCATGTCGAAGACCGGCCAACCAGGGAAGGATGATGGCGAGCAGATAGAACTTGGAGGCGAAGTACTTGTTGTCCATCCGTGAGCGATGTCGCTCCAGCCACTGCGGCGCGCCCGGAAGCACGTCCCGCGCCTGCTGCGCGAACGCGTACACCTGATCGAACCGCCGGCGTGCCAGGCCACGGATATCGAAGCGGAAGGAACCTTTGGTGTTCACGTAGGGAAGCTGGCCGAAGCGTTGTGCGATGTGCCGACGCACCAGCATCTTGTTGGTCTGGCCTGGACCGATAAGCAACTCGTCCGGCACGGCATGCATCACCCAGTCGCGTAGTGCCTCGTCGCAGTAGGGGTAGGCCAGGCGCAGGCCCGCCGCCGCGGCAACGTATATGCCCTTGCCGAAGACGGCCGGTTCGATGACGGTGACGGAAATGCGCCGGCGCGCCTCGGCCGAGGCGGCTGCCGAGATATCGGCGCGGAACAGCTCCAGCCGCTGACGCGAGCAGTCCGCGATCGGGCGGCCGAACAGGGTATCCACCTCGATGTCGGTAAACCGCGAGCCGGGATAGAAGCGCTCGAAGCCGTCCATCTGCAGCGTGCCGAGTACGTAGGCCAGCGGAAAGCTGCTGCGTACCAGGCGCGACTCGAACAGGGCCGGCGCGAGCCGAAGCCTGCACGCCGCTGCGGCCAGCAACCTGCCACGCCAGGACACCGGCAAGCCGAAATAAGTGTCCGAGCCCAGCCCGTCCAGCAGGCCGTCGCCGCCGGCCTCAGCCACATGGGTGACCAGATCGCAGTAGGACAGCATGGCGAAATCCGCGGTCAACAGCGGCATCGCCGGCACCATCGCCAGATAGCGGTCATAGGCGCGCGCCGGGTCGCAAATGAGCGATGTATGGCGGAGGCCGAGCTGACGTGCCACGCTTTGCGCTGACTCCAGTTCGTCCTCTTCGTCGCCTCCCGCATAGGTGACGCATACGGTGACTGGGCTGCGTTCCGCGACCGCCATCGCCAGCGACGTGGAATCTTTGCCACCGCTCTGCAGAAGCCACGGCGAGTCCATGCCCCTGACTGCGCGCACGACGCCATCGCCGAGCAGCCGGTGATAGGTCGCCACCAATGCGTCGGTGTCCACCGCGCCGATCATCGGGCGGTCGGGAACCGACGCAGACTGGTACGGGAGATGGAAGCGCGGAGCCGCGTGGAGATCCTGTCCCGGCGCGAAACCGGTGAATGCAACCTTGACGTCTCGATAGACCGAATGCGGTGGATAGACAAAGCCATTGCGCAGCAGATCGGCCACCGACACTTCGTCGAGCGCACCCACCCCGCCGCGATACTCGCCCTGCACGGGTGAGAAATCCACGCAGGCAAGGTACGGTGAGGCTTGGACCTGCGCGGGCACGCCCAACTTACCGGGTGAGACGACGGCAGCTTGCACGAGGGGAGATCCGCTCATGACGCACCGCCGTTATGCGCGGACAGGTCATCCGCCGACGCGGCACGAGCCAGCAGCCACGGCAGGATGATCGCAAGCAGATAGAACTTCGACGCAAAGTACTTGTTGTCGAGCCGATCGCGGTGGCGTTCCAGCCAGTCCGTCGCACCGGGAAGCTGCGTCTTCGTATCCACCGCGAAGGCGTGCACCTGATCGAAGCGCTTGCGGGCCAGATCGACCAGATCGAAGCGGAAGCACCCCTTGTCTTTCACATAGGGTAAACGCTGGAAATGGCGGGCGATATGCTCACGCACCAGTACCTTGTTGATGCCGCCGGGCCCGATCAGCAGGGCGTCGGGCACCTCCCGGAAAATCCACTGGCGCAATGGCTCGTCGCAATACGGGTACGCAAGCTTCAGGTCCAGCGCGCCGGCGATGTAGAGGCCCTTGCCGAATGTCGCCGCCTCCAGGATCACCGCCGCCAGGCAGCGGCGTGCCTGCATCGTCGGCGCGGCAAGGACCGCGTCGCGGAACAGCCGAAGCCGTTGGCGGGAGCTTGCCGCAACAGGGCGCCCGAACAGTGCGTCGACCTCGGCATCGGTGAAACGCGAGCCAGGGAAGAAGCGCTCGAAGCGGTCCATCTGCATCGTGCCGAGCGCGTAGGACATGCGAAAGCTTGCGGCCACCGGGGCCGACTCCAGCAGAGCATGTGGCAGCGGCAGGTGCCATGCCAAAAGGGCCTTGAGCCGCTGGCGCCAACCTGTCGGCATCCCGAAATACGGATCCGACCCCAATGCATCAATGACCCCGTCACCGCCGACTGCAGCCACTGTGCTGGCGAGGTCCGCGTACGAAAGCGTGGCAAAGTCGGCCGTAAGCAGCGGCATGGCCGGCATCATCGCCAGGTAGCGGTCGTAGGCACGACCGGAGTCGCATACCAGCACCTCGTGGCGCAGACCCAGCCGCTGCGCCACGAAGCGCGCCGAATCCACCTCGTCTTCCTCGATTCCGCCGAGGTAGGTCACGCAGGTGGCGTCCGGACGGACCTCTGCCAGCGCAATCGCCATCGAGGTGGAATCCTTGCCCCCGCTCTGCAGGAGCCACGGCGCCTTCATGCCATTCACAGAGGCCGCTATCGCCTCGCAGAGAAGCCGGTGGTAGCGCATGACGGTCTTTTCGCGATCGATCTCGCCAATCAAGGGTCGGGCGATGGCCCCCGCCAGCTGATGCGGAGAACGGAACCGTGGTTCGCCATGCAGGTCCTGCTCCGGTTCGAAGCCGGAGATGGCCACCTTCACCTCATGGTAGATCGAGTGCGGCGGATACACGAAAGCGTTCCGCAGCAGGTCGGCCAGCGACACAGCGTCCAGTTGCAGGCCGGGATCATGCACCCGGCGAAGCGGCGAGAAATCCAGGAGATGCGAGCCGCCCCCCGCAATCATCTGGATGCGGCCGGGGAATGCAGCTGTCCGGGCACCAGGATGGACCGAGGCGCTCACAGCAGCACGCCCGCTCTGACGTAATAGACGAACACCATCGTCGATACCAACAGCCCGCTCCACAGCACCAGCGGATGCCGCAGCAGTGGCGTGCGTGCGTGATAGAGCATCGCGCCCACCATGAATGACACCGATATCCATGGCGCCAGCAGATAGCGATTGGAATAGTTGCCCCAGCCGACCACAAAGAAAGGAAGCAGCATGACTAGGTATACCGCGGTGCCCCGGCGAATGCGCTCACCGTAGGGCTCGCACAGCAGGCGTCCTAGGACGAAGGGAACCAGGTACCAGAAGATCGAGAACGCGGCGAAGTCCGGGCGCACACCCGCCCGGTACGCGGCGCCCGAGCTGTAGCCCATCACCGCTGCGTACGCCGAGGGCAGCCCGATCCGGACCAGCAGCATCGACAGACCCGAGACATAGGCCAGGAAGGCCACGCCGGCGATCGCCTTCTGCATGCGTGGGCCAAGCAGCAGCACCGGGGCGAACAGCAGGTACAGGAGCATGGAATAGTGCAGGCTGGCGGCCAGCACGCCGAACATCGCGGCGCCCCGCCACTGCAGCCGCTGGAAGGCGAGCAAGGCCGGGAATACCAGCATCGAGGCCAGCCCCTGGCGCACCGCATTGATCGAGCCATTGACGAACATCGGCGAGAGGAACAGGCACATCAGCGATACCGCCAGGAACGTCAGGTAGTCGCCTCGCATGTCGAGATAGTGGAAGTACCTTCGCGCCGCTGTCGCCGCAACCAGCAGCGAGAGTGCAAAGAGGCTGCCTTGGTAGGCAGCCACGCTCATCCCGGTGGCGCTCAGCGCACGCGTCACCAGCACGAAGCCCGGCTCGAAACGGGTGTGCACCAGATGGTCGCGCATGGCCAGGAAGAAGCCCGCGTAGACATGGGTATCGGTGCCGACATCGAAACCGCGGACGGCAACCACCGCATCGGCCACGAGACAGGCCGCGAGGATCAGCAACGCGCCAAGCACCCACCGCGCGTTGGCGACACTGACATCACCGTGCGCCGGAACCGACGCGGTCGCGCGCATGCTCATGACGGGCCACCATGTGCTTTCGCGCTCATGCGTCACGCCCCTTGCCGGCACGCCGTACCGCAGTGAGCGCCCGTCGTCGGGCGTAGCGCGCCAGTCCGAAGAGATGGGCGACCAGCCACTGCCCCGAACCCAGCAGGCTCTGTCGACGCAACGCACGGCGCACGTCCACCGCCGCCATGTACATCGCCGAGAGGTCGCCGCTGAGGCCGCCGGCACCAAAAGGCTCCTTGTGCCAGGACGCGAGCACCTGGTTGATCCGGGCGCAGCGATGCCCGGAGAGCAGGATCTGTGCCCACAACATGAAGTCCTCGGCACGCCAGCGGTTTGCGTCGAAGCGGAACGGCAGGTCGCGGCGCAGCACGATGGAGGCGGTGGGAAACGGACTGCGAAGCTGGAGCAGATGGCCAGCGACCACCGATACCTTGAGTGGATATGCGAGCGCCGGAGGCGGTGCCGAGCGCGGTTGCACGTTCATCCGGTGCGCCAGCAGCGCGATCGAGGGGTCGGCGTCCAGCACCTCCATCTGCAGCTTCAATTTCTGCGGATGCCAGCTGTCGTCCGCATCGAGGAAGGCGATCCACGGCTGCGAGGCGTGCTCCCAGCCGAGGTTGCGGGCGCCGGAGGGACCGCCGTTGCGCGGCAGGCCGAACACCCGGATCCAGCCTGGCGGATAGTGCGCGGCCAGCGCCTCCAGCCGGGCCAGCGTGCCGTCGCCGCTCCCATCATCCACCAGCAGCATCTCGGCCGGCGGCAGCGTTTGTCCCGCGACCGACGCCACCGCGGCTGCGATCGTGTCAGCGCAGCGGAAGCACGGGACCACCACGCTCACGGGCGCCACGGGAGCGGGAGCGCACGCGGCGGCACGGGCGTGCACCGGGCATGGCGCGATCCTTCGCGCGGCCGTCGGGGTACCGCCGGGGCGACGGCGGTTCATACGCGACTCGCCACGATGTCTGCGAGGCGCATGGCGGCGGTGCATGCGCCCGTCTGGAGCTCCCCGACGCGCGTGGCGAGCACGGCGCGGAGTGTGTCCTCGCGGTCCATCAGGCCGCCCAGTGCTGCGCGAAGGCTCGCCGTCGACACCTTCGTCGTGGGCAGCACCATGTCCTCGTTGCCGAAAAGGTCGCGATTGATGCCGCGTGCCTTGATGCTGTAGGCGATCGACACCGTAGGCACGCCGCTGGAGAGCGCGGCGATGGTGGCATGGGTGCGGGCGCCGATAAAAAAGCGCAGCTTCCCGATCACGTACTTGCTCTGCGCAGCGTTGAAGGTCGATGGCATCATCGTCACCGACGGGCCCAGGTTGGTCAGCAGCGATTGCATGTAGTCGGCGTCGCCGCCGCGGTTGTCGCCGCTGAGGGCATTGACATGGGGAACCAGCAGCACGCCAAGACCGTGCTCGGTCACCGCGTGGCGAATCAGTTCGGCTACCGCGGCAAGAATGTCCTGGCCCGGGCGCCGGTAACGCTCGATCAGCTGGCTCACGTTGAGTCCAAGCACACCGTTGGAGTTGCGCGGCCAGAACGGCTGCACCTCCACCGGCTCGGCCATCAGGGTGAATGCCGGATCGGGCATGCGGATCACGTTGCCCAGCTCCAGGGTCTCGGTGAGATAGGCATGGCTGACCGATTCGCGCACGGCAACACAGCGCATGCGAGACAGGTGCCGACGCATCGATTCGACCAGTGCCGGTTCGCGTTCGAAAGGGCCGACCGAGCCACCCCAGAGCATGACCGGCTTGCCCAGGTCCATAGCGAAATGGTCCAGGGCCATGATCGGCGAGGGGATGCGATAGTCGAGCGAGTAATTGTCGCCGCCTACGGCCAGCACGGCGTCGACGCTGGAAAGGTCCCGTCGCAGCCGGTCCGGCATCGGGAATGGCCACCCGGCACGCTTGAGCAGCGGCAGGGGTAGACGCTGCAACTGCACCCATGCCCGCGCCTGGACCGGAAGGTAGGCCGGTACGAAGCGCACCCCGCTCGCCTCCGCGTCGCGCCACTGCGCACGGTCGGCGGCGATATCGACCGAGGGCACCAACACCTCGATCTTGCCGAACTGGCCGGCGAGCAAGCCGACCGTGCTGCGCACGATCGCCTCGCAGCCGCGGTTGCCGAAGGTGCGCTGGCCGGAGAGATAGAACCGCTTCATGATCGGGTATCCAAGTGGGTGAGCACGCTCTCGAGCGGCCGCCGCGCCGAGTAGCAGACCTTTAGGTGTTCGCTGGGGTATCCGACCGCCAGCATCATGACTAGCGTGTGCGCCGGAGCGATCGCCACGTGCCGGCGCAGGCGTCGGTCGTCGCCCGCGCCGCGACTCCAGTTGAGGCAGCACGCCCCCATGCCAAGCGCATGCAGCGCCAGTACCATCGCCATCGCGAACATGCCGCCGTCGACCCAGTGCTGGAAGCGCTCGCCATGGGTGTCGAACGCGCGCAGGTCGGTGGTGATCAGTAACAGGCAGGGCACGTCCTGGCCAAAGCCCCTGTTGCCGTTCTGAAGGGCCAGGGCGCGATCGATGCCTTCGCGCGTATCCAGTTGGTATACGTGCCAAGCCTGCCGGTTGCATACCGAGGGCGTCTTCAAGGCCAGGCGCACGGCGCGTTCGATCAGCTCACGGGGAACCGGCCCGGGACGGAAATCGCGCACCGAGTGACGACTGAGGAAGAAGCGCTCCGGATTGTCCAGTCGACCTGCCAGCAAGGCCTCCGCACTGCAGGCGATCACCCCGCCGGCCAACGAATCGATCCGGGTGCGGTCGAGGAATGCGCCGACCCGTTGCGCGGTGCCACCGCCGCCATCGGAAGCCGCACGGAAGTCCCCCAACACCTTGATGCCCACGGTCTCGTGGTAGCCCGGCACGCCACCCTCGACACGGCGGCGATCCAGCAATCCGACCAGGTCACCGGCGGCATCCCATCCCGAATCCGTGCGGCGGCCGCGAAAGCTCAGGCTTTTTTCTAGGCGGTGGTAGATCTTCACCGCCTTGTAGTCGCGCTTGTTCGCATCGCCGCTTCCGCGCCAGCCGCCATAGCGGACGAAGCGCGAGAAGTCGTAGCCGAATCCGGCCATCGCCCACAGCAGGTTGCGGAAGGGTCGCAGAGCAACCTTGATGCGTCCGCCCGGGTTCATCGCGGCCGGTCCTGCGCCGGGTAAAAGCGGCGCACTCCCGCGACCAGCAGGAGCAGCATCGCCAGCTCACCCACCACGGTCGCCACGGCGGCGCCGCGCGCGCGGTAGGCCGGAATCAAACACGACGCGAGCACCACCACCAGCAGCGCGCAGAACCCCATCGCGACCACGCGGTAGCGCATGTGCCGCTCATTGAGCAACGCCGAGCCGACACTGGTGGAGAGAAAGCGCAGCGGGATGCATGCGGCGAGGATCATCAACACCGGCACGACCGGCCGGTACGCCGGCCCGAACGCCAGCGGCACGCCCCACGGCGCAGTGGCCACCATCAGCAGGGCCAGCAGAACGCCTCCGGCCAGCATGGCCCGGTTGCCGTGGCGATAGATCCGCCAGAACGTCGCCGGATCGTGGACCGCCCAGCGTTGCTGCTTGGACAGCAGGAATTTCTGGTACAGCGTGGCTGGAATCAGGTAGATCGCCGACATCACCGCTAGTGCGATACCGAAAATGCCGGCCTCGGTGTTGCCATCGAAGTACTTCACCAGCACGGTGCCTGTCTGGAAAAAGATCGGGTACAGGGTGGCCGCCAGGCCAAACGGCCATGCCTGCGACCACAACGAACGCAGACCCGGCGGGCGGGCAGCAGGAGTGATCCGGAACACTCCACCGTACGGCCGCGCGCCGTGGCCCTGCAGTGCGAGCCCCCCATGCAGCATGGCCCTGAGCTGGGGGGCGCCCAGTGCAGCCACGCCCAGCGATATCGCGCCATAGCCCACCGCTACGCCAGGACTGCCCATACCCGGCGCGATCAGCAACAGCAGCGCGACCACGAGGCGGCCGCCCGGCGTCATCAGTTGCCACAGCGCCAGCGCGCGGTGGCGCTCTTCCAGCCTCAACTTGCTGCTGATCAGGGCAGCGACCAGCACACTGCCCACCACTGGCAACATCACCAGCAGCATCACCGTAGCGTCAGGCGGCGCGAGGACAAGCGCCCAGGCGACGATGATCGCCATGGTCAGCGCGGTCGTGATGCCGAGGAAGCGGACGGACGGAAGCAACCAGCGGTTTGCGTGCCAGCCTTCGCCGCCATACACCCTCAACCAGAACTGCGCCAGCCCGAAGCCTGCCATCGGTGCCACCATGCCGACCATTGCCAACGACGACGCGAACAGCCCATACGAAGCAGCGCCCAGCGCACGCGCCAGAAGCATCTGGGTAAGGAACACCATGGCGGCGCCCGCAGCGGTGGCGAGCCACAACATGGCGATGGCACCCAGTGCGTTGCGCCATGCCTGCGACAGGGCGGTCAGCGGCCAGCGAGGTGTAGCGAGCGAAGACATGCTTAGACCATCGTCGCAGCGACGGTGGATGCCGGCCGGCCGGCATACGTTGCATAAACGTTCGCTGCCGGCAGCGGGGCGGTCGATACCGGTAACACCAGCAGCGAGCGGCCGCGACCGATGCCGTAGTACGCCAGGCCGGCCGCTTCCACCTCCGCCGGTTCGTAGAGATTGCGGCCATCAAAGATCGCCGGCTCCTTCAGCGCCAACCGGATGCGCGCAAAGTCAGGGCTGCGGAACAGCTTCCACTCGGTCACCACGACCAGCACATCAGCACCGTCCAGCGCCTGGTACGGCGACTCGCAGATCACGAGATCGGCGCGTTCGCCACAGCATTCGCGCGCCTGGCTGCCGGCTTGCGGATCGTAGGCGCGTACACAGGCTCCCTCGTCCCAGAGCGACTGCATGAGCGCCAGGCTGGGGGCCTCGCGCATGTCGTCGGTATCTGGCTTGAACGACAGGCCCCACAGCGCCACCGTGCGCCCGGCGAGCCGTCCATGGAAGTGCCTGGCGACCAGCTCGAACAGCTTGTTCTTCTGCGCGCTGTTCACGGCTTCGACCGCCGCCAGGATGCGCGGTTCGTAGCCCTGGGCCAAGGCGGCACGCGCGAGCGCCTGCACGTCTTTGGGGAAGCACGAGCCACCGTAACCGGCACCGGCGTAAATGAAATGGTGGCCAATGCGCGGGTCCGCACCGATGCCCCGCCGCACCTGCTCGATGTCAGCCCCGACTCGCTCGGCGATGTTGGCCATCTCGTTCATGAGGCTGATCTTGGTTGCCAGCATCGCGTTGCCCGCGTACTTGGTCAGCTCCGCCGATCGCGTGTCCATCTCCAGTACGCGTTCGTGGTTGCGATTGAACGGGGTATACAGAGCGCGCAGCACCGAGATCGCACGTCGGCTTTGGCTGCCGAGCAGAATCCGTTCCGGTCGCAGGCAGTCCTCGACAGCCTCGCCCTCCTTCAGGAACTCGGGGTTTGCCACGACATCGAAGAGGACCATCGCGCCACGTGCGGTGATGGCCCGCGCGATCTCCACCTGCACGCGATCAGCCGTGCCCACCGGCACGGTCGACTTGATCACCACCACGGCACGATGCGTCAGGTACTTCCCGATGGAGCGCGCCACGGCAAGCACCTGACTCAGGTCCGCGCTGCCGTCGGCAGCCGGCGGGGTCCCGACCGCAATGAATATCACCGTCGCCGGAGCGAGTGCCGAGGCGGCATGTGTGGTGAAGTCCAGCTTGCCTGCGGCCTGATTGCGGACGACCAACTCAGCCAGACCCGGCTCGTGAAACGGCATGCGCCCCAACTTGAGACCGGCGATGCGATCGACGTCGACGTCGATGCAGGTGACTTCGTTACCCACCTCTGCAAGGCAGGCGCCGGTCACCAGGCCGACGTAGCCGGTGCCGTACAGGGCGATCTTCATGGTCATGTTGAATTCCTGGGATTGGCGCGTCGTGCTGGCGACGGCTAGACGGCTAGACGGCTGCGGCCGTGGGGGTGGGCGGCTCGGCATAGGTGTAATAGGCGTATGAGTAATAGCCTGCGCTGCGCTTCTCGACGGCATTGAAGACGGCGCCCTTGATCGATACACCGTTTTGCTCGAAGCGCTGCTTGGCCAGGGCGATCGCACGTGCCTGGTCAACCCCAAAGCGCACCACCATCAGGCTGGTTCCGGCATGCTGCCCGATCACCGCGGCGTCGGTGACCGCCAGGATCGGTGGGGTGTCGATAATGATCAGGTCGAAGCGCGCCCGCAGCTTTTCCAGCAGCATCGCGAAGCGGGGGTGCATCAGCAATTCGGATGGATTGGGGGGGATCTTGCCGCGCGCGATGAAGAACAGGCTGGGTACGCCTTCGACATTGCGGATGGCGTGCGGCGGATCGAGCTGGCCGCTGATCAGCTCCGACAGGCCAGCCTCGGCACGTCCGCCAACCATGCCATGCAAACTGCCCTTGCGCATGTCGGCGTCAATCAGCAGCACGCGCTGACCGCTCTGGGCGACCAGGACGGCCAGGTTTGATGCCACAAAGGTCTTACCGGCGGAGGGGCCGGCACTGCTGATCATCAACAGGTTGTTCCTCGCTTCGATGCGGGCAAAGTGCAGGCTGGTGCGCAGGCTGCGGAGGGCCTCGGTCGCCAGGTCGCCCGGGTAGCGCAGGGCAAGCAGCTCTTGTGCTGGATTGAGTCGCCGGCGCCGGTTGTGTGGCTGCGGCATGCGGGCCAGTTCGGTGCATGGAACGGACGCGTAGACCGGCAGGCCGAGGCGCTCGATCATCGCCGGATCTTCCGTACCGCGGCTGACCAACTGGCGCAGGAAGACCAGACCTACCGCCAGCAGGGCCGCGAGCGTGGTACTCGCAACCACAACCGGCAGGCGTCGTGGCCATACCGGCTTTGCGGTGTTGGTGGCGGCATCATCGATCACCCGTACGTTGCCCACCGTCCCTGCGCGGGCAATGTCCAGCTGCTGGGCCTGATTGAGCAGGCTGGTGTAGGTCTGGTTGCTGACCTGCACGTCCCGGGCCAGCCGCAGCAACTGCTGCTGCGTGTCCGGCAGCACGCCCACGCGCTTTTCCAGCACATTGCGCTGGCCCTCCAACTGCGCAATCTGCTGCGCCAAAGCCTTGTACGCAGGATGCTCCGGGGTGAAGTGGTGCTGCATGTCGCTCATCTGCATGCGCAACTGCGAGAGACTGGTCTCGCTGGCGACGATCTGGTCGAGCAGGCCTTTGGTCTGCAGCGTGATATCGACCGAGTGAGCCTGGGTCTGGAACGTATTCATAGCCACCGTGGCCTGTTCGAGTTCCATCCGCACCTTGGGCAATTGAGCACGCACGAATGCCAGGCTGTTGGCAGCCTCCGCCGAGCTTCGGTCGACGTTCTGTCGCACATACAGTGCGCTGATCTGGTCAAGCAGCCGGGTTGCCAGCAACGGATCGTCGCTGCGATAGGTCAGCTCGATGATCCCCGAATCCTTGCCCTGCTCCACCGCAACCAGGTGGTCCTGTAGTCGGGCAATGGTGTCCAGGTGCGAGTGGCGTATCACGGTAAAGCGGGTGCCCGGATGGGCCGCAAGCGTCTTCACTTCCATCACGATGCCGTTCGCGGAGGCCGTGCGCCCTACCCGTCCCTTCAGCAACTCGTTGCCGTTGTCGTCCTGCAGCGTGTACGCCCCCCCCTCGCCGGCCACGAGGTGCAGCGGCTGCTCGATCAGGGCCGCCGGAACGTCAAGCCGGAAGATGTCGAGCCGCGATCCGCCCCAGCCGTAACGGGCGAGGCCGAAGCGCGACGGTGCGACATCACCGGGCGCGGCAGGGACGAACCGGCGCGCGACGAAACCTCCGACGAGTGGCATACGGTCCACGGTGATGTCGACGTCCAGCCCGAGGTTGTCCACCGCCTGCCCCACCACCGTGCGCGAGGTCAGCAACGCGATCTCCGTGACGGCCTGCGAGGTCGAGGCACCAAGCGTCTGGCTCAAGTCCTCGAGGCCGGGCAAGCTGGGGATCTTTTGCTCCACCTGGACGACCGCACTGGCCTCGTAGATCGGCGTGGCCAGCACCACGTACGTCACGCTGGCCACGAAGAAAAAGGCGGTAACGCCAGCGATGAGCCACTTGTGATCGAGCAAGGTACCGACGATCGCTCGCAGGTCGATGTCGTCGTCGCGACCGGCTGAAAAGCTTTGACGGGTGCTCATGGCAGCGTGTCCGAGGAAAGGGGTTACAACAGGTATGGCAACCAGCTATCCACGGCTTGCTCGATGCGAGCGTAGACCTGGGCGAAAACCTCACGTGACTCGAGGTACGGGTCCGGAATGTCGGTGGCTTCCAGCCATTTGCCGATATGGAACAACTTGCCGCGGGTCTCTGGCGCCAGTCGCGCAACCGCTGCGAGGTGCACACGCTCCATCGCCAGCACCAGTTCGGCTCCGTGCAACATCCGTCGATCGAGCTGGCGTGCGCGATGCGCCGAGGCATCGATTTGATGCTCGTGCAACAACGTCAACGCATGCATTTCGATCGGGCGACCGGCCAGCGCCCCCAAACCAGCACTTGCGACCTGTACCTGACACGATGCAATCCGCGCCCGGAACAGGAATTCCGCCATGGGGCTCCGGCAGACATTTCCCACGCAAATCACCAGAACGTGCTCGAACACTGGAACGCACACCCCACCACCATGACGATCACAGCAAGCGCATTTGCGCAATCGCGACCGGTTAGGAAAATTTTTGAAATCGGAAAATGACGATGTTCAATTCGACATCCAAAGCGGTGGAAATGGCTCCAAGAGTGATTCGAGGGCAACTCTACTCTTGCTTTTCTTCAAATCATCCATTTAGACGATAAATTCATCTCGATGACGGAAATTTTTAGTATCGAACACGCCGCTGTCACGATTTCTTCTTGAATCAATGCGGGAAGTCATGAAGCAGAAAAAAAAAACCCATACGCCAAGGACATCTTCGGCACGCATGGTCGTTCCCGAGCGTCTTGTCCTGGCGTGGGACGCACAAGAATCTCCGAACCTGCACACGCGCTTCACCTGAGTGATCACACTGGTTCGTCGAATATACGTTTTCTTCGCGCCTCATTAGCGCCATGACGCGCCTAGTGGAGCCCAGCAGAAAATGCATCGCACGAAGCGTTTTAAAATCATCCAGAGGGGCAATTATCGCGACCACAACGCTCAAGTACACATGTCCGAATGGCAATTCATCCAGCACCGGACATGCCACGAAAGTCAATCATTAAGATCGACACTGGAAAAATCCATGGATTTCCGATCCTAATGGCCAGGACGCTACCGCAAACCATCGTGAAGAACGAAGGTTATGACATCACCCCCGTCATCCAGCCCGGAAGGCCACTCTCATGAAACGTACGTGCTTCCTAGCGTTGGCTATATCCGCCACGCTTTTGCAGGGCTGCGCCATGGTCCCCGGGCAACACTTTTCGGCACGCGCCCTGAATCGCGGTGATGATCCCGAAAACAGCCATGTCGTGTTGTTGCAGATCACTCCTGCACTGCTCGCGACCGCGGCCACCTCCGCACGGACCGTGCCGACCGCATTGCTGGACTATCAGCCGCAGGCTTACGTGCTTGGTCCCGGCGACACGCTGTATATCACGGTCTGGGATCACCCCGAGCTGACCTCCCCAGCCGGCTCACAGCAGCAGACCGTGGCCAACGGACGCACGGTGCGTCCAGACGGAACGCTGTTCTATCCCTACGTGGGCACGATCAAAGCGGCCGGATTGACCATCGAGGAACTTCGCCAAGCCATCAGCCGCAAGCTGGCCGAGTTCGTCAGCAAGCCGCAGGTCGACGTCAGCGTGACCGGCTATGGCAGCCAGCGCATCACCTTGGCTGGAGCATTCACGCATACCGATGCGCAACCCGTCACCGCTGTACCGATGACGCTCGCACAGGTAGTGGGAAGCGCAATGGTCGATAGCACGCTCGCGGACCTGTCGGATCTGGTACTTACCCGCGACGGCAAGGATTACCACCTGGACCTCAACGCACCCGGCAAGGGCCCTAACGCGGTACAAGGCATCTATCTCAAACCCGGCGACCGGTTGTTCCTGCCGTACAACGACAATCACGAAGTCTACGTCATGGGGGAGGTGCTCCGGCCCCAGGCGATCACGTTCAAGACCAGCGACCTGACCCTCACACAGGTGATCGGGCGCGCCGGAGGCCTGAATCCGGTCACGGCCGACGGCAAGGCCGTCTACGTGATCCGTGGAGTGGCCAACCTGGCCCGCGCGCCGGCCACCGTGTTCCACCTCAATGCGCACTCGCCTGCCGCGTTCGCGCTGGCCGACGATTTCAAGGTGCGTTCCGGCGACGTGGTGTTCGTCGGTGCTTCCGGAGTGACGCAGTGGAACCGCGTGCTCAGCCAGTTGCTGCCGCTCTCTGGCATCGTTGGCAATGCTGCCCTGACCAACCAACGGATGGGCTTCTAGTCGATCAGGCAGACCTCGCCGTCCACCACCCGCACCGATACCCGGCGCAGGCTCTGGCCCCGGCACGGGCCGCCGATGCAGGCCCCGCTGACCGCCATGAAGCTGGCCCCGTGCGCAGCGCAGACCAGCGCCCCCTTGCTCAGCAGGAACTTGCCGGGCGCCCAGTCCAGCCGGCGGCCGGCGTGCGGGCAGATGTTGAGGTAGGCATGCACCGCTTCGCCGAAGCGCAACACGATGAGATTCTCCTCGCCATCCGGCAACACGGTATCCACCGCGATGGCTTCCCCGTCGGGGATGTCCTCGGTGCGGCAAATCGCGCGGAGGCTCTCGTTTCTATCCATCGGCACTTGTGTCACGTTCGCGGAGGCCTCATCGTTGCACGCGTAAGTCGTTGATTTTACCACACGGATTTTTAACACATGCGTTTCGTCCTGCCCGCTTCGCGTCGCGCCCGCCATCCGCTTGCCCGCGCCCTCTCGGTGCTGCTGGGCCTGGCCGTGATCGGCGTGCTGATGGTATTCGGCCTGGTCGTGGCCGGTGTGCTGCTGGTCGGCGGCCTGGTGTTGCTGGCGGTCCGTCAGTGGAAGCTGGGCTCCTCGCGCCCGGCCGCCGCGGGTTCGCGCGCATCGCACCATGCGCAGACCATCGAGGGTGAATTCGTGGTGCTGCGCGACAGTCGCAACACCGCCCACTCGCACTGACCCCGCGCGCAAGATCCGGATGGCGCCGGCGCAAGGCGCAGCGCTAGCCTGAGCGCATCCTCCCACGGATGCCGCCATGCCCACGACCCGCACCGACGCTGCGCTCGAAGCCGTCCGCGCCCGGATCGAGCAATCCGACGAACTCCCCACCCTGGCCACCCTGGCCACGCAGGCCGGACTGAGTCCGACCCATCTGCAACGGGCCTTCCGCCGCCGCTTCGGCGTGAGCCCGGCCGAATACCATCGGGCCCGACGCTTCGACCAGCTGCGCCGCTCGCTGCGCGAAGGTCAGCCGGTGAGCGACGCCGTCTACGCCGCCGGATTCGGTTCCGGCAGCCGGGTCTACGAACACAGCGACCGCCTGCTCGGCATGACCCCGGCCAGCTATCGCTCCGGCGGTGCCGGAGCGCACATCCGCTACACGATCACCCACACTCCGCTGGGTCCGATGCTGGTCGCTGCGACCACCCGCGGGCTGTGCTCGGTCACGCTGGACGACGACGAGGCCGCACTGGAGACCCGGCTGAGGCGCGAGTTCCCCCACGCCACCCTCGAACGGGTGGAGGCCGGTCGCGAGGAATGGCTCGACGCGGTGATCGCCCATGTCGCCCACCAGTTGGGCTGGAGTGCGGCCGAAGCCCCGCAGCTGCCGCCGCTGGACGTCGCCGCGACGGCATTCCAGTGGCGGGTCTGGCAGGCGCTCACGCGGATCCCGGCCGGCAGCACGGTGAGTTACGGCGAACTGGCCGCCGGACTCGGCATGCCGCGCGCGGCGCGGGCCATCGGCAACGCCTGCGGCAGCAACCGGTTGGCGCTGGTGGTGCCTTGCCATCGCGTGGTCCGTGAGGATGGCAGCGCGGGTGGCTGGCGCTGGGGCGTGGAGCGCAAGCAGCAGTTGCTGGAGCGCGAGCGTGCCGTCACCGGCCTCGGAAATGGCAGCGGGAGACCTCGTTCCGCACCGCGCTCTCGTCGATAATCGCGCGTCCCCTCCCGAGCTCGCCCCCGACATGTCCGACATTGCCGCGACCCGCGGTCACGCCGACGAACGCGTGCTGATCCCGCTCGCCCTGTTCGCGCTGTACGTGATCTGGGGCTCCACCTACCTCGCCATCCGCTTCGCGCTGGCAAGCTATCCGCCATTCCTGCTGGCGGGTGTGCGTTTCCTCGGCGCAGGCCTCGCGCTCTACGGCTTCCTGCGCCTGCGTGGCACCGCCGCACCGAGCCGTCGGCAGTGGCGCAACGCTGCCGTCACCGGTGTGCTGCTGCTCGGTTTCGGCAACGGACTGGTGTGCTTCGCCGAGCAGCGGGTGAGCTCGGGCATCGCCGCCGTGGCGGTGGCGAGCATGCCCTTGTTCGCCGCCCTGTTCGCCGGACTCTACGGCCAGTGGTCGACCCGCCGCGAGACGGTCGGACTGCTGGTGGGTTTCGTCGGCGTGATCGTCCTCAACCTGGGCAGCGGGCTATCCGGCTCGCGTCTCGGCGCAGTGGCGCTGCTCGCTGCAGCGATGTGCTGGGCCTTCGGCTCGGCATGGAGCAAGCGGCAGGACATGCCTGCCGGCCCGATGAACACCGCAGCGCAGATGCTGTGCGCCAGCCTCGCCCTGCTCGCGGTCGGCTTCGGCAGCGGCGAACGGCTGCCACCCCATCCCACCTGGCACGCCACCGCGGCGCTGATCTACCTGGCGGTGTTCGGCTCGATCATCGCCTTCAGCGCCTACCTCTACGTGCTGCGCCATGCCCGCCCGGCGTTGGCCACCAGCTACGCCTATGTCAATCCGCCGGTCGCCGTGCTGTTCGGCGTGCTGCTCGCAGGCGAGCACGTCGGCCCGTTCGACCTGGCCGGCATGGCGGTGATCCTGCTCGGCGTCGCGGTGATCACCCTGTCGCGGCAGCGGCGATGACATTTCGCCGCTGGCGGCAGCGAGCAGGCAGCGTCCGGAGGCGCAGAGGGAAGGGGCATGAAGGCGGGCGACGCACCGCGAACCCCTTCACTCCATGCCTCACTCCCGCCCTAGAGTTCCCGCAACGCCGTGCTCACCGGCAGACGCGCGGCGCGCACGGCAGGAAACAGTCCTCCGACCAGGCCGATCGCCAGCGCCCATTTGATGCCGGTCCACAGCAGCTGCGGCGATACCTTGAACTGGAACACCACCTGGCTGAAGTTTGAGCCCAGGGTCGATGCGGTGTAGCCGTTGAAGATCAGCCAGGTGACGAACCCGCCGAGCACGCCGCCGAGCAGCGCCAGCAGCATCGTCTCCAGCAGCACCGACACCACCACCGGCACGCCGCGGAAGCCGATCGCGCGCAGCGTGGCGATCTCTCGCGCCCGTGCGGCGACAGCGGCGAACATGGTGTTGAGCGCACCGAAGATCGCGCCGATCGCCATGATCACACCCACCGTGATGCCGACCACGCGAATCACCTTGGTCAATCCCTCGGACTGCTTGGCGTAATAGTCCCGGGTCGTGCTCACGTCCACCTTCAGGCGCGGATCGCCGACCAAGGCCGACTTGAAGGTGTCGAACGCCTCCGGCGAGGTCAGCCGCACGGTCACCGACTGTGCGCTCGATCCGCGGCGGTAGGTCGAGGCGACGGTCTGGCGGTCGCCCCAGAGTTCCGAATCGTGCGAATCGCCGGAGGCGAATTCGCCGACCACGGTCCAGTTCTGCCCTGCCAGACGGATCTGCTTGCCGACCTCCAGTCCGGCGAACTGGCGCAGCGCACCCTGCCCCACCACCAGCTCGCGCAGGCCGGGCTTGAAGCGTCGACCGGCGAGGATCTTCACGTTCGGCCGCAGCGTCCAGGCCGCGTCGTCGACGCCCCGGATCTGCACATTGGCATCGACGGTGGGGTCGCTTTTCTTCGGCAGGTTGGCGACCACCGAGATCTCCGCCGAGGCCACCGGCTTGCCGTCGGGCGTCTTGGCCACGCCCGGCGCCTGCTCGATCACGTCGATATTGTCGCGTTCCAGCACCGAGTTGAGCTCGGCGGCCGAACCGCCGCGCAGCACGATGGCGGTGTCATCGCTGCCGGTCTGCGCCAGGGTGGCGGCGAAGCCGTCGCCCATCGCCAGCATCGCCACCAGCACGCCGACCACACCGGCGATGCCGATCACGATCACCGATGAGGCACCCAGGCGCTGGCCCAGCGTGCTGATGCCCACACGGGTCACCGAGAGGGTCTGTCGGCCGCGCCGGAAAAACACCAGCCACAGGATCAGCAGTACCGCCAGCACACCGACGGCCGCCATCGACAGCCGGGTCCAGACGCCCAGCACCACGGCCAGCAACACCAGCAGGCCGAGGTTGCCGAGGAAGGAAAGGAATTTCTTCATGACGGGATTCTCCTCAGCGGCCCGCGAGGGCATCGACGATGTTCAGGCGCATCGCGCGCAGCGACGGCAACGCGCCGACCACCAGCCCGATCAGCACCATCAGGCCCACGCCCAGCGCCCAGCTGCCCGCGCCCACCGGCGGCAGGTTGACCATGCCGCCGCTGCCCTTGCTCACCGCGGGCGCCAGCACCGAGGCGATGCCCAGGCCGATCACCCCGCCGAACACCAGCAGCAGCACCGACTCGGCCAGCACCATGCCCAGCACGCCGCGGCTGGAAAAGCCGATCGTCTTCAGCACCGCCAGCTCGGAGGTGCGTTCGCGTACCGCCTGCGCCATGGTGTTGCCGGTCAGCAGCAGCAGGGTGAAGAACACCGCGCCCATGATCGCCGTGACGATCAGGCCGATGTCGCCGAGCTGCTTGGCGAACGAGGCGCTGAACGCCTGCTCGGTCTGCGACTTGGTCTCGTGATCGGAGTTGGCCGAAATCGCATCGATTGCCTTGGCCACCCGGTCGGCATCATCGGGGCTGGCGAGGCGGTCGATGTACCAGCCCACCTCATGGCGGGCATACAGGTTGGCCTCGTCGAAGTACTTCCAGTGCAGCAGGAACAACTGGTCCATGCCATTGGCCGCGCCCTTGCCCAGGCTGTAGATGCCGACGATGTCGAACTGCCAGGTCTTGTCGCCGTTCTTCTGCGGAAAGATGGTGGACTGCAGCGGAATCTTGTCGCCGACCTTCCAGCCGTACTTCTTCGCCAGCAGCGGCCCGATCACCACGCCGGTGCGAGTGTCGTCGAACGCCTTGCGCTGCTCGGGCGACAGCTCGATTTCCGGGTAGACGTCGAGGTAATTCGGGCTGACCGCATAGCTGAAGACGAAGTTCTTCGGGTCCTGGTAGATGCCGCCGAACCAGTTCGCATACGCGACGTCGCGCACGCCCGGCACCGTGGCGATGCGCGCCTGCAGCGCCTGCGGCAGCGACTGGATGATCGAGTAGCGCGAGGAGGTGATCAGCCGGTCCACGCCGGCGATGCTCTTGCTGCCGCTGTCGAACGTGGTGCGCACGGCATCGAGCATGCCGAACAGCAGGAACGCGGTGATGATCGACACCAGGGTCAGGAAGGTACGGGTCTTGCGCCGGAACAGCGCCGCCCAGACCAGATGGAAGTATTTCATCGCCGCCTCCTTCAGGCCGCGGCCGATTCGACCAGCGCGCCCTTGTCCAGGTGCAGGGTGTGGTTGGCGTACTCGGCGGCCTTGGGATCGTGGGTGACCATCACGATGGTCTTGCCGTGCTCGCGGTTGAGCGTGCGCAGCAGGCCGAGCACTTCTTCGGCGGACTGACGGTCGAGGTCGCCGGTGGGCTCGTCGCAGACCAGCAGTGTCGGGTCGGAGACGATCGCGCGGGCGATCGCCACGCGCTGCTGCTGGCCGCCGGACAGCTCGCTCGGCTTGTGCGAGGCGCGGTCGGCCAGGCCCACCAGCTGCAACGCGATGGACGCGTTCTTCCTGCGCTGCGCCGCGGAGAGCTTGGTGAGCAGCAGCGGCAGCTCGACGTTCTTCTGCGCGCTGAGCATCGGCATCAGGTTGTAGAACTGGAACACGAAGCCGACGTGGGCGGCGCGCCATTTCGCCAGCGCGCCGGCGCCGAGCTGGTCGATCCGCTGGCCGCCGACGGCGATGCTGCCGGCACTGGGCGAGTCCAGCCCGCCGATCAGGTTGAGCAGGGTGGTCTTGCCCGAGCCGGACGGTCCCATCAGGGCGAGGAAGTCGCCCTCGGCGATGTCCAGGTCGATGTGGTGCAGCACTTCCACCTTCTGCTTGCCGCGCTCGTAGACCTTGGCGAGGTCGCGGATTTCGATCAATGCGCTCATCTGGGTTCTCCCGGCAATCCTTAAGTGTCTGTCCGATGCGGCCGGCGCGGCCGCGATGCACGGCGGTCGACGCGCGACTCAGTGCGCGTCCGTCGCCTTCTCTACCTTCGTCCCGTCATCGAGCGAGGCCGGTGGCGCGACCACCACGCGGTCGCCCGCAGCCACACCCGCCGGCACGCGCACCATGTCGCTTCCCGCCGGTTGCGGATCCACCCGGTGCATCGCCGCGCGCCCCCCGCTGACCACGAACACCACGCGACGATGGTCGCGCTCGACGACCGCCGATGCAGGCAGCAGCACGCCCTGAAGCGCCTGTGCGGCCGGCGTGGCTTTCTTCTCCAGGAACGAGACGCGCACGCCCATGTCCGGGACGATGCGCGCGTCTTTCTTTTCCAGCGCGACGCGCACCTTCACCGTGGCCTTGCCGCGGTCGGCCGCCGGCACGATCGCGATCACGTGGGCCGGAATGGTCCAGTCCGGATAGGCGTCGAGCACCGCTTCGGCCGGCATCTCCGGCTGGACCCGGCCGATGTAGGCCTCGTTGACGTCGACGTCCACTTCCAGCGAGTCCATGTCGACGATCGTGCCCACGCCAGTACGGGTGAAGCCGCCGCCGGCCGACAGCGGCGAGACGATCTCGCCGACCTGCGCGGCCTTCTCGGTGATGACGCCGTCGAACGGCGCGCGCACCACGGTGTAGTCGAAATTCACCTGCGCCTGCTTCGCCTGCGCGTCGGCGGCATCGGCGGCGAGGCGCTGCGCCGTGAGCTGCGCGCGGTAACTGGCGACCGCCGTCCTCGCCTGCTCGGCGGCCTGCTTCGACACCAGCCCGCGGGCGACCAGGGCATCCTGGCGAGCCGCGTCGGCCTGCGCCTGACGCAGCTCTGCAGCGGTCTGCCCGGCTTGGGCATGCGCGGCCCGGGCATTGGCGCGGGCGGCATCGAGACTCGCGCGGTAGGCACTGTCTTCCAGCCGCGCCAGCACCTGGCCCTTGTGGACGTGGTCGCCCTCTTCGATCAGCACCTCGGTCAGCGTGCCGGTGATCTGTGCCGACACCGTGGCCTGGCGGCGCGCGGTGACGTAACCGGTCGCCTGCAGCACCGCGCCGGACGCCTCCGCGGTCGAGGGCGCGACGGCGGTGGCCAGCTTCACCTGCAATGGCCGCTGGTGCCACCAGAACAGGCCACCGGCTGCGGCCAGCAGGAGCAGTACGGCAAGCGCAATCCAGACCATCCGACCGCCGGGGCCGGAGGGCTCCAGGTCCTTTGCCGCGCGGTCGATCTTCAGCTGGTTGAGCAGTTCGGTGTGATCCACGAGTGTCCCCTGCCCGGCAGTGGCCGGTGCCTTGCGTTGAGCAGTGTGCTCGGGGCCAACGGCGCCCGGCAGCGGCCGGCATCAGGCATCGGGCGTGACAGCTGTCACTGCCCCGCGCCGCGCCTGCTAACCTTCCACGCCATGGACTACGTCATCCCGCCCTCCCCGGTTTCCAGCCTCCCCGTCGCCGGCAGCCACGCGCGCTTCCCGGTGCGACGCATCTTCTGCATCGGACGCAATTACGCCGAGCACGCGCGTGAAATGGGCGCGACGGTGGACAAGGACACGCCGCTGTTCTTCTGCAAGCCAGCCGATGCGCTGGTGACCGACGGCGCCGACGTACCTTTCCCGCAGGCGACGTCGGACCTGCACCACGAAGTGGAGATGGTGGTGGCGCTGGGCGATGGCGGCCGCGACCTGTCGCCGGAGCAGGCCGCCGCGCGGATCTGGGGTTACGGCGTCGGGCTGGACCTGACCCGCCGCGACCTGCAGGCGGTGGCCAAGGCGAAGAGCCACCCGTGGGACGTCGCCAAGGCCTTCGACCATTCCGCACCGGTGTCCGCGCTGATGCCGGCCGACGTCGCGACCGTCGCGCCAGGCACCGTGCTCCGGCTCGACGTGAACGGCACGCTGCGCCAGCACGCCACGCTGGGCGAGATGGTGCACAGCGTGCCGGAGATCCTGTCGGCGCTCTCGAAGCTGTTCGAGCTGAAGACCGGCGACCTGGTGTTCACCGGCACCCCGGCCGGCGTGGCCGCCCTGCAGCGTGGCGACCGCTTCCGCGCCGAACTGACCGGCGTGGCGGTGCTCGAGGGCCGGGTCGCCTGACGATGCGGTTGCTGTCCCCGGCCGCACCGCTGGGCTAGAGTCGCACGGTCATTCCACACACCCTCGGGAGGGGACGCCAATGGGCATGCTGAAGGAGTTCAAGGAATTCGCCATGCGCGGCAACGTGATCGACCTCGCCGTCGGCGTGGTGATCGGCGGCGCGTTCGGGAAGATCGTGACCTCGCTGGTGAACGACGTGATCATGCCGCCGATCGGCCTGCTCACCGGGGGCGTGGACTTCTCCGACCTGAAGGTCGTGCTCAAGGCGGCCGACAACTCCGACCCCGCGCACAAGGTCGCCGAAGTGGCGATCAACTACGGCACCTTCGTCAACACGCTGATCCAGTTCCTGATCGTCGCCTTCGCGATCTTCATGGTGGTCAAGGCGATCAACCGTCTCAGCCGCAAGCAGGAGGAGGCCGCGCCGCCCGCCGCGCCGCCGGAGGACGTGGTGCTGCTGACCGAGATCCGCGACCTGCTGAAGAACCGCCCGCAGGGTTGATCGATCCGGGCGGCCGGCGCTGGCCGGCCGCCCATGACTTCCGGCCTAAGCCGCGCCGCGCGTTGTCGGGATAATCGGGGTTTGCCCCCGGAGATCGCCCCGATGCGCCGCACCCTGCTCACCCCGCTCGCCGCCGGCCTCGTGCTGGTCTGCGCCGCCGCCAGCGCGGCCGATGCGCCCACCGTGATTCCCGCGCAGGCGGTGAAGACGGCCGAGCAGCTGCGCGACCGTGCCATGCACGACGACACCGCCTACCGCATCGTCGAGGGTCTCACCACCGGGATCGGCCCGCGCCTCGCCGGCGGCCCGAACGACCAGCGTGCGCGCGACTGGGTGGTGGCGAAGATGAAGGCGCTGGGCTTCGACAAGGTCTGGACCGAGCCAGTGAGCTTCCCGCTGTGGGAGCGCCGCAGCGAGAGCGGCGCGATCGTCGCGCCGTTCCCGCAGAAGCTGGTGCTCACCGCGCTCGGCTACTCCCCGGCGACGCCGAAGGGCGGCCTGACCGCGCAGGTGATCGCGTTCCCCACCCTGGCCGCACTGAAGGCCGCCGACCCCGCCACGATCAAGGGCCGCATCGTCTATGTCGGCGCCCGCATGACCCGGCAGAAGGACGGCCACGACTACGCGATCGGCTCGGGCGTGCGCGTGGGCGGTCCGGTGATCGCGCAGGCCAAGGGCGCGGCCGGCTTCCTGCTGCGCTCGGCCGGCACCGACCCGCACAGCCGTGCGCCGCATACCGGCGTCACCGGCTTCACCGACCCGGCCAAGGCGATCCCCGCCGCGGCGCTGGCCGAACCCGACGCCGACCAGCTCGAGCGCGTGCTCGCCTACGGCAAGCCGGTCACCGTGACGATGGACCTGGACTGCGGCCTGGCCGGTACCTACACCGGCGCCAACGTGATCGGCGAGATCACCGGCCGCAAGCACCCCGAGCAGATCGTCGACATCGGCGGCCACCTGGACTCCTGGGATCCGGGCACCGGCGCGATCGACGACGGCGCCGGCGTGGCGATCGCGATGGGCGCCGCCAAGCTGATCCACGACCTGCCGCGGCGCCCCGACCGCACCATCCGGGTGATCGCCTTCGCCAACGAGGAGATGGGCCTGTTCGGCGGCCGCGCCTACGCCGAGAAGCATGCTGCCGACGTCGCCCACCACGTGCTGGGCACCGAATCGGACTTCGGCGCCGGCCGCATCTGGCGCATGAGTGCCAGCGTCAAGCCGGAGGCGCGCGGCGCGATCGACCAGATCGCCAGGGTGCTGGCGCCGATCGGCGTGGCCTACGACGCGACCAAACCCGGTGGCGGCGGCTCGGACCTCTCGCAGATGCACGGCAAGGGCATGGCGGCACTGTCGCTGACCCAGGACGGCACCTACTACTTCGACTGGCACCACACCTCGGAAGACACGCTGGACAAGATCGACCCGCAGGACCTGGCGCAGAACGTGGCGGTCTACGCCGCCTACGCGTACATGGCGGCGCAGGCCAGGGGTGATTTCGGCTCGGCACCGGGCGCGTTCGCCCACGACGGCGCGGGCGAATAGGCCCGCGCCGCGGCGATGCAGGGCTCAGCGCACCGCGTGCAGCCCGGCGTCGACCAGCACCTTGGGGAAGCAGAACCGCTTCGTGCGCATGGTGATGGCCATCGGCACCAGCACCTCCCGCTCCACCCCGCCGATGCTGGCGCAGTCCGCGCCCTCGGGCAGATCGAAGTGGATGATGCGCTGGGTGTATTGCGGGCACACGTCGCCGCAGGGGAACTCGGCCACCACGGGGACACCGTGATAGCGGCCCAGCGGCACCGTGGTGTGCATCAGGGTGGCCTTGTCCCAGGGCTGCTTCGCATACGCCAGCAGCGCCGCGTCATCGAGCGTGCCGGGCGTCGCTGCCCGACCGGTGCAGGCACCGGCGGCGAGGGTCAGCAGCACCGCCGCCATGAGCTGTTTCGCGTGATGGTTGCGCATCCCTCCCTCCCTTTTCGCAAAGAAGCAGCTTAAACCGCCGGCATGTGAAGGCGCCGCGGCGGTATCGGACCCGCGGCACGATCCGGCCGATGGTCCGCTACTCGTCCCCGTCGCCGATCGGCGCGGGGTCGTCTCCCTCGCCCGCCGCCTGGTCCAGCGCCTGCAGGTTGTCCTTGATGCGGGTGATCACGCCCAGCGCCTGGGCCAGCTCCTCACGGCTGATGCCCACGGTGGCATCCCGCCGCAGACCGAGGCCAATCTGCTCCATGTCGCCGATCACGCTCTTCGCCTGTTCGGTGGGATACAGCCGCCACGCGCGGCGATCGCGCGGGTCCGGGCGCCGCTCGACGAAGCCGGCCGCCTGCAGGCGATCGATCACCCGCCCGACGGCAATCGGCTCCATTTCGAGGTATTCGGCCAGTTCGGTCTGGCGCAGCCCCTCGCGGTAATGGAGCATCTTGGTGGCGCGCCACTGCGCGCGCGTCAGGCCGAACCGCACGGCACGACGGTCGAAATGCTTGCGGAACAGCAGGGTGACGTCGTTGAGCAGGTAGCCGAACGGGAGATCTTCGGTTTTCGTCATGTTTGCCGTGCACTCCGGACCAACCATCATGGGAGAGCATACGTGCCCCATCTTGGACAGACCATGACCCTGCGCAAGATCGTTGCCGATATCACCACCCTGGCCGTGGACGCCATCGTCAACGCGGCCAACCCCGGTCTGCTCGGCGGAGGCGGGGTCGACGGGGCGATCCACCGCGCGGCGGGACCGGCACTGCTCGCCGCCTGCCGGGCGCTGCCCGAGGTGTTGCCGGGCGTCCGCTGTCCGACCGGTGAGGCGGTGATCACCCCTGGCTTTGGGCTCCCTGCCCGCCACGTGATCCACACCGTCGGCCCGGTCTGGCGCGGCGGCCACGACGGCGAGCCGGCGCTGCTGGAACAATGCTACCGGCGCTCGCTGCAGCTGGCCCATGCCTACGGCCTGGACACCGTGGTGTTCCCGGCGATCAGCTGCGGGGTGTATGGCTATCCGGCCGAGGCCGCAGCGGTGGTGGCCGTACGCAGCGTGCGCTCCGTGCTGGCCCGGCACCCGCACCTGGAGGTCATGCTGTGCGCACGCGACGCGGCGATGGGCGAGGTGCTTGCCCGCGCGATCAGCGGAGCTTGAACGGATACAGCGGCGGCAACGGTTCGTCGGCAGGTCCACCGGTACCCGCCTCACGCCAGGCGAAGCCGTGGACGAAAGCCGCCTCCAGTGCCGCGGGAGACGGACCGGCCGCCGCACCGCCGTAGCGCGCGCGCTCGAGCGTCGCGATCATCGCGCGCTGCTCCTGCGAGTCCAGCGCGGCCGCCACGGCTTCCAGATGCCGCAGCCCCGGGCGCTCGCCCTGGGCCCAGACCAGCAGCGCATGCGCCTGGGTGCCGGTGTCGCCGCTTCGCGCGGCGCGCAGGAAGGCTTCGCGGCGGTCCTTCGGGGTCACCGGCGCATCCGGCCCGGTACGCACCGACTTCACCGGGCGCGGGGAGCGCCCCCGGCGCAGCAGCAGCGCGACGAGGGTGAACAGCCACAACACCCCAAGCACAAGAGCCGTCCACATCCACGGCGAACGGGTGGGCCGCCCCGTTCCGGAGTCGATCGCATGCGGTGCCTGGGGCCTCCCGGTGCCGACTGTCGCCGCGGGCGCCGACGCTGCGGGCGCGGGAGCGCCCGTCGACGCCGTCGCGCCGATCGCCGGCAGCACCTGGATGGTATGGGCGGGAATCGTGGCCGTTTCCGGCTGGTCGGTGACCACGTTCCACCACTTCACCGTGATCGCCGGGAGGGTCAGCGAGCCCGCACGGCCGGGCACGATCGCGAAACGGTGCTCGCGATGCCCGATGATCCAGCCGCCGTCCACGCGGTTGCCGGTGACCGGCTTGTCCGGATAGGCCGTGGCGCCGTCCAGCGTGGGCAGGGTCAGGTCCGGCAGCGCCTCGAACGACAGCCCGATGGCGTCGATGCGCAGGGTGAGATTGAACGGCTGGCCCACGCGCACCGGCATGCCGGCATCGGGCAGGCCATCCAGGCCGAGGGTGAGCTGGCGCGCCGGCAGCCACGCCGACGGCCCCCAGCTGGCCGGTGCCGCCTGCACCTGCAGCGTGAGCGCATTGCTTTGTGCCTGCACCGGCGAACCCATGCCGAGGAAGCTGTTCGGATCGTTCGGATCGAGCAGATCGCCCTGGAACACGATCGGTGCCATGGTCAACGCGCCGGCCTTCTGCGGCACCACCGCGTAGCGTCGCTCGATCACGTTGTAGGTGCGGCCGTTGCGCTGCGCCTGGTAGTCGGTGTCGTTGCCGAGCCGGTTGACGTCGGCGCCATCGATGGCCGGATCGGACAGCGACGCGTTGGCCAGGTTGGTGGTGTAGTAGAGCTTCACGCTCAGCGCCACCTGCTGGCCCACGTACGGGTGCTGCGGATCGAAGCGCGCCTCAACGAACACCGGGCCGTGCACGTCGGCATCGGCCGCACTGGGCGCGGTGACCTCGAGGGTCAGCGGCTGGGTCTGTTCGTTGCCGATCGTGAGCGGGGGGATCTGCAGCGTGCCCTCGTGCAGGGGACGCAGCGCGACACCGTAGGAATAGTCCACGGTGCTTTTGCCATTGACGAAGCTGCGGGTGGTCCCGCTGGACTGGCCGAGTACCTGGAAATCCTGGTTGAGCACGGACAGGTCGGGGGCGCTGATCGGCGCGGTATCCGAATGCAGGTTGAGCGTGACCGTCTCGCCGAGGTGGGCGGTGCTGCGGTCCAGTGTGGCCCGGACAGCGGCCTGCGCCAGCATCGGCACCAGCGCGAGCCACAGGATTGCGACGAGGGAGCGCCAAGGACGGATCACGGTTGTTCATCCTCCCCGGTGGCGCCGCCGTGGCGCTGCCGGTATTCCAGTTCGAACTTGCGGCGCAGCAGCGCACCGGGATCGTCAGGCACGCGCTGCAGTGCCTGCCGCACCTCGGCGGGCAGGCGCGAGGACGGATCGTTCTGGTCCGGCATGCCGAGCTGGTGCGGCTGGTCCGGCTCGCCCTTGGCCCGCTTGCCTTTCAACGCCTGGTCCATCTGCTGCTGCAGGGCCTTGCGCGCCGCCTCGGCGCGCGCCTGCTCGGCCGCGCGTTGCTCGGGCGTCTGCGGTTTGGCCTGGCCGTCGTTCTTGCCTTGTCCCGACGACTGCTGCTGGCCCTGCTGACCCTGTTGTGGCTTTGAGGCGTCACCCGGCTTGCCTTGCTGCTGCCCCTTCTGGCCCTGCTGCGACTGGCCCTTCGACTGACCCTGCTGATCCTGCGGCTTGCCGTCCTTGCCCTGGTGATCCTTGTCGTCCTGCGCTCCGTTGTCGCCCTTCGGCGGCGGCTGGCGCTTCAGCCAGTCCTGCACGGCCTGGCGATTGGCACTCGCATCGGCATTGTGCGGATTGGCCGCCAGCGCGCGATCGTAGGCGGCGATGGCCTCCTTGTACTGGCCCTGCCTGGCCAGGGCGTTGCCCAGGTTGTACTGCGCATCGCTACCGGTGAGTCCGTCGAGATTGCGCTCGGCACCGGCATAGTCGCCGCTGCGGTAGTCCGCCGCCGCGCGCAGCGCCGGGTCCTGTGCCAGCCGCTTGGCCGCCAGCGCGTCGCCTTGCCTGAGCGCGCGGGCCGCCTGCTGGTCGGGACGCAGCCACAGGTCGCGCCAGCCATCGGCGTGCGCCGGCGCCGGCACAGCCAAAAGGCAGGCCAACGGCAGCATCAGCAGCCAGCCGCGCCGAAAGCCCAGGGCAACGATCACCAGCAAGGGCAGCAACAGCCAGGGTCCGCGGTCCAGCCACTGCTCGCTGCGCGCGTCGCCCGCGGCGAGTTGTGCGCTCTGCGGCAGTTCGGCATGCAACGCCTGGACGTCGCGCTGGTCGTCGGTGGCCGGCTGATACACACCGCCGCCTGCACGCGCCACTGCGGCGAGCGCGGCATCGTCGCGCCGCGCCATCTCCAGGTTGCCCTGTGCATCGCGCAGGAAACCGCCGCCGTCGAGCGGCACCGGCCCACCGGTGGACGTGCCGATACCCAGCACCGACACCCGCACACCCTGCGCGAGTGCCTTGCGCGCCGCTGCGGCCGCACCGGCATCGACGCGGTCGGTGACCAGCACCACCGACCCACCCCCGGCCTTGGCCTGGCGGACCAGCTTCACGCCCTGCTCGATCGCCGCGGTCGCGTTGTCGCCTTCGGTCGGCATGGTGTCCGGCGCGAGCGCATCGAGCAGCTCGTCGAGGCTGGACGCATCGGAAGTGAGCGGCGCCACCACGAACGCCTCGCCCGACCAGGCGACCAGCGCATTCTGTCCATCGCGGTTGTTGCGCAGCAGGTCGCGCACCTTGAACTTGGCGCGGTCCAGCCGACTGGGAGCGATATCGCGTGCGAGCATGCGCGGCGACAGGTTCAGTGCGATCACCTGGGCTGACCGATCGGCATAAAGGGTCTGCGGCCGACGGCTCCAGGTCGGGCCGGCGAAGGCGAGCGTCGCCAGCAACCATCCAGCGGCAAGCAGGCCGGTGGCGGCGCGGCGCCCCACCGGCTGGCCAGCGAGCAGATGCGGCAGCAGCGCCGGGTCGACCAAGCGCGACAGCGCCCGTTCGCCGGCGTCGGCACGCACCAGCCACCAGGTCGCCAGCGGCAAGCCGAGCAGCGCAAGCAGCCACAGCGGGCGCAGGAAATGGAATGCGTGCAACGCCTGGATCATGCCGGCGTCTCCCCGTCGAGGACGCGCCAGCGCGGCCAGGTCGCGAGCCCCAGCAACAGAAGCGCCAGGCCGAGCGGCCAGCGGAACAGCTCGTGCCGGGGACGCAGGGTGGGCGCACGCTGCGGCATCGGCTCCAGCGCATCGATGGTGCGATACGCATCGGCCAGCTGGCGGCTGTCGGTGGCGCGGAAGAAGCGGCCACCGGTCTGTTCGGCGATCGAGGTGAGCATGCCGACGTCGAGATCGGCCGACGGATTGATCACGCGGCTGCCGAAGAAATCCGGCACGGTCATGCGGTCGGCACCGATACCGATGGTGTAGATGCGCACGCCGGCCGCCTTCGCCGCCTTCGCCGCCTCGATCGGCGTGATGCTGCCGGCGTTGTTCACGCCGTCGGTCAGTAGCACCAGGACCCGCGCCTGCTCCGGCAAGGCTGCCAGACGCTTCACTGCCACGGCAATCGCATCGCCGATCGCCGTCTCGGTGCCGGCCAGGCCCACGGCCGCCCCCTGCAGCTGGGCGCGTACTGCCGACAGATCGTAGGTCAACGGCGTGACCAAAAAAGCGCGGCTGCCGAACAGCACCAGTCCCATCTCGTCGCCGCTGCGGCGGGCAATGAAGTCGCTGGCAATCGCCTCCACCGCGCCGAAGCGACTCACCGGCCGACCGGCGAGCTGCATGTCGTCGGTGCGCATGCTGCCGGACAGGTCCACCGCAAGCATCATCGCCCGACCGCTGCGCTGCTGCGCCTGTGGCGGTCCGACCCACTGCGGGCGCATCGCGGCGCCGACCAGGCACAGCCACGCCAGTGCAAGCATCCAGGGCCGCGCGCCGCCCGCCTTCACCGGCACCGCGACGGCGAGCGCGATGCCCTGGTGCGGCAGGTGCAGGGCCCGTCCCGGTGCCGTGGGTCGCAGCCAGCGGCGCACGAGCCACGGCAGCGGCAGAGCGATGGCCAGCCAGGGCCAGGCGAACTCGGGCCACATCATCGACGCGCCCTCCGGTTCGCACGGCTACGTCGTGTCTGGTCGGCCAACGCGCCGAGCCAGACTCGAACGGCATCGGCCAGTGCATCGCGCTCGATGGCCTGGGAGGGACGGTAGATCAGGGTATCCAGCTGGGTCAGGCGGTCGATCACCGATGCATCGACCGGCACCCGCTCGAGAATGGCCCGCCAGGCCTCGCCGCGGAGCGTGCCGCCGCCTCCGTCCAGTCTCCGCACGGCACGGCGCAGCAGTGCATGCAGGGCCGCCGCGGCCTCCTGCGGACGGCCTTCGGTCCCGGACAGGGCATCGTCCACCAGTGCGAGCAACGCCGCGCGTGCTCGCAGATGCCGCTGACGCGAAATCCAGCGCCAGACCGCCCAGGCGAGCAGCAACGACGCCAACGCAGCCAGCACCCACCAGCCCGGTGCTGGCGGCCACCAGGATGGCGGCGGCGGCAGATGGATGTCGCGAAGCTCCGGACCAGACGGCGCGGATGCAGCGGAAGCGGCGGATGCGGGCAGTGGCAGGCTCATCGGCCACTCCGGGCGCCCAGCAGCGCAGCGACGGCATCGAAGGGATCGCCGGTCGTACCCACGGTGCGGCAAGCCACGCCCGTGGCGCGACACAGCGCGGCCAGTCTTGCATGACCCGCTCCGAGCATGCCTGGCAGCCAATGACGTTGCCGCTCGCCATGAATGTGCAGTTGCGCGCGCACGCCCCCGTGCTCGACCGGATAGTCGCCTTCCGGCGTGGGCGCTACCTCGAGGGGGTCGACCACCGCGAGCACACCCAGGCGGGCGCGCCGGGACAGCTCCACCAGGGCGCGTCGAGCAGTCTCGTCGCAACAGGCGCCATCGGTGATCAACAGCACGCGACTGGCTCCGTGGACCGTCCGCATGGCCCGTTGCAGCGCGGCCGACAGCGGTTCCTCGTCGGCATCGGCGGACCGGTTGCCCCAGGCGGCCAGCGCACCGCAGACCGCGAGCGCGCCGCGAGCGCCGGCGCGCGGCGCCAGCAGTTCATCGCGCGTGCCGAAACCCATCAGTCCGACCCGTTCGGCCCCCTTCACGGCGGCCCATGCGGCCCATGCCGCCGCACGTGCCGCCTGCACCGACTTGAACCTCGTCCGCGTGCCGAATCGCATGGATGCATGGGTGTCGAGCAGGATCAGGAGTCGACCCTCGCGCTCTTCCTGGAACAGTTTGGTGTGGAGCTTGCCGCTGCGCGCGGTGAGCCGCCAGTCGAGTCGACGCACGTCGTCCCCCCGCTGGTAGACGCGTGACTCGGCATAATCCATCCCGCGGCCATACAGCCGGCTCGACTGCTGCCCCGCGCGTGAGGCGCGGCTGACCTGGGTCGGCAGGGTCATCCTGCCCACGCGGGCACGCAACGCCAACAGCTCCGACAACGCCACCTGGGTGACGCCATCGGCCTCGAGTGACGGCAACGCGGCGCTCACGGCAATGGCACGAGATCCAGCAGGCGGTCGATCACCTGATCCGGCCGCACGCCCTCGGCTTCGGCTTCGTAACTCAGCAGCACGCGATGGCGCAGCACTTCATGCGCCACGGCATGGACGTCCTCCGGCAGCACGTAATCGCGACCGTTCAGCCACGCATGCGCGCGGGCACAACGATCGAGCGCAATGGTTGCGCGAGGGCTACCGCCCCAGGCGATCCAGCGATCGAGTTCCGCCCCGTAGCGTCCGGCATCGCGCGTGGCGAGCACGAGTTGCGTGATGTACTCCTCCAGTGCCGGCGCCATGTGCACCTCCAGCACCTGGTCACGCGCGGCCATCACGTCGGCGGGAGTCAATCGCGCGGCAGGAGCCGTCTGCTGGCCGTGCGCCGCACGACTGGCCTGCCCGCGCGCCAGGCGCAGGATCGCCAACTCCGCGGCAGCATCCGGGTAACCGATGGTGACATGCATGACGAAGCGGTCGAGCTGGGCCTCCGGCAGGGCGAAGGTACCTTCCTGTTCGATCGGGTTCTGCGTCGCCATCACCAGGAACAGCTCGGGCAGGCGCCAGGTACTGCGACCGACCGTGATCTGCCGTTCCGCCATCGCCTCGAGCAGCGCCGACTGCACCTTGGCCGGCGCACGGTTGATCTCGTCGGCCAGCACGATGTTGTGGAACAGCGGGCCACGCTCGAATTCGAAATTTCCGGACTGCGGCCGGAACACGTCGGTGCCGGTCAGGTCGGCGGGCAACAGATCGGGCGTGAACTGCACGCGATGGAAATCGGCATCGATGCACGAAGCCAGCGCCTTCACGGCCGTGGTCTTGGCCAGGCCGGGCGCCCCTTCCACCAGCAGATGGCCGTCGGCCAGCAGCGCGATCAGCAGGCAATCGATCAGTCGCGGCTGGCCGATGATGGAGCGCTGCAATCCCTCCCTCAGAAGGGCAAAGGACTGCTGCAGGGCGGTGGCTGGCTGGGCTGGCGCGAGATCGGTCATCCGGAAGGCTTCCATGGGA
This sequence comes from Dyella thiooxydans, assembly GCF_001641285.1. Taxonomy (NCBI): domain Bacteria; kingdom Pseudomonadati; phylum Pseudomonadota; class Gammaproteobacteria; order Lysobacterales; family Rhodanobacteraceae; genus Dyella; species Dyella thiooxydans. Next base: position 2,558,783 of record NZ_CP014841.1, read on the forward strand.
GACGCGGCGTAGGACAGCGTTCGATCATGGAAGTTTAGCCAGCGCGGCGATATAGCCCGGTGGTCATGCGGCGCGACCCAACAAAAAAGGGCGGCCTGTCGGCCGCCCTTTCCTGTTTCTCTTCCGATCCTGCCTACTGCAGCTTGTCGCTGAGGATGCGCGGCGTCACGAAGATCAGCAGCTCCGCCTTGTCGTTCTGCCGTGAAGTCTTGCGGAACAGCATGCCGATGCCAGGGATGTCGCCGAGGCCGGGCACCTTGGTCACGGTGTTCTGCTTGGTGATCTCGTAGATGCCACCCAGCACCACTGTCTGTCCGTTGTCGACCAGCACCGAAGTGTTCAGTTCGCGGGTGTCGATCTGCGGCACCTGGCCACTGCCCGGGGCGTCGATGAACTTCGCCAGCGCGTCCTTCTTGACGTTGATCTTCAGGTACACGCGGTTGTCGGCGGTGATCGTCGGGGTGACCTTCAGCTCCAGCACGGCGTCCTTGAACTGCACGGTGGCGGTGCCGCTGCCGGCAGCACCGGTGGCGCTGTTCTGGTAGGTCACGTAACCGATCTGCTGACCCTGGCGGATGACCGCCTCCTGCTGGTTGGCGGTGATCACGCGGGGACTGGAGATCACCTCGCCACGCCCCTCGGTCTGCGCCGCGGACAACTCGAGGTCGAGCGCGTAGTTGGCGCCCAGGATCGCCAGGCCGAAGCTGCCTGCCGGGCCCGACACCGGCAGGTTGACGTTCAGACCACCGGAGCCCAGCGTTGCCGCATTGGTGTTGCTGCCTTGAGCGGTGCCAAGCGCACCACCCAACTGCAGCACCTGGCCGCTCGGGTTGGTGCGGGACCCGTTTATGCCGAACTTCGCACCGAGCTCGCGGGTGAACTGGTCGGTCGCCACCACGATGCGCGACTCGATCAGCACCTGCTGGACCGGGCGATCGAGCACGGCCACGAGCGCGCGGATCTCCTTGATCTTCTCCGGCGTGTCACTGATCAGCAGGGTGTTGGTGCGGTTGTCGTACGAGACGCTGCCGCGCGGCGAGAGGAAGCCGCGGCTGGCATTGGCAGTCGCACCGCCGCCACCGCCCGAACCCAAGCCCTGCTTGGCCTCGGTCGTGAGGAGCTTGGCGATATCCGCCGCCTTGCCGTAGCTGATCGGAATGTAGTCGGTGACCAGCTCGGCGTTGTCCTCGGCCTTCATGCGGGCGTCGGCCAGATCCTGTTCGTACTTGGCCAGCTCCTGCTGCGGGGCGATCCAGATCACGTTGCCATTGCGGCGCTTGTCCAGACCCTTGGCGCGCAGCACCACGTCCAGCGCCTGGTCCCAGGGCACGTTCACCAGGCGCAGGGTCACGCTACCGCCCACCGAGTCCGATGCCACCAAGTTGAGGCCGGAGATATCGGCAAGCAGCTGCAATGCCGAACGCACCGGGATGTCCTGGAAATTGAAGGTGACGCGGCTGCCGCTGTAGACGGGCTCCTGGCCCTTGGCCAGCTTGCCCGTGGCTGCTTCCTTCTTCTTCGGGGCGATTTCGACCACGTACTGGTCGCCCGACTGGTAGGCCGACGTCTCGATATTGCCCGACGTGCTGATCTCCATCTGCGCGCCATTGCCGGCCGCGCGGGTCACGATGGCCTGCACCGGGGTCGCGAAATCCATCACGTCCAGACGCTGCGCCTGGCTCGGCGGCAGGTTCACGTGATCGAGATCCACGATGACCTTGTCCCCTTCGCGGCGCATGTTGGGGGTGGCGCCGGCGCCACTGAAGTTCACCAGCACGCGCCCCTCGCCATTGGGGCCGCGGCGGAAGTCGATGTTGGATACCGCCGGGCCGCTGCTCGCCGAGGGCAGGCGCTTGGACGGATCGATGTTCGCCGCAGTCGTGGTGGTCTGGGCATCAGTGCCGTTGTTGACCGTCAGGACCAGGCTGTTGCCATCCACCCGAGTGGTATAGCTGGAGGGACGGATCAGGTCGACCACCACGCGCGTGCGATCGCCTGCCGACACCGCAGAGATGCCCGACAGGGAGCCCTTGCCGACATCCATGTGCCGCGCTGCGGCGTTGGCCGTGTCGGCGAAGTCGACGGCGATGCGCGGCGGCGTGTCGGTGGTGAAGATCTTCGGCTCGGGCACCTGGCCCTGCTCGAAGTTGATGTGCAGTTCAATGCGACCGCCAGGCAGCACGTCGTAGCTGATGTCTTTCAGCGTGGAGGTGGCTGCCAGGGTTGCCTGCGACCACAGGGATCCGGCGGCAAACAGGAGGATCACCAGGTAGCGGCTCGCGTGGCGCATGATTCGGCCCTGAACAGGTGTGTTTTGGTTGCTCATTGCATCAGCCCCTGTGTTTCCTATTTCTCGCCGAGCGCGATGCTGGCCGGACGCTCCATCCAGCCACCATTACCGTTGGAGATCAGTTCGACCAGATCGACGTGGTCGTCGCTGATCGCCGTGATTCGGCCGTAGTTCTGGCCCATGTATTCATTCTTGTGCACGCGGTGGATGACGCCACCCGGGTCCTTGATCAGGACCTCCATGCCGGCCCCCGTGCCGATCGTGCCCACCATCTTCAGGCTGTCGAGCGCAAACATCTCCAGCGGCTCCTTCGGGCGGTTCTCGTCCGGCCGCGGGCCGGTAGACGCCGTATTGGTGGATGGCTGCAGTTCGGCGGAGCTGGGACTGAAGGGATCGCGATCCCCCTGGTCCTTGTACTCGAACGTCTCGAAGGTGCGGATCACCGGCAGCGGCTCGATCGGAGCACCCTTCTTCTGCTTTTCCTTGGCGACCCAAGTCCGCAGATCGGACATGCCGCGCGTGCACCCGGCCAGGGCGATCAGCGCGCCGCAGAGCGCAGCGATGCGAAGCCCGCGACCAGGGTTCATGGCGAAAGACCGGCTCATTTCCGCCCCCTCTTGTTGCCCGCTGCATGCTTCTTCGCGTCGCCGGTCTCGTCGTCATCGAGGTAGCGATAGGTTTTCACCGTGCCCTGCAGCACGAGCTTGCCGCCACCCTCGGCCGAGGGATTGGCCGGCGTCAGCGAGACATCGTGCAGGGTCAGGATCACCACGCGCGGCAGCGAAGCGACGCCGCTGATGAAGGTACCGAACTGGTGGTAGGTACCGCTCATCTTCAGCGCGATCGGCTTCTCGGCGTAGAAGTCCTTCGGCGTCTCGGCCCCGGGGACAAAGGAGTCGACCTCCAGACCTGCAGACAGCGCGGTCTGGGAGATGTCCACCAGCAGCTCCGGCATCTCGGTCTTGCTGGGCAGCTGGCGAAGCAGCTGCCGCAGCATGTCCTGCATCTCGTCCAGCTGCTGCTGCAGCGCTTCGAGATTCACGGCCTTGGCCTGCTTGGTCACGAATTCCTGCTTGAGGGATTCTTCCTTGTTCGCCAGCGACTGCAACTGATCCTGCTGGTCGCTGATGTACAGGTACCAGCCGAAGAAGCCGATCAGGGCGAACAGCGCGGCGGTGAAGAAAATCTTTACCGACTGGGGCCAGCCACCGATGTTGTTCTTGTCGAGGCTGCGCAGATCATCGAAGAACTTCACGGCTTGGCCCCTCCCGTCGTCGGCTTGGCACCTGTGGCAGGCGCGGCTCCCGAATGGCCGGCTGGCGCCTTGCCATCCGGTACAGGCACGGGCTGACCGTCGTCCTTCGGACGGCTCAATGTGACGTTCAAGCCGAACACGTAGGGCATCCGGACGTCCTTGTGTACGTTCTCGGTCTTGCGCAGGTCGGCGTGCCCCATCCAGGGCGACGCCTCGATGTTGCGCATGTACTCCGCCACGCTGGCATTGGACTGGGCCACGCCGTCGAGCGACAGCGAGTCGCCGGTCTGCTTCAGGCCGGTGAGACGGGCACTGGACGGAATGGTCTTAACCAGTTCGTCGAACAGGTGGACCATCTGCGAGCGATTCGCCTGGAGCTGCTCGATGATCTGCTTGCGCGCCAGCAGGCGATCGCGGACCTTTTCCAGGTCCTTGATCTTGGCGATCTTCTCGTCCAGCTGGTGGATCTCGGTCTGGAGATAGGCGTTGCGCTCGTTCTGGTTGTCGATCCGCAGATCCATCCACCAGCCCCACAGGAGCAGGCACAGCAGCGCGGCCACGAAGGCCGCACCCAGCTGCATGAAGAACTCGCGCTCGCGCTGCTTGCGGCGCTCGGCGCGCCACGGAAGGAGGTTGATATGTGCCATCAGTCGAAGCTCCTCAGCGCCAGGCCGACCGCAATCATCAGCGCCGGGGCATCCTGGGCCAGAGCCTGGGCCTGCACGCGCGAGGACAGCGACATGCGTGCGAGCGGATTGGCCACCACGCAGGAGATGCCCAGCTGCTCCTCCAGCATCGGGCCGAGCCCCTCGATGGAGGCACACCCGCCTGCCAGGACCACCTGGTCCACCTTGCTGTACTCGCTGCCGGCGAAGAAGAACTGGAGCAGCCGGCTGATCTGCTGGATCAGCGACTCCTTGAACGGCTCCAGTGCCTCGGTCTCGTAGGATTCCGGCAGGCCACCCTTGCGCTTGGCCCGTCCGGCTTCCTCGTAGGAGAGTCCGTAGCGACGCATGATCTCGTCGGTCAGCTGCTTGCCGCCGAACACCTGCTCACGGGAGTAGATGGTGCGCTGGTTGCGCAGCACGGAGAGCGTGGTCATGGTGGCGCCGATGTCGACCACGGCGACCAGGGCGTCGCGCCCCACGTTCAACTGGTCGGCCAGCATCGCGAAGGCGTTTTCCAGCGCAAAGGCCTCGACGTCGATCACCTTGGCGCTCAGGCCGCCGAGATCGAGCGCTGCCACGCGCATGTCCACGTTCTCGGTCCGCGACGCGGCGAGCAGGATGTTGTTCATGTCCGGGTTGTCGCGAACCGGCCCCAGTACCTCGAAATCGAGGCTCACTTCCTCGATCGGGTAAGGGATGTACTGGTTCGCCTCCACCTGGATCTGGCCTTCCAGATCGTCCTCGGAAAGCTCCGCGGACATCGGGATGACCCGGGTGATCACGGCCGAGCCGGCCACGGCGGCACAGGCGTGCTTGAGCTTGGAGCCCGAGCGGGCCAGCGCCCGACGGATCGCCTCGCCGACCGCCTCGACCTCGACGATGTTCTTCTCGACGACGGCATTCGGGGGCAACGGCTCCACCGCGTAGTGCTCCACGCGGTAACGCCCTCCGGTCTGGCTCAGCTGCAGCAGCTTGACGGCAGTCGAACTGATGTCGACGCCGATCAGCGGCGGCTTCTTGGGTGTGAAAAGACCCACGGTTTGTCCCCCTTACCCCTAGCGCTCCGAGCCGGAATCCGGCGGCTGCGCGCTGGCATTAAATCCAAAAATTAACGCAATAGCAACGGTATACGACCACTTTCTCGACTCAGTGGCGTGATGGGACACACATTTGAGTCATTGGAGTTCAACTGGCGCAGCTTCCTGCGGAAGACCGCCGGCCGTGTGGTGGATACTGCTACATCTATACTCTGGCACGTTTTGACTCAGGTCTCGCTACCCCAATACTCATGCGAATTTTCAAGCGTTTGCTCCGCTGGGCACTGATCCTGGCCTTCTCGGGACTGCTGCTCGGCGTAGCCGCACTCGGCGTCGCCTACTGGCTCATCGCCCCCCGACTGCCCAACGTCGACCAGCTCAAGGACTACCGCATGCAGGTCCCGCTCCGCGTGGAGAGCGCGGACGGCAAGCTGATCGCGACCTTCGGCGAGACCCGTCGCATCCCGGTGGACATCGCCCACGTACCGGATCGCCTGAAGCATGCCGTGCTGTCGGCCGAGGATGCCGATTTCTACAGCCACCCGGGCTTCGACTGGCACGGCATCGCGCGCGCGGCCTGGCACGTGATCATCTCCGGTGGCGAGAAGGGCTCCGGTGGCTCCACCATCACCCAACAGGTGGCACGCAACTTCTTCCTCAGCCCGGAGAAGCTCTACTCGCGCAAACTGATCGAGATCTTCATCGCCGTGCGGATGGAGAACGAGCTCACCAAGGACCAGATCCTCGAGCTCTACCTCAACAAGATGTTCCTCGGCCATCGCGCCTACGGCGTTGCCGCGGCCGCCGAGTACTACTACGGCAAGACACTCGACCAGCTCACCATCGCCGAGTGCGCCACCATCGCCTCGACCTTCCAGCTGCCGTCGGCGGTGAACCCGATCAACAGCCCGGCCCGCATGCTGGCCCGCCGCAACTGGGTGCTCGGCCAGATGCTCGAGCACCGCTACATCAGCAAGCAGGAATACGAACAGGCGATCAGGGAACCGAACAACGCCTACCCGCACGAGCAGCCGATCGAGGTCGAGGCGCCGTACCTGGCCGAGATGGTGCGCCGGCAGGTGCTCGACCGGCTCGGCAACGATGCGCTGACCGACGGCTACGTGGTCAAGACCACCCTCGACAGCCAGCGCCAGACCGAGGCCGTGCAGGCGCTGCGCGACGGCCTGGTGGCCTACGACCGCCGCCACGGCTGGCGCGGCCCCGAAGCCCACACCGACCTGCCGGCGAATGCCGGCACCAAGGCGTTCGACGACGTGCTCGCAAGCTACTCGAGCGTATCCGGCATGCTGCCTGGCGTGGTCACCGCGGTGACTCCGCAACAGGCGACGGTCTACCTCTCCTCCCGTGAGAGCGCCACGCTGGACCTGGCCGCCGTGTCGTGGGCGCGCCCCTATGTCAGCGACACCCGCACCGGGGCCACCCCGAAGACGGTGGACACCGTGCTCAAGCGCGGCGACATCATCCGGCTCGCCCGCAACGACAAGGGGCAATGGGAGCTGGCGCAGGTCCCGAAGGTGCAGGGCGCATTGGCGTCAGTGAATCCGGAGGATGGCGCGATCGAGGCACTGGTCGGCGGCTTCAACTTCGCCCGCAGCAAGTTCAACCGCGCCGTGATGGCCGCCCGCCAGCCCGGCTCCAGCTTCAAGCCCTACATTTATTCGGCCGCCTTCGAGCGCGGCTTCACCCCGGCCTCCATCCTCAACGACGCCCCGCTGGCCCTGCCGGATCCGTCCAAACCGGGCGGGCTGTGGACCCCTGCCAACGACGACAACAAGTTCGACGGCCCGATCCGCCTGCGCCAGGCGCTGGTGGAGTCGAAGAACCTGGTGTCGGTACGACTGCTCGACGCCATCGGCGTCGCCTTCGCTCGCGAGTACGCCACGCGCTTCGGCTTCTCGCTGGACGCCCTGCCCGCCAACCTGTCCATGGCGCTGGGCACGGCCTCGGTCTCGCCGATGGACATGGCGCGTGGCTATTCCGTGTTCGCCAACGGCGGCTATCTGGTGAAGCCCTACTTCATCAAGGAGATCGACGACCGCGACGGCAAGCCGGTGTATCTGGCCAACCCTGCGCGCGCCTGCCGCTCCTGCCAGGAACGGCTGCTCAATCCGCAGCCGCCGGGTCCGCCGCCCGCGGAGAAGAGCGCCTCCGTGGCCGCGGCGCCGGCCATCTCGGCGTCGGCACCCGCGACTGCCGCCAGCCTCGCCGACGTCGGCGACACGGTGCTGCCGGAGGATGCCCACGGCGACGCCAAGGCTCCCCCGGTGCTGGCTCCGCACGTGATCGACATCCGCAACGACTACCTGATCACCTCGCTGATGAAGGACGTGATCCTGCATGGCACCGGCGCGGCGGCCCGCGCACTCAATCGTCCCGACCTGGCCGGCAAGACCGGCACCACCAACGATCATCGCGACGCATGGTTCGTCGGCTTCAACGGCGATCTGTCGACGGCGGTTTGGGTCGGCTTCGACGACTTCACCTCGCTGGGACGCGCCAATGGCGTGGCCGAGTTCGGTGCGCAGGCCGCCCTGCCGATCTGGATGCAGTACATGGGCGCGGCACTGAAGGGACTGCCCGAGAACTCGCTGCCCATGCCCCCCGGCATCAGCACGATCACCATCGATCGCACCACCGGCCTGCCGGCACCACCGGGCGACGCCGACACCATGCCCGAGGTCTTCAAGGTCGAGGACCTGGACAAGCTGCGCAGCCAGGCGGCGCAGCAGCAGCAGGACAAGGACAAGAAGCACGCCTACGACATTTTCTGACTCAGCAGGTAGGATCGATCCCGCGACTGCCGCCCGGCCCCGGGCGGCGGCCACCGAGGAAGGAGCGAGACATGGCCCGAGGCGAGCACCACCGCATCCACGCCCATGACCGCCTGCAGCGCAACCGGCTGCGCGTCGCCCAGGAGGCGGCCCGTCTGATGAGCGAGCACGGCATCCGCGATTTCCATCATGCCAAGCTGAAGGCCTCCGAGCGGCTCGGCATCCTGGATGCGCAGAGCCTGCCCCGCAACGACGAGATCGAGCGTGCACTGCGCGAGCACCAGCGGATCTTCCAGGCCGACAGCCAACCGCAGCATCTGCGACGCTGTCGCGAGGCCGCGGTAGAGGCCATGCGCTTCCTCGATGACTTCCAGCCACGCCTGGTGGGCGCCGTGCTGGAGGGAACCGCGGACGCACACTCGGCGATCTGCCTGCATCTTTTCAGCGATGATCCCGAGGCGGTGCTGCGCTTCCTGCAGGGGCGCGGCGTGCCTTACGAGACCCAGACCCGGCGACTGCGAACCAGCCGCGACGACACGGCCGAGTTCCCGGTGGTGCTGTTTTCCGCCGACGGCCTGTCCTTCGACCTCACGGTGCTCCCGGTGGATGCGCTGCGCCAGGCGCCGGTCGATCGCGTCGACGAGCGGCCGATGCGCCGCGCGGGGCTGGCTGCAGTGGAGCAACTGCTGCACGAGCAGGACGAGGAAGACGCACTGGAGCGCAAGCTCGCCGCACTGCGCTGAAAAGCAAAACGCCCCGGTCACCCCGGGGCGTTTTTCCTGAGACGGTCCATCCGGCTTGACGCCGGATGGACGCCCGGGTCAGCGCTTGTCGGCAGGCACGAAGTCGCGCGGCGCCGAACCGGTGTAGACCTGACGCGGACGGCCGATGCGGGCCCCCGGCGTCTCGTGCTGCTCGATCCAGTGTGCGATCCAGCCGGCGGTGCGGGCAATGGCGAACATCACGGTGAACATCTCGGTCGGGATACCCAGCGCCTTGTAGATGATGCCCGAGTAGAAGTCGACGTTCGGGTACAGCTTGCGCTCGACGAAGTACTCGTCCTTCAGCGCCGCCTCTTCCAGCTTCATCGCCACGTCGAGCAGCGGGTCGTTGACGCCCAGCTCGCCCAGCACCTTGTGACACATCTCGCGGATGATCTTGGCGCGCGGATCGAAGTTCTTGTAGACGCGATGGCCGAAGCCCATCAGGCGGAAGTTGTCGTTCTTGTCCTTGGCGCGCTTGACGGCGGTCTCGACCTTGTCCGGCGTGCCGATCTCCTCGAGCATCTTCAGCACCGCCTCGTTGGCGCCGCCGTGCGCCGGGCCCCACAGCGCGGTGATGCCGGCGGCGATCGAGGCGTACGGGTTGGCGCCGGTCGAACCGACCAGGCGGACGGTCGAGGTGGAGGCGTTCTGTTCGTGGTCGGCGTGCAGGATGAACAGCAGATCCAGCGCCTTGGCGGCCACCGGGTTGAGTTGCAGTGGCTCGCTCGGCACCTCGAACATCATGTGCAGGAAGCGCGTGACGTACTCGAGGTTGTTGCGCGGATAGCGCATCGGCCAGCCGATCGAATAACGGTAGGCCGCGGCGGCGATGGTCGGCATCTTGGCGATCAGGCGGATCGCGGCGAGCTTGCGGTCTTCCGGGTTATCGACGTCGAGGTCGTCGTGGTAGAACGCCGACAGCGAGGCGATCGAGGCGGCCAGCATCGCCATCGGGTGCGCGTTGTGGTGGAAGCCCTGGAAGAAGTTCTTCAGCGACTCGTGCATCATCGTGTGATGCGTGATCTGGTGCTCGAAGCTGGCGAACTCGGCCTGCTTGGGCAGCTCGCCGTTGAGCAGCAGATAGGCCACCTCGAGGAAGCTGGATTTCTCGGCCAGCTGCTCGATCGGGTAACCGCGGTACAGCAGCACGCCCTGGTCGCCGTCGATGTAGGTGATCGCGCTCTTGGTGGCAGCGGTGCTGCCGAAACCCGGGTCGTAAGTGAAGTGGCCGGTGTCCTTGTACAGCGTGCCGAGGTCGATGCACGACGGACCCAGCGTGCCGCTCACCAGGGGCAGCTCGCTGCTGCGGTTGTTCGACTCGTCGGTCAGCTTGACGATCTTGGACTCGGACACGGAAACCTCCTTCACGTATGTCACCGCCGCAGGCGGCCACGGGCGCGGCACCGGCTGGCGAGGGAATCGGGACAGCGCCGGCTGGGGAAGACCAACGCTGCGACGGGCATCGGAGCGCCCGGGCCCGCCATTATCGCACAACCTCCCCGCGGACATGCGTCAGCGGATGGTCGAATGGCGGCCACGAAAAAGCACAGGGCAGGCGCGGGGCCTGCCCTGTGTTCGGTTACGTACATCGGCGGGCCGTGGATCGGCCCGCGCAGGCGCCTTACTTCTGCGCGTAACGACGACGGAAGCGGTCGACGCGACCACCCTGGTCGATGGTCTTCTGCTTGCCGGTGTAGAACGGGTGAGAATGGCTGGAGATATCCACCTTGATCAGCGGGTACTCGTTGCCGTCTTCCCACTTGACGGTTTCCTTCGCGGCGATCGTCGAGCGCGTCAGGAACGCGAAATCGGACGAAAGGTCCTGGAACACCACGGGGCGGTAGTTCGGATGGATATCGGGCTTCATGACAGGCTCAAAGCTGCGGGTGAAAAGAGCGGCATTGTACTCAGCAGGCACGCGCGGGGTCAACCTTGGATGCCGAGCGCCCGACGCACCATGGCGGCAAAGCGCCCGGCATCGATCTCCAGCGCGATGTTCGCATTGGCCGGACGCTTGAGCCGGCCGGCCCAATCGACCACGGTGGCGCCGCGGGTCAGGCGGCCATCGAGCTCCACCGCGACGTGGCGCCGCTCGCTGCGGACGACGATGGACGGATCGATCGCCACCGCCATGGCCAGCGCGTCCGCGGCGATCACCCCGCTGCGGTCGTTCTGGCGGTTGTATGCCCGCGCCGTGCCGAACACCTGCCCGAAGAACCGGGCCCGCTCGTCGCCCGCGGTCAGCCAGTGATCGAACTCGGCGTCATCGAAGGCGTAACGGAGCGTCGCCTCCCAGTCGACCAGGTCGAACTCCGGGAAGGCCTCGAACACCACGTGGGCGGCCTCGGGATCGAAACCGACGTTGAATTCGGCCGGCACCTTGCCGGTGTTGCCATGACCGGTGACCGCGCCGCCCATCACCACCAGCCGCTTCACGCGATCGGGAAGCGTCGGATCCAGCCTGAGAGCCAGCGCCACATTGGTCAGCGGCGCCAGCGCCACCAGGGTGAGCTCGCCCGGCCGCTCGCGGGTGAGGCGCAGCAGCGCCAGGGCCGCGGACTCGTCCTCCACCCCCGCCTGCGGCTCCGGGAACCCGACGTCGCCGAACCCGTCGCTTCCATGGACGAAGGCGGCATCCTCTTCCGGCCGGCGCACCAGCGGACTGGAACAGCCGGCGAACACGGGAGTGCGGGCATCGATCAGATCGACCAGGGTTCGCGCGTTGCGCACGGTGTGGCCCAGCCCGACATTGCCTGCAGCGACACTCAACCCGGCTACATCGGCATGGGCGTGCGCCATCAGGATCGCCAGTGCGTCGTCGACGCCCGGGTCGGTATCAATCAGCAAGTGCGGTCTACTCATCAGCCATCACGTCGATCGGTTCAAGCGGCCTAGCTTACGCGGGTCGCGGGAGACCGGACAACGCGAGCCGGATCAGGCATGGGCGTAGCGCGCGGCGCCGCCCACCCAGCGCTCGATCAGCCGCTCCGCCGACTGCGGATGCTCGCGCAGCATCAGCTCCCCGACCGACTGGACCGCGGTGAGCAGATGCGCGTCGCGCGTGAGGTCGGCGATGCGGAAAGCGAGCTGACCCGTCTGGCGCGTACCGAGCACCTCGCCGGGGCCTCGCAGCTCCAGGTCCTTCTCGGCGATGCGGAAGCCGTCATTGGTGTCGCGCATCACCTGCAGGCGCTCCTGGGCCAGGGCGCCGATCGGCGGCTGGTACAGCAGCACGCAGTTGGAGGCCACCGCGCCGCGGCCGACCCGACCGCGCAACTGGTGCAGCTGGGCCAGACCCAACCGCTCGCTGTTCTCGATCACCATCAGGCTGGCATTGGGCACGTCCACGCCGACCTCGATCACCGTGGTAGCCACCAGCACGGCCAGTTCGCCGGCCTTGAAGGCGTCCATCACCGCCTGCTTGTCCTTTGGCTTCATGCGTCCGTGGATCAGCCCGACCTGCCGGTCCGGCAAGGCCGCCACCAGCTCGGCATGCGCGACCTCGGCCGCCTGCGCGCGCAGTTGCTCGGACTCCTCGATCAGCGTGCAGACCCAGTACACCTGCCGCCCCTCGCGGCAGGCATGGGCGATGCGCTCGACCACCTCGCCGCGACGCGCATTGGAGATCGCCACCGTCTGCACTGGCGTGCGCCCCGGCGGCAGCTCGTCGATCGAGGAAACGTCGAGGTCGGCGTAGGCGCTCATCGCCAGCGTGCGCGGGATCGGCGTGGCCGTCAGCACGAGCTGGTGCGGCACCTGCTCGCCCTCCAGCCCCTTGTCGCGCAGCGCCAGTCGCTGGTGCACGCCGAAGCGGTGCTGCTCATCGACGATCACCAACCCCAGCCGACCGAACAGCACGCCCTCCTGCATCAGCGCATGGGTGCCGATCACCACCGGCGCCCCCTCGGCGACGCGGGCGAGCGTCTTCTGCCGGGTCTTGCCCTGCACCTTGCCGGCCAACCACTCCACCGCGACACCGAGCGGCTCCAGCCAATGCCGGAAATTGCGCAGGTGCTGCTCGGCCAGCAGTTCGGTGGGCGCCATCAGCGCCACCTGGTAGCCCGATTCCACCGCCGCCAGCGCAGCCAGCGCCGCCACCACGGTCTTGCCCGAGCCGACGTCCCCCTGCACCAGCCGCAGCATCGGCCTGGCCCGGGCGAGGTCCGCTGCAACCTCGCCCGCCACCCGCTGCTGCGCGCCGGTCGGACGGAACGGCAGCGCGGCGAGGAAGCGCGCTACCAGCGCCCCGTCGCCGCCCAGCGCCGGGGCGCGCCGCCTGCGCACGGCCGCGCGCAGGCGCTTGAGGCTCAGGTGCTGGGTCAGCAGCTCCTCGAAGGCCAGCCGTTGCTGCGAGGGATGATGACCGAGGGTGAGCTGGCCGAGGTGGGCGTCGGCCGGCGGCCGATGCACGTACAGCAGCGCCTCGCGCAGCGAGGTCAGTCCATGTTCGGCGCACAGCGCCGGCGGGATCAGTTCCAGCGCCTCGTCGCCGGGCAGCAGCGCCAGCGCCTTGCCGATCACCCCGGCCAGTCGTCGCGTACCCAGGCCCTCGGTGGTGGGGTAGATCGGGTCGAGCAGCTCGTCAAGCACCAGCGGAGCATTGCCGACCAGCCGCTCGTACTGCGGATGCACCATCTCCAGCCCCTGCGGCCCGAGACGCACCTCGCCGTAGCAGAGCAGGCGCGTGCCCGGCTTGAGCAGGTCGGCCTGGGCGCGATGGAAATGGAAGAAGCGCAGCAGCAGGGTCTGCCGCGAGTCGTCGCTCACGGCAACCTTCAGCTGGGGCCGATAGCGGAAACCCCGCTCCACCGCCTCCACCACCGCATCGACCTGCACCCGGTCGCCCGGGCGCAGGTCGGCGATGGGCGTCACCCGGGTGCGGTCCTCGTAGCGCAGCGGCAGGTGGAACCAGAGATCCTGCACCCGCTCCAGGCCCAGCCGCGCCAGCGACTCGGCCAGCGCAGGACCGACGCCGGGCAGCGTCGTGAGCGGACGGAGCCCCGCGGGCTCGTCGGCGGGAGCGGGAGTCGATCGGGAACGGGCAGCCATCCCGCCAAGCCTAGCCGAGCCGGCCGCCCTGCCGCACCGGCGCGGGAGCGCACCGGCGTGGGTGGTGGCCGCGGCGACGGATCAGTCGAGCACCATCACCGCATCGACTTCGACCTGGGCCTCCTTCGGCAGCGCCGAGACTTCGATCGTCGAACGTGCGGGATACGGCGCCTCGAAATACTCGGCCATCACCGCGTTGACCTCGCCGAAATGCGCCAGGTCGGTGACATAGATGCCCACACGCACGATCTGCGCCAGCGAGCCGCCGGCCGCGGCCGCCACGGCGGAGAGGTTGTCGAACACGCGACGGGTCTGCGTGCGAATGTCGCCCTGCACCAGCGCGCCGGTCGCCGGATCCAGCGGGATCTGCCCGGAGAAATACACCGTGTTCCCGGCGCGCACGGCCTGCGAATAGGGGCCAATGGCGGCGGGCGCCTGGTCGGTGGCGATGATGCTGCGGGACATGGGACACCTCGGTTCGGGGAAGGATCACGGAGCGCCGCATCGTGCGACGTCCGGCCGGTCCGGGGCAAGCGCCGGTCAGAGCGGGTAGCGGTGCGCCGCGCTGACCACGCCGGTGCGCCTCACGCGGCGGATCACCTCGGCGAGATGACGGCGGCTCTTCACTTCCATGGTGAACAACAGCGTGGCGGCCGCCGCGTCGCGCTCGACGTATTCCACGTTCTCGATGTTGGAGTCGGCGTCGGCGATCGCCGAGGCCACCGTGGCCAGCACGCCGGGACGGTTGATGACCTCGATGCGCAGCTCGGCACGGTAGTCGCCCTGCACGTCGCGGTCCCATTCGATCGATACCCGGCGCTCCGGCTGCTTGCGCAGCTCGGCCACGTTGGGGCACTCCTCGCGATGCACCACGATGCCCTTGCCGGCGGACAGGTAGCCGACGATCTCGTCGCCGGGCAGCGGATGGCAGCAGTTGGCGAAGCTCAGCACGCCGCGCTCGGCGCCGGTGATGCGGATCTTCTCGCTGCTCGGCGCCGTCGTCGCCACGGTGCGGGCCGCCTTCTTGCCCCTTGCGGCCACCAGCTGGGCGGCCACCACGTCCGGCATCCGGTTGCCCAGCGCGATGTCGGCCAGCAGTTCTTCCAGCCGGTGCAGCTTGGCCTCGGCGAGGAAGCGATCGAGCACGGCCGGCGCGATGCCATCGAGGCTGGAGCCGAGCGCATCGAGCGCACGGTCGAGCATACGGTGGCCGAAATCGACCGCGTCCTCGTGCTGCAGATGCTTGAGGAACTGGCGGATCGCCGTGCGCGCCTTGCCGGTTACCACCGACTCCAGCCAGGCCGGGTTCGGCACCGCCGACGGCGCGGTGATGATCTCCACCAGCTGCCCGGACTCCAGCCGCGTGCGCAGCGGCACCAGCTTCTTGTCCACGCGCGCGGCCACCGCATGGTGGCCGACGTCGGTGTGCACGGCGTAGGCGAAATCCAGCGCGGTGGCGTTGCGCGGCAGCGAGAGGATGTCGCCGCGCGGCGTGAACAGGTAGACCTCGTCCGGGAACAGGTCGATCTTGACGTTCTCGATGAACTCGCTCGACGAGGCGGTGTTGGCCTGGCTGTCGGCCAGCGCGGACAGCCACTCGCGCGCCCGCGCCTGGGCGCTGTTGGCCGGGCCGGAGTCGGTCTTGTAGGCCCAGTGGGCGGCGACGCCCCGCTCGGCCACCGAATCCATCTCGGCGGTGCGGATCTGCACTTCGATCGGCGCACCGAACGGCCCCAGCAGCACGGTATGCAGCGACTGGTAGCCGTTGGCCTTCGGAATGGCGATGAAATCCTTGAAGCGGCGGTCCACCGGCTTGTACAGCGTGTGCACCGCGCCCAGCGCCATGTAGCAGCGCATGGCGGTATCGACCACCACGCGGAAGCCGTACACGTCCATCAGCTGGGCGAACGTCTTGTGCTCGCTGCGCATCTTCGAATAGATGCTCCACGGCGACTTGATGCGCCCGACCACGCGGGCCTCGATGTGCTCGGAGGCGAGGCGCTGGGTGAGCGCCGCCTCGATCTTGCCCATCGCCTCGCGCCGGTTGCCCAGTGCCGCCCGGATGCGCTCGCTGATCACCCGGTAGCGATCCGGATGGAGGCCGCGGAAACCCAGGTCCTGCAGCTCGGCCTTGAACTTGTTCATGCCCAGCCGCTGGGCGATCGGCGCGTAGATCTCCAGCGTCTCGCGCGAGATGCGGCGACGCGAGGAAGTGTCCTTCGCTCCCAGCGTGCGCATGTTGTGCAGGCGGTCGGCCAGCTTGATCAGGATCACCCGGATGTCGCGGGCCATCGCCAGCAGCATCTTGCGGAAGCTCTCCGCATCGGCCTCCTGGCGGCTGCCGAATTTCATCTTGTCCAGCTTGGTGACGCCGTCGACCAGCTCGGCCACGGTCTCGCCGAACTCGCCCGCCAGCTCGATGCGGCTGAGCTGGGTGTCTTCCAGCGTGTCGTGCAGGATCGCGGCGATGATGGTTTCGGCATCCAGGCCCAGCTCGGCCAGGATGCCGGCCACGGCGACCGGATGGGTGATGTAGGGCTCGCCACTCTTGCGCGCCTGCCCCGCATGCGCATGGGCACCGACGCGGAAGGCGCGAACGACACGCTCGACCTGGTCTTCAGGGAGGTAGGCGAGGCGGTCTTTGAGTGCCAGGACGTAGTCCGGCAACGCCGCGTCCTGCGAAGGATCCGTCGCGGCGACGGGTGCGGGAATGCGCTGCCCGCTCAGACAGTCACCCCGCGCGGGGCGACCGGACGACAGCAGGCACCATCACGGAGATCGGCGACTTCCGCCACCGACCCCGTGCAGCGCATGGTGCCGTCGGAGCACATGCTCAGTCGTCCCCGCCCTTGGAGAGATCGTCGTCCACCTCGGCCGCGGCCCACTCCAGCGCCTCGCGCTCGGCACGCTCGCGTTCGGCGCGGTCGATCTCGTCGATGGTGGCCTGGTCGATGCGGCGATCGGCGATCTCGCGCAGCGCCAGCACGGTGGGCTTGTCATGATCCGGATTGACGGCCGGCTCGGCGCCCTTGGACAGCTGGCGGGCGCGCTTGGTCGCCATCAGCACCAGCTCGAAACGGTTGTCGACCACCTCAAGGCAGTCTTCCACGGTAATGCGTGCCATGCGAAATCCTCAGGCGGTAAAGCAACTTGGAAGGTCGTTCAGTGTATCCAGCGTAGGCTTTGCTGGCAATGCGCCAACCCGTATCATGCCCGGTTGGTCTGCCGCCGATTCAGGACGAAAGCGCGGCGAAACGCGTGCATATTATAAAACCGAGAAGTACACTTAATTTCCCCACGGCACCGCAACGGATTACTCATCGATGCCTTTCCCCCACATTCCATCCTGGCTGCGCCGGACCGCCGCGCTCGGCCTGGTTTGCCTGCTCGCCGGCTGCGCCATCGCCAAACCGCGTACCGACGACCCGCTCGAGAAGGTCAACCGCAAGGTCTATGCGTTCAACGACGCCGTGGACCAGGCGGTGATCCGTCCGGTCGCGGTGGGCTACCGCAAGATCACCAATCCGCCGGTGCGCCGCTCGGTGAGCGACTTCTTCACCAACCTGCGGCAGCCGGTCACCGTGGCCAACGACCTGCTGCAGGCCCGCCCCAAACAGGCGCTGCAGAGCACCGGGCGGTTCCTGGTCAACCTGACCCTGGGTATCGGCGGCCTGTTCGACCCGGCCAGCTCGCTCGGCCTGCCGCTGCAGCAAACCGATTTCGGCGTCACCCTGGCTCGCTGGGGCGTGCCGGAGGGCGACTACATCGTGCTGCCGTTCCTCGGCCCCTCCACGGTGCGCGACGTCTGGCAGGTGCCGGTGGATGGCTACTTCTTCGACCCGCTGACCATCTACGCCCGCAACCACAGCTATCACTACGGCCAGCAGTACATCCCGCAGCTGGTCTACCTGGTGAACCTGCGCTCGCGCGCCTTCGATGCGGAGGGCTTCCTCAAGTCCGCCTACGATCCGTACGTGTTCGTGCGCGATGCCTACCGCCAGCGACGGCTCTACAAGATCTACGACGGCAATCCGCCGGCCAGCGTGATCGACCAGATGCAGGGCCTGGACCAGCAGGGCTTCGATCCCGACCAGCTGCTGCAGGAACAGCACCAGTGGGAGAACAAGCACCCGAAGCAGGCCGAGCAGGCTGACCAGTCCGCCGGCGGGCAATAAGCCCTCCGGCGACCGGAATGAAAAAGGCCCCATGACGGGGCCTTTTTCGTGCGGGGGGGGGGGCGGCGCGGATCGGCCCCGTCAGCCCGCGGCCAGCAGCGACTCCACCTCGCACACCTGGGCCAGCCGCCGCATGCCGGTCGGCAAACCCCTTACCTGCAACGACTGCCCGTGCTTCCCTGCCTCGGACAGCACGGCCAGCACGCAGGCCAGGCCGGCGCTGTCGCTGCGTTCCACCGCGGACAGATCGAGCGTCCCCGCGGGAGCCTGGGCCAGCCGCTCGCGCAGGGACCGCCAAGCGGCATTGGCCGTATCGAAGGTCAGCACGCCGCGGACGGCCAGCGTGCCGTCCGGACGATCCTCGAACTGGCAGGCCGCGCTCGTCACGGAGCCTTGGCCTTGCTGTCCTGCTCCATCGACTTCAGGGCGTCCTCGCCGCGCGTCTCCAGGTTGGTGATCAGCTTGTCGATGCCGACCTTGCGGATCTCCGCGTCCACCTGGTTGCGGTAGTTGGTGATGTAGGAGATGCCCTCGATGATCACGTCGTAGGCCTTCCACTCACCGCTGCGGGTCTTGCGGAACGCGTAGTCGACGGCGACCTTCTTGCCATCCTCCAGCACTACCTGGGTGCGCACCACGGTGCGCTTGTTGTTGAGGTCGCCGTTGAACGGCAGCACCACCACCGCGCCCTTGGTGTAGTTGAGCAGGCCTTCCGCGTAGCGGTTGGTGATCGAGTTGTAGAACGCCTTGGCGAAGCGCTCGCGCTGCTCCGGCGTGGCCTCGCGCGCGTGCTGGCCGAGCACCAGGATCGAGGCGTAGTCGATGTCGAAGTGCGGCAGGAAAATGTCATCGATCACGCCGATGAGCTTTTCCTTGTTGTTCTTCAGCTCGTCGCGGTGGCCGGCGATGGTGGTGTCCAGATCGTGCGCGATGGTCTGCACGACCTGCTCCGGGGTCTGCTGCGCGGAAGCCGCCGGGGCGGGATCCTGCGCCAGCGCCGGAGTGGCGAGCGCGGCACCGAAGGTCAGAGCCAGGGCTAGGGCGATGGGACGCAACATGGGGAAACTCCAGGGGGAGGAAATTCGGGAAACCATCACTTGGCGTCGGACGACTTGCCGCCGCTCTTGTCGCCCGGCGAGCCGTTGACCAGGAACTTGCCGATCAGGTCCTCCAGCTGCATGGCGGACTGGGTGAGGATCATCTCGTCACCGTCCTTGAGCATGTCGGGGGAGCCGCCGGGCTGGATCGCAACGTACTGGCTGCCGATCAAACCGCTGGTGAACACCGCCGCCGAGGAATCGTCGGGAATCTGGTCGTACTTCTTGTCGATCGACAGGGTCACCAGCGCGTCCAGCTTGACCGGGTCGGCCTGTACCGACTTGACGCTGCCGATCGCCACGCCAGCCATCTTCACCGGAGCGCCCGGCGACAGCGCGCCGACGTTGGTGAAACGGGCCTTCACCGCGTACGTGCCGCCCAGGTCATCGGCCGCCGCGCCGGCACCGAAGAACTTGCTGAGCATCGCCTCCAGCGGCTCGGTGGACTTGCTCAGGGCGAGCCGGCTGCCGTCCTTCACGTACTGCTTGGCGGTGCCGTACTGCAGGCCCACGTACTGGTCGCCGAGCAGGCCGCTGGTATAGATGGTGGCGACCGAGTCGACCGGGATCTGGCCGTACTTCCTGTCGATCGACAGGGTGACATCCGCCACCTCCTTGCCGGGCTCAAGCGAGATCGATTCGACCTGGCCGACCCGCACGCCCGCCACCTTCACCGGCGCACGCTCCTTGAGCTGGCCTATGTTGGCGAACTGGGTGGTGACGTCGTAGCTGGGGCCCTGGCTGACGTTGGCCACCGAGGTGGTCTGCGTGGCGAGGTAGGCCAGTGCGGCAAAGCCGAGCACGATGAACAGGCCGGTGCCGACGGCATAGGATTTTCGCTGGGTCACGGCACGATCCTCAAAGCGGAAGAGACGGAAGAAATCACGGAAGTCACATCAGGAAGGCGGTGAGCACGAAGTCCAGCGCCAGGATGGCGATGGACGAGGCGACCACGGTGCGGGTGGTGGCGTAGGCCACGCCCTCGCTGGTCGGCGGCGTGGTGTAGCCCTGGAACACGGCGATCAGCGAGACCACGGCGCCGAACGCCACGCTCTTGTAGACGATGCCATTGACCACGTCCTTCCAGACGTCGACGTTGGCGGTCATGTTGGACCAGAAGGTGCCGTTGTCGATGCCCAGCCAGGTCACTCCGACCAGATGACCACCGAAGATGCCCAGCGCACAGAACACGCTGCACAGCAGCGGCATGGCGATCAGTCCGGCCAGGAACCGCGGCGCGACGACGTAGGCGATCGGATCGACCGCCATCATCTCCATCGCGGCGATCTGGTCGGTCGCGCGCATCAGGCCGATCTCGGCGGTGATCGAGGTGCCGGCGCGCCCGGCGAACAGCAGTGCGGTGACCACCGGCCCCAGTTCGCGGTAGATCGCGATCGCCACCACCGTACCGCTGGCCGCGGTGCCGCCGAAGATCGACAGCACGTAGTAGAGCTGCAGGCCCAGCACCATGCCGACGAACAGGCCGCAGGTCATGATGATGGTCAGGCTCATCGCGCCGACGAACCACAGCTGGCGCACCGTCTCGCGGCCATAGCGGAAGCTGCGCGGCACCGACTTGAGGATGGTCAGCAGGAACAGGCCGCAGTTGCCGATCTGCGCCAGCGCCTCGGCCACCATGTTGCGTTGGGTCTGCGCGCTCATGCCTGGCTCCGCGGAAAGCCCAGCGACTGGGCGTAGTCGCCGGCCGGGTACTGGAACGGCACCGGGCCGTCGGCCTCGCCACCGAAGAACTGCCGCGTCCACGGCGAGCCGTCGTCGGCGATGGTCTTGGGATCGCCCTGCGCCACCACCTTGCCGTTGGCGATCAGGTAGACGTGATCGGCGACCTGCTTGATCGCATCCAGCTCGTGCGCCACCAGCACGCTGGTGATGCCGAGCGTGTCGTTGAGAGTGCGGATCAGTTTCAGCACCTGGTTCAGCGCGATCGGGTCCAGACCGACGAACGGCTCGTCGTAGAGGATCAGCATGGGGTCGAACACGATCGCCCGCGCCAGCGCCACGCGCCGCGCCATGCCACCGGAGAGCTCACTGGGCATCAGCGCCGCCGCGCCGCGCAGGCCCACCGCCTGCAGCTTCAGCAGCACCACGTTGCGGATCAGCTCTTCCGACAGATCGGTGTGCTGGCGCAGCGGGAAGGCGACGTTCTCGAACACGTCGAAGTCGGTCAGCAGCGCCGAGTTCTGGAACAGGTAGCCGATCTGTTCGCGCAGCTTGAACAGCTGGCTGCGCGACAGCTCGCCGACATCCTGCCCATTGACGCGCACCCGCCCGGCATCGCCGGTCATCTGGCCGGTGATGTGCTTGAGCAGGGTGGTCTTACCGGTACCGCTGGGCCCCATGATGGCGGTGATGCGGCCACGCGGGATGTCCATGTCCAGGGCATCGAAAATGGTCTTGCCGTTGAGCACCGTGGTCAGGCCGCGGACGCTGACCAGCGGCTCGGCATCGGTGGTCGGACGTAAGGGATCGGTCATCGGGAAGGGGCGCGACGAAAGAAGGACAAGGTAGCCGAAGCAGCGCTCCCGCGCCATGGCGCGGGAGCCCGCGGGAGACCGCGGGATGCAGCGCAAGTTTCTGCTGCCACGGGAAAAATCCCGCCGGACCGCGAATCCGGGCTCAGGGCGCCAGCAAGGCGTCGATCAGGGCCTGGTGCCGAGCCCACTGCAACGGACTGCGCAGGCGCACCGCGTGCACGATCGCCTGCAGATCGTCCAGCGCATCCTCGAAGCGGTCGTTGACCACGATGTAGTCGAATTCGTGCGCGTGGGCGATCTCCTCGCGGGAGTTGTGCAGCCGGCGCTCGATCACTTCCGGCGCATCCGACCCGCGCCCGCGCAACCGCCGCTCCAGCTCGGGCCGCGACGGCGGCAGGATGAACACGCTGACACAATCGGGCTTGGCCGCGCGGATCTGCCGCGCGCCCTGCCAGTCGATCTCCAGCAGCACGTCGCGCGACTGCGCCAGCAGGCCATCGACGGTGGTGCGCGAGGTGCCGTAGAGGTTGCCGTGCACCTCGGCATGCTCGAGGAAGATGCCCTCGGCCACCTCGCGCTCGAACTCGGCGCGCTCGACGAAGTAGTAGTGGCGGCCGTACTGCTCGCCCGTTCGCGGCGGGCGCGTGGTGTGCGAGACCGATAGCGAGATCGCCGGCTCGCGCTCCAGCAGCGCATTGACCAGGGTCGACTTGCCGGCCCCCGAGGGCGCGGCCACCACGAAGAGGGTTCCTGCCGCCGGCGTGCTCATTCGATGTTCTGCACCTGTTCGCGCATCTGTTCGATCAGCACCTTCAGCTCGACCGCGGCGTTGGTGCTGCGGGAGTCCACCGACTTGGAGCCCAGCGTATTGGCCTCGCGGTTGAACTCCTGCATCAGGAAGTCCAGTCGCCGACCGACCGGCTCGGCCAGGCACAGCACGCGGCGGGCCTCGGCGATGTGGGTGGTGAGCCGGTCCAGCTCTTCGTCGACGTCGGCGCGGGTGATCTGCAGCACCAGCTCCTGCTCCAGACGCCCCGGGTCGGCCGGTTGCTTGAGGTCGGCCAGCCGCGACTCCAGGCGGGCGCGCAGCGCGGCACGGATCTCCGGCATCCAGCCGCGCACGTCGGCGACCACCCGCTCGATCGCGTCCAGCCGCTCGCGCAGCATGTCGGCGGTCTTGGCGCCCTCGCGCTCGCGGGTCGCCGCCAGGGCATCCAGCGCGCGGTCCAATACGGCGAACAGCGCCGTCTGCAACGCATCGTTGTCCACGTCGGCGCGGTCGAGCAGTCCCGGGAACCGCAGCAGCTCGGTGAACTCCACCTGCATCGTCGGGAACCGTGGCTGCAGCTCGCGGGCCAGCTCGGTCAGGCGGGCCAGCATGCCTTCGTTGAGCTGCAGCGCATCGTTGCGACCCTCGCCGCGCAGACGCACGGTGAGATCGAGCTTGCCGCGCGACAGCCGGGCCGCGACCCGCTCGCGCAGCAACGGCTCGAAGCCGCGCAGCTCATCCGGCAGGCGGGGGCTGATTTCCAGGTAGCGGTGGTTGACCGTGCGCAGCTCGCAACTCAGCGCTCCGGTGGGGCCTGCCAGCTCGGCCGAGGCGTAGGCAGTCATGCTGCGGATCATGGAAACCCTTGCGGCGGTGCCGATAAAGACCGCAATGGTAAACTTTCCCGTCCCGCCCTGCCCAACCAGGCTCCCCGACCCATGCAAACCGTCAGCCGCCCCAGCGGACGCGCCAGCGACCAGCTGCGCCCGATCGCCATCGAACGCCGTTTCACCCGCCACGCCGAAGGCTCGGTGCTGGTCAGCTTCGGCGACACCCGCGTGCTGTGCACCGCCAGCATCGAGGACCGCGTGCCGCCGTGGCTGCGCGGCAAGGGCGAGGGCTGGATCACCGCCGAGTACGGCATGCTGCCTCGCGCCACCCACACCCGCATGCAGCGCGAGGCGGCCAAAGGCGGCCAGGGCGGCCGCACCATGGAGATCCAGCGACTGATCGGGCGCAGCCTGCGCGCCTGCGTGAACCGCCAGGCCCTGGGCGAGCGCGTGATCACCCTGGACTGCGACGTGATCCAGGCCGACGGCGGCACCCGCACCGCGGCGATCACCGGCGGCTACGTGGCCCTGGTCGATGCGGTGAACCACCTGATGAAG
This sequence comes from Dyella thiooxydans, assembly GCF_001641285.1. Taxonomy (NCBI): domain Bacteria; kingdom Pseudomonadati; phylum Pseudomonadota; class Gammaproteobacteria; order Lysobacterales; family Rhodanobacteraceae; genus Dyella; species Dyella thiooxydans. Next base: position 2,582,562 of record NZ_CP014841.1, read on the forward strand.
CGCGAGAACCTCAAGCGCAACCCGATCATCGGCGCGATCGCGGCCGTGTCGGTGGGCATCTACAAGGGCCAGCCGGTGCTCGACCTCGACTACGCCGAGGACTCGGACTGCGATACCGACATGAACGTGGTGATGAACGACGGCGGCGGCTTCATCGAGGTGCAGGGCACGGCCGAGGGGCACGCGTTCCGCCGCGACGAGATGGACGCCCTGCTGGCGCTGGCCGAGAAGGGCGTGGACGAACTGGTCGCCGCCCAGCGCGCCGCGCTGGCCGAGGGCTGAGCGATGGGCCGCATCGTCCTGGCCAGCGGCAACCGCGGCAAGCTGGCCGAGTTCGGCCACCTGCTCGCCGACGCCGACTTCGAGGTGATCGCGCAGGGCGAGCTGGGCGTGGAGGACGTCGAGGAAACCGGCCTCACCTTCGTCGAGAACGCCCTGCTCAAGGCCCGCCACGCCGCCCGCGTCACCGGCCTGCCGGCGCTGGCCGACGACTCCGGCCTGTGCGTGGATGTACTCGATGGCGCGCCCGGCCTGTACTCGGCGCGCTATGCCGGCGGCCACGGCGACAGCGCGGCGAACAACGCCAGGCTGCTGCGCACACTGGACGGCCGCCCCGATGCCGAGCGCCGCGCCTTCTTCATCTGCGTGCTGGTGCTGCTGCGCCATGCCGAGGATCCGGCACCGCTGGTCGCCGAAGGACGCTGGCACGGCCGCGTGCTGCATGCGCCGCGCGGCGAGGGCGGCTTCGGCTACGACCCCCTGTTCCTGCCCGACGGCCACGAGCTGGCCGCGGCCGAGCTGGACAAGGCGCTGAAGAACCGCATCAGCCACCGCGGTCAGGCGCTGGCACAACTGCATGCGCGGCTGGCCGACCTCGCCGCCTGACATGGCGCTGACCGCTCCACCGCTGTCGCTGTACGTGCACATGCCGTGGTGCGTGAAGAAGTGCCCGTACTGCGACTTCAATTCGCACGGTCTGCGCGATGCCCCGCCGCCCTACGCCGACTACATCGACGTGCTGCTGGCCGACCTCGACGCCGACCTGGCCGACTTCGGCGCCGCGCTGCACGGCCGGCCGGTGGTCAGCGTGTTCTTCGGCGGCGGCACGCCCAGCCTGTTCGCACCGGGACTGGTCGCCCGCTTCCTCGATGGCGCGCGGGAACGCTTGCCGTTCGTCGGGAACGCCGAGGTCACTCTGGAGACCAACCCGGGCACGGTCGAGCACGGCCGCTTCGACGGCTACCTCGCCGCCGGCGTGAACCGGTTGTCCTTCGGCATCCAGAGCTTCGACGACGACAAGCTGAAGCGGCTCGGTCGCATCCATTCCGCCGCCGAGGCCGAGGCGGCGGTGAAATCCGCCCAGGACGCCGGCTACGCCAACATCAACCTCGACCTGATGTACGCCCTGCCGCAGCAGACACTGGATGGCGCGCTGGCCGACGTGGCGCGCGCCGTCGCGCTCGCACCGACGCACATCTCGCATTACCAGCTCACGCTGGAGCCGAACACCGCGTTCGCCGCCAACCCGCCGCCACTGCCGGACGACGATCACGCCTGGGCGATGCAGGAAGCCTGCGAGGCCGCACTCGCCGACGCCGGCTACCGCCAGTACGAGATCTCCGCCTATGCGCGGCCCGACCGGCGCTGCACGCACAACCTCAACTACTGGCGCTTCGGCGACTACCTGGGCATCGGCGCCGGCGCGCACGGCAAGATCACCGACGCGGCCGCCGGACAGGTCCGCCGGCGCTGGAAGCAGCGGCTGCCGCGTACCTATCTCGAGGCGGCCGGGGGCCCGGCCCGCATCGGCGGCGACCAGGCCGTCGACGGCGACGAACTGCCGTTCGAATACATGCTCAACGCGCTGCGCCTGATCGATGGCGTGCCGATGGACGAATTCACCGCCTTCACCGGCCTGCCGCCCGAGCGCATTGCCGTCCCCCTCGCCGACGCCCGCAGGCGCGGCTGGCTGATCGACGATCCGGCCCGGCTCGCCACCACGCCGCTGGGTCAGCGCTTCCTCAACGACGCCATCGGCGCCTTCCTGTCCTGACCGACTGTCAGGACTGTGCCGCCCGTCACGCCGGCACTTCGCGCAACTTGCTCAAGTTCCACTTCAAGGATCCGTCACAGGACGGCACCGACGACGCACTCCGGCAGGAAGCCTCCTTTCACCCACGCAAGGCGCTCTTCCACGCATGAACGGACCCGCTCCCACCCATGGCCGTCTCTCCGGCACGCAAGGCACCCGGTTGTTCACCGCCGAGGAGCTGCGCGAGTACGCGGTCGCCTTCTCGCCGCCGGTGGAGGAGCGCGCCAGCGTGGCCCAGCCGGTGCTGGCCGGCCGCGGACCGGGCTTCGACAAGCTGCGCTTCCCGCTGCGCACCGGCAAGCAGACCATCGGCCGGCGAAGCGACAACGACATCGTGCTGGACGACCCCAGCGTCTCGGCCTCGCACGCCTGGCTGATCAACCAGCAGGGCCACTACGTGATCATGAATACGCTGTCGACCAACGGCGTGTTCGTCAACGGCCGCCGCGTGCACGAGGCGATCCTGCGCCATGGCGACCGCATCCGTCTCGGCCAGGCGGAATTCGTGTTCCTGACCCGCGAGCGCGGGGTCGGCCGGTTCGGCCGCGTAGCCTGGATCGCCGGCGCGGGTGTACTTCTTGCCGGCATCGGCGCCCTGGCCTGGTGGCTGCACTGATGCTCTCGGCCGTCCGCGATCCGCAGCGGCCGAAGATGCTGGGCCGCTACCGCATTGAGGGCCTGCTCGGCACCGGCGCCATGGCGGTGGTCTACGCCGGCTACGATCCGCAGATCGAACGCGAAGTGGCCATCAAGTGCCTGCATGCGGGCGTGGCGGCGGACGAGGGCTACCGGCGCCGCTTCCTGGTCGAGGCACGCGCTGCCGGCCACCTGAGCCATCCGCACATCGTCACCCTGTTCGATGCCGGCCAGACCGACGACGGCCGCCCCTACATCGCGATGGAGCGGCTGTCCGGCGACACCCTGGCCAGCCGTGCCGCGAAGGACGGCCTGCCACCGTTGCCGACCGTGATCGAACTGGCGATCCAGATGGCCTCGGCGCTGGACTACGCCCACGCCCACGGCGTGGTGCACCACGACATCAAGCCGGAAAACATCATGCTGGCCGACGGCTGGCGCCACGCCAAGATCGCCGACTTCGGCATCGCCGAGCGGCGCGGCGCGCAGCGCAACAGCGGCGGCCCGCGCACCGAGGTCGGCGGCACCCCGGCCTACATGGCGCCGGAGCACCTGCGCGGCGAGCGGACCGACGCCCGCAGCGACCTGTACTCGCTCGGCGTGGTGCTCTACTGGCTGCTGGCCGGGCGCCTGCCCTGGAGCGAAACCGAGGACGTGCTGCGCCTGATCGAGGAGCGCCAGCAATCCCCGCTGCCGCCGCTCGAGCCGATGGACGTGGCGGCGCCGTCGATCCTGATCGACATCGTGCACACCCTGCTGGCGCCGGACGCGGCCACCCGCTATCAGCGCGGCAGCGAGGTGGTGGCGGACCTGCAACTGGCCAAGCGCGAGTACGAGCGTCTGCACGAGCAGCCACTGGTGGGGCGCATCGTGTCGCTGCGACTGCGCTGGTCCGCCCTGCTCGGTGTCACGCTCAGCCTGGTGCTGCTGGTCGGCATGATCGCGATCTACGCCATGCAGGGCCGCGCGGTGAGCGGGCTGGCGCTGGATTTCGGCAGCTCGCTCGGTCGCATGGTCGCCAGCGAGTCGGCCGAAGACCTGCTGCTGGGTGACCATGCCGCCACCCGGGCGCTGGTCGAGGACATGGCCCGCAACCACCAGATCCGCTACCTGGCCATCGCCGACCGCGACGGCCAGGTGGTGGCCAGCACGCAGCCGCGGGAGGTGGGGCTCGGCCTGCCAGCGCTTCCCGCGACGCCGCTGGCACGCCGCGGCGACATCGACAGCTACCGCGAAGACCGCGGAGGCGGCGACGGCCTGCTGCTGTTCAACGCGCCGATCCAGTACCAGGCGGCCAACGTCGGCACCCTGCGGCTGGGGATCAGCCGCACGCCGCTGCGTGCCGCCCAGAGGACCACCCTTGGGGTGATCGTGACCGTCCTGGGGGTCACCCTGGTCGCGGTGCTGTTCGCCGCCTATGTCCTGTTCCGTCGCCTGCTCGGTCCGCTCGCGCTGATCGGCGACGCCATGCTGCGCGTGGCGCGTGGCGACCTTCGCTATCGCATCCGGCTGGTGCGACAGGACGAGCTGGGACGTCTGTTCGCCGCCTTCAACCTGATGGCCGGTGCGCTGCAGTCCCGCCAGCGGCGCCCCCTGGCCACGCGCACGCAGCGATCGCCTGGAGCGGTGGCCTCGCTGGAAGGCAGTCATCGGCCACCGACCACCCGCACCCGCCCGTCCCCGGGCGAGTAATCCCGTTCAGAGCTGCTTGAGTCGGCGCTGCAACTCCAGCGCCCGCGCGCGGTAGGCGATGGCCGGCTCGTAGCCCGGCTCGATCGCCAGCACGCGGTCCCACAGGGCGATCGCCGGCGTCAGCTTCTGGTCGCGATACAGCACGATGGCCCGCTCGTGGCAGGTGGACACCAGCTGCTGGCGCAGCGCGCCGGCGGCTCCCCGATCCGAGGCCAGACCCGGGTCCTCCTTCAGGGCATCGTCCAGCTTCGCCATCGCCTGGGTCTCCCGACCGGCACGCAGCAGCGAAAGGCTCTCGCGCTGCAACGCCTGTGAGCGAGCGGCAGTCGAACCGGACGACACCTCGGCCGCGGCCGGAGTGGGCGATCGCGCCTCGCCCCGGCGGCTCTTCGGCAACTTCACCTTCTGCCCCACCCACAGGCGGGACGGATCGTCCGATCCGTTGTAGCGGGCCAGGATCAGGAACTGGCGGCCGTCGCCGAGATAGCGCTTGGCCAGGGTGCTGAACGACTCTCCCGCCTGCACCTCGTGGACCTGCGCCGGCGGACCGAGCCGTTCGCGCGGATCGTCGGTGAGCTGGTGCAGCAGATCCTCGGCGGCGCGGTCGCCGGGATGAGCCTCGAGGTAACGGCGAAGATAGCGCTCGCCCTCCTCGTAGTGCCCGCGCTGCAGCTGGCGGTTGACGATCCAGGCCAGCGGATGCAACTCGACCGGCGGCGGCGCGGGGGCCGCGACCGGGGCCGGAGGCGGTGCAGGCGGTGCCGGCGCGACTTTCGGCGGCGGATGCAACAGGCCCTGCAGCTGGGCACAGCCGCCGAGGGTCAGCAGCAGGGGCAGCCAGATCAGGCGCCGGGCCGGACCAGGCACATGCCGGGTGGAAGAATCAACGTGGCTCAGAGTCATGCAACGAAACCTGTCGACCGGAAAGTGGGGCACGGGTATGCCCGGGAACGGCGAACCTGCCAAGGATCCTGGACCATGCGCGCCGCATCGACGCCAGCACGTGAAAAGCGGCTGGCTCCGCGCGGACGAGGATGAGGGCGGCATTGTCGCCTTCCCCCCGTCCCCGGCGCAGCACCAGCGAGAGCGCCTCGCGCACGGCGAGCGAGGGGTCGGCATAATCGGCGAACGCGGCCAGCTCCGCCCCGGACAGGTGCGCCCAAACGCCATCGCTGCACAGGGCGAAGCGCTGGTCGCGCCGCCGCGGCGCGTAGCCATGCTCGACCTCCGGCCGGCGTGCACCACCCAGCCCCCGCAACAACTGATGCTGGTCCGGCGCGCTGCCGGCCTGGTCTGCGGCCAGTTCGCCGCGCCGGACGCGCTCCTGCACCAGACTGTGGTCCTCCGTGCAGCCCGCGACGCGGTGGTGCTCGATACGGTAGAGCCGGCTGTCGCCGACATGCGCCCAGAAGGCGTGTCGCCCCTTGAGAAGCAGTGCCACGATGGTCGCGCGGGGGGAGGCATCGGCCAGCGCCGCCCCACGCCGCAGCAATTCGAGATGCGCCTCCTGGCAGAACTGCTCGAGAAACACCGCGCCGGGCAGGTTGCGCCAGTCACCCCGCGTCCAGAGCGACTTCGCGGCGGCGATCACCCCCGCCGAAGCCAGTTCGCCGGCGCCCTCCCCACCCATGCCGTCCGCCAGAACCAGCAGCCAGGTCGCGGAAAGCGGATCGTGCAGGCACACCAGGTCGTCCTGCTGGGTGGGTCGCCCACCCCGGCAGCGCCCGGCGCCGACCGTGCCCCAGCACGGCGCGTCGATCGTCGCGATGTCGATCTGCTGCTCCACCGGTTGCTGCCGCCCCTCCGTCCACGCCGATGGCGTGGGCCTACGATACGGGGCTTGCGGCAAGCTGCCTTCCGCCGACTTCCAGGATCGTGACGTAACCGACGTATCCGGCATAGACTCGTTGCCCCGGGGGAGTTCTCAAGGTCAGCCATGGATGTAGAACCGCATGAGCCAGGCCAGCCGTCGCCGCAAGGCGGCGGTCACGGGCGACCGAGCGACCACTGGTCGGGGCGCGCGCGTCGCCTGATCGAACGCTGCCAGACGATGAGCACCGATTGGCTCAAGCAGCCGGTGCGGGCCTGCCTCGACGAACTCGAGCGCCAGTTGTTCGCCCTGTCCGAAGGTGCCCGCGATCCGTTCGACCAGCAGCGCCATTTCAACGTGCGCCAGCGCGTCATGGCCGAACGCGGGTCGCTCGAAGCCCGCTTCCTCGCGCGCATCGGCGAGGCCTTCCAGCAGCTCGGCCCCGGCACCGGGCCCAGCGCCACGGACGAACCCAGGCTGCTGCAGCTGAGCCTGGTGGACACCACCGAACACGAGATGACGGTCGCGCTCGACAAGCTGGCCGCCCGCGGCGAGGCCCGGGGCGGCGGCGCCCTGTACGAACTGGGCTACCGGCTTGCCGTGCTGGTCGCCGCGCCGCCGCTGGAGGGCGGCGCCATCCCCGTGGGACCGCTGACCCTGGCACGCGCGCTGCGCAGCGCCACCGCGGCCATCGAGCTGCCGGTCGAACACGACCTGTTGCTGTTGCGCTGCCTGGAAACGGCGCTGTTGCCGGAATTGTCCGGGTTCTACAGTGCGCTCAACGCCATGCTGGAAAAGGAGGGCATCCTGCCACTCCTGCGCCCCTACCCGTTGGTGCGCCCCGCCGCCGTCCCGGCCCGCAGCGGCGGAGCAGCGGGAGTGGCCGGCACGCCGTCGGCTGCCGCGCCGGCAGCAACGGCCCCCGGGTCGAACATCGCCGCGGGAGCGCCGTCCGATCACGCCCATGCGGACGAGCCGATCGCGGTGCTCGACAGCCTGCGCGAGCTCCTCGCGCGACGTCGGCGCAGCCCGGCCGCCTATGGCGGCGAGCCGGTCGAGGCGGCCACGCCGGAGGAGCTGCAGACCGCCCTGTCGGCGCTGCAGAAGCACCTCTCCCTGGTCGCCGACAAGGCCACCCGCGAGCTGCGCAGCGCGCAGCTGCTGCGCGAGGAACTGCTGACCCAGCTCAACGCGGACAAGCCCGTGGACGCGCCGCGCACGGGCCTGAGCGCCGAGCAGGGAGACACGGTCGAACTGGTCTCGATGCTGTTCGAGCAACTGTCGCAGCAGACCCAGCACAGCGAAGGCACGCACGCACTGCTCGGCGGCCTGCAGTTGCCGGTGCTGCGCATGGCGGTCAGCGACCGCAACTTCTTCGACCAGAAGGAGCACCCCGCCCGCCAGTTGCTGGGCACCGTCACCGAGGTGGCCAACGACTGGCTGGACGATTCCGGCAGCGATGCCGACCGGCATCTGCGTGCCAAGCTCGAACAGCTGGTGGAGCGCGCCAATCGCGAGCCGCCCAGCGCGGGCCTGTACACGGCACTGCTGGCGGACATCCAGCAACACCTGACGCTGCTCACGCGCAAGGCACAGGCGACCGAGCGCCGCCACATCGAGGCGATGCAGGGACGCGAGCGGCTCGACCAGGCGCGCCAGCGGGCGGCGAAGCTGATCGGCGAACGCTTCGCCCACGACCCGCCGCGCGGCCTGTTGCGGGCCCTGCTCGATCGCGCCTGGTCCGACGTGCTGGCGCTGACCATCCTGCGCCACGGCGAGGACAGCGACGCGGTAGCCGCACAGCTGCTCATCACCGACCAGTTGCTCGGACGCAAGCCGGTCGCCGACCGGGCGCAGCTGCAGGCGGACGTCGAGGCCGGCCTGCAGCAGATCGGCATGCACCACGAGGAAGCGATCCAGGTGGCCCAGCGCCTGGTGAACCCGGGCGACACGCCGGCCCCGATGGCCGGCGGCGAGACGCTGAGCACCACCGATCTGGCGCTGCGCCTGAAGCAGCACCAGCGGCTGGGTGAGCACCAGCAGCCGGCGGCGCCCGTAGCGGCCCCTACCGTGCCGCCCGCGGCGACGACGGTGGAGACGACGGCGGCAGCGGAATCACCGGCGAAGACGGGGCGCGAGCGCAGGGAGCCGACGACACGACCACCGGCGCGGCGCGAGCCCGCGGTGGATCCGCGCGAGATCGAGACACAGGAGCGGCTGCGCCTGCTCCCGTTCGGTCGCTGGTTCGAGTTCACCGACCGCAAGACCGGCAAGACCAGCCAGCGCAAGCTGGCCTGGTTCTCGCCAGTGTCCGGGCAGACCCTGTTCGTGAATCGCCGCGGCATCCGCACCGACGACATCAGCCTGCCGCAGCTGGCGCACGAGATCGTCAAGGGCCGCGTGCGCGAGCTGGGCGAGATGAAGGAATCGTTGCTCGACCGGGCCTGGCACTCGCTCACCGGCAACCTGCTGCGCACACCGAACGGCCGCCCCGGCCGGACGGCATATTGAGGCCGCCATGAACCCTCCATTCCCGTCCAGCGAGCAGCGCCGCGCCGAGCGCAAGCGCGTCAACTTCACCGCCGTGGTCACCGATGTGATCGCCGGCAAGCCGATGGGCTTTCTCGGCAACCTCTCGGCCGGTGGCATGCTGCTGATCTGCCAGCAGGCCCCGCGCGAGGAGGCGATCTACCAGGTGCAACTGCCGCTGCACGGACTCGGCCCGCAGCCGCAGCACATCGAGGTCGGGGTGCAGGCCCAGTGGCAGGAACGCCCTGCCGCGTCCGGCCAGGTCTGGGCCGGCTTCCGCATCATCGCCATCGGCAAGGAAGACACGGCCGTGCTCGAACGCTGGCTGGCCCTGCCCCACTGAACCGGCTTCCGGGTGGCACGACCCGGCGACGCTTTGCGATCATGGAAGGCCCACGCGCACCTTGCGCGTCCCCACGGCACCGCGCGACGTCCGCGGCGCCCCGTCGAGAGGACCCCGCCCCATGACCGATCTCGCTCCCCTGTACGCCCGTCATCTGGCCACGCTGCGCGAGCGCGCCGACCAGGCACTTGCGCGCGGCGGCTTCGATCACCTGCTGGTGGCCGCCGGACAGCCGGGCACCAAGTTCCTCGACGACAACCATTACCCGTACGCGGTGAATCCGCCGTTCAAGCACTGGGTGCCGCTGGTCGACGCGCCGGGCAGCTGGATCGCCTACACGCCGGGCGCGAAGCCGAAGCTGGTGTTCCTGCAGCCGCGCGACTACTGGCATGTGGTGCCCGAGGCGCCGTCCGGCTACTGGGTGGAGCACTTCGACATCGTCACCGTGCGAACCGCCGAAGAGGCGATCGCGCAGTTGCCGAAGCACAACGCCGCGGTGATCGCCGAAGCCTGTCCGCCGATGGAGGGCGTGGAGGCGAACAACCCGAAAGCGGTGCTGGATTACCTGCACTACTACCGCGCCTACAAGTCGCCGTACGAACTCGCGCTGATGCGCGAGGCCAGCCGCACCGGCGCGCGCGCGCACCGCGCCGCCGAACGGGCGTTCCGCGCTGGCGAGAGCGAGCTGGGCATTCATCAGGCTTATCTCGCCGCCGCCGGGCAGACCGACGCCGAGCTGCCCTACTCCAGCATCGTCGGTCTCAACGAGCACGGCGCAGTGCTGCACTACATGGCACTGGGGCGCACGCGGCCGGCGCAGTCGCGCTCGCTGCTGATCGACGCCGGTGCCAGCGCCAGCGGCTACGCCAGCGACATCACCCGCACCCATGCCGCCACCGGCCACGACGATTTCCAGGCACTGATCGACGCGATGGATGCCGTGCAGCAGGCCCAGGTGGCCAGCGTGAAAGCCGGCACCGACTACGCCGCGCTGCACGTGCAGGCGCACCATCAGCTGGCGCGGGTGCTGGCCGAACACGGGCTGGTTCGGATGAGCCCGGAGAGCGCGGTGGAAAGCGGGGTCACCCGCGCGTTCTTTCCACACGGACTGGGGCATTCGATCGGCCTGCAGGTGCACGATGTCGGCGGCTTCGCCAGGAACGACCGCGGCGACACCGTGCCGCGTCCGGACGGCCACCCGTTCCTGCGCATGACCCGCACGCTGGAACCGGGCATGGTGGTCACCATCGAGCCCGGCCTGTACTTCATCGACATGCTGCTGGAGGAAGTGCGACAGGCTCCGGCCGGCAAGGACGTCGACTGGGCAAAGGTCGAGACGCTCAAGCCCTACGGCGGCATCCGCATCGAGGACGATGTGGTGTGCACCGACGGCGCCCCGGAGAATCTGACCCGCGACGCCTTCGCCGCGCTCGGCTGACCGGCCGGGCGGCACGGCCTCAGTGGTAGCCCGCGTCGCCCGCAAGCTTGCCGCGGAACACGCGGTACGAATACACCGTGTAGGCGAGCACGGCCGGTATCAGGAACGCCGCACCCACCAGCACGAAGCCCTGCGAGGACGGGGGCGAGGCGGCCTCCCAGATGCTCAGCGCCGGCGGCACGATGTTCGGCCAGATGCCCACCACCAGACCGATGAAACCCAGCAGGAAGAACCCGAGGGCGTAGACGAACGGCTGCGCCTCGCGCCGGTGGATCACCGAGCGCCACAGCATCACCGCACACACCGCGGTGAGCAACGGCACCGGAGACAGGTAGAGGAAGTTGCCGCCGGTGAACCAGCGCTGCATCAGCGCCGAATGCAGCGTCGGAAGCGAGGCGCTGACGATCAGCATGAACACGATCACCGCGACCATCAGCGGGCGGGTGAGATCAAAGGCGATCTGCTGCACGCGGCCCTCGGTCTTGAGGATCAGCCAGGTCGCGCCCAGCAGCGCGTAGCCGCACACCACGGCCACCCCGGTCATCACCGCGAACGGGCTGAACCAGTCGAATGCGCCGTGCACCTGGCCCGGAGCCAGTGGCGCGATGCCGTCCACCAGCGCGCCCAGGATCACCCCCTGGGCGAAGGCCGCCAGCACCGAGCCGACGTGGAAAGCCAGCCCCCACAGCCAGCGCGAGGTGTGCGCCTTGAAGCGGAACTCGAAGGCGACCCCGCGGAAGATCAGCGCGATCAGCATCGCCAGGATCGGCAGGTACAGACTGGACAGGACCAGTGCGTAGGCTTTGGGAAACGCCGCCAGCAACCCCGCGCCGCCGAGTACCAGCCAGGTCTCGTTGCCGTCCCAGATCGGCGCGGCGGTGTTCATCATGTGGTCGCGCTGGTGTTCGTCGTCGGCGAACGGGCTGAGGATGCCCAGCCCCAGCACGAAGCCGTCCAGCAGCACGTACATCATCACGCCGAAGCCGATGATGAAGTACCACACCACGGGGAGCACGGTCGCAAGGTCCATGGCCTACTCCTCGATCGCGTCCTGCGGCACCGACAGCGGGCGCGCCGGCGTCTGGTGCGGCGCCGTCCCGCGCACCGGTGCCGGCACCGGTCCAGTGCGGAACAGCTTCACCAGGTAGTACAGCCCGGCGCCGAAGATGCCCAGGTACACCACCACGAAGGTCGCCAGCGAGGCCAGCACGCTGCCCACCGGCAGGGGGCTGGACGCCTCGGACGTGCGCATCACCCCATACACCACCCACGGCTGCCGTCCGACCTCGGCCACCCACCAGCCGGTGAGCACGGCGATGAAGCCGGACGGGATCATCGCCACCCACGCGCGCAGGTACCCGGGCTTTTCCAGCGTGCCGCGGCGCCAGCGCCACAGGCCGACCAGCGCCAGCCCCAGCATCGCGAAACCCAGCCCGACCATGATGCGGAAGGAGAAGAACGGAATGGCCACCGGCGGCCGCTGGTCGGCGGGGAAATCCTTCAGGCCCTTCACTTCGCCGTGCAGGCTGTGGGTGAGGATGATGCTGCCCAGCCGCGGCACGTCGATCGCGTAATGGTTCGTCTCGGCCCGCTCGTCGGGCCAGGCGAACAGGGTCAGCGGCACGTCGCGGCGGGTTTCCCAGCGCGCCTCGATCGCCGCCAGCTTGGCCGGCTGGTTCCGGTGCACCTCCAGCCCGCTCATGTCGCCGACCGCGATCTGCAGCGGGATCACGATGGCGAGGAAGGCCAGCGCCAGCTTGAGCGTCGCACGCGACTTGTCGGCGAAGCGCCCATTCAGCAGGTACCACGCCGAGACGCCGCCGATCACCATCGCGGTGGAGATGAACGCGCCCAGCACCATGTGCGGCAGGCGCACCGGGAGGGACGGGTTGAAGATCACCTTCATCCAGTCGTCCGGGTAGAACACGCCGTCGCGCAGCACGTAGCCGGCCGGGGTCTGCATCCAGCTGTTGGCCGCCATGATCCAGAAGGTCGAGATCAGCGTGCCCAGCGCCACCATGCAGGTAGCGAAGAAGTGCGTGCGGTCGCTCACCTTGCGCCAGCCGAACAGCATCACGCCGAGGAAGGTGGCCTCGAGGAAGAACGCGGTCAGCACCTCGTAGTTGAGCAGCGGGCCGATCACGTTGCCCGCGGCCTCGGAGAAACCCGCCCAGTTGGTACCGAACTGGAAGCTCATCACGATGCCCGACACCACGCCCATGCCGAAGGCCACGGCGAAGATCTTCAGCCAGAAGAAGTACAGGTCGCGCCACAGGTCGGTGCGCCTGACCAGCCACACGCCTTCCAGGAAGGCCAGCCACGAGGCCAGCCCGATCGAGAACGCCGGGAACAGGATGTGGAAGGACACGACGAAGGCAAACTGCAGTCGTGACAGGAACTCGGCCGTCAACATGATCGACTCCTCACGCGCTTGCGGTCCGATGGCCTGTACGTCCGCACGCGGCGAACGGGTCCGCCGTGCGACGAAACGCCCGGCGGCCATCGACCGTGCCGGGCATGCCGCGCCACGGCAGGGCATCGACGCGCTAGTCTGCTGCGTCCCGCGTGGAGATCCGATGAGCATGGCCGGCCCCCGTTCCGCTCCGCACCGCCGTCGCCGGCCGGCCGCGTCGCCGTGGCGCGAGGTGCTGCCGGTGCTGCTGGCGAAGCTGGTCGCCGCAGCGGCGCTGGGCTGGATCCTGTTCGTCGCGGCCCGCTGAGGCGGTCCGGTCAGCGCGCGGCGAGCACGGCCTCGAGCGCCTCCGGCTCCTTCGGCACCGCGGCGGTGAGCACCTCGTGACCGCGGCGGGTCACCGCCACGTCGTCCTCGATGCGGATGCCGATCCCGCGCCAGCGTTCCGGAACGTCGCGGTCGCCCGGCGGCACGTAGATGCCCGGTTCCACCGTCACCACCATGCCCGGCTCCAGCTCGCGCGGCTCGCCGTCGATGCGGTAGTCGCCCACATCGTGCACGTCCATGCCCAGCCAGTGGCCGGTCTTGGCCGGGAAGAAGCGGCGGTAGCTGCCGGTGGCGATCGCCGTCTCCGGATCCTCGCGCAGCAGACCCAGCGCGCACAGGCCTTCGGTGATCACCCGCACGGCGGCCAGGTGGGCGGCATTGAACGGCCGCCCCGGCATCACCTCGTCGATCGCCGCCAGCTGGGCGGTCAGCACGATGTCGTACAGCGCGCGCTGCTCGCGCGACCAGCGGCCGCCGACCGGATAGGTACGGCTGATGTCCGAGGCATAGCAGTCCACCTCGGCGCCGGCATCGACCAGCAGCAGCTCGCCGTCCCGCAGCGGGGCACGGTTGGCGGTGTAGTGCATGGTGCAGGCGTTGGCGCCGGCAGCGACGATCGGCGGGAACGCGGCGACCGCACCGCGCAGGCGCATCGCGCGCTGCAGTTCGGCCTCCACTTCGAATTCGTGCCGCCCCGGCAGGGCGACCCGCATCGCGGCCAGGTGCGCGTCGGCGGCGACGTCGGCCGCCGCGCGCATCAGCTTCAGCTCGGCCGGCGACTTGAACAGCCGCAGGTCGTGCAGCAGGTGGCCCAGTGCGACGAACTCCTTCGGCACCACGCCGCCACCGCGCAGCTGGCGCAGGCGGCGCATCCACGCCAGCAGCTGGGCATCGAACTGCGGCTCGCTGCCGAAATGGCAGTAGACCCGGGCGCGGCCCTCGATCATGCCTGGCAGGATGTCGTCGATGTCGTCGATCGGGAAGGCGTCGTCCATCCCGTATTCGCCCACCGCACGCTCGGTGCCGATCGATTCGCCGTGCCAGCGCTCGTGCTCGGCGTCCCGCTCGCGGCAGAACAGCACCGCCTCGCCGTGCTTGCGCCCGGGCAGCAGGGCCAGCACCGCGTCGGGCTCGGGAAAACCGGCGAGGTACTGGAAATCCGAGTCCTGCCGGTACGGCCAGGCCGCGTCGGCGTTGCGCAGGCGCTCGGGCGCCGCGGCGACCAGCACCACGGCGTCTTCGCCGGCCATGTGCATCAGCTGGCGGCGGCGGCGGGCAAATTCGGCCGGGGTGATCACCGCACCAGGGATCAGTGGATCGTGCCGTTGCCGGCCGCCGGATCGCGGGCGCACTCGGCGTGCAGCAGCATCGCGCTCATGCGGACGAACTCGTGCACTTCGATCAATGCGTCCTCGTCCTCGGTCTCGTCGCCGAAATCGAGCTGGGACGAGGCGATGGTGGCCAGGTCGCGCAACACCTCCTGCGCCTCCTCGGACAGTTTGCCGTGGGCGTCCGCCCCGGCGAGGCCGAAGCCGCCCAGGAAACCGCGGCACCAAGCCACCGTCGCCTCGGCGCGCTCGGCGATGGGGCGGTCGTCCTCCGGCAGCAGTGGCTCGAACCCCAGCTCGGGGTCCGCCAGCTGGGTGGCCGCCTGCTGAGCCAGACGATCGAGCAGGGTCGCATCGGCGCCCGCCGGGGTGGCGCCATCGCCATCCAGCTGAAGAACGGCCAGTACCGGCTGGCGACCGAAACGGCCACCCGCCGCAAGGAATCCACACACCGAGCCGTCCAGCTCGCTGGGGTCGGTCGCCAGCTTCAGGCGATGGGTCAGGTCGTCCAGGTCGTCGAATTCGACGCGGGCGGGGGCCGTCATGGCGGGCTCCTTGGGGATCGGAGCGGCAGTCTAACGCCTCGTCGACGGAGCGTGCCGCAGCCGGCTGTTTTGGGCGAACGCACTGGTATAGTCTGCCGGCATGAGCACGCCCCCCGACCTCCAGCAGGAACTCGATGCGCTGAACCGCCAGGTCGATCAGCTGGTCGACACCGTGCGGCGGCTGACCGAGGAGAACCGCAGCCTGCGCCACAGCCAGGAGCAGCTCGCTACCGAGCGTGCCGGCCTGATGGCCCGCAACGAGCAGGCGCGCGGCCGGGTGGAAGCGATGATCCAGCGCCTGAAAGCCCTCGAGAACAACAGCTGACATGAATGCTCCAGCCAGCGAACCTGTCGCGCTGCGACTGATCGACCGCGAATTCCTGATCGCCTGTGCCCCGGAAGAGCGCGAGGGGCTGCTGGAGGCGGCCAGCTATCTCGACCGCAAGATGCGCGAGCTGCGCGCCAACGCCAAGACGCCGGGCTTCGACCGCCTCGCCGTGCTGGCGGCGATCAGCGTGACCCACGAGTTTCTTGCATTGCGCAAGCAGCACTCCGGCGCGGACCAGAGCGTGACCGACCGCATCGCCGCGCTGCGCCGCAAGCTCGAGGCGGCGCTCGAACCGGCCCCGCCGCGCGGCTGAATCCTGCGCACCGGCATGCACACAGCGATGACCGGTTGCTGGTAAAATCGACCCCGGCGTTTTCTGCGGTGTGCGCCAGCACACTCTTACATTTGCCTTGTTCCTAAATACGGCCCCGGGTCGGTTTCTTTCTGGCTGTTGTGCATGTCCGCCGCGTGCGGAAAGCCTCGAGGCCCGATAAGCCCTCCCACCTGATCCATCGTGGATCAAGGTCGTTTGGTGGGCAGCGGCATCGCGGTTGACGCCACCTTTTCCTGCACCGGCCGACGCCCCGCGTCGGCCGGCGTGCTATCGGCAGCGCCGCGCCCGGCGCGCCCCATCGGGAGACGCGCGACCGTGGATGCCACCGCCCAGCGACGCGAGCTTCGCCAGCGCCTGACCGAGCAGCGCAAGGCACTCAGCCCGCAGCAGCGGATCGCCGCAGCCCAGGGCCTGCGCCGCAGCCTGGAACAGCTGCCCGAGTACCACACCGACGCGCGCGTGGCAGGCTATTGGGCCGTCAACGGCGAGTTGGCGCTGAACCTGGTGATCCCGCCCCTGCTGGCGCGCGGCCAGCAATTCCTGCTGCCCCTGCTCGAGAGCGGACGCCAGTTGCGGTTTGCACCGTGGCAGGCCGGCGACGCGGTGGAACCGAACCGCCACGGCATTCCCGAGCCGGTCCGGGTCGAGCGGCCGCTGGCCCCGTTCCAGCTCGACCTGGTGCTGGTGCCACTGCTGGCCTTCGATCGCCGTGGCCAGCGCCTGGGTTACGGCGGCGGCTACTACGACCGCAGCTTCGCCTTCCTCAACGAACAGGCCCGCCCGACCGAGCCGCTGCTGGTGGGCATCGGCTACGACTTTCAGGAAGTGCAGGCGATCGAACCCGCGCGCTGGGACGTGCCACTGGACTTTGTCGCCACCGACCGCGAACTGATCGACTGCCACGCCGAACGCGAGAGCGAGACCCACGCATGAGCCCTGCCCGCATCGCCCACTGGCTGATGAAGTCCGAGCCCGACACCTTCTCCATCGACGACCTGGCCACGCGCGGCCGCGAGCCGTGGGACGGCGTGCGCAACTACCAGGCGCGGAACTTCATGCGCGACGGCATGCGGGTGGGCGATGGCGTGTTCTTCTACCACTCCAACTGCGCCGAACCAGGCATCGTCGGACTGGCCGAAGTGGTTTCCGACGCCTATCCGGACCCCAGCCAGTTCGATCCGAAGAGCGATTATTTCGACCCGGGCGCCAGCCGCGACAATCCGCGTTGGATGCTGGTCGACGTGGGTTTCGTGCGCAAACTCAAGCGCACGATCACGCTCAGGGAACTGCAGGCCCTGCCGGCCCTCGCCGACATGCCGCTGGTACGCAAGGGCAACCGCCTCTCGGTGATGCCGGTGAAGGCCAGCGAATGGAAGACCATCCTCGGCCTGGAATGACCCGGCCTTTCCCAATCTCCCGCCCCGGAACTCCCGACCATGAGCAACGAAAAGAAACTTGCCGGCGAAGCCGCCATCCGCTTCGTCGATGATGGCGCCATCGTCGGTGTCGGTACCGGCTCGACCGTGGCCTATTTCATCGAGGCGCTCGGCGCGATCCGCGACCGCATCAAGGGCGCCGTCTCCAGCTCCGAGCAGTCCACCGCGCTGCTGAAGAAGGTCGGCATCGAGGTGCTCGATCTCAACGCCACCGGCGAGCTCACCCTGTACGTGGACGGCGCCGACGAATGCGACCCGCACAAGCGGCTGATCAAGGGCGGCGGC
The DNA here is from genome assembly GCF_001641285.1 of Dyella thiooxydans. NCBI lineage: Bacteria > Pseudomonadati > Pseudomonadota > Gammaproteobacteria > Lysobacterales > Rhodanobacteraceae > Dyella > Dyella thiooxydans. The sequence continues at coordinate 2,600,098 of NZ_CP014841.1, forward strand.
GCCGCACTGACCCGCGAGAAGATCATCGCCGAGGCCAGCGGCAAGTTCGTCTGCATCATCGATTCGAGCAAGCAGGTCGACCTGCTGGGCAAGTTCCCGCTGCCGATCGAAGTGATCCCGATGGCGCGCAGCCTGGTGGGGCGTGAGATCGCCCGCCGCGGCGGCCACCCCGTGTGGCGGGAAGGCGTGGTCACCGACAACGGCAACTGGGTGATCGACGTGCACGGCTGGCAGATCACCGACCCGGTGGCGCTGGAGGCCGACCTGAACCAGATTCCCGGCATCGTCACCGTGGGCCTGTTCGCCCGTCGTCCCGCCGACGTCGTGCTGGTCGGCGATCGCGAGGTCTGATCGAAGATGCGCCGGACCCCGGTCCTGCGCACCTGCCCGACACCACCGCAGGCTATGGAGACATGGCCAACAAAAAACCCGCCGGAAGGCGGGTTTTTCGTACCAGTCGATCATGCTGACCGGTGTCTTGTTTGGCAGCCCCGGATGGATTCGAACCACCGAATGCCTGAGTCAGAGTCAGGTGCCTTACCGCTTGGCGACGGGGCTATGGAACGTAGTTTAGCGCTTCGAGAACTGCGTGGCACGACGTGCCTTGTGCAGACCGATCTTCTTGCGCTCGACCTCACGGGCGTCGCGGGTCACGAAACCAGCCTTGCGCAGCGGCTGCTTCAGGGCTTCGTCGTACTCGACCAGCGCGCGGGCGATGCCCAGGCGGATCGCGCCGGCCTGGCCGGTGATACCACCGCCGGCAACCGTGACGGTGATGTCGAACTTGTCGGTGTTCTGGGTCAGTTCGAGCGGCTGGCGCACGATCATGCGCGAGGTCTCGCGACCGAAGAACTGGTCGAGGGTCTTGCCGTTCACCGTGATCGCACCGCTGCCCTTGCGCAGGAACACGCGAGCGGCGGAGGTCTTGCGGCGGCCGGTGCCGTAATTCTGCTGAATCGCCATGATGGTTCCTTAGATTTCCAGCGCCTGCGGCTGCTGTGCGGTGTGCGGGTGCTCGGCGCCGCCGTACACCTTGAGCTTGCGGTACATCGCGCGGCCCAGCGGGTTCTTCGGCAGCATGCCCTTGACCGCGATCTCGATCACGCGCTCCGGATGGGTGGCCAGAAGATCACGCAGGTTGGTGCTCTTCAGGTTGCCGACGTAGCCGGTGAAGCGGTGGTACATCTTGTCGTCCAGCTTCGCGCCGGTGACCGCCACCTTCTGCGCGTTGACCACGACGATGTAGTCGCCGGTATCGACGTGCGGGGTGAACTCCGGCTTGTGCTTGCCGCGCAGGCGGCGCGCAATCTCGGTGGACAGACGACCGAGCGTCTTGTCCGTGGCGTCGATCACGAACCAGTCGCGCTTGACGCTTTCCGGCTTGGCGCTGAACGTTTTCATTTCTGGATACCTGTAGGCCGCCAAGGAGGCGGTGAGGGAATCGGGTCAAACAAAGGTGCGGGATGATAGCCGAGCTTTCATCCTCTGCACAAGCCCACTCTTGGTGAGCTGCGAGCCGGCAAGGATAGCACGGGTCGCCACGGATTTGAAAACCCCGCGGTACCATGCCAACGGCATGGCGGCGACATGCCGCTTGGCCGGAACCCGGGCATGTCGTCCAATAAGGGCCCGTGCAGCGCTTCCGGAGACAACCCATGTCGGTACGCCATCTCTCGTCCCTGGATCGCATGATCGCGGGCTTCGAACGCGCCCTGGAGACGGTCGCCGGCACGCCGGAAGCTGCCCATCCCTCGCCCGCACGGGGCATCGAAGAGGCCGGGCTGGAGCCGGCGGAGCGCCGGCATGCCGCGGGCCTGATGCGCATCAACCACACCGGCGAGGTCTGCGCCCAGGCGCTGTACGACGGCCAGGCGGCACTGGCCCGCAGCGAGGACACCCGTCGGCACCTGCTGCACGCTGCCGCCGAGGAAACCGACCATCTGGCGTGGTGCGCCGAGCGCCTGCGCGAACTGGACAGCCGCCCCAGCCTGCTCAACCCGCTGTGGTATGCCGGCAGCTACGCGATGGGAGCCGTGGCCGCCCTGGCAGGCGATCCGGTCAGCCTGGGCTTCGTGGTCGAGACCGAACGTCAGGTCGAAGCCCACCTGGCCGAGCACCTGGAGACGCTGCCGGAACAAGACCTGCGCTCGCGCGCGGTGCTGCAACGGATGCAGGCCGACGAGGTCCGCCATGCGGACGAGGCGGAGGCGCGCGGCGGTATCGAGTTGCCGTTCCCGATCCCGCCGCTGATGCAGCTGACCTCGCTGCTGATGAAGAAGGTCGCCTACCGCGTCTAGCGTCCCGGGCGACGCCGACGCGCCGGACCAAGCCATGAAAAAACCCGCCTTCCGGCGGGTTTTTCGTCACATCAGGTTGCGGCCGTGGAACAGTTCCTCGATCTCGCGTCGCAGCAGCGACTCGATGCGCTGGCGCTCCTTGAACGAGAGGTCGTCGGCATGTGCCTCGAACAGATACGTATCCAGGTCGAAGTCCTTGATATGCATCTTGGTGTGGAACATGTTCTCCTGGTACACGTTGACGTCGAACATCTCGTACTTCTGGCGGATGTGGCGCGCCAGGTAGTCCTGCACCGAGTTGATCTTGTGGTCGATGAAGTGCTTCTTGCCCTTCACGTCGCGGGTGAAGCCGCGCACGCGATAGTCAGCGATCACGATGTCCGACTCGAAGCTGTCGATCAGGTAGTTCAGCGCCTTCAGCGGCGAGATCACGCCGCAGGTGGCCACATCGATGTCCGCGCGGAAGGTCGCGATGCCGTTGTGCGGATGCGTTTCCGGATAGGTGTGGACGGTGATGTGACTCTTGTCCATGTGCGCCACCACCGCACCCGCGATCGAGTCGCGACCGAGCTTCTCCACCACCGGCTCCTCGGAGATGAGGATGGTGACCGAGGCACCCTGCGGGTCGTAGTCCTGGCGCGCGATGTTGAGGATGTTCGCGCCGATGATCTCCGCCACGTCGGTGAGGATCTGGGTCAGGCGATCGGCGTCGTACTGCTCGTCGATGTATTCGATGTAGCGCTGGCGCTGCTCCTCTGACACCGCGTAGCAGATGTCGTAGATGTTGAAGCTCAGGGCCTTGGTCAGGTTGTTGAAGCCCTGCAGGCGCAGGCGCGGGAGTGGTTTCACCACGGCAACTCTCCATGACCGCGCGGCGGCCAGCAAAAGAGGCGGGTTAGCGACAAGGGTCCCCGCTGGATGGTACGGCACGAAAGGCAAGCTTCCGCGACCCTTGTGACCGGCGCGAGACATGTCGCCGGTGCCGGAAGACCGCCAAGTATGGGGTAAAACGGCGCAAAACTGAAAGTGGCGTTCCCGCCACGGTTTGCCATAATGCGACGTCACAGGGGATAAACGCGTACGCTCACGTCGGGCCGGCCCGCTCACCGGGGGCAGCCCTAGGCATTTCAGACAGCGGGAAACACCGTGGCGCAACTCAAATATCAACTGCAGCAAGCATTCGAGCGGTCCCAGGCTCCCCTGGGCTTCGCCCCGGACCCGGCCTCCATGGAGCGCTTCCTCGCGCTCTGCCACCGCCGCCGATACCCGGGCAAGACCGCGATCATCCGCCCCGGCGACCCCGCCAACACGCTCTACTACGTGATCGAGGGCTCGCTCGCCGTCTGCACCGAAGACGAACAGGGCCGCGAGCTGATCCTGGCCTACATCAGCCGCGGCCAGTTCATCGGCGAGATGGGGTTGTTCGTGGAGCAGGCCCAGCGCGAGTCGATGGTGCGAACCCGCACGCCGTGCGAGATGGCCGAAATCAGCTACGAACGCCTGTTCCAGCTGATGGAAGGCCAGCTGCGCGAGGAGTGCCCGAAGATCCTCTTCGCGATCGGCGCGCAGCTCACCAACCGCCTGCTGCGTACCTCGCGCCAGGTCAGCCGCATGGCGTTCATGGACGTCACCAACCGGATCTCGCGCACCCTGCTGGACCTGTGCCAGGAGCCGGACGCGATGACCCACCCGGACGGTACCCAGATCCGCATCTCCCGCCAGGAGGTCAGCCGCATCGTCGGCTGCTCGCGTGAGATGGTGGGCCGCGTGCTCAAGCAGCTCGAGGAGCAGGGCATGATCACCGTGTCGGGCAAGACCATCGTGGTGCTGGGCACCCGCTGAGCGGATCCCGCGACCGCACCAGGAGAAAGCGGCGCCGGGCGCCGCTTTTTTCTTGCCTCAGTACCAGGCCACCCGCTCGACGCTGCGGCCGAGCGCCCGCTCCACCTGCTTGCACAGCTTGGGCGAGCCGTTGACCAGCACCGGCTCGGCCGCTTCCCTGAGCATCGGGATGTCCAGCGCCGAGTCACCATAGGCCCGGTCCCAGCGCGCCACGCCGGCTTCGGCCAGCGACTGCAGCTTGCGCTGGCCGATGTTGTGCCGCCTGACCCGCATGCCCAGCCAGCCAGGCGCCAGCTCCGATGCGACCAGTTCCACCTCGGGCAGCCCCAGCTCGTCGAGCAGCCCGCGCGCGAGGATCCGCTCGCACCCCGTGACGACGATCACCCGGTCACCCTCAACCTGGTGGCGGCGCAGGGCCTGCAGCGCGTCGCGCTGGAACTGCTTCGGGCGACGCACCAGTCGACCGGCGAAGCCCAGGGCCTGCTCGCGGTAGCGGCGCTCGTCCAACCCCAGCAGCCCCACGTGGACCACCGTGCGCACCGCGGCACGCCACGAGAACGGGCGCACCAGCGCCAGCCATGGCAGCGCCGGCAACAGCAGCAGCTTGCGCCCCATGCCCGAATAGCGCTCGCGCATGAACAGGTCGAACGAGTCGGCCACGGTGATCACGCCATCGAAATCGAACAGCACGATGCGCGGCCCGCCCGCCGCCGCTGCCGGCACCGCGTCGTCCGGCACCGTCGCCCCTGGATCGTCCATCGGGATCAGTCCGCTTCGAACAGGCGCTTCAGCTCGGTGCCCGGATCCACCGCGCGCATGAACGCCTCGCCGACCAGGAAGGCGTGCACGCCGGCCTCGCGCAGCTGACGCACGTGTTCGGGCGTGTGGATGCCGGACTCGGCCACCAGGATGCGGTCGTACTCGACCAGCGGCTGCAGTTCCAGCGTGGTTTCCAGCGTGGTCTCGAAGGTGCGCAGGTTGCGGTTGTTCACGCCGATCATCGGCACCGGCAGCGCCTGGGCGCGCTCCAGTTCCTCGGCGTCGTGCACTTCGCACAGTACGTCCAGATCCAGTTCGGCCGCCAGCAGCGAGAGATTCATCAGTTCCGCGTCGCCGAGCGCGGCGACGATCAGCAGGATGCAGTCGGCACCGATCGCGCGGGCCTCGTACACCTGGTACGGATCGATCACGAAATCCTTGCGCAGGATCGGCAGCGAGCACGCCTCGCGCGCCTGGCGCAGGAACTCCTCGCTGCCCTGGAAGAAGTCCTTGTCGGTCAGCACCGACAGGCAGGCCGCGCCGGCGGCCTCGTAGCTGCGCGCGATCGCACCGGGGTCGAAATCGGCGCGGATCACGCCCTTGCTCGGGCTGGCCTTCTTCACCTCGGCGATCACCGCCGGCAGGCCGGCGTCGATCTTCGCCTCCAGCGCGGCGGCGAAACCACGGGTGCCCGGCATGTCGGCCACGCGCGCAGCCAGCTCGTCCAGGGACAGCATGGCGCTGCGCTCGGCGATTTCTTCCGTCTTGCGGGCAAGTATGCGTTGCAGGATGTCGGCCATGGTCGTGGTGTCGTTGGGCGCCGCGGCAGCGGCAGTCGAACAGGGCACCGCACCCGGGTCGGGGCGTCAGGTACCGGCGAGGCGTCGGGTGGTGGCGACGAACTGCTGTAGTTTCGCACGTGCGGCGCCGCTGGCGATGGTCCTGCGCGCCAGCGCTATACCATCGTCGATACTGTCCACCACATCGGCTGTGTACAGCGCCGCACCGGCGTTCAGGCAGACGATGTCGTGCGCAACCCCATGCGCGCCCTTCAGGGCATCCTCGAGCATGGCGCGCGACTCGGCCACGCTCTCCACCCGCAGGTTGCGGCTGGAGGCCATCGCCAGGCCGAAATCCTCCGGCTCGATCTCGTATTCGCGGACCTGGCCGTGGCGCAGCTCGCCGACCAGGGTCGCCGCGCCCAGCGAGATCTCGTCCATCCCGTCACGGCCCCACACCACCATCGCATGCTGCGCACCGAGCTGCTGCAGCACGCGCACCTGGATGCCGACCAGATCGGGATGGAACACGCCCATCAGGATGTTCGGCGCACCGGCGGGGTTGGTCAGCGGACCGAGGATGTTGAACAGGGTGCGCACGCCCATCTCCCTGCGCACCGGCGCGACCACCTTCATCGCCGGATGGTGGTTCGGTGCGAACATGAAGCCGATCTCGGTCTCGGCCATGCAGGTGGCGACCTGGTCGGGCCTGAGGTCGATCGAGGCACCCAGCGCTTCCAGCACATCGGCGCTGCCGGACTTGGACGACACGCTGCGCCCGCCGTGCTTGGCCACGCGCGCACCGGCCGCCGCCGCAACGAACATCGAGGCGGTGGAGATGTTGAAGCTGGACGCGCCGTCGCCGCCGGTGCCGACGATGTCGACGAAGTGCCCGTGCGATGGCGCCTCAACCTTCGCCGACAGCTCGCGCATCACGCGCGCCGCGCCGGTGATCTCGCCGATGGTCTCCTTCTTCACGCGCAGGCCGGTGATAATTGCCGCGGTCATCAGCGGGCTGACCTCGCCACGCATGATCTGGCGCATCAGCGCGATCATCTCGTCGTGGAAGATCTCGCGGTGTTCGATCGTGCGCTGCAGGGCCTCCTGCGGCGTGATGGTGATTTCGCGCAGGGTCATGCCGCGAGCTTCCGTGCCGGCAGGCCGAGGAAATTCGCCAGCATGGCGTGGCCGTGCTGGGTCAGAATCGACTCCGGGTGGAACTGCACGCCCTCGATCGGCAGGGTCTTGTGGCGCAGACCCATGATCTCGTCGATCGAGCCATCGGCGTTTTCGGTCCAGGCGGTCACCTCCAGGCAATCCGGCAGGGAATCCTGCTCGACCACCAGCGAGTGGTAGCGGGTCGCCTCGAACGGATCGGGCAGTCCGGCGAACACGCCCTGCCCGCGATGGCGCACCGGCGAGGTCTTGCCGTGCATGATCTGCTTGGCGCGGATCACCCGGCCGCCGAACGCCTGGCCGATCGCCTGGTGGCCCAGGCAGACGCCGAAGATCGGCAGCTCGCCGGCCAGCTCGCGCAGGATCGCCAGCGACACGCCGGCGTCGTCGGGGGTTCCCGGCCCGGGCGAAATCATGATGTGCGACGGCTTCAGCGCGCGGATCGCGGACACGTCCAGCGCATCGTTGCGCACTACCTTCACCTCCTGCCCCAGCTCGCCCAGGTACTGCACGAGGTTGAAGGTGAAGCTGTCGTAGTTGTCGATCATCAGGAGCATGGGGAGCGCCGAGTGGCCGTGAACGTGGAGCGGCCATGATAGCCAGCCGGCGCAGGCTCGTGCAGGCGTGAGCCAGGATCGCGCCGTTTGCGCCGGGGCGCTTGTCGCTGCATGCTCCAGCGGAGTTACCGCACAAGGACCCGTGGGATGGACTACGTGGAAATCGCCCTGCTGCTCGGCGGCTTCGTGCTGCTCGTGCTCGGCTACCGGCGCCACCACCGGGGCTGGCTGGTGGCCGCGGCGCTGTTGCTGTTCCTGTCCGGCAACCTCCGCCCGATGGTCAGTGGCTTCGTCGATGGCTGGAACTCGGTGGGCGGTCCGGTGGCGTCGGCCACGCACTGAAGATGGAGCAGGCAGAGCCACGGCCAGCCGCAGGAGCAAGGAAGTGAGCGCGATCCTGCGCGGCGGGCGCGGGCTCCTCACGCTCGTCGCAGGCCTGGCCTTGCTCGCCGCCTGCAGCCACGCGCCACCGCGCAATCCGCTGGCGACCTGGACACCCTCTCCCAACCATGATTTTCGACGTCCGCTACTGATCGTGCTGCACTTCACCGGGGACGACTCGACGCAACAGGCGCTGGATACCCTGCGCACCGGCAACGACAGCGGGCCGGTCAGCGCGCACTACCTGATCGACCGCGACGGCCACATCGATCAGCTGGTGCCGGACCAGTGGCGCGCCTGGCATGCCGGCAGCGGGCGCTGGGGCACCATCACCGACCTCAACTCCGCCTCGATCGGCATCGAGCTGGACAACAACGGCCACGAGCCCTTCAGCCAGCCGCTGGTCGACAGCCTGCTGCGCCTGCTCGGCGACCTCACCACGCGCTTGCACATCCCGCCCACGCAGATCATCGGCCACGAAGACCTGGCGCCCACGCGCAAGGACGACCCGGGCCCGTCCTTCCCGTGGGGCGAGCTGGCCCAGGCTGGCTTCGGCCTGTGGCCGAGGGGACCGCTGTGCGATCCGCCCGCCGGCTTCGACCCGTGGATGGCGCTGGCCGTGGTCGGTTACCCGCTGGACGACCGGCCGGGCACGGTGCGCTCGTTCCACCACCACTTCCGCGCGATGCAGGGCGAGATGCTGGATACGGAGGATGCGCGCATCCTCTACAACCTTGCGCAGCAGATCGATGGCGGCGGCAACGTCTGTTCGGCACCCGCCGCACCAGCGGGCGGCGGCTGAAAAGGCCAACCCACCGTCGATCTCTGTAGGAGCCCACCCTGTGGGCGACCGAACCGGCGAGTCGCGCACAGGGTGCGCTCCTACCAAGCAAGCCGCTGTAGGAGCGCACCCTGTGCGCGAACGATGTCGCCATGGAACCCGAGCCGATCGAATACAGGGCGCTCGCTATGCCCCCGCGCAAGCCCCCGCTCAGCCGCCGCCGTCCTCCCGCAACAATCTCGCGGCCAGCCCACCGGCGCGCTGCACCGGTCGATCCAGCGCCGCCGCAACCGCCTCGCCCGTACCCCACAGCTCGACCTGCCGCCTGGCGCGCGACAGGCCGGTGTAGAGCAGCTGGCGCGACAGCAGGCGGTGCTCGGGATCGGGCGGCAGCAGCACCGCGGCGAGGTCGTATTCCGAACCCTGGCTCTTGTGCACGGTGATGGCGAAGCCGCCTTCGTGCGGCGGCAGCGTGCCAGGGGCGAAACTGCGCGCGCTGGCGCGGCCGTGTTCGTCCACCGTCTCGAACCACACCCGCAGCGAACCGTCCGGCTCGGCCAGGCACAGCCCGACATCGCCGTTGTACAGGCGCGCGGCGTAGTCGTTGCGGGTCACCAGCACGGCGCGGCCGGCGTACCAGCTGCGGTCCGGCGGCACGCTCCAGAGCTGCTTCAGGCGCTGCTCGATCCAGCCGTTGAGGGCGAGCGCGCCAAAGCCGTCCTCGCGCAGTGCTGACAGCAGCTGGCGCTGCGCCAGGGCTCGCAAGCCCTGCACGGCGATCGCCGCGCGCGCCTCGGTGTTCGCCTCGTCGCGCGGTGGCAGTTCGGGACGGATCGGCAAGGCCGCCAGCGGCTCGCACCAGGCGGCCAGCGCACGGCGCAGTGCCGCGGCGTCGGCCACCTCGCGCCAGCGCGCATCCTCGCTGGCGGCATCCATCGCCTCGCGCAGCGCGCACCCGTCACCCTCCCGCACGGCCCGGTTGATCGGCACCAGCTGCCGCTCGGCGCGGAAGCTGTGCTCCAGCCGCACCAGGTCGCCGCGCGGATCGGCCTCGAACGCGCTCACCAGATCCATCAGCACCGAGCCGGCGGCGACCGAGGTGAGCTGGTCGGCATCGCCCACCAGCACCAGGGTGGCCTCCGGCCGCACCGCATCGAGCAGGGCGCGCAGCATGGCCAGGTCGACCATCGAGGCCTCGTCCACCACCACCACGTCGGCGGCCAGCGGATGGGCGGCGTCGCAGGTAAAGCGGTTGCGCCGCGGGTCGTAGCCGAGCAGGCGATGCAGGGTCAGCGCCTCGCTGTCGGGAATCGCCGCGAGTGCGCTGCTCCAGCCTTCGTCGAGCTGGGCCGCCAGCGCCTGCTTGCCCTGCCGCAACGACTGCACCAGCCGCTGCGCCGCCTTGCCGGTCGGCGCGGCGACCTGGATCGACAGCGTCGCGCCGGCCGCCTGCCACTGCAGCGCCAGCAGCATGCGCAGCACGGTGGTGGTCTTGCCGGTGCCGGGGCCACCGGTGAGCACGAACAGCCGGCGCCCGGCCACCGCGGCGACCGCCTCGCGCTGGCGCTGCACGGCGTCGGAGCGGTCGCCGTGGAACAGCGTGTCGATCAAGGCCTCGTCGGCCGATGTGGGCACGGCCGCCGCGCGTCGCGTGCGCACCGCGTTCGCCACCGCGACTTCGTGGGCGTGGTTGCGCCACAGATAGAAGCGATCGTCGGCATCGATCACGTACGGCGTCGGTACGTGGCCGTCACCGACCAGCGGTTCGGTGCGCAGCGCGGCCAATGCCTCGGCATCCGGTCGCGGCATGCCGTGACGACCCGGGCCGTCGCCCGACAGCGGCAGAGCCGTATCGCCTTCGCCGTCGGCATAGCTGGCCCACGCGGCCATCTTCGCCAGCAGCGGCGAGCCGCCGTGGCCCAGGGTCCAGCGCAGCACGGCGCGGTCGAGCGGACGCCACGGTGCGTCGGTCGTCAGCTCCAGCGGCGAGGGCACGAAGCGGTAGGCGCTCATGCGGCGGCTCCTTCGAGGCGACCGGCCAGCGCCGCGTCGGCCGCCTCGACCAGCGCATCGTCGAAGCGATGGCGCCAGATGCCGGCCTGTGGCGCCAGCCCCACCGCACGCACGAACAGGTAGATCGCCTCGCCCAGGTGCCGGTCGCGGCGGTAGCCGGACAGGCGCTGACGCAGCATGCGGTCCACCGCCACGGTGTAGAGCAGCGCCTGGAAGCGGTACTGGTGGTCGTCCATCGCCACGCGCAGGGCCTCGGGCGTATAGCCGTCCAGATGGTCACCGAGGTAGTTGCTCTTGTAGTCGAGTACGTGGAAGCGTCCGTCGTGTTCGAGGATCAGGTCGATCTTGCCGGTCATCCGCCCGCGCAGCTGGTTGACCGCGGTGAACGGCACCAGCGCCGGCTCGCCATGGCGCGCGCAGGCCTCGCGCAGCGCAGCCACCGAGGCGCCGTCGAGCACGTAGTGGAACTCCATCTCGGCCAGCTGGCGCTGTGGCATCACCTCGCCGAGCCGCAGGCCGGGCAGCAGTTCGGCCTCGAGGTTGGCCTGCAGGCGCTGTGCGATCCGTTCGATCAGCGCCGGGCGCTCGCGCTCGTCCAGCGGCACGCCGGCGTCGCCCAGTTCGCGGTCGATCAGGCCGAGCTGGCGGGTCATCGGCTCGCCGATGGTGCGGTGCTCGAACATCGCGTGCAGCGCATTGCCGATGTCGGCGCCACGGATCGCCGCCAGCGCCTGCAGCTCCGGATGCGGCGGTGCCGGCTCGGCGACGGGAAGTGCGGTGTCGAGAGCTTCGACCACGGCATCGGCGGCCGGTGCCTCATCGCTGGCGGCGGCATCCTCCAGCGTGCCCTCGTGGGCGCCGCGGACCAGGTTGGAGAAGCTGTAGACGCGCGCGTCCGGATGCGGCGCTGGCTCCCTGCGCGGGATACGTTCGCCCTCTTCCACCGCGTCCGGCGCGAGGCGATGGGCGCGCCAAGGCCAGCCGTCGGTCGACCCGCCGAGCTGCGGCGCCGCCGTTGCCAGATCGAGACCGGCAGCCTGCGCGGCGAGCAGGCGCTCGATCGCCACGTCCAGTGGCGCGCGCTCGGGGTCGCTGGACGGTTTGTCGCTGTTGGCCCGCGCCGGGCGCTCCGGCGGCAGCACGTAGACATGGCAGGCATGCACGGCGCGGGTCAGCGCCACGTAGAGCACGCGGAAGCGCTCGTCCTGGCCCTCGTGGTCGTATTGCGCCTTCGCCGCCTTACCGAAGCCGATCACGCGCCGGCCGCACAGCGGCTCGTCGATCACCGGCAAGGTGTCGTTGGCGTTGCGCGTGTGGTCCCACATCAGCGGCAGGAACACCAGGTTGAACTCCAGGCCCTTGCTGGCGTGCAGGGTCATCAGGCGCACGCGCTGCGCGTCGGACTCGATGCGCAGCTGCTGCTCGTCCGCCGCATCGCCCCCGGCGGCCTCGCCCTCGCGCTGGCGGGCGAACCAGGCCAGCAACTGCTCGCTGCCGTGCAGCTGGTCGGCCTGCGCCTGCAGCAGTTCGCCCAGGTGACGCAGGTCAGTCAGCATGCGCTCGCCGTCGTCGCCGGCCAGCAGCATGCGCGCCGCGTGCTTGATGATCTCGCGCACAGCTGAAAGCACACCTTCCCGTTGCCAGAGTTGTCGCCACTGCTGGAACCGCTGCTCGTAGTCCAGCCATTTTTCGGGCTGCTCGCGCAGCGCCTTCAACGTGTGGAAGCCAAGCCCGTACAGGCGCGTCGCCAGCGCCGCGCGCACCGCGCCCTCGTCGCTGGCGTGGTCGATGCCGTAGAGCAGGATCTGCAGCTCGCGCGCCACGTCCAGCGCGAACACGCTGGAGCGGCCCGCGCCCACGCAGGGCACGCCGAGGCGCTGCAGGCGCGTGCGCAGTTCGGTGATGTCCTGGTTGCCGGGCAGCAGCACCGCGATGTCGCCCGGCTGCACGGCGCGATGGCCGATGCGATGGCGACCGGAGGCCAAGAGCTCGGCGATCTGCCGTGCACAGGCATCCAGCGCCTCGCGCGAACGCGCCGGGACCGACGCCGGAACATCCGGCTGCCAGTGGAGCTGCAGCGGCTGCGCCAGCATTACGCCGTCGACGGTGTATGGCTCGCCGTCGCGGCGGCCGCTGGACTTCACCGGCTCGACGCGGATGCGCCCGTCCGGGTCCGCACTCAGCACTTCACCGGCGACGTCGTAGAACTGGTTCAGCGCCGCGACCATCGCGCGCGAGGAGCGGTGGTTGGTATCCAGCCGCAGCACCTGGTCGGCGCCGTCGGCGGCGCGCAGGTAGGTGTGGATGTCGCCGCCGCGGAAGCGGTAGATCGCCTGCTTGGGGTCGCCGATCATCACCAGCCGCCCACGCGGCACGCCGGCGGCATCGCTGTAGATCGCACGCAGGATGTCGTACTGCTGGCCGTCGGTGTCCTGGAACTCGTCCACCAGCGCCACCGGCCACGCCGAGTGCAGGCGGTCGGCCAGCGCGCGGTCCTCGCGCCTGAGCGCGCTGCCGACGCGGGCGATCAGCTCGTCGAAACTGAGCTGGCCGCGCGCGGCCAGTCGCTCTTCGCGCCAGGCCTGCACCTGCGCCAACCAGCCCTGCCAGGCGCGCACCTCATCGGCCTTGGCGGCGTATTCGAACAGGCGGCCGGCGCGCGTGGCGAAGGCGAGCAAGGCACGTGTCTCCGGTGCGTCCAGCGCCTCGACGGTGAGCTGCTCGCCGGCATCGCTCTCGGCGCCGAGCAGGTTGGCAATGGTCGATGCCTTGGGCAGCTCGCCGCGCTCGTGCAGCCACTGCGCCAATGCCAGCAGCGCGTTCTTCAGCGCGGTCTTGCGCGGCAGGAAATTCGCCTTGTCGGCGGCGAAAGCCGCCAGCGCACCGGCTTGCTCCGCCGGCAACTCGGCTTCCAGGTATGCGGCGTCAGGCGCCCACAAGGCGACGCCCGGCTGCAGGTAGGCCTTGAGCTGGCGACGCAGCGCGGCCAGCGAGGCCGGTGCCTCCGGCACGGCGACCTCGCCCTGCTGCAGCCGCCGCCACAGGTCGGCCGACCACTCGTCCAGCAGCGCCTCGGACGACACCATCTCGCCCAGCTGGAAACCGGCGCCGCTCTCGAAGGGGAAGTCACCGAGAATGCGCCGGCACAGGCTGTGGATCGTGCCGACCGGGGCCAGGTCCAGCTCGGCCTGGGCGAGGCGCAGGCGCAGGCGGTCGCGTTCGGTCTGGGTGGGATCGTCCTGCCAGCGTGCCTGCAGCCAGGCGAGGTCGGGGCCGATGGCGGTGTCGGCGACACCGTCTTGCCAGTCGGCCGCGGCCATCTCGCCCCACACCAGCTTCGCGCGCAGGCGTTCGCGCAGCTCCTGCGCCGCGGCGTCGGTAAAGGTGGTGACGACCACGGCGCGCGGACTCAGGCCCTGCTCCAGCAGCAGGCGCAGGTAGAGCACGGCGATGGTCCAGGTCTTGCCCGTGCCGGCGCTGGCCTCGATCAGGGTGCGGCCGTCGCCGGCCAGCTGCAGCCGGCTCCAGTTGAGCGCGGCGGCGTGTTCGGCGGTGCCGGTCATGCGGTCACCTCGGCGAGCGTGGCCGGGTCGATCAGGCGCGCCAGGCGCGCGGCCAGCGCCTGCAGTTCGGCGTGCTGCGGCTGGCCGTCGGCGAAGTTAGTCTCGCCGGCGAGCAGGCGTGCATAGCCGGGGGCGTAGTCGCGCTCGCCGGTGTTGAAGCCGCCCTCCCAGGCCTGCCGCGCGGCCTCAGGCTTGTCGTCCAGCGCAGCCCAGCTGGTACGCGGGAAATAGGGCAACGGCTGTTGCTGGGCCTGTCGCCAGATTTCCAGCAAACCGGCGACGCGCGCGGCCAGTGCCTCGCGCATCGCCTGTGCGGAGGCCGGATCGGCCGCGAGCATCGCCTCGTCCCAGGCGTTGAACGGCGCACCCAGATCGGTCTTGTCGTCGGCGGTGAATACCGCCACCCGTACCGCGGTCGCCGGATTGGCGGCGAGGCGCAGCAGCGCCCAGTCGAGGAACAGCGGCACGCGCTCGCGGAACGTCAGCGACTCCGGCTTCTTGCCCGGCCAGGCCTCGAACAGCCACAGCGCGTCGCCAGTGACGAACACGCGATCCAGCGCGCCTTCCACCGTGTGCTCGCCCACCGTGAGAGCCAAGGCGCGGGGCTGGCGCTGCGGCAGCGCGCCGGCGAACAGCGGGTGCGCCCGCGCGGTCGCCAGCAGCGCGTTCACCGCGTCGCGCTCGGCGATCCAGGCAGCCAGACCGAGCCGGCCACCGGGCAGCAGGCCGCTCAGCCGCAGCCAGGCCGGGGCCTGCTCCGGCAACTCGAAGCGGCCCTCGCCCAGCGCGTCCAGCAACAATCGGCGACCGACCTGGTCCAGCGCGCTGAAACCCGGCTGCAGCGGCTCGTCGGCCTGCAGGCGGTCGTCCTCCAGCGCATCCAGGCGCACGTGCAGGCGCTGCGCCAGCAGTTGCCGTGCGGGATCGCGGAAATAGGCCTGCACCTCCCGCAGGGCGATCACGCCGGTCTCGTCGTCCGCCGTCGGCGCGTCGGCCGTGCGTTCGAGGAACGGCGCGATCGGCTCGCCGCGCACCATGCCGGCGCTGCCGCCGTCGAAGGTGAACAGGCGCGGATCGCGGCCGTCGAAGTAGCGACGATCGAACGGCTGCAGCGGATGCTTGATGCGCCACGGCCGGTGGATCGTGCGTGGCGTGCCCGGCACCGGCGCCTTGTCGTCCGCGTCGGCGTCAACACCGCGCAGGCCGGCCTGGTCATCCAGGCACTGCAGCAGCTCGGCCAGCGGCGCGGCCGGGTTGCGCGGCTTGCCGTCCCGCACGCCTTCGCCGATGTACGACAGGTGCAGCACCTCGCGCGCGGCCATCACCGTTTCCAGGAACAGGTAGCGGTCGTCGCTGCGCACGTCGCGGTCGCCGAGGCGGCGGTGGTGCTGCATCAGGTCCAGCCCGGCGTCGCCCACGCTGCGCGGGAATTCGCCGTCGTTGAGGCCGAGCACGGCGATCACCCGGAACGGGATCGCGCGCTGCGGGACCATGCCGCAGAAGGTGACGCCGCCGAGCAGGAAGCGCTGGCGCTCCGGCGCGGCGGCGAGCCGTTCGCGCAGCACCTCGCGCACCACCGGAAATTCCAGCAGCGGGTCGAGCCCGCAGTCGGCGGTCTCCACCCGGGTCGCCTGCAGGAAGCGGCGCAGCAGCGACAGCGCATCCACCGCATCGCGGTCGCGCGGATCGATGCGGAACAGCGTGTCGAGCAGGCGCTCCAGCCGCGCGGCCCAGGCCGAGGCGGTGCGCGGTTCGGCCGCGTCGCGATGCAGCTCGGCCAGCGCCAGCAGCAGGCGGTCCAGCGCGCCGAGGATCGCCGCCTGCGGACCGTGCACGCCTTCCACCGGCCACAGCTCGCCGTCCGGCAGGCTCCAGCCCGTGTCGCCGGTGTCGGCGTCGCCCAGCACGTAGCCGGCGAGCAGGCGGTCCATGCCCCAGGCGAAGGTGTGCTCGTCGATGCCGGGCACGCCGAAGCCCTCGCGGAACGCACCGTCCAGCGCCCAGGCCACGCGCCCCTGGCGCAGCCAGCGCGCCAGCGTATCGACATCGCCCTCGCCCAACCCCAGCGCACGTGCCACCTCCGGCACCTGCATCAGGTCGAGCAGCTCCGGCGCGGTGAGCCGCGACTCGGGCACCGCCAGCAGCCGGCTGAACGCGTCGAGCAGCGGATGCGTGCGCGCCACCGCCACGTCGGCCAGGTGGTACGGCAGCGGTCCGTGATGGCGGCCGGCCTCGCCGAACACCGCCGGCAGCAGCGGCACGTAGGCGGCGATGTCCGGCGCCATCACCACGATGTCCGAGGGTTTCAAGTCCGGTCGCGCGGCCAGCTCGGCGAGCAGGGCATCGCGCAGCACTTCGAGTTCGCGCAGCCGGGTGTGGCACAGGTGCACGCGCAGCGAGCGGTCGGCCAGCGCCGCGTCGGTGCCGCCCTGCAACGGGGCGATCGACGCGGGATCGAGCGCGCGCAGGCTTTCCTGCAGCCGCTGCAGCAGGCCGTCGCGCTCGCCCGGCGGCGGCGCCTCGTCCTGCCAGTGGCGCACGTCCATGGCGATGGCGTCGTCGAAGCGCTGCAGGTTCAGCATGAAGTGCTGGCCCATGCGCCCCCAGGCGGCGAGCAGCGGATGCCCCATCTGCAGGAAATGCTGCTCGGACGCCGCGCTGAAATCGGTGCGCGCGGCCACCTCGCGCAGCTGCTCGCGCTCGCCGCGCAGGCCGGCCCAGAACTCGCGGCAGGGATCGGGCACATACAGCACCACCGGACGCAGCTGGCTCACCGCGCCCAGCAGCGCCAGCTCGGCCGGGGCCAGGTGGCTGATGCCGAACAGGTGCAGCGGCTCGTCGCTGGCGTGGCGGGCGGGATCGCGCGCCAGCTCGCGCACCAGCGCCTGCACCCGCTCGCCGCGGTGCGGCAGGCCGATCTCCGCGCGCAGCTGGCGCCACAGCGGTGCCATGAAGGTGGGTTCCGGCAGGTCGTCGCGACCGTGCTCCCAGGCGTCGAGCCAGTCCGGCCGGTAGACCAGGTACTGCGTGTAGAGGCGCGCCAGGCGGTCGGCCAGCTGGTAACGACGGCGCGCCGCGTCGCCACCGGCGAGATAGGCCTGCACGCGGGCGTAGTCGATGTCCGGCAGGTGTTCGTGGATCCGCCAGCGCAGGCGGTCGCGGCGGTATGGCGTGAGCGCCACCGCGCCGCTGCCGAGCACGGTGAGCGCCAGTTCGTCGAGCCAGCTGCTGGGCAGCGAGATGCGCAGGTTGGCGACGATGCCGCCAGTGCCGCGCTTGCGCGCCAGCGCGCCGGCCAGCCAGTGACGCATGCCCGGGTGCGCGGCGATCACCGTCTGCGGCGCCAGCACGTGCGCCGGCGGTGCGCTGTCGAGCAGGGTGAGCAGCGGATCGAGCAGGGCTTCGAGCCGGCTGGCCCGGTAGATCACCAGGCCGCGGTGGAAGTCGTCCGTGGGGGCAGGTCGCATCGTGGGGATGATAGCGGGCGGCAGGGTCCGGCCATCACATCATCGGGCCATCGCAGCCGCTGCGACGGCCGCGCGCATCACCACTCCAGCGGCAGATCCCCAGCGTCCAGATCGGCGTCGGCAGCGGTCGATTCGGCCGCGACACGCTGCAGGCCGCGTTCGGTGTGCTCGCGCGCCTGGCGCAGGGCGATCAGCGCACGCAGGTTGCGCTCGAGTTCGGCCAGGGTGATCGGAAAGAAGCCCGGGTCCCGATCGCCGACCGTCCAGCTGCGCGCGCGATGCGCATCGACCGGTACCACCGCCGCGTGCAGGGCTTCGACCACTTCGTCCGGCTGCACCTCGCCCAGTTCGCAGATCAGGCGCCACAGCCAGTTCAACCGCTGCGGATCGATCCCGCGGTTCATCGGTGGGCGACGATAGGGCAGACGGGCGAGTTCGTGATCGTACATGGCGGTCTCGGACGGGCCTTGCGGTTCGACGCCTGGGCAGCGCCGATCAGCATGTTAACCCGCTTTCACGGGTGCGCGGAGGGGGGCTCGAACGCCAGCACCTGGTCGGTGTAGGTCTCGATCAGCGCGCTGAAGGGGTGCCCCTCTCCATCGAACAGCAGTGCACGGTGCTGCAGCAGGCGCGGCGGTATCGGCAGCAGGCCGGCATGATCGGCCGGCAGTTCGGCGGCCTGCTCCCAGCCGGCCGGCAGCGGCGACCAGAGCAGTTCGGCGGACAACGTGCGGCGGCGGAAATGCAGCGGTCGGACGACCTTGCCGAAGGGCGTGTCGGTGGTCTCCAGGGTGTGGTTCATGGCGGCGGTCAGGCGCGACGGCACGTACCAGTTTTCCGCTTCGGACAATGTGCGCCCGCCGCAGCGCAGCGCGACCCGGCGGTAGGCCACCGGCTCGTCGGCGGCGATGCCGAGCTGCGCGCGCAGATCGTCCGGCAAGGGTCGGGCCGGGCCGTGCACGTGCTCGGCGGTGACCCGGGCGGGCGAGGCCATGCCGTGCGCCGCGCACCAGCGTTCCAGCGTCAGCGTGGCGCTGTCGTGGCTGAGCAGGTCGGCATTGAGGGTCTGCAGCAGGGCCAGCGCCTCGGTGCGTGCCAGCGCGGTGTCGGGCCAGGCCGGCGCCGGCGGCACTCCGTCGGCGTGCACGCCCGCGGCCAGCACACCAGCCAGCAGCACGCCGGCGCCTCCATGACGGACCATGCGACTCACAGCCCCTTCGCCGCCTGGGCCACGGCGCGGAACAGCGCACGGCCCTTGTTCATCGTCTCCTCCCACTCCGACGCCGGGTCTGAGTCGTAGACGATGCCGGCGCCGGCCTGCACGTGCAGGCGGCCGTCCTGGATCACCGCGGTGCGGATGGCGATGGCGGTGTCGGCGTCACCCCACCAGCCAATCCAGCCGATCGCGCCGGCGTAGATGTTGCGCTTGACCGGCTCCAGTTCCTGGATGATCTCCAGCGCGCGGATCTTCGGCGCGCCGCTGACCGTGCCGGCCGGGAAGGTCGCCTTGAGCACGTCCATGTAGGACAGCCCGTCGCACAACTCGCCCTCGACCTGGCTGACGATGTGCATCACGTGCGAGTAACGCTCGACCACGAAGGATTCGCTCACCGTGACGCTGCCGGTGTCGGTGATGCGGCCGACGTCGTTGCGGCCCAGGTCGATCAGCATCACGTGCTCGGCACGCTCCTTCGGATCGGCCAGCAGCTCGGCCTCGAGCGCGGCGTCTCCCGCCTCGTCGGCACCGCGCTTGCGCGTGCCGGCGATCGGGCGCACGACCACCTTGCCGTCCTTCAGCCGTGCCAGGATCTCCGGCGAGGAGCCGACGATCTGCGTGGTGCCGAGGTCGACGAAGTACATGTACGGCGAGGGATTCAGTGCCCGCAGCGCGCGGTACACGTCCACCGGCCGCGCGTTGAAGCCGACGCTGAGCCGCTGCGAGGGCACCACCTGGAAGATGTCGCCGGCGCGGATGTATTCCTTGGCCCGCTCCACCATCGCCTCGAACTCGGCCTTGGTGAAGGAGGATTTGAAGTCGGTCTCGTCCAGCGCCACCGACTGGGTGAGCTGCGGGTAGGACGCCCCACCCTGACGCAGGCGATAGACCAGCGCGTCGAGCCGGCGCTGCGCCTCGGCGTAGGCATGCGGCTGCGACGGGTCGGCATGCACGATCAGGTACAGCCGGCCCTTCAGGTTGTCGAACACGGCGACTTCCTCGGCCAGCATCAGCAGCACGTCGGGCGTACCCAGCTCGTCCGGGCGATCCCACTTCGCCAGCCGCGGCTCGATGTAGCCGATGGTCTCGAAGCCGAAGTAGCCGACCAGGCCGCCGGAGAAGGCCGGCAGCTGCGGCAGCCGCGGCACGTCGTACTGCTGGCGGAGCTTCTCGATCTCGGCCAGCGGGTCGTCCAGGTGGCGGCGCTCGGTGACTTCGCCGGCGTCCTCCACCTCCAGCTCGTGCCCGCGCAGGCGGTACACGCGGCGCGCCGGCAGGCCGATGATCGAATAGCGTCCCCAGGTCGCGCCGCCCTCGACCGACTCGAACAGGAAGGTGTACGGGCCATCGGCCAGCTTCAGGTACACCGACAGCGGCGTGTCGAGGTCGGAAAACACCTCGCGCACCAAGGGAATGCGCGTGTGGCCCTGGGCCACCAGCGCGTCGAATTCGTCGCGGGAAATCACGGGGGAGCGATCCAGGCAGGAAAGACAGCCGCGCCAAGATACCAGCCCGCCGGGGCCGGGGCACGGCGTGCCGGTGGTTGCGACCGCCGGGCTGCGCACCTAGGCTGACCGACGGGGAATCCAGGGGAATGCATCGCTCGCCCTTCGTCAGGATGGCGCCAGGCAGGCGCCGCCGCAGGCCGCTGCCTGCACGAAGGCCGGCATCCCGGACTCCCCGTGCACCTGCTCGCCTACGGTCGGGCGGATCTGTCGTCACCAGGGAAAAAGGAGTGTGCCGGTGAGTAGCGAGGCCAAATACTGGATCGGCCGGAACGGCCAGAAGCACGGACCCTACGGCGAGGCGAGCGTCCGCCAGTGGATCGGCGAAGGCCGCTTCGGCCCGGACACGCTGGTCTGGCGGGAAGGCATGGCGACCTGGCAGCCACTGGCGCAGGTGTTCCCCGACGTGGCACCGGCCCCACCGCCGCCGTTCGACGCTCCGGCCGTATCGCCACCGGGAGGCTTCTTCACCGGCGACCCGTCCGATGCATCCGGGCGGCGCCCCGCGGACCTGCCTGCCCCACCCTCGATGCACTGGGGCGTGCTCCTGCTGCTGGTGATGGTCACCTTCGGCATCTTCGGCCTGATCTGGCCGTTCATCCAGTCCAGCTGGGTGCGCAAGGTCGACCCGCGCAGCCGCGCCACGCTGATGCTCGGGCTGGCCTTCGGCAGCTTCGTTCTCGGCTACGGCATGGTCATCGCCGGCGCGGTACCGCGCGGGGAATCGGCGGGCGGCGCCGCGATGCTTGGGCTGCTGCTGATGATGGCGTACATCGTGCTGTTCGTCGCCGCCTACTTCTCGATGGCCGGATCGCTGGAGCGGCACTTCAACCGCGGGACGCCCACGGTGCGGATCGGCGGCATCACGCTGTTCTTCTTCAACGTCTACTACCTGCAGGGGCAGCTGCGCTGGCTGGCCCGCTGGAAGGAGACCGGCCGCACCGACCCGCCGCCGCCGAAAGGCGTGTTCTACCTGTTGTGGCTGTTCCCCTTCGTGCTGGGCATCCTTGCCGCGATCGCCATTCCGGCCTACCAGAGCTATCTGGTGCGGGCCCAGGTGATGGAAGCATTCTCGGTCGCCCGCAGCGCCGAGGCCGCCGTGGCCGGGTACTACGCCCAGCATGGCGACCTGCCGAAGGACAACACTGACGCGGGACTCGGCGCGGCGGACTCGCTGACGGGCCGCTACGTGTCCGCCGTCGACGTGGACGCGGGCAAGCTGGTGATCCACTTCGACTCGCCGCAGGCGACTGCGACGCTGCGCGGCAGGGCCCTGGTGCTGGAACCGCATGGCGATGGCCAGGGACAATTGCAATGGAGCTGCGACAGCCCCGAGACCACGATCCGCCCGCAGTACCTGCCGATCCGCTGTCGCCCCTGAGGCGACAGACGCGGTACCGCGCCGGGTCGCAGGCCGGCGCGATCCATCCGCGGTCTTGGGTAAGCTTGCGGTCAACCCTCCGAGGAATGCGTGGCGCATGGACACGTACTGCCTGATCCTCACCGGCGAATTCACCGATCCGGACCCCGCGGCCGCTCGTACCCGGCTGGCCGCGGCATTCGGCATGACTTCCGAGGCGTTCGAGCAGAAGGTGTGGCAGCGGGCGCCGCTGATCATTCGCCAGGGCCTCGATGCCGATACCGCGGCGCGCCAGCGCGGGCAGCTCGGCGAGCTGGGCGCACAGGCGGAGACCTTGCCCGGCGGACAGCCGCTGATCTGGCTGCTGCGCGGCGAGCGCATCCTGGGGCCGTTGCCCGCCAGCGTGCTGGACCGGTTCGGCAAGCCGGCCGACCGCTGGTGCCATGACGGTGACGACAGCTGGCAGGATCTGCCGTCGTCGATCATGCCTCCGCCGCTGCCGACCGCTGGCGAACCACCACCGCTGCCGGCGCGGCCGCAACCGCCGAAGGGGTTGCTGCGTCGCCATGGACGCTGGCTGGCGGCTGCGGCGGTCGTGGTTGCGCTGGCCGGCATCTGGCTGCACCTGCGCACGCCTGCCCCGCCCGCCACGCCTCCGGTGCACTACGTCCCACGCCCGCTGCAGCCGATGGCGGCCGCTGCACCGTCCGTGCATTGCCCGGACGCGGCCGGCGCCGCGGCAACTGGCGACGAGGACCGCTTCCTGCTGGCCGGAGGCGAGCGCCAGCTCACCGGCCGCGCCCAGCGCCAAGGCGACAACTATGTCGCCGAAGCGGTGGTCGGGCACGACGACCATTGCCATCCCGATGCGGTGCAGCTGTATGTCTTCCACGACGGCGTGTTCGTCGGCACGCCGCTGGATCCGCCGGTCGACCCACGCCACACCCGGCTCGATTTTTCCCTCGACGCACAAGGCCAGCTCGATTACACGGTGCAGCGCTGCGAGAGCCCCGGCACCTCGTGCAATCCGGCCGAGCACTACCGGGTGCGCCTGCAGCCGAGCGATGGCGGCTGGGCGCTCACCTATGGCGGCGCACCGGGTGCGGCCAGCGTGGAAATCGTCAGCAGGACCGCGCCGAAATACCCGGCAGACGCCGTACGCCAGCGCCACGAGGGCACGGTGCTGCTGGCCTTCACGATCGGCCCGGACGGCAGCCCGCTGGACATCCGGGTGGCGCAGTCGAGCGGCTTCGCGGAACTGGATGCGGCCGCGCTGCAGGCGGCCCGCCAGTGGCGCTTCCGCGCACTGGGACCGGACGGTCACGCCACCACGGCGAGCACCCGCGTACCGGTGCGTTTCCACCTGGACAAGCCTGCGCTATAGCCGCGCGCGCGGCATCCCGTGCAGTTGCAGGGTGAAGGCGACGCCCTGCCCGTCCTCGATGTTGCGTGCCAGCGCCTGCCCACCGTGTCGTTCGGCCACCAGCCGCACCACGTACAGACCCAGGCCCAGATGTGGCGCGTCGCCCGGCGTGGCCTTGTCGCGCAGGCTGACCAGGGAATCGAAAAGCCGCCCCTGCATGGCTTCCGGGAGCGGCGGCCCCTGGTTGGCGAGGGTGATCTCCGCGCCGCGATCGAGCGGACGCAGCTCCAGCCGCAACCAGCCGTCCGCCGGGGTGAACGAGAGCGCGTTGTCGAACAGCTTGTCCAGCGCCTGTGCGATCAGTTCGGGAGCGCCGTGGAACGGCAGCGGCGATGGCGGCAACTCGCAGTCGAAGCGGCGCGTGCCGGCCAGCGTCCGGTACGACTCGGCGCAGCCGCGCACCACCTCTCGCAGGTCCACGTCCTCCGGCTCGGCGGCGGCGATCGCGCGCTCCATCCGGCTGGCCTCGCTCATCGCCCGCACCAGCATGCCCAGCCGGGCGGTGCCGTCGCGGGCACGCGCCAGATAGGACGCCGCATCCGCGGACACGCCACCGTCGGCCTCTAGCGCATGCTCGAGATTGTCCAGCGAGGATTTGACGATCGCGATCGGCGTGTTCAGCTCGTGCGAGAGCTTGGATGCCAGGGTGCGCAGATAGTCGGTATAGCCGCCCACCGCCTCGAACAGCTTCTCGAAGCTGCGCGCGAGATCGCCGACCTCGTCCGGCGCGTCGCTCATCGGGAAGCGGCCACGCTGGAACAGGCCGTCCAGGCGACCGTCGGCCGCCTGGGCCCGCTCCGCCGCATCGCGCAGCTTGCCCAGTCGAAGGCTCAACCGGGTGGCGAACGCGAGCAGGATGCCACCGGCTACCAACAGCACGGCGAAGCTGGTCAGCAGCAGGCCGAACAAGGCCCGGTTCGCCAGCAGCGGCACCGCCCGGCTAGTCTGTTCCAGCAACAGCACGCCGCGCACCTTGCCGCCGCGTTCGATCGGCACGGCTGCGTCGAGCACCACCGAAGCGCGTGTCTCGCCCTCCCGCCAGACCGCCGCCGGTTGTCCGTGTTGCGCCTGGGCGACCTCGGGCGATTCCAGCCGAGGCGTGTCCTGCATCCATGGTTCCGCCGCCTGTACCCGGTCAGCCAGCAGCGAGCGGTAGATCAGCGCCGCGAACCAACCCGGTTGCCTGCCGTCGCCTTCCGGCCGCAACCGCCCGCTGCGCGCCATCAGCCACCCCTGCGGCGACAGCACGCGGGCATAGACATCGTCCGGCGCGAGGCGGGCCAGTTCGGCCGACAGTGCATCGGAATAGGCCAGCAGCGGGCGCTGCTCGACCGCCAGAGGACTGCCGCCATCGGCGGGATCGAACACGCCCACGCCCAGCCCGGTGATGCCGGCGGAACCCGGCAGACGCAGCTCGATGCGGTAGCCACTGCCGTCCTCCTGCCATTGCGCGGCGAACGTGTCCGGCAGCCCGGCGACCGGCGGATCGAGCGCCTGGGCAGTCACCGGGCCCGGGCCGGAACTGGCCAGCAGGTAACGTCGCTGCAGATCGCCCCGGGACAGGGCCAGCACCACGTGATCGGCGCGAAGCACCAGCGGATCACCGATGTCGGCGCGGGTACGCCGGCTGTCGCGCACGTCCAGCCACAGGTAGAGGCCGCTGGCATCCTGCGCCAGCAGCAGCTTGCCGCGCGCCCCCACCGCTTGGCTCCAAGGTGTCAGTGGCGCCCAGTCATCGCCGTAGCCGTCGACCGTGATCGGTGTCTGGGCGGGCTGCACGTACCAGGCCCGATCGCCCTCCGGCAGGCCTGCCCCCGCGACCGCCAGA
Source organism: Dyella thiooxydans (assembly GCF_001641285.1). NCBI lineage: Bacteria > Pseudomonadati > Pseudomonadota > Gammaproteobacteria > Lysobacterales > Rhodanobacteraceae > Dyella > Dyella thiooxydans. The sequence continues at coordinate 2,625,045 of NZ_CP014841.1, forward strand.
CTGCGCGCCACCGCCCGTGCCGAAGCGGTCAGTGCCTGCGCCTGGCCGTCACGCAACAGGTTCTCCATCTGCCGCACGTACAGCCAGCCGGCCACCGGCAGCGCCAGGGTGCAGAGGGCAACCAGCAGCAGCTTGCGGCGAAGCGTCATGCCTGGTGCACGATCAATGTCTGGCCGCCGTCGGCTGCGTCGCCCCGCGCCGGTAGACGGTGCTGCGGACCACCGCCAGCAGTTCATCCAGCAGCGCACGGCGCTGGCCATCGTCGGCGGCCAGCGTCATCGACCAGCTGAAACGGATACCGGAGGCCTTGCCCGGGTCGCAGAACACGACCATGTCGTCGACGCGGTCGCTGCCTTCGTAGACGTTCGCCGCACAGTGCATCGAGGGATGAGCGATCGGCAGGCTGAGCGCCCGCCCCGTGGGATCGCGGTGCAGGTAGCCGGATCGATCAGCCGCCAATTCGGCGTCCAGCGATGGCAGCTTGGCCGGCCACGCGTTGAGCACCATCACCCGCTGCGGCTCGCCGCTCCACTCCCCGCGATACACCACCGCGTCCACGCCAATGGCGCGGGCGTAGGTGCAGCAGTCGGCCGTCCAACCGTCCGGGGTCCGTGCCATGAGGGTCCAGGCCGCTGTGGCGCCATCGGCCTGTCCACTGGCCACGACCGGTTCGCCGGCGAGCGCCGGGCCAGCCAGGAGCAAGGCGACCGCCAGCACGAGCCACCAGCGCCTCACGGCTTCCATCGATAGCCCACGCCATGCACGGTCTCGATCGCGTCGAACTCCGGCGCCACCGCGACGAATTTCTTGCGGATGCGCTTGATGTGCGAGGTGATGGTTGCGTCGTCGACGACCAGTTCGGCCTCGCGCATCAGCTGGTCGCGGTTCTTCACGTGACCGGGGAAGCGCACCAGCGTGTGCACCATCCAGAATTCGGTGACGGTGAGCGGAATTTCCTCACCGTTCCAGGTGATGCGCATGCGCTCGGACTCGAGCTTGAGCGGGCCGTGCTCGATCACCGTCTCGCTCGCGGCCGGCGCCTGCAGCGAGGCAATGCGGCGAAACAGCGCAGCGATGCGCGCCGCAAGCTGATGCAGGCTGGTGTCCTTGCTGAGGTAATCGTCGGCCCCCAGCCGCAGGCCGGAGATCACGTCGAAATCCGAATCACGCGCGGTGAGGAAGATGATCGGGAGCGTGTCAGATTTGGCACGCAGCTCCCGGCACAGGTCGAAGCCGCCTTCGGGCTCATCGCCCAGGCCGATGTCGATGATCACCAGCTCCGGCAGGCGCATCGCGAAGGCGCTCGATGCCTCCTGCCGCGAGCCGTAGCCGCGAGTGTCATAGCCAAAGCGGTTCAGCGCCTCGACGTAGTTGGCGCGAATGAGCGGTTCGTCCTCGACGATGGCGACGCTGCGTCCCATGGCAGTTTCCCTGTGCAATCCGGATTCGTGTGGCGCGCAGCGTGCATGGCGCGGCAGGTATGCGCAAGCTGCTGGCCGAGGCCGCCCGCAAATTGCCCGAAGTCATCGGGTGAAAGTCCCGCCGCCGCCGCCGTCTCGCCGGGCTTGGGGTGCCAGATACGCCTCAACCGCCCAACGGATATCCGACATGACCAAGACGCTTGACGAAAACACCGACCGCGATGCCGAGCTGCGCGGTTTCGAGCCGCTGCGCGTGATTCTAGCGGTTGGTGGGCTCGTGCTCGGACTGCTGATGGCACTGCACTGAGGAGATCCGCCATGAGCCATTCACATCACCAGGTCGCCCTCTTCGCCACGGATGGCTCGCCACTCCCGGCCGCGCAGGGATGCGCGATGGGAGACCGGGGGCAGGAGCCCGATCCGGACTGGCACCCGCTCTGACCCGCCCTCCATGGACGTTCCTCTTGCTCCCCTCGACGAGGGGAGCTTTTTTTGGGCGACTGCAGAAAGATGAACGGACCGGAACCATTTCGCACCGTACCGATCCAATTCGGCGGATGACGTCGCGCAAGGCCGTGGAACGCTTCCGCCTGGCCAAGCGGCCGGCGGTAGCGCGACGTCCATCCAGGTGATCTCCCTGAACGCGTCCCGCGACGCTTTTCCCGGTGCCCCGGCACCGGGATTTCTTTTTCAGCCGATCGCGGCGCGCATCGCCGAGATGGCGGCGGCGTAGTCGGGAGCATTGAAGATCGCCGAGCCGGCGACGAAGGTGTCCGCGCCGGCCGCAGCGATGGCGCCGATATTGTCGGCGCTCACGCCGCCGTCGATCTCCAGCCGGATCGCGCGGCCGCTGTCGTCGATGCGGCGGCGCACCTCGCGCAGCTTGTCCAGCGCCGAGGGGATGAACTTCTGCCCGCCGAAGCCCGGGTTCACCGACATCAGCAACACGAAGTCGAGCTTGTCCAGCACATGGTCGAGCCAGTTCAGCGGTGTAGCCGGGTTGAACACCAGCCCGGCCTGGCAGCCAGCCTCCCTGATCAGGCCAATGGTGCGGTCGACGTGCTCGCTTGCTTCCGGATGGAAGCTGATCGAATTGGCGCCGGCCTTGGCGAAGTCCGGCACGATGCGGTCGACCGGCTTGACCATCAGGTGCACGTCGATGTGCGCGCTGATGCCGTAGTCGCGCAGCGCCTTGAGCACCATCGGCCCCATCGTCAGGTTGGGCACGTAATGGTTGTCCATCACGTCGAAATGCACCCAGTCGCCGCCGGCGGCGAGCACCCTGGCGGTGTCCTCGCCGAGCCGGGCGAAGTCGGCCGAGAGGATGGACGGGGCGATGATGGGGGACTGCTTGCTCATGGCTTGATCTCTGTAGGAGCGCACCTTGTGCGCGACCGGAACGTGCGGCGTTACCTCTTCGTAGGCTTTTCGCGCACAAGGTGCGCTCCTACGCTGCCGCTTATTTGAAGCCTTTCTCGGCCTTGACGCGTTCGTAGGCCGCGTTGATCTCGCTGGCCCGCGCTTCGGCCTGCCTGCGCATGTCTTCGGGCAGGTCGCCGAGACGGTCCGGGTGGTGCTCGGAAATCAGCTTGCGGTAGGCGCGCTTGATCGCCCGCTCGTCGGCGTCACGCGGGATGCCGAGCACCGCGCAGGGATCGGGACCGCGATTGCTTCGCTGGGGCGGCACGTAGCCGCCGCCACCGTGGCCACCGCGCGGGCCGCCACCCGTGGCATTCCAGGCGTAACCCTTCATCGCCATCAGCGCCATCAGTTCCATGTCGCTGACCCGCATGGCGAAGGCCAGCTGGCGCAGGATCGCCATCTTCTCCGGCGGCGGATTGCCTTCCGCCAGCACCGTCTCGATCACCACGTCGAGTACCGGGAAGGCGTGGTCGCGGCGCAGGCCGACCCAGTCGCGCAGCTCGTGGATCGACCGGGTCACGTCGAATTCCGGCGCCTTGCCGCGGTTGAAGCTGGCGATCGCCTCCTGGCGTTTGCCCTGTTCCAGGCCCATGCGGGTCATCAGCCGCTCGGCGATGGCGATCTCCGCCTCCGACACGCGGCCGTCACTCTTGGCCACGGCCCCGAGCAGCTCGAACAACGGACGAATGAATCCACCGGCCTCCGGCACCGCGCTGCGGCGCTGGCTGTAGCGCATGTTGTCGAGCACGAAACCGATCAGCGCGCCGACGATCGCACCGGGCAGGCCATGGCCCAGGAACAGGCCGACCACCGCGAGCCAGAACGTATAGGTGTAGCTCATGGGCCTGGCGCCACCGGCGTCTGCGCGCTGTACCAGCGGGCGAGCTGGTCCAGTTCCTCGTCGCTGATCGGGCCGATGGCGGCCTTCATCAGCGCCACGTTGCGGCGTCCATCGCGGTACTGGCGCAGCGCTTCGCGCAGGTAGTCCAGACGCTGGCCGGCGAGATTCGGCGCACCGGGTATCTGCGCCATGCCGTGCTCGCCATGGCAGGCGGCGCAAAGCCCGAGGCGGGCGGGTTTCGGGGGCATTTCGGCCCGGAGCGGCGTGGCGGCAGCGGCCAGGCCCAGCGCCACGATCAGGACGTTTCGCATCGGCAACACATGGGGTTGGAGACGCGTCAGTCTAGCAGCCGGCCGCGCGGTGCGACCCGGCGCACCCGCTACACTATGCCGCGCCCGCCCTACCCGGAACCGAATCGTGCCCACCACCCTTTCCCAATCGAACCTGCCCGGCCTGGAGCTGATCCATCGCGGCAAGGTGCGCGACGTCTACGCGCTGACTGGCAACCGCCTGCTGATCGTGGCCACCGACCGGTTGTCCGCGTTCGACGTGGTGCTGCCGGACCCGATCCCGGGCAAGGGTGAGATGCTTACCCAGATCTCCAACTTCTGGTTCGGCAAGACCGCCCACCTGGTGCCGAACCACCTGCTCGACGTGCCGCTGGCCGAGGTGCTGCCGGCCGGCACCGATCTGGCGCTGTACGCGAAGCGCGCCGTGGTCACCCGCCGGCTCAAGCCGGTGCCGGTGGAGGCGATCGCCCGCGGCTACCTGATCGGCTCGGGCTGGAAGGACTACCAGCGCACCGGCGCCGTCTGCGGCATTGCCCTCCCGGCAGGCCTGAAGCAGGCGCAGCAGTTGCCGGAACCGATCTTCACCCCGTCGACCAAGGCCGCCGTGGGCGACCACGACGAAAACGTGAGCTTCGATGCGGTGGTCGACGCGGTCGGTCGCGAGCTGGCCGACAAGGTCCGCGAGGCCACGCTGGCGATCTACCGCTGGGCCGCCGGCTATGCCGCCGAGCGCGGCATCATCCTGGCCGACACCAAGCTGGAGTTCGGCACCGACGAGGACGGCAAGCTGTACGTGATGGACGAGATGCTCACGCCCGACTCCTCGCGCTACTGGCCGGCCGACCAGTACCGGGTGGGCATCAGCCCACCCAGCTACGACAAGCAGTTCGTGCGCGACTACCTGGAAACGCTGGACTGGAACAAGACCGCGCCCGGCCCGCACGTGCCGCCGGAGGTGATCGCCGGCACCTCGGCCAAGTACGCCGAGGCGCTGCAGCGGCTGGCCGGCATCACCATCGACTGAAGCAACCTGGGGGAGGTACGCCATGCGCACCATGCAGGACTGGCTGGACAGCTACAGCGCCGATCACCAGAACCCGATCAACCAGCGCCTGCACTGGCTCTGCGTACCGCCGATCGTCTGGAGCGTCACGGCACTGCTGTGGACGATTCCGGTACCGGCGCGCTTCCTGCAGCCTGGTGCGTGGGCCGTACTGGTCATGGTGGCGGCCTTCGCCTGGTACTGGAAGCGCTCGCACCGGCTGGGGATCGCCCTGTTGCTGGCCTTCGCCGTGCTGGCCGTGTTCACCGGCTTCCTGTTCAACCGGCTCGGCGCCGCCCAGCTGCGTTGGCTGGCGATCGCGGTATTCGTGGTCGCCTGGATCGGCCAGTTCGTCGGCCACATGTACGAAGGGCGCCGCCCCAGCTTCCTCACCGACCTGTCCTACCTGCTGGTCGGGCCTGCGTGGCTGATGGAAAAACTGCTTCGCCGGATCGGGTTCAGGGCTTCTCCATGACGCTGCTGACCCTGCTGAGCACCCTCGTCTGGTGGGTGCTGTACGGCTCCATCCTCGCCCTCTTCGCCACCCTCATCGCCTGGCCTGTGCTGCGCTGGATCGAGCGCGCCAACGTGGTGTTCAACCGTGTGTATCTCGCCTGCCTGCTGTGGACGCTGGCCGGCATGGCGATGGTCGCCGGCGTGGCGTTGTACGAGGGCCACGTGCGTCCGCCCTTTGCTCCGCTGCTGGCCTCCGGCGGACTTCGCATCGCACTGGTGGTGGACATGCTGCTCGGCGCGGCCCTGCTCTGGCGACTGATCCCACGCAGCGATGCCCGCCGTATCCGTCCGACCAGCGCCTGCCTGGCGGTGGCGACGGTGATGGCGGTGACCTTCGGCATCGCCACCAGCCTGGCCTGACCCAACCCCCGGCGCGGCGTCAGCCGTGCATCGATGCCGTCATGCCGCCGAGCATCGTCACCATGGCCACACCGAGCGCCAGCCCCGCGACAATGCACAAGCCGGTGTAGACCAGCTGGACCAGGCTGGCCCTCGGAAAGCCGATGCGCTGTCCTTCACGTCCCGGCAGCAGCAGGTTGACCATCGCCGCACCGATCAGGAACTGCACGACCAGCCCGAGCAGGCGGCCGTCGCCACCGATCGCGCGTGCCAGGCCGAGCGCCACGGCGGAACTGGCTGCGGTCAGCACTACCGCGCCGAAGGAGCGCAGCAGCGAGGGCATGTAGCCCATCACCCAGCGAAACGACAAGGCCTGCAGCAGGGCCGCGATCAGCAGGCCCAGTCCGATCACCACGAATACGGCCAGCAGGCTCATGCCCGCGATGACTCCGAACAAGCTGCCCATTCCACGTTCTCCAAGTGGATGCCATGCACGCCCCGTCCCTGGATGATGGCCCGCCCAGCGTAGCGCAGAGGTGAGTGGCGACGGAACGTCAGCCGTTGCTCTGGCGCTCCAGCCAGCGCCAGCCATAGAAGGCCGGCACCCCCAGCGCGATGATCAGCAGGCTCATGCCCGCATCGCGCGGCGCATGGATCGAGGTCACCACGATCACGCCGAGCACGGTGCCGACGAACAGCAGCGGCAGCACCGGGTAGAACGGCACCCGGTAGGGCGACGGCTCCTGCGCCAGATGGCGTCGGTACCAGAACAGCGTGGCGATGCCGAAAGCATGCGCCAGCCACTCGCCGACCGTGGTGTAGTCCAGCAACTGGCCGAAGCTGCCGGAGAGGGTCAGCACGATCGCCCACGCGCCCAGCGTGGCCAGTGCGACCTGGGGAGCCCGGCTGGTGCGGTCGATCCGGCCGACTGCACTGAAGAACATGCCGTCCTTGCCCATGGTCTGAAGCACGCGCGCGCCACCGGCAATGGCGATCGCGCAGTAGCCGAAAGTGGAGCAGGCGATGCCCACGGCCATCAGGGTCGCGCCGCTGGGTCCCATCAGGTTGCGCAGCAGGTCGGCGGCCGGCGCAGAGCTGGCGGCCAGACCGGCATGACCGAGGCCCGCCAGATAGGCGAAGTTGACCAGCAGATAGCTGCCCACCACGCCAGCCATGCCCAGCGAGAGGGCCCGCGGCAAGGTGCGCTGCGGCTCGCGCACTTCGCCCGCCAGGTCGTTGAGGTAATGGAAACCACCGTAGGCGAACAGCACCGGAAGCAGCGCCCCGAGAAAGGCCCCCGCCGAGGCCGGGTGCACCGGATCCGCCGCCAGCGCGCCGCCGAGGTGGCCACGGGCCAGGATCAGTCCCACCACCACCAGCAGCGCGATCGCGGCCAGCTTGAGCACGGTGAACAGGTTCTGCACCCAGGCACCAGCGCGGATGCCGAAGAAGTTGATGCCGACGATGAAGGCGATCGCCCCCACCGCCACCGGCTTGATGAAGCCGGCCGGAAAACCCAGCGCGGCGCAGAAATAGTCGGCGAACGTGGTGGCCACGGCAGCCACGCTGCCGGGATAGTTGATCAGCGCCATGGTCCAGCCGAACAGGAACGCCGGCAGCTTGCCGAACGCTTCGCGCAGGTAGACATAGGTACCGCCGGCCTGCGGGCGCCGCGCGCCGAGCTCGGCATAGCAGAGCACCCCGGCGAGGGTGAGCAGGCCGCCGATCCCCCATAGCAGCAGCACCTGCCATCCGGCCGACGTGCGTTCGGCCACGGTCGATGGCGTACGGAAGATGCCCGCGCCGATGACACCACCAATCACGATCGATGCGGCATCCCATACACCCAGGCGACGCAGGTAGGACGGAGCGGTGGACTCTTGGGTCATGAATAGGGCGATCAGCGAACGATGACGAGAACGCATAGCCTGACACGATGCTTCCGGTTTGTGCGGCCCGGGCATCGCCGTCCGGGCATGTGAAGGAATTCCGGCGTCACGTGTAAACATCCCAGAAGGCCGCACGGGAGCGGCCCCAAGGAGAGCCCGCATGATGTTGTATCGATGGACAGCCGCCCTCGTTCTTGCACTGCTGGCAGGCTGCCAGGCGCACCCCGGCGGCGCTCCGGCACAGGCATCGGAGATGACGCTGAAGATCTACCCGGTGGCGCCATCACAGGCACCGCGTCTGGCCTCGGCACTCGGCGGCGTGCTCGACATCCGCACGGCGCGGATTACGGCCCCGTCACCGGACAAACTGCTGGTCTACGCGCCAGGCTCGGCGCAAGCCTCGATCGGAGCTGCATTGGCAACCCTCGAGAAAGCGCCAGCGAATCGCGGCGAATCGCTACTTCAGGCCCGTTTCTGGGTGATCGACGGCAACGCCGGCGAGAGCAAGGACGATCCGCAGCTCAAGGCACTGGAACCAGCGCTGGCACCGCTTCGTCAAGCGCTGGGGCCGATGCATTTCCGCCTCGACCAGGCGGTATCGAACACCCTGGGCTACGACCACCGTGCGGTCCTGAGCGGGGGCGACGGCAAGGTGTTCGGTCTGGAGGCCAGCCCTGCCCAAGGGGATACCGTCGACCTGCAAGTGAACTACGAGGACCATGCCAGCCATGATTCCGGTATCCGGAAGCTCTCCACCCGACTCGATGCGCGTCTGGGCCAGACCATCGTACTCGGCCAGGCGCCGATGCCATGCCCTCACGCGGAGCCGATCAAGGGCACCCGCATCGTGCAGCAGAGCCTTTCGCCATGCACCCGAGGCGCCACGCTGCGCCTGCTGGTGCTGCGCGTCGATGCCGCAGCTGCACACTGAGCCGCGCCCGTGGCTCTGCGCGAGGACGCGCTTTATGCCAGCTACCGCCGGTTGGAGAAACCTTTGTTCAACGTCCTATATCGCCAGTTGTGGCAGACACAGGACTGCCAGGACCTGATCCATGACGCCTATTTGCGGATATGGGAGCGACGGGACAACGTCGAGCCAACGACGCTGGACGCGTTGGTGTGGACCACGGCGCTCAACCTTGCGAAGAACCGTCTGCGCTGGCGTGCGTTGCGCCGCTTCGAACCGCTGAGTGAGGATACGGGGATGCTGGCACAGCAGGGCGAGCAGGATTTCCTCGCCACGCGGCAGTTGCACCGCGCCCTGCGACAACTCCCGCGGGTATCGCAGCAGGTGCTGCTGCTTTCCGAATTTTCCGGGCTCCGGGATGCCGAGATCGCCGGGGTACTCGGCATTCCAGCCGGCACCGTAGCCTCGCGCAAGTACGCAGCGCGAGCGCGCCTGAAACAGCTGATGGAGCTGACCATCCATGCATGAGCCACACGCCCTGTTGCCATGGCTTGAGCCCCCGGGCGGTGGCCTGCGGCGTTTGCAGGCCGCCATTTCGGAGCAGCCCGACAGCGCGCCGCATCGGCATCGCTCCAGACGTCTTGCCCTGATCGGCGCCGGGCTGGCCATGACCATGACGGTCGGCGCAATGGTCTTGCCCGGTATCTGGCATCGCCAGCAGCAATCGCGCGCCTTCACTGCCGCGATCGCCGCCGCCCTGGCTGGCCCGAAACAGGACATCGTGGTAGCCGACGGTGCAGCCCTCGCCATTCACAGCGGTCGACCCGATATCCGGGTATATCTGGTGACCACCAGGGTGTCCGCTGAACCGGAACGCGCACCCACGCCATCACGACGCTGAGAATGCCCTGATCCATCCCGGGTGGGAGCCGTTTAGAATCAACGACTCCCCTGCCTGGCAAGCACCATGCCCTCTCCCGCGGCGGCTCGTCCCGACATATCGCTCCATCCGCCTCACCGAAGCGGCGACCCGAACAGCTTGTCTGCGGTGGCTGGAGTCGTCAGGTGAACACGATTGTGGAACGGCGTTCGCCGTGGCTTCGTTGGGGATCGTCCGGTCTCGCGGTCGCGATACTCCTGGGCGCCGCGTGGCTGCTGCATCGTTATCTGCACGCGATGCGCTGGCGGGACTTCGCCGCCGCCTGGCAAGCCCTGTCCGTGCGCGCGATCGTAGCCTCGGCTGCCGCCACCTGCGTGAGCTTCGCCATGCTCGCCGCGTTCGAGATGCAGGCGGCGCGGCTGAGTGCGCATGGCCGGGTCTCGCTGCGCCGGGCGGCGTTCGCTGGCGTGGTGTGCAACGCGATCGGCAACATGCTCGGCTTCCACGCCATCACCGCCAGCGCAGTGCGCTATCGGATCTACGGCGCCGTGGGCCTCGGTGCGGGCGATACCGCGCGCATCGTCGGCCTCGCCGGCATGGGGGTGGGGTTGGGCTTCGCCGTGGTGATCACCGGCGCGCTGATCTGGCAGCCGACGATCGTCGACGGCTGGGGCCGATGGCCGGGACTGGGTCTGGCGCTGGCGCTGGCCGGGCTGCTGGCGTGGCTGGGGCGCTCACCACGTACCTTGCGGCTTTTCGGGTGGGCGCTGAAGTTTCCCGACGCGCGCGCAGCCGGGCTGCAGATGGCGATCGGCGGCGTGGAGATGTGTGGCGCCATCGCTGCCCTGCATGTACTGCTGCCGGCGGCCGTCGCGCCGTCGTTCATCGATTTCCTGCCGGTCTATGTCGCGGCGGTGCTGGCCGGACTGGTCAGCCATGCTCCTGGCGGGCTGGGCGTGTTCGAGTCGATCCTGCTGGCGGGGTTTCCCCAGGTGCAGCGGCCGGACGTGCTGGCCGCCATCCTGTGCTACCGGCTGACCTACACGGCGGGACCCTTCGTGCTGGGCAGCGTCGCGTTCGGCGCGTTCGAGTGGCAGCTGCGGCGGCGACGGCGCGCGCAGACGGTCGCTGGCTGACTGCCGCTGCCACGAGGCCACCGTGAACCCGCCGCCCCGCAAGATCCTGCACGTCGACATGGATGCGTTCTACGCCTCGGTCGAGCAGCGCGACGCGCCGGAACTGCGCGGCAAGCCGGTAGTGGTGGCCTGGCGTGGCGCCCGCTCGGTGGTGTGCGCGGCCAGCTATGAGGCGCGCACCTTCGGCGTGCGCTCGGCGATGCCGGCGGTGCGTGCCGAGCGGCTGTGTCCGCAGGCGATCTTCGTGCCGCCGGATTTCCCGCGTTACAAGGCGGTGTCGCGGCAAATCCGCGAGATCTTCGCCAGGCATACCGACCTGATCGAGCCGTTGTCGCTGGACGAGGCCTACCTCGACGTCACCGCGACCAAGACCGGGCTGGGTTCGGCCACCGCCACCGCCGAGGCGATCCGTGCGGCGATCCGCGAGGAGACCCGCCTCACCGCCTCGGCCGGGGTGGCGCCGAACAAGTTCCTCGCCAAGATCGCCTCCGACCACCGCAAGCCCGACGGGCTGTTCGTGGTGCGCCCGCACCAGGTCGATGCGTTCCTGCTCCCGCTCAAGGTCGGCCGGTTGCCCGGCGTGGGCAAGGTGATGGAGGCGCGGCTGGCCGAGCTCGGCGTGGAGACCGTGGCGCAACTGCGCACGTTGCCGCTGGCCGAGATGGAGCAGCGCTTCGGCCGCTGGGGTCGACGCCTGCACGAGTTGTCGCTGGGCATCGACGAGCGCCCCGTGCAACCGGAGCGCCCGAGCGTGCAGGTGTCGGCCGAGGACACCTTCGAGCAGGATCTGCCGCTCGATGCGCTGGAGCCGCATATCCGGCGGCTGGCCGAGAAGACCTGGAGCGGGCACCAGCGCGAGGCTGGACGGGTCGCACGCACGGTGGTGCTCAAGCTCAAGACCGCGCAGTTCCAGACACTCACCCGCAGCCTGACGCCAGCCGTGCGCCCGGCTTCCGCGCGGGAGCTGGCAGACATCGCCTGCGCGCTGCGCGCCCGCGTCGACCTCCCCGCGGACACGCGATACCGGCTGGTGGGGGTGGGGCTGTCCGGGTTCATCGACGCGGACGACGAGGCGACCCAGGCCGACCTGTTCCCCGGGTACTGAACGACGGCGAGCAAGATAGTTCTTGCTATTAAATAGTGCGCTATGTATATTGCGCGCCATGTCCTCCCGACGCACCATCGCCATGTCGCCGCTCCAGCTCGATCACCAGCTGTGCTTTTCGCTGTATTCGGCGCAGCTGGCGATGACCAAGGTCTATCGCAAGCTGCTGGCGGACCTGGATCTGACCTATCCGCAGTACTTGGTCATGCTGGTGCTGTGGGAGGGCGACGGCGTGACCGTCTCGCAGATCGGCGAGCGCCTGTTCCTGGACTCGGCCACGCTCACCCCGCTGCTGAAGCGGCTGGAAGCGGCGGGGCTGGTACAGCGCCAGCGTTCCACCGAGGACGAGCGCCAGGTGGTGGTCAGCCTCTCCGCGGAAGGCCGTGCGCTGAAGCGCAAGGCCGGCGCAGTGCCCGAAGCCATCTTCTGCGCCACCGGCTGCGAGCTGGACGAGCTGATCGACCTGAAGACCCGGCTCGACCGCCTGCGCGGGCGTCTGGCGCAGAGCGGGTGACCGTTTGCATTTGCCATATATATCGCGCGCTATTTTATAGCCTACTACTCATAACCGCAGCACCTGCTGCCACACCCCAGAAAGGAGATCCCTCATGTCCATCGAAAACGTCCTCTATCGCGCCCACGCCAAGGCCACCGGTGGCCGCGACGGCCGTGCCGTGTCGTCCGACAACGTGCTCGACATCAAGCTGACCACGCCGAAGGAACTCGGCGGCGCCGGCGGTGACGGCACCAATCCCGAGCAGCTGTTCGCCGCGGGCTATTCGGCCTGCTTTATCGGCGCGCTGAAGTTCGTCGCCGGCCAGCAGAAGATCGCCCTGCCGGCCAGCACCAGCATCGAGGGCAGCGTCGGCATCGGCCCGATCCCCACCGGCTTCGGTATCGAGGTCGAGCTGAAGATCAGCATCCCGGGCCTGGACCGCGCCGTGGTCGAGGACCTGGTGCAGAAGGCGCACGTGGTCTGCCCGTACTCCAACGCCACCCGCGGCAACATCGACGTCACCCTGACGGTGGTCTAAGGGCCCTACGGGGCTATCGCCGGGACACCGGCTGCGCTATGACGTCAGGTCATGCGCAGCCGCACCGTTTCCAGCGCTGTTCCGACAGCCCCCGCCGCAACCGAAGGCTCGGGCGTGGGGGCGTGGCCGGAGCCCGGCCAGTGGTGCCTGTATCTGATCGAGTGTGCCAACGGCGCGTGGTACGCCGGCATCACCAACCACCTGCGGCGCCGTTACGATGCCCACGCCTCCGGACGCGGCGCGCGCTATACCCGGGCGAACCCGCCCAGCCGGCTCGTCGGCTGGCGTCCCTTCGCCGACCGCGCCAGCGCCTCGCGCGCCGAGGCGGCCATCAAGAAGCTCGACCGGAGCCGGAAGCTCCGCTTCCTCGAGCTCCCCGAAAACCGCGGGGCACCGACAGGAAACCCCACCTGACCGTGCAGACAGGCACGGCTCCGCAGCGAAGGCGGGAGGCCCGCGCACGCGCGGGCTTCCCGATCATCGGGGAACACGCGCGCGGCGGCGCGTCCGGCCGTTACAGGTTCTGGCGGTCCCCCACGGCCGACCCGCACAGTTCCACGCGGGTGCTGCCGTCCACATTGAGGACCAGGGCGTGCACCCGGGCAACGGTGTGCTGGCGATCCGGCGACAGCGTCAGGTCGGTCCGGACGTCCTGCACGCCGTCGAAGACCCCATCGATGAATCGTGCGAACTGCATGCGCGTGTGGTACTTGTCGTAAACCGGATCGTAGCTCCATACCCCCATGCCCGGGCCGCGCGAGGCCGGCGGAAAGGAGTTCGCGTCGGACAGCGTTCCGCCGAGCTGGAATGCATTGATGGCGAAGAACTGGGTCGGCAGAGCGGTCGGCGCCGCGCAGGGACGTACGCTCACGTAGACCTGCCACAGGCCGACGACGGCGCTGCCGCGCGGCGAGAACACGGGAAGGCGGAACGAAGACGGCTCCTGGGCCTGGGTGGCGGACGCGCCCAGTGCGCTGGCCAGCAGCATGGCGGTCAGGGAAAGACGAAATCGCATGACGGCATCTCCTTGAAGGTTTTCGGGTTGCGGATGTTTCCTCCGCGACCGGCAACCTGCGCCCCACCGTCCTGAAATTGCTCCATAATCCCGTGAATAAACCTGAATTCTCCAGGCCTTGCGGATGTCATCGGACACTCGGCAGCTGCGGTTTCACGGTTACCGGCTCGATCCGGTCCGGCGCGTGCTGACGGCGCCCGACGGCACCGATGCAGCGCTCGCCGGGCGCGCTTTCGACGTACTGGCGCTGCTGATTCGCGAGCGCCCCCGCGTGGTCGGCAAGGACGAATTGCTGGCCGCGGTCTGGCCCGGCCGGGTCGTCGAGGAGAACAACCTCACCCAGGCCATTTCCGTCGTGCGCCGCGCCCTGGGCACCGGCGGTGGGGACCATCAGTTCATCCTGACCGTGCCCGGCCGGGGCTACAGCTTCGTGGCCGAAGTCACGTACGACGACGAATCCGGCCTGCCGCATGCGCTGGAGGACACGGGCCGACCGTCCCTGCGCCCCCGCCGCTGGCGCCTGCCGCTGGCGATCGCCACGTTGCTGCTGCTCGCCCTCGCTGGCGTGCTGCTGCTCGGACCTGGCGCTGGCCGCGCCGGGCCGCCCGCCCCGGCCAGCCTGGCCGTGCTGCCGTTTCGCGCGATCGACAACGAGACCGTCGATCCGATGCTGGAAATGGGCATGGCCGAGACGCTGATCACGCGCCTGAGCCGCGCCACCCGTCTACGCGTGCTGGCGCTGGGCACGACCCAGGCGCTCGGCCAGACCGACCCGCTGAAGAGCGGCATCGCGCTGGGCGTGGATTTCGTGGTGGACGGCCATGTCCAGCGCAGCGGACACATGGTGCGCGTCACCGCGCGCCTGCTCGCCGTGCCCGATGGCCGGGCGGTCTGGGCCGAGACCGTGGACGCCACGCCGGAACGGGTCTTCGAGATGCAGGACTCGCTCGCCAGCCACCTGGCCGCAGCGCTGGCCCAGCGTTACGCGCTCGCGGGCTACAGCAGCCCGTGCGATGGCGCAGACGCGGCAGCCCACCGTGCTTACGTGCGCGGGCGCTACCTGCTCAACCGCCCCAACCCGCGGACGCTGGATACCGCGCTGGCCTCGTTCGAGCAGGCCATCGCCCGCGATCCGGGGTGTGCCCGGGCCTGGGCGGGCGTGGCTGCGACCCGGCGCACCATGGTGATGGTCGCCGACCGTGACCCGGAAGTGGAATTTCCCCGCTCGGACGCCGCGATCGACCGCGCGCTGGCGATCGACCCGAGCTGCGCAGAGGCATATGCCGCACGCGGCTTCAATCAGTTCTGGTACCACTGGGACTGGGCCGCGTCGGAGGCCTCGCTGCGCCGCGCGATCGCGCTGGACCCGAACCTGGTGGATGCGCATTTCGCCCTCGCGCACCTGCTCAACAACCTCGGCCGGCATGACGAAGCACTGCTGGAGGCACGCCGCGCCTCCGCGCTGGATCCGCTCTCGCCGCTGGTCAACACCCTGGTGGTCTGGTTCGTCGGCATGGCCGACCACGCCGACGAGGCCCGCGCGCGGCTGGCGAAGGTGGTCGAGCTCGAGCCGGACTTCTGGATCGCCCTCAGCAGCGAGGCCGCGCAGCGCATGCAGGCCGGCGACAAGGACGGCGCACTGCGGCTGATGCAGCGTGCCGTGGAGGTGACCGGCGGCAATTCACGCAGCCTGCTGTATCTGGGGACCCTGCACGCCGCCAGCGGCGATACCGCCGGGGCCCGGGCGATCATGGCCGCGCTGGAGGCGCGCGCGCGCCATGGATACGTGCTGCCGAGCACGCTGGCGAGCATGCACATGATGCTGGGCGAAAAGGCGCAGGCGCTGGATCTGCTGGAGGAAGGCTATCGCCACCACGACCTGGGGCTGGCGTTCCTCAGCAGCTGGTTCGCCGGTCTGGCCGGGGAACCGCGCTACCGTGCCCTGCTGGCCCGGATGCACCTGCCGCCGCCTCCGGCGACGGCAGGGCCCTGAGCCGACCGGGCCTACTTTTTCTTCTTCGGGATGTAGAGGTCGGTGATGGTGCCTTCGTAGGCCTCGGCGGCCATGCCGACCGACTCGCTCAGCGTCGGATGCGGGTGGATGGTCATGCCGATGTCGCCGGCCTCGGCGCCCATCTCGATGGCCAGCGCCACTTCGGAGATCAGGTCGCCCGCATGCGGGCCGACGATGCCGGCACCGACCACGCGATGGGTCGCCTCGTCGAAGATCAGCTTGGTGAAGCCCTCGGTACGGTCGATGCCGATGGCGCGGCCCGAGGCCGCCCAAGGGAACTTACCGACGCCGACGTGCAGGCCCTTCTCCTTGGCCTCGCGCTCGGTCACGCCGACCCAGGCGATTTCCGGATCGGTGTAGGCCACCGACGGGATCACCCGCGCGTCGAAGTGGCTCTTCATGCCGGACACCACCTCGGCGGCCACGCGCGCCTCATGGGTGGCCTTGTGCGCCAGCATCGGCTGGCCGACCAGGTCGCCGATGGCGAAGATGTGCGGCACATTGGTGCGCATCTGCGTGTCGACGTTGATGAAGCCGCGGTCGGTCACCGCCACGCCGGCCTTGTCCGCGCCAATCTTGCCGCCGTTGGGCGAGCGACCCACGGCGACCAGCACGCGATCGAACAGCGTGGTCTCGGGGATGCTCTCGCCCTCGTAGCCGATCTCGATGCCCTTCTTGGTGGCCTTGGCCGAGACCACCTTGGTCTTCAGGTGCACGCCCTTGAGCTTCTTGCCCAGGCGCTGCGCCAGCGGCTTGATCAGGTCGGCATCGGCGCCGGGGATGATCTGGTCCATGAACTCGACCACGGTCACTTCGCTGCCCAGCCCGGAATACACGGTGGCCATTTCCAGGCCGATGATGCCGCCGCCGACCACCAGCAGCTTCTTCGGCACGTCCTTCAGTTCCAGCGCGCCGGTGGAGTCCATGATGCGCTCGTCGTCCCACGGGAACGCCGGCAGCCGCACCGCCTGCGAACCGGCGGCGATGATCGCGTACTCGAAGCGGATCAGCTTGCTGCCTTCGGCCGTCTGGACTTCCATCTCGTTCGGCGAGATGAAGCTGCCGGTGCCCTGCACCGTACGCACCTTGCGCTGCTTGGCCATGCCGGCCAGGCCGCCGGTGAGCTTGCCGACCACCTTGGTCTTGAACTCGCGCAGCTTGTCGATCTCGATGGTCGGCTTGCCGAAGCTGACGCCGTGGGCAGCCATCGCCTCGGCCTCGTCGATCACCGCGGCGGCGTGCAGCAGCGCCTTGGACGGGATGCAGCCGACGTTGAGGCAGACGCCGCCGAGGCTGGCGTAGCGCTCGACCAGCACCGTATCCACGTCCAGGTCGGCGGCGCGGAACGCGGCGGTGTAGCCGCCCGGGCCGGAGCCGAGCACGACCAGCTTGCACTCGATGTCCGGCGTGCGGCCGGAAGCACCGGCGGCGGCCGGGGCCCTGGCAGGTGTGGACGCAGGCGCAGGGGTCGGTGCCGACGCGGGAGCCGCCGGCGCCGGAGCAGATGCCGGAGCCGACGCGGCGGCGTCCGCGGTCTCCAGCACCAGGATCGATGCGCCCTCGGACACCTCGTCGCCGACCTTGAGCTTGAGCTCCTTCACCACGCCGGCGGCGGTGGCGGGAATCTCCATCGTCGCCTTGTCCGATTCCAGGGTGATCAGGCTCTGGTCCTTGGCGACGGAGTCACCGACCTTCACCAGCACCTCGATCACGGGCACGTTGTCGTGACCGCCGATGTCGGGAACCTTGATCTCGAGTGTGTTGGCCATGGCGTGTTTCCTTTGCGGTGCGGGGCGTCAGCGGGTGACGCCCGGGTCGGGTTCGGGGAATCGGGGCGACGTCGCGGCGGACGGCTTCATGTGTTCGGTGACGTCGCGCGCGGCGTCATTGCCTTTGTCGGCGACGTCGGACGCCGCGCGTCGATCCGCCGGTGCGGCCGGTTCCGGCGCGGGGCGGCGGGTCCAGCTGCGCACATGCAGGTCGCGCTGCGGGAACGGGATCTCGATGTCGTACTTCTCCAGTGCGGTATGCAGCGCCCAGTTGTAGGCGGCCGTGACCGAGCCGGTGCGGCGGGTCGCCTCCGCATCGAGCCAGACCACCAGTTCGAAGTCGAGCGAGGAATCACCGAAACCGGTAAGCCATACCTGCGGACCGCGTGGACCCTCCTGCGCCAGGGTGAACGGCACCGCGGCGGCAGCCTCCAGCGCGGCCTTCTTCACCAGCTCCTTGTCGGTACCGTAGGCCACGCCGAACGGCACCTTGAGCCGGCGCGCGGCCTCGCGCAGCGTCCAGTTCACTACCCGGCCGGTGACGAACTCGGAGTTGGGCACCAGGATGTCGATGTCGTCGTTGGTGGTGATCAGCGTGGCGCGGATGCGGATCTCGCGCACGTTGCCGTGCACGCCCGAGGCCAGCTCGACGAAGTCGCCCACCTTCAGGCTGCGGTCGAACAGCAGGATCAGGCCCGATACGAAATTGTTGAAGATCGCCTGCAGGCCGAAGCCCAGGCCCACGCCCAGCGCACCGGCGAACACGGTGAACTTGGCGATCGGGATGCCGGAGGCGTTCAGCGCCATCAGCACGCCGACCAGCAGCAGCACGTAATGGGTCAGCCGCTCGACCGTGTACGCCGAGGACAGGTTGAGGTTGTCATGCCGCTCCACGTAGCGCCGCAGCAAGCGGCGGACGATCGAGGACAGCAGCAGGAACACTGCCAGCACCAGCACGGCCGCCAGCAGCGAGCCGACGGTGACCTTCACCCCGCTCATGTCCAGCAGCTTGACGTTCATCCACTCGTTGAACTGGCGTACGCCGTCCTCCCAGGTGTGCGGCACGGCGGCACGCACCTGGGTCAGCGGATCGCTCGAGCGGAGGGCCGTCACCCGGCGCCCCGGTCAGAGCAGCAGGCGGCGGATGTCGCCCAGCTGCTGTGCGAGGAAGGCGGCGAAACGCGCGGCCAGCGCGCCGTCGATCACCCGGTGGTCGTAGGACAGCGACAGCGGCAGCATCAGCCGCGGCGCGAATTCCTTGCCGTTCCACACCGGCTTCATGGCGGCCTTGGAGACGCCCAGGATCGCCACCTCCGGCGCGTTCACGATCGGCGTGAACGCGGTGCCGCCGATGCCGCCCAGCGAAGAGATCGAGAAGCAGCCGCCGGACATGTCGGCCGGGCCGAGCTTCTTGTCGCGCGCCTTCTTCGAGATCTCACCCAGCTCGCGGGCCAGGTCGAGCAGGCCCTTCTTGTCGACATCGCGGATCACCGGCACCACCAGGCCGTCGGGCGTGTCCACCGCGATGCCGATGTGGAAGTACGTCTTCAGCACCAGCTTCTCGCCGGTCTCGTCGAGCGAGGCGTTGAACTGCGGGAACTGCTTCAGCGCCGCCACCACCGCCTTCATCTGGAACACCAGCGGGGTGATCTTCAGGTCCTTGTTCTCCGCACCGAGCGCCTTGCGGAACGCCTCCATCTCGGTGATGTCGGCGTCCTCGTGCTGGGTGACGTGCGGGATCATCGCCCAGTTGCGCGCGAGGTTGGCGCCGGAGATCTTCTGGATGCGCGAGAGCGGCTTCTCCTCGATCTCGCCGAACTTGGCGAAGTCGACCTTCGGCCACGGCAGCAGGTTGAGGCCGCCACCGGCGGCCACCGGCGCGCCCTGCACCGGCCGCGCACCCGAGGCCAGCGCGTGCTTGACGTAGGCACTGACGTCCTCGCGCTGGATGCGGCCGCCGCGACCGCTGCCCTTCACCTGCTGGATGTCCACGCCCAGCTCGCGCGCGAAGGCGCGGATCGCCGGGCTGGCATACGGCGCGTCACCGGGCATCACGATCTTCGCGTCGAACGGCGGGCGCGCCTGCGGCGGCGGGTCACCGTCCGGCGCGACGCCCGGCTGCACCGCGCGGCCACCGATCGGGGCCGGCTTCTCCGCGGCCGGCGCGGGCGCGGGCGTCGGTGCCGGGGACGGAGCGGCGGCGGGCGCGCCCTCGGCCGATTCGATCAGCGCGATCAGGCTGCCTTCGGAAACCTCGTCGCCGAGCTTGAGCTTGAGTTCCTTGACCACGCCGGCGAACGGCGCGGGCACTTCCATCGTGGCCTTGTCCGACTCCAGCGTGATCAGGCCCTGGTCCTTGGCCACGCGGTCGCCGACCTGTACCAGGATCTCGATCACCGGAACGGCGTCGAAGCCGCCGATGTCCGGCACGCGGGCTTCACGCACGCCGCCGCTGGTGGCGGGTGCCGGCGCAGCGGCCGGGGCCGGTGCAGGGGCGCTCTTCGTGGGCGCCTCGGCCTTGGCCGGAGCGGCGACCGGTGCGGGCGCCGGGGCCGGTGCGGCAGCGCCCTCGGCCTCGATCATCGCGATCACGGTGCCCTCGCCGACCTCGTCGCCGAGCTTGACCCTGATTTCCTTCACCACGCCGGCGAACGGCGCAGGCACCTCCATCGTGGCCTTGTCCGACTCCAGCGTGACCAGCCCCTGCTCCTTCTCCACCCGGTCGCCGACTTTGATCAGCACCTCGATCACGGGCACCTTGTCGCCGCCGATATCCGGAACGCGTGCTTCTTTGAGGTCGGCCATGGGGACTCCTGCAGATGGGGACGGGGCGCGGGGATGCGACCGCGGCAAGATTTCCATGATAACCAAGCCGGGCCGCGGACGGCACTGAAAACGTTGTCATAACGCCCGTTCGCCGACGTATGGGCATGACCTTGGGCGCATGCCGCCTCTGCTCTTCCACCGTAAGCTGGCCCCGCAGGCGCCGCATCCGCAGCGCAGGAGGGACCCCATGCTGGCCATTCGCGACCTGTCCAAGACCTATCCCAACGGCGTGCGCGCCCTGCGCGAGGTGTCGCTCGACATCCCGCGCGGGATGTTCGGACTGCTGGGACCCAACGGCGCGGGCAAGTCCTCGCTGATGCGCACCATCGCCACGCTGCAGGATCCGGACAGCGGCAGCATCACCCTCGACGGCCAGGACCTGCTGACCGACAAACCGGCCACCCGGCGCCTGCTCGGCTACCTGCCGCAGGAGTTCGGCGTGTATCCCAAGGTCACGGCCGAGGCCATGCTCGAGCACTTCGCGGTGCTCAAGGGCATCACCGCGCGCGGTCCGCGCCAGGAGCTGGTGCAGGCGCTGCTGCGCCAGGTGAACCTGTGGGACGTGCGCAAGCGCAAGCTCGGCACCTTCTCCGGCGGTATGCGCCAGCGCTTCGGCATCGCCCAGGCACTGATCGGCGAGCCGAAGCTGGTGATCGTGGACGAGCCCACCGCCGGCCTCGATCCGGAGGAACGCAACCGTTTCCTCAACCTGCTGGCCGAGATCGGCGAGCGCTGCGTGGTGATCCTGTCCACCCACATCGTGGAGGATGTCACCGACCTGTGTCCGCGCATGGCCATCCTCGGCCAGGGCCAGGTGCTGCTGGCCGGCGAGCCGCTGGAGGCGATCGCCAGCCTGGAGGGCCGGGTCTGGCGCCGCACCATCGACAAGGCCGAGCTGGACGGCTATCGCGCCCGCATGACCATCCTGTCCACCCGCCTGCTGGCCGGCCGCACGCAGATCCACGTGCTGGCCGACCAGTCGCCCGGCGAAGGTTTCGTCGCCGTGGCGCCCGACCTGGAAGACGTGTACTTCGGCCGCCTGCGCGCGCAGGCCACCACCCGCGCCGCCTGAGCGCGGGATGCCACGCCTCGCACAGGACACGCACATGTTTCTCGAGATCTTCCGCTTCGAATGGCGACAGCAGTTGCGCTCGCCCCTTTTCTGGCTGGTCGCCGCCGTATTCGGCGCGATGGCCTTCACCCTGACCAGCACCGACGCGGTCGCGCTGGGTGGCGCCGCCGGCAACGTCTGGCGCAACGCGCCGATGGTGACGGTCAAGCTGATGTCGGTGCTGACGGTCTTCAGCATCTTCCTGGTCACGCTGTTCGTCGCTGGTGCGGCGCTGCGCGACTTCGAGGCGCGCACGGCCGAGCTGATGTTCAGCACGCCGGTCTCGCGCGGTGCATACGTGGGCGGACGCTTCGTGGCCGGCTACCTGGCCTGCCTGGGGATCCTCGTCGTGTGCGCGCTGGGCCTGTGGCTGGGTGGATTGATGCCCTGGGTCGACGCCGCCCGCCTGGGACCGTCGCGCTGGGCAGGCTACCTGTGGTCGCTGGGCGTGATGGTGGCGCCGGCAATGCTGTTCATCGCCGGCCTGCTCTACCTGATCGCCACCACTACCCGTTCGCTGCTCGCCGCCTACATCGGCGTGGTGGTGTATTTCGTGCTCCAGATCGTGACCGGCCTGCTCACCCGCGACGTCAACAACCACTGGCTGGCCGCCATCCTCGACCCGTTCGGCGGCCGCACGCTGGCGATCGTCACGCGCTACTGGTCGGCCGACCAGCTCAACCACGACCTGCCGGCGGTGTCCGGCGTGCTGCTGTTCAACCGACTGCTGTGGGGCGGCGTCGGTGCTGCGATGTTCGTCGCGTCGCTGGTCCTGTTCCGCGCCGACCGCACCGGCTGGCAGCCGACCCTGCGCAAGCATCGTGCGGAACCACCCGTGCTGGCGCCGGCGTCGTCGACTCCCGTCCAGACCGAACAGGCCAGGGGACTGCGCGCCGCATTGGCGCAGTTTCGGGCGCAATGGGCCTTCGACACCCGCGCGGTGCTCGGCGGCGTGCCCTTCGTGGTCATGGCGGCACTGGCCCTGGTCAACGTACTGGCGATCCTCGCCCTGTCGGGGCAGCTCTACGGCACGCCGACCTATCCGGTGACCCACCGCATGGTGGAAACCGTGGAGGGCGGGTTCCAGGTGATGCTGTACATCATCATCACCTTCTACGCCGGCGAGCTGGTGTGGCGCGAGCGCGGCGCCGGCGTGGCCCAGGTCAGCGACGCCTTCCCCGTCCCTGACCTCGTACCGCTACTGGCCAAGCTGCTGGCGTTGTTCGCGGTGGTGGGCTGCTTCCTCGGCCTGGGGGCGCTGGTTGGCATCGGATGGCAGCTCGCCCATGGCTACACGCACCTGGAGCCGGGCCTGTACCTGGCGACACTCCTGCTGGACGCGGTGCCTTACCTCCTGCTGGCGGTGCTGGCGGTGTTCCTGCAGACGCTGGCCAACAAC